>JAFQSY010000049.1 GCA_017409265.1 Clostridia bacterium
CATATATAATGACTATGTCTGCACATGGGGTAACGGCGAAGTAATTGCACCGAATTATCTGACACGCACTTTTCACTCGGTTATTCAGAACAGTACACTTCCGCAGATAAGACTGCACGATTTACGCCACAGCGTTGCGAGCAACCTTCTCAATCTCGGATTTTCGGTTGTTCAGGTTCAGGAATGGCTCGGTCACGGAAGTGCATCAACAACACTTAATTTCTATGCTCACGTTGATAAGAGTTCAAAAATCAGCATCGCAGACACTCTTGACAAATTAAATTCGGAACAAGATAAAAAAGAGGACAAAGTGTTAGAAAAAGTGTTTGAAGAAAAGACCCTTTCAAAAACAAAAAAAGACCCCGTAAAAGGGGCGGGAAAAGGCTTAAAAAAAGCAAAAATCAGCACAAAAGTTGTGCCGATTAAAAAACAGTCTTTGAAAAAGTGTTAGAAAAATGTTAGAAAAAAGGGTCATAAGTGTTAGAAAAAATTATTTTTCGAAAAGAGAAATCCCGAAACCCTTGTGTATCAACGGTTTCGGGACTTGAATGGCAGGGGCAGAAGGACTTGAACCCTCGGCACGCGGTTTTGGAGACCGCTGCTCTACCAACTGAGCTATACCCCTATAATTATTTATGGTGGGCCATCAGGGACTCGAACCCCGGACCAACCGGTTATGAGCCGGTTGCTCTAACCAACTGAGCTAATGGCCCATGCTGCACATTCGCAACGATAGATATAATACCAAAAAGATTTTGATTTGTCAATAATTATTTTAAATTTTTTAAATTAATTTTATAACCGACAATGATTCAATGTTCATTGTCGGTTAAATATTTAACTTGTATTGATAGTTTACCTGCATCCACCGAAAATTTTACATTTAAGACTGCATCCTGTCGGTGTTGCTGCGCAGCCACCGAGTGCGGTTTCACGAAGTTCGGCAGGAAGTCCTTTGCCGACGCGATACATCGCATCAGACATCTCGCTGAACGGAACAGCCGCTTTAATTCCTGCAAGAGCCATTTCAGCACTTGTTATTGCATTGGATGCACCTGCGGCATTTCTGCTTTGACATGGCATTTCAACAAGACCTGCAATCGGGTCACAAACAAGGCCAAGCATATTACTGATTGTTATTGCAGCAGCATCAAGACATTGTTCGGGTGTACCGCCCATCAATTCAACAGCAGCAGCCGATGCCATAGCTGCCGCAGAGCCGATTTCAGCCTGACAACCCGCTTCTGCACCTGAAACCGATGCGTTTTTCATTAATAAACATCCTATTGCACCAGCCGTAAATAAACCGTTAATTACAGTTTCATCGGAAAGAGCGAACTCTTCTTCAAGAGCAAACAGTACCGCGGGAACAACACCGGCAGAGCCTGCTGTCGGTGCAGCAACAATAACACCCATTGAAGCGTTTACTTCAAGAACTGCTTGAGAATAGATAAGCGCTTTTGTTAAAACATTTCCGCAGATTGACTTTCCTTCTTCTCGTCTTTTTTCAAGTTTTGATGCTTCTCCGCCTATCATTCCGCCCATTGAACGAACAACATTATGTAAAGGCTCATGCGCTGAATTTCTCATAATTTCAAGTGATTTTTTCATTCTTGCTTCGACAGCTTCTGCATCAAGTTCACCATAAACGATTTCTCTCAAACGCATAATCGCAGATATAGGTTTGTTCTCATTTCTGCAAAGTTCAAGCAATTCTTCAGCTGTATTAAATTCCATGTTATTTCACCTCGATTATCTACGGATAAGCATTGTTTCTCTGACAAAAGGATTTTTTTCGATTTCTTCAACTGAACCAAACGTAATTTCTTCATCAGATTCAATAATCATGTATGCATTTCCGCCTTTTGATTCGCGGTATACACGGAGAAAAGCAATATTTACATGCATTTTGCCGAATACATTAGTTATTTTGGAAATTACGCCGGGATGGTCTTTATGAATAACAATCAATGCATGATATTCCCCTGTAAAATGAACTTTAACGCCGTTAATGCGTGTGAGTTTAACTTTACCGCCGCCAAGTGACTCCCCTCTTACCGATAATTTTTTTCCGGAAATTTCTTCGATTTCCATGTCAACCGTATTGGGATGAACATCGGTTTCGACAGTATTTGCAATAAACGAAAATTCAATACCTTCTTTTTCGGCGATTTCAAACGAATCTCTGATTCTGACATCGTCAGTTTCAAATCCCATAAGTCCCCCGAGAAGAGCTCTGTCGGTACCATGCCCCTGATATGTCTGCGCAAAAGAACCATAAAGAATAAAATTTACCTTTTTAACTTTTGAATGAAGCATTTTACCTGCAAGCCTTGCGATTGATGCTGCACCTGCGGTATGAGAGCTTGAAGGACCGACCATATTGGGGCCTATAACTTCAAAAACACTGATAAAAGCCATATTTAAACTCCTTGATTATGATTAAATATCTTGATAACATTATATTTAATATATCCATTAAAGTCAACAACGTATAAAATGATTATTATTTTAAAAAAACCTTGATTTTTAATAATCTGTGAATTATAATCGTTATATAATTACATATTTTTATCGGATGTGACAAAATGGATCTCTTGAAACAAAGAATAATTGAAGAAGGCACAGTTATCGGTAACGATGTTGTTAAAGTTGATATGTTTCTTAATCATCAGATTGATGTTGATCTTCTTTGTGAAATCGGCAAAGAATTCCGCAAGATTTTTGCAACTTCTGATATTAATAAGATTGTTACAATTGAAGCTTCCGGCATTGGAATTGCATGCGTTGCTGCTCAATATTTTTCTGTACCTGTTGTTTTTGCCAAAAAAGGTGCCAACAGAAATGTCGGAGATAATATTTATAAAGCTGATGTTTACTCATTTACCAAAGGAATAACAACAACAATCGGCATTTCAAAAGATTATATCGGTCCCGATGACCGCATACTTATAATAGATGATTTCATGGCAAACGGCAAAGCTGTTCACGGCTTGATTAACATTATCAATCAGGCTGGTGCAACCCTTGAAGGCATCGGAATTGTTATTGAAAAAGGATTTCAGCCCGGCGGAGATTCTCTGCGTTCGCTTGGTTACAGAGTTGAATCACTTGCAGTTATTAAGGCCATAGATGACGGTAAGGTCATTTTTGGATAAATAAAAATACCGGAGGTAAATCAAATGAAGAAGTTCACAAAAATTCTCGCAATTCTTCTTGCTCTCGCTCTTGTCTTCAGCTTTGCAGCATGCACTAAAACAGATGACGAAGGCAATAACAATGGCGAGAGCATGACAGCTGATGTTGCCGAAAAAGGTCTTGAAGACATCAAAGTAGGTTTCATCTTCCTTCACGACGAAAACTCAACCTATGACCTTAATTTTATTAAAGCAGCTAAAGAAGCTTGTGACAAGCTCGGTGTTGAGTACGTTCAAAAAGTAAATATCCCTGAAAGTAATGAATGCTATGAAGCAGCGGTTGACCTTGCTGACCGCGGATGCGACATCGTTTTTGCAGACAGCTTTGGTCACGAACAATATATCATTCAGGCAGCAAAAGAATATCCTGAAGTTCAGTTCTGCCATGCAACGGGAACAATGGCTCATACAGAAGGTCTTAAAAACTTCCACAATGCATTTGCTTCAATTTATGAAGGACGTTATCTTGCAGGCGTTGCAGCGGGTTTGAAGCTTAACGAAATGATAGCTGAAGGCAAGTTTACAGCTGATGAAGCAAAAATCGGCTATGTAGGCGCATACACTTATGCAGAAGTTATTTCAGGCTATACATCATATTATCTCGGCGTTAAATCAATCTGTCCCACAGCAACAATGGAAGTTCAGTTCACCGGCAGCTGGTACGATGAAACAGCTGAAAAGGAAGCTGCAACAAAACTTATCAGCAACGGTTGTAAGCTTATCAGTCAGCATGCTGACTCAATGGGCGCTCCTACAGCTTGTGAAAACGCGGGTATTCCCAACGTTTCCTACAACGGAAGCACAGTTGATGCATGTCCCAACACATTCATTATTTCTTCAAGAATCAATTGGGCTCCTTATTTTGAATACATCATCAATTGCGTAGCAAACGGAGAAATCATTGCAACCGATTGGTGCAAGGGTATCACAGACGGTTCTGTTGAACTCAGTGCAATCAACGAAAAGGCTGCTGCAGCAGGAACCGCAGAAAAGATCGAAGAAATCAAGGCAGGACTTGCAAACGGCTCAATCAAAGTTTTTGATACCTCAACATTCACAGTCGGCGGCGAAACTCTTGCAAGCTATAAGGCTGATGTTGACACAGACGCTGCTTACACGCCCGATACAGAAGTTATTTCCGACGGTTACTTCCATGAATCAGAGTTCCGTTCAGCTCCTTATTTTGATCTCAGAATTGACGGAATAACGCTTCTTAATGAAAAATTCTAATTATTAAAACTCAGGCGGAGTTCAAAACGGGCTCCGCCTTGATTAATTTTTAATTCTGAAAAAACCGTTAATTCTTTTTAACGGCTTTTTGAAAATTAAAACGGGAGGAAATAAAGTGGGAACACAAGCGGCAATCGAACTCAAAAACATTACAAAAACCTTTGGCAGCGTTGTTGCTAACAAGGATGTTTGCCTTACTGTAAACAGAGGAGAAATTCTTTCAATTCTCGGCGAAAACGGTAGCGGTAAAACAACGCTTATGAATATGATTTCGGGTATTTATTTTCCCGACCACGGTCAAATTTTCATTGACGGAAATGAGGTTGTAATACGTTCTCCAAAGGATGCTTTCAACTATAAAATCGGTATGATTCATCAACATTTCAAGCTTGTTGATGTTTTTTCTGCTGCCGAAAATATTATTCTCGGTCTTGACGGTGAAGATAAATTCAACGTTAAGCAATCAGCTGAAAAAATAAAGAAAATCAGCGAGCAATATGGCTTTGAAATTGACCCAAACAAAAAAATATATGAAATGTCCGTTTCTGAAAAACAGACTGTCGAAATAATAAAAGTGCTTTACAGAGGCGCTGATATTCTTATTCTTGATGAACCTACCGCCGTTCTTACTCCGCAGGAAGCTCAAAAGCTTTTTAGTGTTTTAAGAAGAATGCGTGATGACGGCAAAGCAATTATTATAATTACTCACAAGCTTCATGAAGTGCTTTCACTTTCAGATAAGGTTGCTGTTCTACGCAAAGGTGAATATATTGGAACTGTTACAACAAAAGATACCGATGAATCGCAACTTACCGAGATGATGGTCGGCAAAAAGGTTGACCTCAACATTTCAAGAAGTAAGCCTGAAAGCACTGCTGACAGACTTGAAGTGAAAAATATTTCCTGCATCAACAGAGAAGGTGTAAAGCTTCTTGATGATGTTACTTTTACTGCTCGTTCGGGAGAAATTCTCGGCATCGCGGGAATTGCTGGCAGCGGTCAGCGTGAGCTTCTTGAATCAATTGCAGGACTTCAGAAACTTAACGAAGGTAACATTCTTTATCATGACCCTAAAACAGGAAAAATTGATAATCTTCGTGATAAAACCCCCATGCAAATAAGAGATCTCGGCGTTCGTCTATCCTTTGTACCCGAGGACAGGCTCGGAATGGGTCTTGTCGGAAATATGGACATCATTGATAACATGATGCTGCGAAGTTACCGTAAGGGAAAATCAATTTTCCTTCAGCGTAAACAGCCCAAGGATCTTGCTAAAAAAATTATAGAAGATCTTGAAGTAGTCACTCCCGATGCAAATACTCCCGTACGTCGACTTTCAGGCGGTAACGTTCAGAAAGTTCTTGTCGGCAGAGAAATTGCCGCATCACCGACGGTTCTTATGGCTGCATACCCCGTAAGAGGTCTTGACATTAACTCTTCATATCTTATTTATAATCTTCTCAACGAACAGAAAGAAAACGGTGTTGCTGTTATTTTTGTTGGTGAGGATCTTGATGTATTACTTGAACTTTGCGACAGAATTGTCGTTATCAGCTCGGGTAAAATTTCAGGTGCCGTTGATGCAAGAACAGCAACAAAAGAAGAAATCGGTCTTCTTATGACAAAAAATTGCGGAGGTGAAACAAATGAGCATTAAAGAAAAACAGATACATGAACCTCTTTTTCATATCGCAAAACGCGATGCGCTTCCCTTCTGGCTTTCATGGCTTATCAGAATATTGTCTGTTGTTGCTGCACTCATTGCCTGCGCTGCTGTTACAGTTGTTTTAACCGGTGAAAACCCAATAAATGTTTATGCAACCATGATTGACGGTGCAATCGGAACCGAACGTCGCATATGGTCACTTTTCCAGAATATCGCAATGCTTCTTTGTGTATCTCTTGCCGTTACGCCTGCATTCAAGATGAAATTCTGGAATATAGGCGCTGAAGGTCAGGTCCTTGTCGGCGGTCTTGCAACGGCAGCTTGTATGATTCTTTTCGGAGACAAACTTTCACCTGTTATTCTTTATCCTCTTATGATTGTCACAAGTATTCTTGCCGGTGCAATCTGGGGATTTATTCCGGCTTTTTTCAAAGCAAAGTGGAATACAAACGAAACCCTTTTCACTCTTATGATGAACTATATCGCAATTCAGATTGTTTCATTCTTTACTTACAAATGGTCAGTTCCTAAAGGATCGGGACAGATTGGCGTTATCAACGCATCAACACAGGCAGGATGGCTGCCCAACATCGGCGGTTCTCCTTATCTTATTAATATTTTAATTGTTGCTGTGCTTACAATCGGAATGTATATCTATCTAAAATATAACAAACACGGGTATGAAATATCAGTTGTCGGAGAAAGCGAAAATACTGCAAGATATGTCGGCATCAATGTTAAAAAAGTTATTATGAGAACAATGCTTCTTTCGGGTGCAATCTGCGGTATAGCAGGTCTTCTTCTTGTCAGCGGTACAGACCACACAATCACAAGGAACACTGCCGCAGGCAGAGGCTTCACCGCTATCATGGTTTCATGGCTTGCAAAATTCAATCCAATTTATATGGTACTGACATCATTTTTAATTGTTTTTCTTCAGAAAGGCGCAATCGAAATTTCCACCATTTATGGTCTTAATGACTCGTTCTCGGAAATAATTACAGGTATTATCATTTTCTTTATCATCGGCAGTGAATTTTTTGTGAATTATACTGTCAAATTCAGAGAATCAAAGAAGGGAGCGAATAAATAATGATAGTTGCATTTATTCAACGTGCAGTTGTTCAGGGCATTCCCCTTTTATTTGGTTCCACTGGCGAAATCATTACAGAAAAAAGCGGAAACCTTAATCTCGGTACAGCAGGCGTGATGTATGTCGGCGGTATTTCTGGAGTTATAGGTGCATTTTTATACGAGCAGTCGGTTGAAACCGTAAATCCCGCTTTAGCTGTGCTTATTCCACTTTTTTCATCAATACTCGGATCTGCATTTATGGGTCTTCTTTATTCATTCCTTACCGTTACTCTCCGTGCAAACCAGAATGTTACGGGTCTTGCACTGACAACCTTCGGAGTCGGCTTCGGTAATTTCTTCGGCGGATCACTCATTAAGCTTCTTGATAGCGATACGCCTTCCATAACCCTAACTCAAACAAGCAATTGCTTCAAGCAGACTCTTCCCTTTGCAGACAAGCTTGGCTGGTTTGGAGACATCTTCCTTTCTTACAGCTTTCTTGCCTATGCGGCAATTATTATTGCCTTGCTTGCGTCGTTCTTCTTTAACAGAACACGTGCGGGACTTCATCTTCGGGCGGTTGGCGAAAACCCTGCTACAGCTGATGCAGCAGGTATCAATGTTTCAAAATATAAATATCTATCGACCTGCATCGGCAGCATCATTGCAGGCTTCGGCGGACTATACTATGTTATGGATTATGCCTGTGGAGTTTGGTCAAATGACGGTTTCGGCGACAGAGGATGGCTTGCGATTGCACTTGTTATTTTTGCTGTTTGGAAGCCCAATTTCAGCATTCTCGGTTCGATTCTTTTCGGCGGACTTTTCATTATTCACAATTATATTCCGAACTTAAGTATAAGCATGCAGGAAATGTTCAAAATGACACCTTATGTTGTTACAATTATTGTTCTTATAATTATCAGTATGAGACGCAAAAGAGAAACTCAACCTCCTGCAAGTCTGGGTCTCTCATATTTCAGAGAAGAAAGATAGTTTTTGCTCCGGTGCATTTTGCATCGGAGTTTTTTCGGTTATATTCCCCTGTCAATTTTCATATTGTTTAATAATATGTCACATTGGAGGGCTGTAACTTGAAAACAGCAGTTGAACAAAGAGCAGTTGAGCTTGCAGAATATATAATCGAAAACAAAACAACGGTACGTGCTGCCGCAAAAAAATTCGGTGTATCAAAAAGTACTGTTTTTGTTGATGTATCGGAAAGACTTAAGAAATTCAACCCCGGACTATATAATGATGTCAGAAAAATTCTTGATGTAAACAAAGCAGAAAGACACATCAGGGGCGGAATGGCAACAAAGCAAAAATTTTCAAAATAATTGATTATATTGTTGAATTTGATAAAAACATATGATAAAATTAAAAAAAGTCGGGGGTAACCCTGAATTTTACGAGAAAGGACCATTAAAATGAAGCAACTTAAAATCGGCATCATTGGTGCCGGCAGAATCGGTTCCCTTCATGCAAAGTCGATTACATATAATGTACCGACTGCAACAGTTGTCGGAATCACAGATGTTTTCAATGCAAATGCAGAAAAGGTAGCTGCAGAGCTCAATATTCCCAAGATTTATGATGATTACAAGCAAATGCTTGCTGACCCCGAAGTTGAGGCTGTTCTTGTTTGTTCTTCAACTGATACTCACGCTGATATCGCTATTGAAGCAGCAGAAGCAGGAAAGCATATTTTTTGCGAAAAGCCCGTTGACCTTACTCCGGAAAAGGTTAATGCTGTTATTGATGCTGTTGCAAAGGCAGGAGTTAAGCTTCAGGTTGGCTTTAACCGCCGCTTTGACCATAACTTTGCAAACGTCAGAGCAATGGTTAATGAAGGTAAAATCGGCGATGTTCATATCGTAAAAATCACTTCAAGAGACCCCGCTCCCCCACCGGCAGAATATTCGGCAGTCAGCGGCGGTATGTTTCTTGATATGACAATTCATGATTTTGATATGGCTCGTTTCCTTGCTGGCAGCGAGGTTACAGAGGTTTATGCAAATGCAACATGCCTTGTTGACCCTGCAATCGGCGAAGCAGGCGATGTTGATACAGCCGTTATCAGCCTTAAGTTTGAAAACGGCGCGGTCGGCGTAATTGATAACAGCAGACGCGCTGCATACGGCTATGACCAGAGAATCGAAGTTTTCGGCAGCAAAGGCGCAGCTGTTGCATCAAATGATACACCTACAAACGTTGTTTTTATGGGCGAGGACGGTGTTGTTGCAGATAAGCCTCTCTATTTCTTCCTTGAAAGATATATGCAATCCTTCAGAGATGAAATGCTTCAGTTTGTTGATGCTGTTATTGAGGATAAAGCAACTCCTACCACCGGTGAGGACGGCCTTAACTCAATTCTTGTTGCTCTTGCAGCAAAGAAATCAGTTGCAGAAGGCAGACCTGTTAAGCTTTCTGAAATGATGTAAAAATCTAAAGCTCCGGAATAAAACCGGAGCTTTAAAATGTATGGAGGCAATTTTAATGCTTATCAAAATTTTAATTGCATTTGCCGGGTTTATCGGATTTATGCTTGTTTTTAATATCTTTCTGATTATTGTCGGCTTAATCGGTTCAGTTATTCCTATCAAAGAAAAGCATTTTAAAGGACCGAAAAATCCGCTTATCATGACTGACAACAAAGCACTTGTTGCTGCTCATCGTTCAGGTGCAAAAATCGCTCCTGAAAATACCCTTATGGCTTTTCAGGCTTGTGCAGAGAGCAAAGATTTTGATGTTGACCTTTTTGAATTTGATTTAAGACGTTCAAAAGACGGCAAACTTATAATCGTTCACGACAAAACACTTGACAGAACAACCAATGCTTGCGAACATTTCAATGAAACGGAAGTTTATGTCGAAAATAAGACATATGCGGAAATTCGAGAGCTTAATCTTGGCGAAAATTACAAGGATTCAAACGGAAATTATCCTTACCGCGGTCTTCGCGGCGATGATATTCCCGATAATCTGCGTGCAATAGATATTGAAGAAATCTTTGATTATCTTGAAAGCAAGAAAAAATACCTTTACAGCATAGATATTAAAAATGGAAAAGAGCTCGGCAAAACCGCTGCTGACGAATTTCACGAAATTCTAAAAAAGCGTAATATGCTTGACCAAGTAATTTTTGCTACATTCCATCAGGAAATTACAAACTATGTTGACAAAACATACCCCGATTTCAACCGTTCGGCAAGCAGACTCGACTTCTTCCTTTTCTATATTGCAGCTTCATTCAATCTTCCACTAAAAAAGGAATGGATTAAATTCAATGTACTCCAGATTCCGGCAAATCAGTTTGTTATTGTCAGACCTGCTTCAAAAAGATTTGTTACCTATGCGCACAATTTGGGTATTGCCGTTCAGTACTGGACCGTCAATGATGCAAAAGAAATCAAACGTATCAACGATATCGGCGCTGATTGCATCATGTCAGACCTTCCCGACCTGGCATACAAAATTATCAAGGGCTGAAGTTATTCGGCTTAAGAGTCATTTCAGCATCGGTTTGAGTTGAAAGCTTTACACTCTCAATGCTGAAATACAGACCTTTTTCAGAAACGGCGGAAGAATATCTGTACCATTGAGAATTATAATAATTCCATTCTTCTGAAAAAAGAGATGATAAGATTTCATCGATCTTTTCGTTCGGCGCAAATGTTTTAATAACTGTTTCGGTCATTGATTTAAAATTTTCTGTCTTGCTTGTTTCCGTACATGCAAGACAGATTTTTTTTGCGTTTCTGCCGCTATCCGAATCAATGCGAATAATAAAATTACAGTTTGATTTATCCGAAAAATAACATATGTATTTTTCATTCTCAAAAAACTCATTTTTTATTGTAATTTCTGAATTGCTGATTAATCTTTCGATAAATATTTCGGGATTCATTTTTTCCTGCATAGAACATGATGATAAAATAACAATTAAAAAAATTGACAATGTAACATATATTTTTTTCATATCAAACCGCCGTTAATATTTAATTTTTTTCTTAATATTTACCGCTATAACACCGCCGACAGCAGACATTAACGTTGTTAAGCCAATCAAAACAAATATTCCTTTCCCTGCTGTTCCTTTATTAAGGCAGAAGATAATAATTGAAGAAAATACAGATTGAATAAATCCTGTTAATCCTCCGAAAAACATTCCTTTTTCTTTTGTTAATTTTACAGATATAAAACCGCTTATCAGACCCGCAACACCGCTTAAAATTAATCCTGCTATAAAATAAGATGACTGATTAATCGAGGATTCAAGCGCACTTAAAGCAAAAATTGCAATAAAAATATAATAAAACAACGTTCCGATAATAGATGAAATTATAATGTGAATAAACGGAATATTTTTTTCATCTTTTTTTGCTGAAGCTATTTTTTTTGACATAAAAAAACTCCCCTCATATTATTACTAATCAATAATATGAAAGGAGTCTGATTTTTATTCTGTTAATCAATTATCAAAAGTATCGTCTTTTTTCTTTGATTTCTTTCTCTTTGCCTTGCTCTTATCAGCAGCCTCTTCCATCTTAGCTTTCTTTTCAGCTTCAGCAGCTTCTTTTGCAGCCTGTCTTTCAGCTTCAGCCTTTTCATTAGCTGTGTTATTTGTTGAAACAGCCCAGCGAGTAATCTTCATCTTATTTCTGTCTGCACCTGTTTCAATAATAAGAGAATCATCTTTAACTGTAACAACACGACCCATGATTCCGCCGATTGTTGTTATTTCATCGCCAACCTGAATGTTATCACGCATATTCTGCTCTTCTTTTTGTTTTTTCTTCTGAGGTCTGATCATAACAAAATACATAATGCCGAAAAGAGCAACCATCATAATAACCATTGACATGGGATTCTGTGTGCCTGCAGCGCCGGTTGCGCCTGATGCTGCGCCGCCTGCTTGTGCTAAAAGCGAAATAAAGTTCATTTTAGTGAAACCTCCAAAAAATAATGTTAATATTATACAATAATATTTTAAAATATGCAATAGTATAATTCAAATATTTTTAAATCCTCGTATCAAGCAAATTAACATATTTTGCTCTGTATTCTTCAAAAGTGCCGTTATCAATTGCGTCACGGATTTCTTGCATAAGCATATTATAGAAATAAAGATTGTGCATAACGCAGAGACGCATCGCAAGCATTTCCTTGCTTTTAAAAAGATGTCGGATATAAGACCTTGAAAAACTGCGGCATACCGGACAGTTACATTCGGGGTCAATCGGAAGAGAATCTCTTTCATATTTCTTATTGTTAAGATTTATAATTCCCTGCTTTGTAAAAAGATGTCCGTGCCTTGCATTTCTGCTTGGCATTACACAGTCAAAAAGATCGACGCCTCTGTAAACCGCTTCAATAATATTACCCGGTGTTCCGACACCCATAAGATATCTTATTTTATCAGCAGGCATATGAGGTTCAACAGCTGAAATTATTCGGTACATATCCTCCTTCGGTTCACCGACGGCGAGACCGCCGATTGCATATCCGTCAAGGTCGAGCTTTGCGATTTCTTTCATATGTTCAACACGTAAATCATCAAAGGTACAACCTTGATTTATGCCGAACAGAAGCTGATTTTTATTGATTGTTTCAGGCAAGGAATTGAGTCTTTTCATCTCTTCTTTGCAGCGTATAAGCCAACGAGTGGTTCTTTCACACGATTGTTTTGAATATTCATATTTTGCAGGATTTTCAACACATTCATCAAATGCCATTGCAATTGTTGAACCAAGATTGGATTGGATTCTCATGCTTTCTTCAGGACCCATAAAAATATGTCTTCCGTCAACGTGTGACTGAAAACAAACGCCTTCTTCCTGAATTTTTCTCAATGAAGAAAGAGAAAAAACCTGAAATCCACCGCTGTCAGTAAGAATCGGTCCGTTCCATACAGAAAATTTATGTAAACCGCCCATATCGCGAACAAGGTCGTCACCGGGTCTTACATGAAGGTGATATGTGTTTGAAAGCATGACCTGACAGCCGATTTCTTTTAAATCAACAGCCGAAAGAGCTCCTTTTATTGCTCCGCAGGTTGCAACATTCATAAATGCCGGGGTTTGAACAGTTCCGTGAACGGTAACAAACTCTCCCCTTCTTGCATTTCCTTCTTTTTTTATCAGATTATACATAAATTACTCCTCGTAAAAAAGGCTTGAATCGCCGAAAGAGAAAAATCTGTATTTCTCTTCAACCGCAATTTTATAAGCACTCATAGTGTTTTCATAGCCGCAGAAAGCACTGACAAGCATAATTAATGTACTTTCAGGCAGATGAAAATTAGTTATTAAACAATCAATACACTTGAACTCATATCCGGGATAAATAAATATATCCGTCCAGCCATCATCTTCAGTTATTTTTCCTCTGAAATTTGCAACTGATTCGAGTGTTCTGCAGCAAGTTGTTCCAACTGCAAAAACACGGCCGCCGTTTGATTTTGTACGGTTGATAATTTCAGCTGTTTCAGCAGGAAGATAATAGTGCTCAGAGTGCATATGATGGTCTTCAATCTCATCCGCTTTAACAGGTCTGAATGTTCCGAGACCGACATGAAGAGTTACGAATCCGATTTCAACGCCTTTTTCTTTGATTATATTCATAAGTTCGGGAGTGAAATGAAGCCCTGCTGTCGGAGCTGCCGCACTTCCCTCTTCCTTTGCGTACACAGTCTGATATCTGTTTTTATCTTCAAGCTTTTCGGTTATATAATGAGGTAAAGGCATTTCACCGATTTTATCAATAACATCAAAGAAATTGCCTTCAAAACCGAATCTTGCAATTCTGTTTCCGTCGGATAAGACTTCAATAACTTCAGCCGTAAGACAGCCATTGCCAAATGTAAATTTATGTCCGACCCTTGCTTTTTTTCCGGGACCGGTTATTACTTCCCATGTATCATAACTTTTTTGATTAAGAAGAAGAAATTCAACAACAGAACCCGTATCAACTCTTGTTCCGTACATTCTTGCAGGAAGAACTTTAGTATTATTTAAAATAAGGCAGTCACCGGGTTTAAGATAGTCAACGATATCTTTAAAACTTTTATGACTGCATTCACCTGTTTTTTTGTTAACCGCAAGCAATCTTGAGCTGTCTCTCGGTTCAACGGGAGTCTGCGCAATCAACTCTTGTGGTAAATCATAATAAAAATCGCTTCTTTTCATTAAAAATCCTCAAAATTATTTTTAAAATTCAATTATATTTGTATAAATAATTGTTTGACTTAATACTGCTATTTGTGATATCATCATAATATTATAATAAGTTTTTGTCAAGGCACATATTGACTTAAATTTTTTGCTTTTAATGCTGTAAATTTTATCAGATTTCTGAAAAGAGGTTATATTATGAAGAATTACAAAGTAGGTATTGTCGGCGCAACAGGTATGGTTGGTCAGCGTTTCGCAACTCTTCTCGAAAATCACCCCTGGTTTGAGGTTGCAGTTCTTGCTGCAAGCCCCCGTTCGGCAGGAAAGACATACAAAGAAGCTGTCGGTGCTAAATGGTGCATGGCAACAGATATTCCCGAAAAAATGGCTGATATGATTGTTATGGACGCAACAGCTGACATTGAAAAAATCGCTTCATCAGTCGATTTTATTTTCTGCGCAGTTGATATGAAGAAGGATGAAATCAAAGCTCTTGAAGAGGCATATGCAAAGGCTGAATGCCCTGTTGTTTCAAACAACAGCGCTCACAGACACACGCCTGATGTTCCGATGATTGTCCCCGAGCTCAACACAGAGCATGCACAGATTATCAATTCACAGAAAAAGCGTCTCGGAACAGAAAGAGGCTTCATTGCCGTAAAATCAAACTGTTCGCTTCAGAGCTATGTTCCCGCTCTCTATCCCCTCAATGAGTTCGGCGTTAAGGATGTTCTTGTCTGCACATATCAGGCAATTTCAGGCGCAGGCAAAACATTTGAAACATGGCCCGAGATGGTTGATAACGTTATCCCCTTTATCGGCGGAGAAGAAGAAAAATCAGAGCAGGAACCCCTTAAGATTTGGGGTAAAATCGAAGGCGACGTTATCGTTCCCGCAACATCACCTAACTTTACCGCACAGTGCCTTCGTGTTCCCGCATCAGACGGTCACATGGCAGCTGTTTTCGTGAGGTTTGAAAACAAACCCACAAAAGAGCAGATGAAAGAAATCTGGAAGAACTTTAAGGGCTATCCCCAAGAATCAGAGCTTCCCAGTGCACCCAAGCAGTTCCTCAACTATTTCGAAGAGGATAATCTTCCTCAGACAAAGCTTCAGAGAAATCTTGAAAACGGTATGGCTGTTTCAATCGGCAGACTCAGAGAAGATACACAGTTTGATTATAAATTCGTTTGTCTTTCACACAATACTTTAAGAGGTGCTGCAGGCGGTGCCGTTCTTATGGCAGAACAGCTTTGCGCACAAAATTATATCACACCCAAGTTCAACTAATTGAAAGGAGATAAACAATGAAGCAGACTGTTTTTACCGGAGCAGGCGTTGCAATTGTTACACCGTTCACATCAGACAATAAAATCAATTACGATAAACTTGCGGAGCTTATCGAATTTCAGATTGCAAATAAAACAGATTCAATTATAATTTGCGGAACAACCGGTGAAGGTTCAACTCTTGACCACGAGGAGCATTCGGAAGCTATCAGATTTGCAGTTGAAGTTGCAAACAAGAGAATACCTGTTATTGCAGGTACAGGCAGTAATGACACCGCTTATGCCGTAAAGCTTTCAAACGAAGCCGAAAAAGCAGGTGTTGATGCTCTCCTTTCTGTTACTCCTTATTATAATAAAACATCGCAGAGAGGTCTTATCGAGCATTTCAACTTTATTGCAGACAGAGTAAGTGTTCCGATTATTCTTTATAATGTTCCCTCAAGAACAGGTGTTGACATCAAGCCCGAAACATATTTAGAGCTTTCAAAGCATGACAGAATTGTTGCTACCAAGGAAGCAAGCGGAAACATCTCAGCAATTGCCAAAACAATTTCTCTTTGCGGCGACAGCCTTGATGTTTATTCAGGCAATGATGATCAGGTTACAGCTCTTATGTCTCTTGGAGGTAAAGGCTCTATTTCGGTTCTTTCAAACATTCTTCCCGAAGTTGCTCATAACATCGCAGCAAAATATCTTGAAGGTGACCATGCAGAAAGCGCAAGACTTCAGCTTGAATATCTTGACCTTTGCAACAATCTTTTCATTGATGTTAATCCCATTCCCGTTAAGGAAGCAATGAATATGATGGGAATGAACGTCGGAGATTGCAGACTTCCCCTTTACAAAATGAGCGATACTGCAAGAGAAACTCTCCGACTTTCGCTCGCAAAGCACGGACTTGTATAATTAACTTACAGAGGTAATAAAATGGCAGGAATTATATTAACAGGATGCAACGGAAAAATGGGCAGAGCTGTTACTAACGGAGTTGCCGAAACAGACGGATGTGAAATTATTGCAGGCATTGATGTTTTCACCGAAGAGCGCTACGGCTATCCTGTGTTCTCTTCCCCTGCTCTTATTTCAAAAGAAATAACAGATAAAGCTGATGCAATTATTGATTTTTCAAATCCGAGTGCACTTGCAGGATTGCTTGAATATGCCGTTAAAAATTCCATTCCTGCCGTTATCTGCACAACCGGTCTTAACGATTCGCAGATAAACCTTATCAAAACCGCATCAGAAAAAATTCCCGTCTTTTTCAGCGCTAACATGTCAATTGGTGTTAACCTTGTTTGCGAACTTGCAAAAAAAGCTGCCGCTGTTCTGGGCGATGCATATGATATTGAAATAATTGAAATACATCATAATCAAAAAATAGATGCACCGAGCGGCACTGCACTGATGATTGCTGACGCAATTAACGATGAGCTTGAAAATAGCTATAAATATGAATATAATCGTCAGTCAAAGCGCGAAAAAAGAACAAAGAAAGAAATCGGTATTCATGCTGTCAGAGGCGGAACAATTACAGGTGAACATCAGGTTATGTTTGCAGGTCATGACGAAATTATAACAATTTCCCACAGTGCAAGAAGCAAGGAGCTTTTCGCAACAGGAGCAATCAACGCAGCAAAATTTATTTGCAGCAAACCGGCAGGACTTTATAATATGTCTGATATGTTAAAATGATTAAGGAGATTAAAAATGAGACTTGTTGATAATATTTTTGTAACAGAAGATGTAACTCTTTTTTCTCTTTGCGATGCTCCTGCCGATATTTCACATATGGCAGATATTTTTAAAATGATTGCTGATGCCGGAATTGATGTTGACATGATTTCACAGTTTCCCTTAAGCGGTGCAAGCTCGGGATTTTCGTTCACGGTAAATGACAGCGATTTTGTTCCCGTTCTTTCAATTGCATCGGAGCTCCGCAGCAGATCACCCAAAACAAAAATAAGCGTAAGCAGCGGTAACTGCAAAATTACGGTCAGCGGCGAGGAAATGCGTGGCACACCCGGTGTTTCGGCATCTGTTTTTAAGGCTGTTGCAAGTGTTGATGCCGATGTAAGAATGATTACAACATCGGAAATTGAGATTGCAATGCTCGTTGTCAAATCAGATGTTGACGAAGTCATTGCAGCAATAAAAAGAGAATTTGAATAAAAATAATCAGCCCATGGCATTAAGCCATGGGCTGATTTCTTTGGATTAAAGACCAAGACCGCCGAGAAGTGAACCGAGAGAATTTTTGATAATTTCAATAATTCCTGCTGCTTCGCCTTCCTGAACAAAAGAAAGAATCTTCTGAACCATATCAAGAATTTGAGTTACAATAGCTTCCATGTTATAAACCTCCGTTTTATTATTAACAGCCATAACTGTTATACAGATTATACCATTAAGTGTGTAACTTTGTCAATGTAGAAGGTCTATACAATATATGAAGTTTGTCTATAATCTATTTTATCATATCCATTATTGCTTTCTTGCCTGTTATTCCTATACTTCGGTTTATTATGGTTCCGTTTTTCATAACAACAAGGGTTGGAATACTCATAATTCCGAATTTTTTTGCAAGTTCTTTTTCGGAATCAACATTTATTTTACAAATTTTTACATCGGTTTTTTCAGCAACTTCTTCAATCACGGGAGTTATCATCTTACACGGCGTGCACCAATCAGCAAAAAAATCAATTAAAACCGTTCCGCTGTAATTTTCTATCTCTTCAGAATAGCTGTCTCCTGTTATATCAAAAACTTTCATTTTGGGTTATCCTTTCGGGCAAAATTTAATATAATTGTTTTATGTTTTTATTTTTTCGCCTGAAGGATTCTTTATTCAGAGATTAATTATCCATTTGCAGGGATCAGAAGCATACAGCTGTTTTCAACTGTATCCGATATAAAATCATTTTCAGCTTTTATTGCATCAACGGTTGTATTATATTTTCTTGCAATATTCCATAGATTTTCACCTTTATCGCTAAAATAAATTGTTAAAGCGCACATATCATTTTTTGTGTCATTTTCATTTATAAGTTCAATTTCAGCAATGTATTTTTTTAGATAATTGGAAAACACAATTCCCGATGCTGATAGTTCTGTTTTGAGCTCCAGTCTGCTGTCACCTGTAGCAGCACATGAGCAGGATAAAATCTGAACTGAACAAAAACATGTTATTCTTTCTGCTTTATCTTTAAGTTTTACAGAATAATCAAAATCAATAGGCTTTTGAATCAGTCCGATTTGATTTTCACTGTCTTTATAAACTACTGTTACTTGATATGTTCCGTTTAACACACAGCTGTTATCTTTAACGCCGTAGCTGTAATTGATATCCGAACACCAAACTGCCAAAATGCAGTCAACGCTGACACCGATGCTTTCAAGGATTACTTTATTTGTAAATGAGGTATCAAAATTATCGTTAAAAGATAAACATTCAATGCTCTTGAATGAATTTTTTGACTCATAATCCGTTGAATAAGCGTCGGTAATCAATGTAATTGGAATTTCTTCAAATGCTGCAACAAAAGCACTAATACGCGCATTAAAATCAATAAGACGCATATCTCCTGATGAATCTGCTTTGGGAACAGTTTCACAAGAAGAAACACTAAGTCTTATGCACGTTTTGCAGGTTTCATTTATTCCTTCAATCTCAACAATCTGACTTATGGGCATTGAATGTTCGACGCATTCAACAGATGATGAATCGTCACCGATATAATATATTTTAACTACGCACTCCCCTTTCACTAATGCTTTATTATTTATTATTTTAATTTCATTAGTGACTGCACTTACAGAAGAATTGATTATATGAGATACTGTCTGCTTATCAGAAGAAAGTTCAATAACCTCACTCATTGAAAAAGCTCTTTCGCTTATACCGTTGAGTGACGAAAAAAGACATTCATCGGTTATTGTTTGAACACCGGCACCATCTGCTGAACAAAGTATATTTTCTTCCCGTTTATTTTGAGCCTTAAATATGAAAGTCATCATTGATCTTACATCAATTCTTCTGGGATTAACCGCTCTGCAATTAACGTAATCGGTTTTAATTCTGACATTTACGGCAGAATCAGAATTAACCTTCCCCGATTCAACAAATTTCTGAAGAGGATAATTCTGCTCATATCCTGCAGGCTTTCCGTTTTCTCCGACATATAATATTTTAACTGTTGCAATTGCATCTGCCGTTATTCTTCCCGATGAATTTTGCACCGCAGTAATGTTAGGAATAACTGTGCATTTCAAAATACGCTGTATTTCAGGGCAATAGTCGGGCAGGTTTATGTCTGCATCAAGGGATTGCTCTGAAGTTGTTTCATAAACCGTTTCGCAAAACCCTAATTTTTTTGTTATGCTGTTGTAATTCATCATTTTCTCTCCTTATCATTTTTATATAACTTATTCAACACCTGTCCCGATTATGACAATCTATCAGTTTTATCCAAAAATCTCCTTTATTTTTAAAATATTTTTTATAAATATATTTACAATTTTAAAAAGATATATTATAATAAATATGAATAAAAATATGAAAGGAGCAACACCATGCCCGAATTTACTTATGAAATTGTTGAATCAGTAGCTGTTCTTTCCGAAAATCCCAAGGGTTGGACCAAGGAACTTAATCTCATCAGCTGGAACGGCAGAGATCCTAAGTATGACATCCGTGAGTGGGCACCTGACCATGAAAAAATGGGCAAGGGCGTTACTTTGAGCAAGGATGAAATGGCAGCACTCAAGGAAGCTGTTAAAGGACTTTAATTAAATACCACCGTTCATGCGGGCGTTGCGGTTTTTCCGCAGCGCCTTTATCGTATGTTTTAATATTTAAGAGGTGATATTTTGAGAGATACACCAAACAGACAAGTTTCTGAATTTAAAGTTTACGACCGACGTTATGTTGGTTCAAAAGAAACTTTTGCATATCTGCTTAATGATTTTTCAAACGCATTCAATATTGGTCAATTTACTGACAGATTTATATGGGACGTTGTTAAAATCGACTTTAAAACCAATGCGCTTGTCAGTATTTTTACGGGGGCATGGGATGTTATCAATGACCCTATTATTGCTGCTCTTGTTGATAAAACAAGAACAAGATGGGGAAAGTTCAGACCCTATCTTGTTTCATTTCAGATACCCATGACGCTTCTCGGAGCATTATATTGGTTTTTGCCCTTGTTTTTCCCGGGAACTGCAGGGACATATCTTCCGAAGCTTATTTATTATTTTGCTTTTAATGTTGTTAATGAAACAGCAGGTACATTCACCAGCATTGCAAAAGCAGGATATATGACTACAATTACCCCCCACCCTAATGACCGAACTCGACTTATAACCATGGCGGAGCTCTTGACGGGTTATATGGGCGAGGATATGCCAAACTACATAATGGGTGTTCTTCTTGATCTTATTAATAACGGAGTACTCAAATGGAAGCTTCAGAATGTATTTCTTGCCATGGGACTTGGCACAAGCATTATTTCTTCAGCATTTACTCTATATTTTTTCCTTGTGTCAAAAGAAAGAGTTATGCAGTCAATTGAAGCGCCCAGTGTTAAACAAGGTCTTAAGGCAGTAATCAACAATTATCCCGTTCTTTTGATTACAATTTCTGATTTTCTCGGCGGATTCAGCGTGAGCGGCAGCAGCACTAACTACTTTATTGATGTTCTTGGTTCTGCCTCCCTTTTAACTATCGCTAATCTCCCTTCAGGTCTTAACGGAAGCATTAGTTATGCATTTATAAAACCCATAAGAGAAAAATTTTCATCAAAAGCAATCTGGGTATTTGAAGATCTTTATACAAGATTTTGGTATCTTCTTCTTTTTGCAATCGGCTCAATAAAAAAGAATTATCAAAAGCCAATGCTGATGGCTGTTCTTTTCGGCATTCAGCTATGGTTTGACAAATGGGCATTTGGTATAAGAAAAGTTGTTAAAGCCGAGCTTTATAATGAAGCAATGGACTATTGTGAATGGAAAAACGGATACAGAGTTGAGGCAACTATCGGCGTTGCCCGCAATCTTATAACAAAGCTTCAGAATTTATTTATGAACTCTGCAAAAAATCTCATTCTCGATGCAATCGGATATAAGCAAGGCATCGCGATCGGAACACAAACCGATAAAACCAAATGGTGGCTTTTTGCTCTTTGCACAGGAATACCGCAGATCACAGGCATTCTTGCTGTTATACCCAAATTTCTTTATCCCCTTTCGGGAAGTCTCAGAAATCAGATGTATTCAGAGCTTATGCAGCGCAGACATGAGATGAGTGAAATTATAACAAAAGAAAACAACGAAATCAAAATCACAATTGAGGATTATAATTAACGCATTATGAATAAAAAACCCTTGAAAACAATTATTGTAGGCGGCGGTCATCGCAGTCTTACTTACGCTGCTCTTTCTGAAATTGAAAGTAACAAAATGGAAATAGTCGGCGTTGCCGACCCGAACGAAGTAAGGCGCAACTCTATTGCAGAAAGATTCGGTATTCCAAAAGAAAAATGCTTTTCAACAGCCGAAGAGCTTGCCGGTGTTCCGAAATTTGCGGATGCTGTTATCAACGGAACAATGGATCATATTCACGTTGAAACAACTATTCCGCTTTTAAAAGCAGGATATGACGTTCTTCTTGAAAAACCTTTTTCTGTTAATGAAAAAGAGGCTCGCAATCTTGTTGATGCCGCTGAAAAATACGGCAGAAAAGTCATGGTTTGCTTTGTATTACGCTATGCACCATTTTACAAGAAGATTAAGGAACTCATTCTTTCGGGTGAAATCGGCGATATCATAAGCATTCAGACATGTGAATATGTCAGCTATCATCACATGTCAACAAGCCACGTAAGAGGCAAATGGAACAATTCGGATAAATGCCACAGTTCAATGCTTCTGGCAAAATGCTGCCATGATATTGATATTATGATGTGGTTAATGAGCGAAACAAAACCTGCGCTCGTTTCAAGCTTTGGATGCAATAAACAATTCAGGATTGAAAATGCACCCGAAAAATCAGGAACAAAATGCCTTGTTGATTGCCCTCTTGTTGATGAATGCCTTTATTCAGCAAAGAGATTATATATTGATCATCCTGACAGATGGTCTTTCTATGTTTGGGATCGTCTTGAACATCTTGAAAATCCAACAATCGAAGACAAGGTTGAGCTTCTTAAAACAAGTCCTTACGGCATTTGCGCTTACAAATGCGATAACAATGTTGTTGACCATCAGACCGTAAGCGTTCTGTTTGAAAATGGAGCAACAGGAACACATAATATGGTTGGCGGAACAAGCAGCGGAACAAGAACGATTCATATAACGGGAACAAAAGGCGTTATTAAGGGTGACTTTGAGAAAGCAACCTTTACGCTTTCCAAAATTGATCCTCGTCCCGGCTGTGAACACGAGGATACCGTTTTTGATTTAAAAATTGATAATGACACCCATGGCGGCGGTGATCTTGACCTTGTAAGAGATTTTGTTGCATATGCAAGAGGAGAAAAGCCGTCAATTTCATGCACAAGCATTTCTGATTCTTTATCAGGTCATCTTGTTGTTTTTCTTGCTGATAAGTCCAGAGAAAACAGCGGTATTCCCGAAAAAGTTACATTTTAAAGTTTAAAAGACGCATTCTCGGTCATTCCGAAAATGCGTCTTTTTTTATTTTGTTTTGGCAAGCTTATCAATATCCGAAAGCTTTATTCTTTTTGAAACAACGTATGTTTTATATGTACCGTCTTTAAGCTTTTCGCCAAATGCACCGTAGGTTGAGGTTACGATTGTGTTATCGTCAAGAACAACATTTCCGCAGTAGCCTGTATCACCGTTTGCAGAAAGTTCAACAACAGTCTGCTTTTTAAGATAAGTATGGGCAAGCTTTATGCGATACTGACCTTCTCTGCCTTTTTTAAGATCTTCGTATGTTCCGACCCATGCAACCCATCCTTCACTAAACCAGCAGGCAGAGCCTGAAAAATACTTCTCTTTTTTTGCCTTATCTCTTTCAATCGAACGGAAGGTAATGAAGAGTCTGCCATCCTTTGTATAATCAGCTTTATGTCTTTCACCGTTAAGTGACGAAGGAACAAAAGCCGGCTTTGACCACGTTATGCCTTCGTCATTTGAAAAAGAAATAACAGAGTTATAATTTTTATTATTGCATCTGCCGATAAGACAAAGCTCATCGCCTTTTCCTTCGTCTGAACGTACAACCTCAACCTCACACATGTTCGCATTCTTTTCAAAGCTTCGGTACTCTGCAAAATAAGGCTCGGGTTTGCTCCAGACTGCTTTTCCGTTTTCAAAGGAAAGAATTGTTTTATAATTTACAAATTTAGGGTCATGGAAAAATGCCATCCATTTATCAACAAACTTTCCGTTTTCTTTAAGTCTTGTCAAAGAAGCCATTGCAACAATAGTGGTAAAGTTGTAACCTTGTTTCTTAGTGTATACTGATTCGAATTCAGACCAGGTTTTACCTTCATCATCAGAAAGCGAGAAATTAAATCCGCCGATTGTTCCTTTACCGTCATGCCAATCGGGATTTCCGGCAACAAGAAGAATTTTATCGGGCGTACCGTCAGAAAATTCCAAGCGGTAAACCGTAGGTGTTTCTCTTGAATTTTTCCATGATTCAGGCTGATTGCTGATATTTTTATTATAGGTAAGTCCGCCGTCAGTGCTTATTTTACCTCTGATTGCACCTTTACCGTGACCTGAAGGATAAACAGTCATAATACTTCCGTCTTTAAAGAGAATTGAATCGGGATGACCGAGATAATCCAGCTCGTTATCTACAGTCTGAAAATCATAAAGATATTCAAGCTCTTCAGGAATGTTAGACGGTTTCTCATCAAGTCTGATGCAAGGAATCGAATAATCCCCTGCTCCGTTTTTATACTTTCTTGAAAAAATATTTAACAGCATTTCATCAATTCTCCTTAACTCTGAAAACTCTTACTCCATGCGCGGGGACACCTGCACTTATCTTATCGGTTATTACAGTTTCTTTTCCGCTCCACAAGTCGCGCATTATATATTTATCGGAATATCCCGTTGCTATGAACGAACGGGAAATAATATCCTTAACAGATATCTCCATTCTTGACGGTGAGCTTGCTTTATTAAAGAAACAAACGGCAAATTCATTGCCTTCAAGAGGTTTGACAAGAATATCTTCAGCACCGTTTGTGTTGATACGCCTGCATTGAATGCCAAGAGGATCCTGGTCGATTGCAATAAGTTCTTTATTCGTAACTAATTTATAAGCAGGATTTTCGGTATCAACAGCTCCGTCTGCCTTAATAAATTTTCTAATATCATTTCCCAGAATAAGCGGAGCTGCCATCATACACCATAAAGTAAAATGGCTTTTATTTTCTTCAAAATCAAGCTGACCGTTTCCAACCTCAAGCATGTCTGGGTCATTCCATGAACCGGCACCCGCATATCTGTAAAGCAGAACATTAAATTCATAAATTCTAACAATGGATGCCCATACAGGTCTGATATCCGGCGTTGTTCTCCAAAGATTTCCTGCTTTTCTGCCCCATCTCCACGGAAAATTTCTTCCCCATTCGCAGATTGAAAAAACAATCGGCTTTTCTGGTTTGCCGCTTTTTTCTGCAAATTCTTTTGTTGCTCTTTTAAGCTGTGCACCCATATTTGTGTATTGAATTGCAGCACTATCCTGCCTTGAAGCAACGGGATTATAAATTTTAATCGAATTAATACCCTTTGAAAGCTTTATTTCAATTTGATGCCTTCCTTCGGGAGTAAATCCTCTTGAAGGAGGAAAAACGGTTTTATATGTATCAGAGCCGTTAACAATAATTTCTGCATATTTATTGCTGTTGCTCTTTTTATATACACAGAAAGTGAGGATATAGTTTCCGTCTTCGGGCACGTTTATATTCTTGAACTCACAAGTGCCTCCGTTACACGAAAGACCGTCAATGAATTTTCCGCTCGGAAGCGACGGCTCAACAACAATAACGGCTTCTCCGTTTAAGACAGCATCTCTTGCATAATAGATCGATTCATCGGATGAACCTTTTTTTGATATGATAATCTTTTCAATTTTTGGAGCACGTGAAGGTATAGGAACATTATGACAGAAATCATATTTAAAATATTCTATACCCCATTCTGCAAATGTATCGGCATCAATAGCCTCATGTCCTAGGCTTGCAGGCAAATCTTCGCATGTTAAAGTTCCGTTTGAGCTGTAAAGCCCAAGCTTTAATCCTAAATCATTAACTCTCTCTGCAAGATTTTTTATTCCGCTCGGAAAAGAAACAAAATCACTCTGAAGTCTGCCGTTCTCATCTCGCATTGATGATTGCCAGCAATCGTCAATATTCAGATAAACATATCCGCAATCAGCAAGGCCGCTGTCTTTGAGTGCTTTTCCTGTTTCATAAATCAAATTTTCATTTATCTTGTTCCTGAATGTGTTCCAGCTTGACCAACCCATAGGTGGAGTTAAAGCCGCACCGTTATCATATGATGCGTCAACGGGATATGTCAGCTTAACAGAATTAACAGCTTTTTTTGCAATTGACAATGCTGTTGAAATTATTTTTGACATACAATCACCCTTTCTGTTAATCAACAGGCTTGAGATTGGGAATATAATAAGTGAAACCGTCAGTATAGTTATTAATAATAGAATCAGGATTTACTGTTTCCGTATTATAAACGGTTATTGTCTGAAGCTGATAAAGCGGCCATTCAATTGCCTGCTCCATAATAAGAGTCATAAGCTGTGATGTCATACCTGATTTATCGGAAAATCCGACTGCAGAACGAATCCTTGAGGTCATATCATCAATTGAAGGATTATTAATTCCCGTTTTATTGCTTATTCCCAAGCTATTATAATAATTGTATTTGTCGCAAGTTGCTTCATCATATACCCTTTCAATCCACAAGTCTGACTGTCCAGACAAAATTGCAGCATTGCATGTTGCTTCATCTGAAAGAACAATCTGAAGTTCAACACCGTTTTCTTTCAAAATTTCTTTATATGCTTCAAGAATTGAATATTCAAAATCAGTATCTGCTCCGCTGTAATATGATGTTACCGATTTAATGGGAGACTTATTAAGCTTACTGTAAAAAGTATACACACTGTCTGAATAAAAAACTTCGGTTATATCGGAAGGATATTCAGAAAAACGAATACTCATAGGTCTCATTATCCGAGTATAGTATGAACCGATTAACTGCTCTGCTTTATCAGTAGGATTACATATGCTCATCAAAGCCTTCCTTGCATCAAAATCCAAACTTCGCGTATTATAGAATACAGAAATATAATAATTACAGTTATTGATAAAATATTGAACAGGCTTATCTTTTAATGCATTGATTTTTTCTGTATCAGCTACGGTTTTAATCACATCAACCTTTCCGGAAATAACACTTTCGACAGGGTCGTTTTCTTTATCCGCAAGGTCAATGAACTCAAGCTTATCAAATTCACATTCAGTGCCTTCGTAATATCCGTTGACAGACATTTTAACCTTTTCATCGGAGCTGTCAGTTATAACATAAGGACCGGAACCGACCGAAAAAGAAGTCATTTCCTTAACGGTTTGAGCTTTACCTTTCATATACTCTGCAGAATAAGCGCCCATAGGGATTATAAGCGCATTTATCTGTGAAACGGCATTTATATTTCGTGAATTAAAAAGAATTGAGCATGTGTAATCATTAATTTTTTTTATACCCGAAATTTCATTTACATCTGTTCCGTCGGAATAATTCATCTTTAAATAATCGCTGTAAAGCTGTTCTCTGTACCATGATTCAGGGTTATAAGCCATCGGATTACTTTCAGCTTCTGCCTTTGCAACTAGTTTTAACCATTTATCATCCGACGGATTTTCAGAAATTTCATCTATTTCATCATTATATCCGAGCTTTGATATATATTCTTTCCACGTGATACCCGAAGGCGATTTTTCATCAATTCCGTTATATTTTCCCTCAAGCTTAGTTACAAAAAGATATTCCGAATAATCATCTGCGGTAATAGTTGTCAAAGAATAATTTTCAGTAACATTTCTTTCAATTTCTGAAATTGAGTTTTTATAATCGGAATCGTCAAAATAATACTCTTTAAGACCAACTATGTCATTTAAATACCAATCCTTATATGTGCCGTCATAGGTCGCATCAGAAATAAAATGATAATAGAATATTATATCATCAATGGTAATATGTGTTCCATCGGAAAAATACAAATTATCATCAATTGAAACAGTATATTTAACCCGGTTATCGCCGATAAATTCATATGAAATACTTCCGCAGCTGTTAATAAGCGAATTATCATTGCCTTTAATTTGGATTGAACGAAACATCTGTGATATAACTTCAATATCTGCTTCTTCATCGGCGTAAAACGGGTTATAATTTCCGCTTAAATTTTCAACACCGATTTTTAATTCTGAACTTTTGATTGAAAAATTTTTTATGTTTTTACAGCCGGGTAAAACAGCAAAAATTAAACATATAAAAATTGCTGAAGCAGATTTAAATATTTTCATGGCTGATACCTCTTAATAATTAATAATATAATTTTACCATAATTTTAAGTAAGATACAATATTATATTTTATAAAAAAGCGGCATCTCCCGAAAGAGATACCGCATATAATTAATATCAGTTCTTATATTCCTTGAAATCCTTGTAGATTTCTTCGGTATAAACGTTGTTCTCACTCTTATCATGAAGAGGATACCAAACCTGTGCAAAGAAGGGGTTAACCTTTGCTTCATCATCATATGCCCAACGGAACTTCTTCTGCTCTGCCTTTTCAAGAGTTGAGGGAAGCTCCTCGTTACACCAATGACCGCCGCGAAGAACAAGGTTTGGAGACATCATGAACTCATGGCCGTGTGCGCACTTCCAAAGAACCGGAGTATACATATCAACAATTTCAGTTGCAAGGCATTCGCCGCCTCTGAATGCAGCAGCTTTCTGAAGGTCTTCAATAGTAAGCGAATCGAAATCCTTTGTTTCATCATAACCATGGTCAAGAACGAGAGCCTTTTGGGGATCGTCGTTCGGACGGTAAACCTTAACCTTACTCCAATCGCTGCCGATAGCATTCCATTTTTCCATCGAACCTACATAGGCGTTGATTCTGGGTGTAACATTATTTGCCTTCCACCAAAGAGTACCGTAAACAGGAGTCTGTGCAATTTTCTTCATGAAAGGTTTAACAATAGGTGCAAAAGGCTTTGCAAGGAATGCAAGCTTATAGAACCATTCAACCTTATTCATCATGCTCTTGAAGTAATCTTCAACAGGGATGTTAGCTCTGAAATGAAGATAATTTTCAAGAACCTCTGAATCAAGATACCACTGACCGTGGAAGTTACGAGTGATAAACCAGTCGGGATCAAAGAGTTTCTTGGGATCGCCGAGACCGAGACCGCACTTGCCGAGAAGAAGCTGCTCGAATTCCATATTTGTAATTCTGTACTGGGGACCTGAACCGATGTTATAGAATCTTCTCCAGAATTCTTCGGGAACATCATCACCGCATACATTAACAAGAAGGCGACCTGAATCTTCAACAGTTGCCCACTCAAGAACACCGTTGATAACAACGTGATACATAATAGGCTCCATGTTCTTAAGAATTTCCGGATAAAGAATACCTGACTGACGGAGTGAAACCCAATGCTTAAGACCTGATTCTGCAAAAACAGCTTCAGCAAGAACCTTACTTGTTGCATAGTGATCATAAACGCTGATTTTGATGGGGTCGCCGGTACGTGCCCAATGAATAGGATCATCTCTTTCACCTGTTTCGGCAACAGTACCGATATAAACAACCTTAATATCATCCGCGTTGGGCTGTGCCTTAACAGCAGCAACTATGTTCTTTGCAGCGCCGACATTTGTCTTGATTGTGTTGATGGGATAATAGTCAGCAGAAGGAGAAACCATGCCGCCGACATGAAGAACATAATCCGAACCTGTTACACATTCAAGAACACTTTCGTACTTCTTAAGGTCACCCCAAACAATTCTGACCGAAGGATCGTTCATATAAGGAGCAAACTGCTTTCTGTTTTTTTCGCTGTCGCGGAGAAGAACAACGATGTTAAACTGGTTTTTCTTCGCATAAAGCTGCTTAAAACCTTCCCAACCCATTGTGCCCGAAGCACCGGTAAGGAACACGGTCTTTTTCTGTGCCATTTTGAATTCCTCCAAAAAGTTTATATTTTGACATAATGCTACCATTTAATGTTATCATATTTAAAAATATAAATCAACATCTTTTTTAATTCGAAATGTATATTTTTGTAACGTAATTATAAGTTTAACATTTCTTTAAACAATTTTTCAACAATAAACATCTGATTGATTTCTTTTTGTCTGCCTTCAACGAATAACGATGCATCTTTTACCCTACAGTTATAGCCGATATCAACACCGCAAAGTCCAAGATGATATTTTGCATTAATAGGATACATCTGACATTCGGCAAGAGATGCAAACGCAAGGAACGCCTGTACCTGCTCGGCTTTTTCAGGCTCGGTTTTATAATTTTTGCAAAGCCATGAATAAAGCTCAGGATGAAAATTACCCATTACACCCGAAAATCCTGCACATCCTGCTTTAAGAGATTCGAGCAGGGTTGCGGAATTTGCATTATAAATTTTGAGCCCGAGACCCTCTACTGCTTTGAGCTTTGCCCTGATTACATCAATTTGGCAACAAGTGTCCTTAAGGAATTTGAGTCTACCGTCAAGTGCACACTGCCTAAGAGTTTCAGGAGCCATCATACGCTTATAGGGATAGGGGCATTCATAAATTCCGAGACCAATTTCGGGAATCGAAGAAACCATTTTTTCATAATTACGAAGGAATACGGAATCATCCTCATCCTGTTTTGCAAAACGGTTTGCAATAAATACATATGCATCTATTCCCTCATTTATAAATGCATTTGCTTCATAAATCTGTCGGTCAAGATCATCTGCCGTATGACCTGAAGCAACAATGCTCATATCTGCTGGTTTATTTTTTATAATAAATTTAAGAAGTTCAAGTCTTTCTTCAAAACTGAGATAAAAAATCTCGCTCGATTGGCATATAGCAAAAACACCGTCAACCTTGTTATTATACCACTCAAGAATTTTAAGCACACCGTCATAATCAATCTTGTTGTCATCGGTAAACGGGGTCACCATAGTTGGGTATACACCGTCAGGAATATTTTTTATCATTTGAATCACCCCAATAAAAATAATGAGCGGCAGATATCTGCCGCTTATAGTTTAATATTATTATAATATTTTGTCAATGTCAGGCGGTTATTTTTTTTCTGATTAATTCCAAAATTGTTTTTTCACGCCTTGAAACCTGAACTTGAGTCATTCCAAGTTCAGACGCTGTTTTTGATTGAGTCAGCCCCGAATAATAACGCAGCTCAATCATTTTTCTATCCTTTTCATCAAGACTTTGTATAATTTGTCGCAAAGCAAGAAAATTTGATATTTCTTCTTCCGGAGATTCAACGGGAACATCAATCTGACATTCACTTTCTTCACCTGATGTCAAAGAGATGACAGGCATTGATGCATTAAGCAGCATAGCTGCTTCTGACGAATCAATTTTCATTTTTTGAGCAAGTTCACTGACAGTCGGCTCTCTGCCAAATTCAATAGAAAGATCTTCTTTGATTTTAACAGCTGTTCTCGCTTTTTCTTTAACTCTTCTTCCGATTTTTAAAGTTCCTCCGTCTCTGAATATACGTTTTATCTCACCTAAAATTACGGGCACAGCATAAGTTGAAAAAGAAAAACCTCTTGAAGAATCAAAATTATTTGCCGCTTTTATCAAACCTACACAGCCTGCCTGAAACAAATCATCATATTCCGCTCCCCTGCCCTTGAATCTGTTTGCACAAGCATGGACAAGACCGAGATTTTTTTCAACAAGCATATTTCTTTCTCTATTAATTTCGCTCATCAGCTCCGCTCCGTCCGCAAAGTGCTTTTTCAAGTGTAACAACCGTTCCTTTATTCGGTTTTGATCGAACCTTTATGCGGTCACAGAAGCTTTCCATTACAGCAAAACCAAGCCCGGCTCTTTCTCCGCCGAGAGTTGTAAATAACGGTACCATTGCTTTATCAACATCTTCGATTCCACAGCCTTTATCCTTGATTTTCACTCTGAAAATACCGTTATCAAAAATACCTGCCCATATGTAAATTTTCCCAACGTAATCCGGATAAGCATGAACAATGCAATTTGTAACAGCCTCACTGACTGCAGTTTTAATATCCGAAATTTCTTCCACAGTCGGATCTGCCTGAGCTGCAAAAGCCGCCACCGCCGCTCTGGCAAATGCTTCATTTACTGAACGGCTCTCTATTTCAAGTTTCATTGAATTAAGTGCTTTCATTTCATTACCGCCTTTATTTAGTTTTTAAACTCATAAGTTTTTCAAGTCCTGCAAGTTTCATCATCATATAAAATTTATTTGATAGATTCACAACCTCTACATTTCCGCCGTAAGCCGAAACAATTCTGTATCTTCCGAGAACAAATCCGATTCCCGAGCTGTCCATGAATGTAACTTCATCAAAATCAATTCTGACATTTGGGGCAAGATTGCTTTGAATCGCTTCATCCGCTTCAAGTCTCAAAGCAGCAGCATTATGATGGTCAATTTCTCCGCTTATTGAAATTGTAACTCTCATCGGGGTTACTGTTGTTCTAATTGCCATTTTTACACTCCTTAAAAATAAAAATCCCTTATCACCAAGGATAAAGGATTAATGATAAAAAAATTGTTGAATTGTTGAACTGTTTAAAAATTAATTAAATTATCACGAATTTCGCCTGCAAGATAAAATGAACCGCAGACAATAAGTGCATCTTCAGGCTGAATAATATTCATTGCCGCAGTTACAGCTTTTTGAGGATTTGAAATATCATAACAATATTTACAATATTCAGCAGCGCTGTTCATTAATTCATTGCTCGGAAGAGCTCTCGGAACATCGGTCTTTGTTGCAATAAATGTTTCGGCATAAGGAACAACCGTTTTCAGATATGATTGATAATCTTTATCAGACATCAAGGATGAAATCATGATTATCCTCTTATCAGAAAGATATTTTTTTATAAAATCCGACAGCGCAGAAGCACAGCCTTCGTTATGACCTCCGTCAAGAATAATTACAGGCTTCTTTTTTATGAGTTCCATTCTTGCAGGCATAACAGATGACTCAACCCCCGAAGAAATCAAGCTGTAATTGATTTCAACATTAAATCTTTTTAATGATTTAACAGCTTCAATAGCCGTGCAGGCATTATAAATCATGTGCTCACCTGCAAGCGGTAGCTTAAATCTTATTCCGTTATATTCGGCAGAAGTACCGTCAATATTTTCAGCCAAAATATTAAGCTTATCAATATCGGGGATTATTAATGAATTACATCTGTCTTTACATGTTTTTTTTATTATTTCCATTGCCTTTACATCTTGAAAAGGATAAACAACTGTTTCTGCTCCGAATTTGATAATACCGCATTTTTCAGTTGCAATTTTTTCAATTGTATCACCGAGAATGACTGTATGATCAAGCGAAATACTGGTTATGACACTGACATACGGAGCGTTAATTACGTTTGTTGAATCCAATCTTCCGCCCAATCCAACCTCAAGAACAACAAAATCACAATTTTTCTTATTAAAATAAAGAAACGCAGCTGCCGTAACCGCTTCAAATTCAGTCGGCTGAATGCCTTGTAAAGAAAGCTCTTCAATAGCAAATTTAACTTTTTCTACGCATTCCGCAAGCTCACTTTTTTCAATCATGTTACCGTTATACTGAATGCGCTCTCTGAAATCGGTAACATAAGGTGAAATAAATAAACCTGTGTTATATCCACTTTTGCGAAGAATATTTGAAATTATTGTTGATGTTGAACCTTTCCCGTTTGTTCCGGCAACATGAATTGTTTTGAGCTTTTCCTGCGGATTTCCGAGAGCATTACAAAGAGCACGGATACGCTCCATACCCGGCTTTATACCGAATTTTTCAAGAGAATGAATATATTCTATCGCTTCATTGCAATTCATAATATCACCTGTTTGATGAGCCCGAGGTTATATTCCTCGGGCTCTGATAAATTAACCTAATTTTGCGATGCTTTCTTTGAGCATTGCTATTTTTTCTGTGTATTTTGCAGCTTGTTCACGCTGTGCAGCAACAACATTTGCAGGAGCCTTAGCAACAAAGTTTTCATTTGAAAGCTTATTGTTGACAAAATCGAGGTCTTTCTGAACAGCGGTAAGTTCTTTATTCAGTCTTGCCTTTTCAGCCTCAAAATCAACAAGCTCACCCATGGGAATATAAATTTTTGCATCTTGAGTAACAATACAAACCGCACCGTCAAGATCAAAGCTGTCTGCAACCTCTACCTCTGATGCACTTGCAAGTCTCTGCATGAAAACACCGCCCTGCTCAAAGGTACCCTTATGAGCCGTTGCAATATAAACCTTTGCTTTCTTTGAGGGAGGAACATTCATTTCAGCTCTGCGGTTACGGATTGCACGGACTGCTGTCATAATTCTTTCCATTTCAGCTTCTTCAGCTGCAAACGAAAGAGCTTCGTCATATTCAGGCCATGCGGAAATCATGATTGATTCACCGTCATGAGGAATTGTCTGCCAGATTTCTTCTGTTATGAAAGGCATAAACGGATGGAGAAGCTTGAGTATTTTATCCATTGCCCAGACAAGAACCTGTTTTGCAGTCTGAGCCTCTTCTCCGCCCTTCTGAAGACGGATCTTTGCAAGCTCGATATACCAGTCACAGAAGATATCCCAAATGAAATCATAGAGCTTTGCAACGGCAACACCAAGCTCAAACTTTTCAAGATTATCCGTAACTTCTTTTGCAAGATTATTGAGAAGGCTGATAACCCACTTATCTTCAAGTGCAAGATTTGCAGGAAGCGCACACGGAATTACATCATCACCAATATTCATAAGAATAAATCTCGACGCATTCCAGAGCTTGTTTGCAAAGTTACGGCTTGCACCTACCTTTTCATCGGAGAATCTCATGTCATTTCCGGGGCTGTTACCCGTTGCAAGAGTAAATCTCAATGCATCAGCACCGTATGCATCAATAACTTCAAGGGGATCAATGCCGTTGCCGAGTGATTTTGACATCTTTCTGCCCTGTGCATCTCTGACAATACCGTGGATAAATACTGTTTTGAACGGTTCCTGACCCATCTGCTCGCAGCTTGAGAAAATCATTCTTGCAACCCAGAAGAAGATAATGTCATAACCGGTAACAAGAGTGCTTGTGGGGAAATAATGATCAAGCTCGGGTGTTTTATCAGGCCAGCCGAGAGTTGAGAACGGCCAGAGTGCTGATGAGAACCAAGTATCAAGTGTGTCGGGATCCTGTTCAACCTTGCCGCCGCACTTCGGGCAACAATCAGGAGCTGTTTTGGCAACGGTTACTTCGCCGCAATCTGAGCAGTAATAGGCAGGAATTCTGTGACCCCACCAAAGCTGACGGGAGATACACCAATCCTTGATATTTTCCATCCAATGGAAATAAGTCTTTTCAAATCTTTCGGGAACAAACTGTGTTTTTCCGCTCTTTACGCATTCAATTGCAGGCTCTGCAAGAGGAGCCATTTTAACAAACCACTGCTTTGATATTCTCGGCTCAACACTTGTATGGCAACGGTAGCAAGTACCGACATTATGGCTGTAATCCTCAATCTTAACAAGTGCACCTTCAGCCTCAAGATCAGCAACAATAGCTTTTCTTGCCTCGTATCTGTCCATGCCCGCATACTTGGGATAATCTTCTGTTATCTTTGCATCATCTGTCATGCAATTAATAATGGGAAGATTATGGCGAAGACCAACCTCAAAGTCGTTGGGGTCATGAGCAGGTGTAATCTTAACAACACCTGTTCCGAAATCCATTTCAACATATTCGTCTGCAACAACAGGAATCTCACGATGAACAATGGGAAGAATAAGGGTTTTGCCAACCATATCCTTATATCTTTCATCGTTGGGATTAACTGCAACTGCAGTATCACCGAGAAGTGTTTCAGGTCTTGTTGTAGCAAGCATAAGATAACCGCTTCCATCCTTGAAAGGATAGCGAAGATGCCAGAAGTGACCTGCCTGATCTTCGTATTCAACCTCTGCATCTGAGATTGAAGTAAGGCAATGCGGACACCAGTTGATTATTCTTTCGCCTCGGTAAATAAGACCTTTTTCATAAAGACGGCAAAAAACCTCAAGAACAGCCTTGCTGCAGCCTTCATCAAGAGTGAAACGTTCTCTGTCCCAGTCGCATGATGAGCCCATTTTTTTAAGCTGCTCGATAATACGACCGCCATATTTTTCTTTCCATTCCCATGCTCTTTTAAGGAAAGCTTCTCTGCCGAGGTCTTCTTTTGTAAGCCCTTCAGCTTTCATTGCTTCAACAATCTTTGCTTCAGTCGCAATTGATGCGTGATCTGTTCCAGGAAGCCAAAGTGCATCATATCCCTGCATTCTTCTCCAGCGAATAAGAATATCCTGAAGAGTGTTGTCAAGTGCATGACCCATGTGAAGCTGACCTGTGATATTGGGAGGCGGAATAACAATTGTATAAGGTTTCTTATCATTTTCAACCTTGGCGTGAAAATATTTTCCTTTCAGCCAGAAATCATAAATACGATCCTCAACATTTTTCGGATCATACTGCTTGGCAAGCTCTTTTGCCATTTGAATCATCCTTTCTTTTTCGTAAGGCAAATAAAAAAACTCGCCTCACAGATAATTAATCAATGAGACGAGTAAAAATCATACCCGCGGTACCACTCAAATTGCACTAATAAAGTGCCGCTCTTTGGACTCTGACAAGCCCTATGCGTTAACGCAGCAATCACGGAAAGGTTCTACTGATGCAAAGCACTTTCTTCCTTTCGGTTCAGGGGCTACAACAAAACGTCTGCCGCACATCGGCTTTTCACCTTCCGCCGACTCTCTAAGAGCGCATTTACGCAGTCCTCCCCGTCAAAACCTTTATATTAAGTTGATTTATTTTATCATAATGACATTTAATTGTCAACAAGAATTTTAATAACTTATTCCATAAAAATCAAGCAAAGCAGGATTGATTACGGTATCTGTATATTCAAAGCAAGTGCTGTGTCCTCCACCGACTATCATCAATTCTTTTGCGCCTTCGATTGATTTGGTTATCATTTTTGAATGCCATCGCTGAATCATATCATGCTCACCGTAAATATTCAGAACAGGAACTTGTATTTCCGAAATATCTTTAAATGTTAGATTCGGCTGACCAACCATCATACCCTTGATGTCACGTCTTATCTTTGTTTCATCATCGCCCTTGATCCATGCTTCTACACAAAGAACAATATATTGATAAGTAATCTGAATCTGGTCAAAAGTATTTGTTCCGAATGTGTTGATATTTGAGCCCATAACAACCAATGATTCTACTCTTTCCTGATTGGCAAGAGTAAAAACAATTCCAAGATTTCCGCCGTCACTGAATCCGAATATTTTTGTTTTGTCAATCTTTAAATAATCAAGAAGCTTTACAATGTCATCACTCATTGTTTCAAAATTCATTGTTCCTTCTGCCCAGCCTGAATTGCCGGTTCCTCTCGGAGAAACGGTTATAACCTTAAAATGTTTTGACATTTCGGGAAGAATACTATCATCGAAGCAATGCATATCGCCGCCATTCGGCGGAAGAAGAAGCAACGGTTCACCGTCAGTCTTTCCGTAAATACCGTATTCAAGCTTGATATCACCGCAATCAACAAAACCGTATTCAATCATATCGGGCAATGCTTCTTCTGCGGCATATCCTGCAGGAAATAAACATAAAATCATAATCAGAGAAAGTAAAATTGCTGATAATTTTTTCATATTTCATCACTCCTGGAAATAATCATATCATATTATAAATTTTTTTCAATAAATCAAGGTGAATTTATGCAAAAAACAAATATGATGAAACATACAGTCATAATGACAGCCGTAAATCTCATTATGCGTTCAGTCGGTTTAATTTTTAATTCATATTTAACAGAAAAAGTCGGATCTTCAGGAATAGGTTTATTCCAGCTTGTAATGTCCGTTTATTCTCTTACCGTTACATTTTCCTGCGCAGGAATAAAGCTTGCATCATCAAGAATTTCCGTTGAAATTAATACACTTAAAAAAAACGATATTTTTAAATCATTAAGTATTTGCTTAAACTATGCGGGTATTTGCGGTGCTACGGTGGGATTTACTCTTTTTTTATTTTCAGATTTTATTGGTAAAGCATTAATTTCAAGCCCCTCAACTGCCTTCCCGCTTAAAATTCTGTCAGTAAGTCTTCCGTTTATTGCAATGTCATCTGCATTGAGCGGTTATTTTACCGCCGTTGAAAAAGTTCCGCAATACTCGGGAATTCAAATGCTTGAACAGGGATTCAAAATTTTTACAGTAGTCATTATTCTGAATAAAACCACATATGTTTCGCCTGAATATGCATGCATGGCCATTGTTACAGGAATGACAGCATCTGAAATTTTCTCATTTTGTCTGTCATATATTTTAAAAAAATTTACAATAAATAAAAAAACAGATAAACCATCCGTTAATTTAAGAAAAATTTTAAGAATCGCCATTCCCGATGCTGCCGGTACATGCGTAAGAAGCATTCTGCTGACAGTTGAACATCTTATGATTCCAAAAGGTTTTCTGAAATCAGGGAAAAATACTTCTTCATCTCTTGCTGCTTACGGCAATATTCACGCAATGTCACTGCCTTTGCTGCTTTTTCCGAGCGCAATTCTAACATCTCTGTCTGCGTTATTAATCCCGAATCTGGCAAAATACCATGATTTAAATGAAAGAAAAACCATTATCTGCATTGTTAAAAGGAATCTCAAAAGAACGCTTTTTTACTCTGTTTTTTGTTCATTTATATTCTGGCATTTTTCACAGCTATTTTCAGAGCTTGTGTATAAAACAAACGAAGCGGCAAAGTATATAAAAATACTTTCGCCGCTTATTCCGATAATGTATACTGATATAATAACAGACGGTATGCTCAAAGGACTTGATCAACAGTTCCATTCCATGAAATATAACATCATTGATTCATCACTTTGTGTTATACTTGTTTATTTTCTTCTTCCCCGATATTCTGTCAGAGGATATATTTTCATTTTATATATAAGCGAAATTATAAACTTTATTTTAAGTATCAAACGCTTAATCAACGTCTGTGATTTTAAGATTAAAGGTTTTCAAGTACACGCAATAAAAATTCCCAGACTCTTTCGGTTGAAGAAATACTTAAGCGCTCCTGCGGTGTGTGAATATCAAGCATATCGGGACCGAGTGAAACGCAATCAAGCCCCTTGATTTTTCCGCAGAAAAGACCGCATTCAAGACCTGCATGAATTGCAGTTACGGTCATTTTTTTATCAAACATTTTCTCATAAACAGAAGCCATCATTTCTCGAAGATGTGAATCCGATTTAAATTCCCAAGCAGGATATTCACTGTGAAATTTTACATTACATGAGTATTTATCTGATATATTCTTAAGTCTTTGAACAAGTAAATCACGCTGCGAATCAACACCGCTTCTGACCGCAAAACTAAAAATAACATTGTTGTTTTCAGTTTTCAATATACCAAGATTAAGCGATGTTTCAACAAGACCGTCAATATCCCTGCTCATTGAAATCACACCGCTCGGAAGCTCATTTAAAAGCGATGTTACTGCATCGGATGAATCGGAGGTCATTGCATAACTAATCTCATCAAAAGGAACAGCAAAAATTTTAATATCAGGATCTGCTGAAACATAATCTGATTTAATATCATTAAAAATATCTGATACAAGATTTGCAATATTATCACAATCAGATTTGAAAATACAGAATGAATCTCTTGTTATTGCATTATCCATATTGCCGCCTTGAATTTCAGCAATGAATATTTCAGTTTTATTCTTGAGCATTTCAAGAACTCTGCCTATTATTTTGTTAGCATTGGCATAACCCTTGTGAATTTCTGCTCCGGAATGACCGCCGTGAAGACCGCTTACGACAACTTTGAAAGTTTTTTTATTGCTTTCTTCATAAGTTACAGGCAAACAGATATCAGCTCTGACACCTCCGGCACAGCTAACCCAAAGAGTCCCCTCTTCTTCTGAATCAAGGTTAATCATTCGTTTTGCTTTAAGCGAACTAAAATCAAGCGCACCGGCACCGAGCATACCGATTTCCTCATCTGCAGTAAAAACAATTTCAAGAGGAGGATGACAGATGTCATCCGAATCAAGTATTGCAAGGCACATTGCAACTGCTATTCCGTCATCGCCACCGAGAGTTGTTCCTTTTGCATGAATATAATCGCCGTCAATTGTAAGCTCAAGACCATCTGTTTCAAAGTTGATGTTGCAAGTTTCATCTTTCTCCCAGACCATATCAAGATGTCCTTGAATTATAACAGGCTCTGCACTTGAACAATTGGATGATGCGTCCTTGAAAATTACAACATTTCCCGCATCATCGGAAATATATTTCAGACCTCTTGATTTTGCAAAATTTTCGCAATAGGATTTTATTCCGTCATGAACACCCGACCCTCTCGGAATCGCTGATATTTCCTCAAAAAATCTGAAAACATTCTTCGGACTTATATTTTCAAGAACTTTCATAAATTCACCTCATTATATAGTATGCACCCCGTAAACATGACGGAGTGCATATTTTATATTTTTATTTTACAATACCTTCAAGGAAATCTGTTTCTATAACATATCCTTCACTGTCAACTCTGAACGTCTTAATTTCAAACTTGTTGAAATCAGCATAAAAACCTGCATCTGCAATATCGCAGACAATAGCAGTTCTAACAGCGTTACCATCGGTTTCGCGGAATCTCATAACAATATCACCCGAGCTGTCTTCACAGAATTTGAAAGCATCAAGACGGATATTGGGCTTGTTTATGCTGATAAAGCTCTTCTTTTGCGGCATCGAACCCTTATGATAGCTAACAGGAACCGCAACAAGCTTTGAATTGAGCTGTAATGCAAGTTTCTGGATCTCGCTGCACTCTGCTTCACCTGTATGAGGATAAACAGCATATTCAAATCTATGAAGTCCCTCATCGCAATAACTGAAATCAGCAGCAGGTCTGTCCGAATAATGATCGGCAAAAATAGAGTTGCGGAGCATTGTAAGTCTTAAAGTTTTACCCGGGCAGTCATAGCTGTATTTTGCATCGCTGATAAGCGAAACACCTTTTCGGATTTCGTTGCCGACAGTAATATCGCCCCAGGTTAATGCAGGCTCTTCCTCTCCGTTGCAGGGCCTTTTGATAATGCCTACAGGTATTTCATACGTTGATATCGGATTCTCTCCGTCAACTGTGACAGGCATTTTAAGAATTGTCAAAGGCTCTTGCCACAAAGCCCTGCATTTAACTCTGATAAGTTTGCTTTCGGATTCAAGAATATAATCCTGTGTAAGATATGAGCCGTTGTAAATATGCTTGACACGCATAACTGCTCTTGCATTTCCGCATTCGACAAGTTCAATTGATTCGAGCTGCATCTTGGCAATTTCCTTGTCAAACTTAAATATATTATGCGCCCAGGTATCGGGCTCGGAATTATCAACAACAGTCGGAACACAGAACTCTCCGCCGACATATTCTGTACCGTTTTCTTTGGTGACCAGGCTCTTTATACCGCCTGTTTTATCATCAAAAACAGCCTTGATATATTTATTTTCAAATGTAAGCTCATAAGCCTTTATATCGCTTTCAAGAACGCTTTCATCGGTGAAATCCGAATCAGCATGCCAAAGCCAATATGTTGCATAGCCCAAAGCAGGAACTTTTGCTTTAAAAATCGTATCAAGGTGCGAATCGTTCGAACGCGAGGAACGGATATTCTGGAATATTACCTCTTTTCCGTCACTATCCTCAACCTTCTTTGAAGGATGATATGTTCTTACATTTGTTTCAACTTCAAACGAATTAGGATTAAATACAATTACAGGTCTGGGGAATTTAAGATTACGGCAATGATGGCGTTCATTTAACGAAACCGAATCGGAAACACCGTCAAGCCATGTATCAACCATTCCTGCAATTTTAAGCATTGCTCTATTTTCTTCAACAGCTGCAATTTTCATTGCGTATCCCATGCTGTCACGAACATCGTCATAGGCTTCCATGATGGAACAACCGCAAAGAATGTCGTGGAACTGATTGAAGCAAACCTCCTGCCATGCTTTACCAAACTCTTCCGTACCTTTTGGTAAATCAGAAAGTTTTGCAGAAACTGTATTCCATTTTTCTGCGTTAGCAAGCCAGAATTCGGCTTTCCTGTTAAGCTGTTTAACCAAAGATGTTGCCGAATAGCATCCGCTGGCATGATGCTGAAGCTCATCATTCCATGTCGGCAAATCAAGTCTGTCAGCACACATTTCTTCAAAATATTCATTCGGAGAAGAAAATTCAAGTTCTTCGTAGCCTTTTTCTTTTAGTTCGAGTAGATAATCTATATCGCCCTTGGTAGGTCCTCCTCCGTGATTACCTACACCGAAAAACATCATCATTCCATGACCGCTATTTTCAGCGCGTTCACGAAGCATCGGAATCTCTCTGTCGATATCTTTTTTTCCGCTAATTGAATAACTGCAAGGGATTCTGTAAGTAAGAACACGTGAACCGTCAGCGCTGTCCCACCAGAAAAGATTTTCAGGAATTTCAGCGTTTTCATGCATACCGGGTCTCATCATAACATAACAGCGCATACCGGCTTTATTAAGAAGTTGCGGCATCATTGCATTATGTCCGAACGAATCAACATTATAACCCGTCTGACAGATTTTACCAAATTTTTCAAAGTAATAAAGCTGACTGTAAAGTGCCTGACGTGCAAAGCTTTCAGCACTCGGCATATTACAATCGGGCTGTACCCACCAACCGTTGACAGGCACCCACTTTCCTTTTTTAACAAGCTTTCTTATTTCTTCAAAAAGGTCGGGATCAATTTCTTCAACCCATTTATAGTATGAAGCCGAAGAACATGTAAAAACAAGACCTTTATATTCTTTTATACGGTCAACAGCGCTTCTGAAGGTCTGTAAAACTTCACCGCAACCCTCCTGCCATCTCCAGAGCCAAATAGGGTCAAGATGCGCATTGCTGACAACATGTATTTTATTATTCATAGCTGTACCTCATTATTCAAAGAATCCGTAATATCTGCCAAGCCAATAACCGAAAGTATAAACATAGCAACTTTCAACACACATTGTTCCGCCCGAATCCTCGTTTTTATATTCAACAGGATTTCTGTCATATTTTGAAATAAAAGTTTCATCGGGAGGCATCAGAGCGGAAATTTCTTTATATCCGTTTCTGCGTGTTCTGACAGCAACATCATGTCTGCCAACCATGCTTACACCCGCAGCAAGACGGCTGCAGTTTGTTCTGTAAAACCAACCTGCAATGCGGTCAAGGTCAATTTCTTCATCAGGGCATGCAATTGCATAGGGCAAGTCATAACCGGGAACATGCTCTCTTTCGATTGATGTTCTCCATGCTTTGAATCCGTATCTGTATTTTTTTAAAAGATCTTCATTTGTTTCAAGAACACAAAGACCCCAAAATGCAAGGGTTGCGAGCATATGGTCGCCATACATGATATCTTCAACAAAATCATAGTCACCCGAAAGACTCGCCTGATAAAGACGGTCAAAATGGGTCATAGCCATATCTGCATAACCGAGCTCATTCACAAGATAATCATAGCTTTCTCTCCATCTTCCCTCTTCACCCGTAATCTTCATTGTTACAAGGTGATACATAAGAAGCTGTGCAGAATTTAGCGCACCGTCAACCCAGCCAAATTCAGTATTAAAATATCTCGTGCTCCATTTAGCCCATGATGTGGGTTCACCCGTAAAATCATGAAGCTCATAACCGTGGTCAATAATGTGCGCCATAAGACTTTTTGCAGATGTTTTAATCAATTCATCAAGTTCAAAGTCATCGCAAGCAAGATATTCATGTGCAATAAGAAAATGAAGAAAATGATGTGTTATCTCATCACTGCTGGTATCCGCTTTATAAATCAAATCATTTTTAGAGTATCCGAGGTCCGTAAAAAGCTTTGCAAGCCTTTCGGGTATTTCGGCAGATGCATCAATAACTTTTCCTGCGAGGTTTTTCTTTATTGAATCCGTTGTTTCAAGACATACTGCTTTATTATCGGTTATTCTTAAGAACAAGCCGTCATCGGGAACAGGCTCATCGGCGCAAAGGTATGTTCTTGCAGCAAATCCGTCGCCTCTGCAATGAACATGCAAAAGAAGAAGATTTGCTTCAACAGCTCTTGTTGCAACTTTTCTCGCCTCAATTGTGTCAGGATGGTCTGCTCCCTTTTCCCTTTTATATGTCGCATATCTGAAAATTTCGCCGATTGAGAAGCCGACAGTAAAACTGCCGTCATTATCGGAATGACCATAGGGGAATATTGAGTCAAGCTCTCTTAATTTTTCAAGACGTTTTTGGCTCTTCATGCCTCTTCGATCAACATATTTCTCCGATTCTGCAAGAAGAAGAAGTGCTTTTTCTTCGGCAGAAATCATCTTCATTTCGATATAAGCTGCACCTGTTGCCGTTAAGACCCAAATATTTTCACCGTCGGGCATAATTGCTTTTATTTCATTATCATAAAGGTCTCTGTCCGCGCTGAAATACATAACAACATCTTCATCGCGTTCGGCATTTTTATCATAACGTGTAAGACCGGTTGAAGCGCCATACCACTCAATATCCCCCGTTCTTGCAAAGCAGGTATAATCACTTTTCTTTGACGGAAGAGGATAAGGAAAGCCCTCCAAATCGGGTGTTTCGTTTTTATAAGTCATTAACTCGGGCGGTATCCTTTCATCACCCAAGGGATATAAACTGCAGAATCTGCAAATATGGGGTTTCAGTTTATAAGGCTTTTTCATATATACACCTCTAATAGATTATTTATTAAACTATAACAGAAAAAACATTTATGTTCAATAGAAAAAATATATCTTTTTATTTAATCTCCAAATATTTACAATTTAAATCGGAGATGATATAATATTATGAAATAAAAATGAAAAAGGTGCAGTATGATATCACTTAAAAAGATTGAACTTGAAGATATAAAAATTCTCAAAGCATATTTCAACGCTTATCCCGAAAGACAATGTGACCGTTCTGCCGGAGCAACCGCAATGTGGAGAGATTATTTTGATAACGGATATGCAATTATCGACGGAACACTTATCCTTTCATCAGATTCAAGATTCATTTTTCCGATCGGAAGAAATGTAGAAAATGCACTTGATGAAATTGAAAAATATTGCAAAGAAAAAAACACTTCGATGATACTTTGTACTGTTAATAAGAAAGAACTCACAAAGCTCAATGAAAAATATTCTGACCTTGAAGCAAATGCAGACAGAGATTGGTTTGACTATCTTTATGATAAAGAATCACTCCTGACTCTTTCGGGCAGAAAATACAGCACTCCGAGAAATCACATAAACAAATTTAAAAAGCTTTATTTAAATTGGAACTTTGAACCGATAAACGAAAATAATATTTCCGAATTAATAGAATTTACGAATAACTTTACTTTTAATTCTGAAAAAGACGACAGAGCAAACCAAGAGCTTCAGATGTGCATCGAAGTTCTTGAAAACTATAAAATTTATGATATGCTTGGAGGGATTTTAAGAGTTGACGAAAAAATTGTCGGCTATTCAATCGGAGAAATCGTCGGCGACACGCTTTTCTGTCATATTGAAAAAGCTGATATATCGTATCACGGAGCATATCAGATGCTTACAAATCAATTTTTACAGATGTATGCATCAAACGACGATATCAAATTTGTAAACCGTGAAGAAGATTGCGGCGATGAAGGACTCCGAAAATCGAAAATGTCATATCATCCCATTGAACTTATCGAAAAAAATACTGTTAAAATAAATTTGAAATAAAGAAAGGGGCTTATTCATGAAACTCGGTATTATCAACGGCTGGAGCGAAGGTTGTATAAAATATGTTCACGATAAAGGTCTTGAAGCAGTAGAATTTTGCGTTAATCAAAACTATGATTCTGAAGAATTTCTCTCAAAAGCATATGAAATTAAAGGTTATTCAGAAAAATATAATGTTACAGTCGGCTCGATGGGTCGCTGGGGCATGACAAGAATTGATGAAAACGGCAAAATTATTCCCGAGGCATTGCAGGCGGATAAAAACGTTATCGAAGCTGCATCAATAATCGGATGTAATGTTTACAACTGCGGTGTCAACTACGTTGAAAGCAAGAGCTTCTACGAAAACTGCAACATTGCAATCAACTATCTCGGAACGCTCATTGATTTTGCAAAGGACAAAGGAGTTAAAATTGCCGTTTACAATTGCCGTTGGGAAAACTTTGTTGTTGAACCCAAGGTATGGGAGATTGTTCTTTCAGCTCTTCCGGAGCTTGGAATTAAATATGATATCTCTCATTGCATTTATCATGACGGCAATTACCTTACCGAAATGCGAGATTGGGGCGACAGATTCTATCATTTCCACCTTAAGGGCTGCGTATATTTCGACAATGATGTTTATGACGATGCTCCCGCAGGTCTTGACTGCATAAATTGGGGCGCTGCAATGGATATACTATATACTAAAAACTACAACGGAATGCTTTCAATCGAGCCTCATTCAAGATATTGGCAGGGCAAAAAAGGACAATGGGGAATTGATTACACAATCAATTATTTCAGACCGATGATTATGCCTGAGAACTATGAATTTGACGATAATCCATATATGCCGTAAACAATCAACCCGCAGAGAACAAACTCTGCGGGTCTTTTTTACATCCAGAACAGCTTTTCACCGTCTGTATCTTTCAGATGTGAAATATCATTCTGCAAGGCAAGCTTTGCAAGCTCTGTATGGCAGAAATTAATTTTTGTAACCGAAGCATTATAAACGGAAAGACGCATAAGGTCATACGGAATACCGAGCGCAGCTTTTATAAGCTGGTTAAGGAACATTCCATGAGCAACTACAATAACATTTTCATGGTTATAATGCTTTGATTTGATTTTTTCAATAACTATTTTTGCACGTTCATAACATTCGAAATCTGTTTCATTAAAATCTTCAAATCCATTATCAGTTTGCCTTACACCTTTTTCAAGCAAACCAGCATCAACAACCATTTTTTCGGATATTTGAAATGCAGTATCTCTTGCTCTGTCAAGAGGGCTTGAATAAAGAGTAAAATCACTCAAAGATTCAAATCTTTTTCCGAGCGCTTCCGCTTGTTTTTTGCCGTGATAAGTTAAAGGCGGATTAACAGTATCGAATTCTTCTTCAGTTTCAATGTTACCCATGCTTTCGCCGTGGCGTATCAAATAAAGCTGAAGATACATTTCATCGTTGCGCATTATATTCCCTCCGTAGCAATATACTGCTTATATTCTTCTCCGGGAATTACCCATGAAATATAAGAGGTAACATGCATTCTTCTGTATTCGAAATAATCAAAATAATCGGAAGCTTCATAGAGCATTAACGGCGAAGGATAAAAAATAGAGAAAGGGGTTTTTCTGTGAAAAAATTCAAATGCATAATTTGCATTTCTTGTTTCCCATGAGCTTGCCAAGCCAAAATCTTCTGCATGAATTATAAGCAGTTCTCTTTTTCCTTCAAATCTTACACCCGTCATTCTGTCTGTCAAAGCATTCTTATCGCTGTAAATATCAAGAGGTTCATTTTTAACAATTTTACCATCATCATCTGATAGAATCAACAGAAAATTACCGTTGTATTCACCGTCATAATTCAAAGGAATATTCCTCGCTTCATGATATTCCCAAAAAACCGCATCGGAATATGTATAATCGCATGAGCTTTGATAATCAATCCACGATAAAACCCTTATTAATGGATATCCTGATTCATCAGTCATTCCGATTGCACATGTTGAAAATTTAATCATGACATCATTGCAGACACTGGTTGAAAATGTTGATACAGATTCATGAACAAAATTTTTGACTTCATCGCTTAATTCATTTTTATTTACCGAACGTGAATAATTTTTTATTTCACTTTTCGGAAGAGAATAAACTATGTTTTCGGGAATACCATAAGACAAAAGATTACCACAAATACGTTCATATTCTTTGTCATTCATCTTGCAGTCTTCAATTGTAAAATCCAAAACCTCTGCTTTCTGATTCGCAAGTAAAACATCAATTGCTACTCTCGGCACAACGAAAAAAGCTATTGCGAGAAGAGCGGCAATCCATTTCTGTGCCAAAGAATCTTCAATTTTATATTCATGGTCGCTTTGCCATAAACACTTTGAAACTCTGCATAATACAAACAGAGTTACCACAGCAGAAATAACAATAAACGGTGTTAAAAAAAACAGTTCTTCATCGCGGTAGTCAGTCAACAGCTTATCACTCGAAAAAGCGGCAAGATGAAGAATAATAACGCTACCGGCTACACAGAATTGACAAAATCCCATAAAACCAATCGGAATTTTCTTTTTATACTCGGATAAATACGGTTTTACAAGGTCGTTAAGTCCGACAGCAATGAAAATCCAAAACAGAAGATTCAAAATGCTTCCTGCAAGTGAAAACGCAGTTGATAAATATAAGTTATCAGATATAGCAAGCGGTTGAACCGCAACAGAAAGATATTCCACAGCAAAGCCGGTCAAATCAATATAAAACGCCTGCTTCAATCTCTTGTTTGCCTTGCTGATACAGTAAACTCCCACAAGCATTATAACATTGCCAATAAACTTTGTTATTTCACCCATACCGGTGAAAAAGTTAATCTGAAATGTCATTAAAACATATCCGATTATCAGCAGATTCATTGCTTTTTTCATGGAGAGCTTGGGATAGTAAGAATGCACCTGAGAAAGCCTGTATTTGATAACAGTTTTATCACCCAAATCGTTAATTGCACTTTGTGTTGCCCTTTCTTCATCCATTCCGACCGCAAGGTTCGTTTCATATCTGCACATCAGATGGTCATAAAGCTCGTCGCGCACATTCTGCTTTTCGCTTTTTGACATTATACCCGAGCAAAGGTAATCAAGAATTTCGTCAAAATTATGCTCCTGCAAGCTTGGCACCTCCCAAAACCTTTGTGACGGCTGTTGAAAAAGTGTTCCATTCCTGTTCTTTACCTGCAAGCTCTTTTAATCCCTTGGATGTAATCTTATAATATTTGCGCTTTCTTCCTTCTGCTTCACACCAATATGATTCAAGGCATTTGTCCGCCTCAAGAGAATGCAGAATGGGATAAAGAGTTCCTTCGTTAAGCGAAAAGACATCTTCGCTGGCATTTTCAATTGTTTTTATTATCTGATAACCGTACATATCTTTTTTTGAGATAACACTCAAAACAAGTAGAGCGGTGCTCCCCTTCGCAAGCTCTTTACTTACTCTCATAATAAAAACTCCTATACATAGATTTACGATACATCGAGTATCTATGTATAGGATAGCATGATATTATTTATTTGTCAACATCAGATACAATATAAATCCATATCCCAACACGGAATGTAAGGATGACGGCGGAGATAAAATTTATATTCGGGGTTAATCTCTGCGATTTTAAGAGGTATTTCAAAAACATCTACACTTTTGTGATAAAGCGCAATATTAAGCTTGGGTTTCTGATTTTTCAACGTTATTTTTGCACCATCAATTGCTTCAATTTCAGCGCCCTCAACATCCATTTTTATGTATGTTACATTCTTGTTTTGGCAAAGTTCATCAACCGTTATTGTTTCAATCTCCTCCCCTTTTTGCAAAAGAGTTGATTGTCTGCCTGCTTTACTGCTGAACTGCATCGTTCTGCATTCGCTGTAAATCGCTTTGGGAACAGCTGATGATTTGGGTATATCCGCAAGATAGTCGCAGAGCTTTTTATATGTTCTTCTGTCCGGTTCAAGAGCGGTAATGCTCTCATATTCACCGCCGCAATAATTGAGAAACTCCTCAACGGTATCGCCTCTGTACGCACCCAAATCAAGATAAGATTCATTTGTACCTAAATTAAGAATATTGTTGAATACTTCATCTTTTTCAGATGTAACAGATTTTAGAGTTTCAAGCTCTCCGCCGAACATGAAATTAATGCAGCCCGCAAAAATTTGTTTTGAATCCTCTTCAAAAAGACTATATGCCGCATTGATTTTATCTGCATTCTTTTTTATGAAATTGCGGTTAAATATTTCATCGCCGAAAACAGGAACGCATGGCACAATAACTCTGTATTCATTTCGTAAAGAATAAATATGATTCATAACCTCGGGAATACAGGATGCAAATGCAACGGCAATAATAAATTCTCTATTAAATTCAGATATTTTTTTGACCTTAAAGCCTCTGAAAATCTGACCTCTTACAAAATTATCGCTTGCGGTTACTCCGAGAATCGGAATTTCAAGTCTGTTAAACTCGTCAATAACTTTATCGGCTCCGTTGCCCATGCCGTAAATAACAACAGGCTTTCCGCTCTCTTTTATTTTCTCCCATGAGGACTTATCATCAATTTTAAAATCAAGCATTTAATCACCATTAATAAACCGCCACAATCGCTGACTGTGACGGTTAATTTAATTATCAGAAAAGTCCGCTGATTTTGCCGTTTTCATCAACGTCAATCTTTTCCGCTGCAGGAACCTTGGGAAGACCGGGCATGGTCATGATGTCACCGGTAAGAACAACAATAAAGCCTGCACCTGCAGAAATTTTAACGTTTTTGATAGTAACGGTAAAATTATCAGGTGCGCCGAGCTTTGTGGGGTCATCCGAAAAGCTGTACTGTGTTTTCGCCATACAAACGGGAAGGTTTGCATATCCCATAGCTTCAAGAGATGCAATCTGTTTTTTTGCAGCAGGAAGAACGCTGATACCGTCGCCGCCGTAAACCTTCTTGACAACAGCTTCAATCTTTTCTTCGATTGAGCCTTCAAGCTCATATGAGAAGGTGAAATCATTGGGCTGTTCGCAAAGAGCAACAACCTCTTTTGCAAGCTCTTCGCCGCCCTTACCGCCTTCAGCCCAGACGTTTGAAAGAACTACATTTACGCCGAGAGCTTTGCACTTTTCAATAATAAGCTCAACTTCTGCATCCGTATCGGTCGGGAAACGGTTGACAGCAACAACTGAAGGAAGCTTATAAACATTCTTGATATTTGAAACATGACGGAGAAGATTGGGAATACCTTTTTCAAGTGCTTCAAGATTTTCACCTGCAAGCTCAGTCTTGGGAACACCGCCGTGCATCTTAAGAGCCCTGATTGTTGCAACAACAACAACTGCACTGGGTGTAAGACCAGCATAACGGCACTTGATATCAAGGAATTTTTCAGCACCAAGGTCTGCGCCGAATCCTGCTTCGGTGATAGCATAATCGCCGAGTTTCATTGCAAGCTTTGTTGCCATAACAGAGTTACAACCATGTGCAATGTTCGCAAAAGGTCCGCCGTGAACAAGTGCAGGCGTTCCTTCAAGAGTCTGAACAAGATTGGGCTTAAGAGCATCCTTAAGGAGAGCTGTCAATGCACCTGCCGCATTAAGCTGGCCTGCTGTAACGGGTTTTTCATCATAAGTATAACCAACGATAATTCTTGAAAGACGCTCCTTGAGGTCGGTGATTGATGTTGCAAGGCAGAGAACAGCCATAATTTCAGATGCAACGGTTATGTCATAGCCGTCTTCTCTGGGAACACCGTTTACTCTTCCGCCAAGACCGTCGGTAACAAAACGAAGCTGTCTGTCATTCATATCAACGCAGCGCTTCCATGTTATTCTTCTTGGATCAATGTTAAGCGAATTGCCTTGATAAATATGATTGTCAAGCATCGCCGCAAGAAGATTGTTAGCAGCGCCGATTGCATGGAAGTCTCCTGTGAAATGAAGATTGATATCTTCCATGGGAACAACCTGTGCGTAACCGCCGCCTGCTGCACCGCCCTTAACGCCGAAAACAGGTCCGAGCGAAGGTTCACGAAGGGCAACCATAACATTCTTTCCGATTCTCTTAAGACCGTCAGCAAGACCGATTGTAGTTGTTGTTTTACCTTCACCTGCAGGAGTAGGGGTTATGGCAGTAACAAGAACAAGTTTGCCTTCGGGATTTGTGTTTTCTTTAAGAATCGAAAGATCAACCTTTGCCTTATAATTACCGTACTGCTCAAGGTATTTACCGTCAATTCCTGCAGCTTCCGCAATTTCGGTTATGGGCTTCATTTTAACTGACTGAGCAATTTCAATATCTGTCATCATATATATCAGCATCCTTTTCTTTTTATTGCGACCATGCCGCACAAAATAATATATATATTTTGCATTAAAAAATCCGATTTGTCAATATTCATAACGATAAATAAAATTTAATAAAAAATTATGGCAAAAAACAAACTAATTTATCAGAAATTAAATATAAAAATAGTTGTTTCTGTAAATTAATTGTGATATAATTATCAGCGGAAAACTATTTTTTCGTGGAGGTTATATCAATGAATTATGATGTTGCCGTTGTCGGCGCAGGCGTAATCGGATCACTTATTGCCCGTGAACTCACCCGCTACAACTTAAAAATTGCCCTCGTTGAAAAATGCAACGACATGGCAATGGGCACCTCAAAGGCAAACAGTGCTATTGTTCATGCAGGCTTTGATGCCAAGCCCGGAACATTGAAGGCAAAGCTCAATGTTGAAGGAACAGCAATTATGCCCGAGATATGCAGAACTCTTGGCGTTCCGTTTAAACCTGTCGGCTCTCTTGTAGTTGCATTTTCAGACGAAGAACTTAAAACTCTCAACGAGCTTCTTGAGAGAGGAAACATAAATGGCGTTCCCGGTCTTGAAATTTATGACAAAGAAAAGCTTAAAGAGGCAGAGCCTTTCATCAGCGACGAAGCAAAAGCTGCTCTCTGGGCACCCTCTGCTGGTATTGTATGCCCTTATGAGTTAACGATTGCAGCTGCAGAAAACGCTGTTGTTAACGGCGCAGATTTTATCCGCAATTTCGAAGTAAAAACAATTGATTTTAATAACGGAAATTTCAGACTTTCAAACGGAGAAAATGAAATTAACACAAAATTCGTTGTTAATGCTGCAGGTGTTTACTGCGATGAAATTGCAGCTCTTATCGGCGATAACTCCATTCACACTACCCCCAGAAAAGGAGAATACATGCTTTGTGACAAATCAATCGGTCACCTTGCAAACCATACAATATTCCAATGTCCCTCAAAAATGGGTAAAGGCATTCTTGTCACTCCTACCGTTGACGGTAACCTTCTCCTCGGTCCGAGTGCGCTTGACATTGAAGATAAAAACGATGTTGCGACAACCTCAGATACACTTGCGGATATTCTCAACATTGCAAAAAAATCTGTTCCTTGTCTTACTGCAAGAGAGGTTATTACTTCTTTCGCAGGCTTGAGAGCGCATTGTGACAGAGATGATTTCATAATTGAACCGAGCGATAAGAACTCTCAGTTCATTAATGTTGCAGGAATTGAATCACCCGGTCTTTCTTCTGCACCGGCAATTGCTCTTTATGTTAAAGATATTATCATTAAAGCAATGCCTGCCGATGAAAAGAGTAATTTTAATCCCGTCAGAGAAGAGCCTGTCCGATTCAGACATATGTCAAACGAAGAACGCAAGGCACTTATCGAGAAAAATCCTGCTTACGGCAGAATTATATGCCGTTGCGAAACAATCACTGAGGGCGAAATCATCGACGCAATCAATGCTCCTGCAGGTGCAAGAGATGTTGACGGAGTCAAAAGAAGAACAAGAGCAGGTATGGGAAGATGCCAGGGTGGTTTCTGCGGCTCAAAGGTTGTTGAGCTTCTTGCACAAGAGCTTGGTGTTGAGATAAATGAAATCACAAAATTCGGCGGCAATTCCAAAATACTTTACGAAAGAACAAAGTGAGGCGGAGATTATGCTTAATTATGATATTGTAGTTATCGGCGGCGGTCCCGCCGGCATGGCTGCAGCGCTCAAAGCAAAAGAATGCGGCGTTGACAGTATACTTATTCTTGAAAGAGCCGAAACCCTCGGCGGTATTCTTGAGCAATGTATTCACACAGGCTTTGGTCTTCACTATTTCGGCGAAGAGCTTTCCGGCCCTGAATATGCCGACAGATTCATTCAACTTGTTGATGAACAGGAAATCGAATATAAAACCGATACAATGGCTCTTGAAATAACAGATAATAATGTTGTTTATGCAATAAACAAGGTTGACGGTTTGCTTGAAATTCAGACAAAAGCCGTCATTCTTGCAATGGGTTGTCGCGAAAGACCCAGAGGCGCTCTCAATATTGCAGGAACAAGAGCATCAGGCGTTATGAGTGCAGGCACAGCACAGAAATATGTTAACATTGACGGATATATGCCCGGCAAAAAGGTTGTTATCCTCGGTTCAGGCGATATCGGTCTAATCATGGCTCGCCGTATGACTCTTGAAGGAGCAGAGGTTAAATGTGTCTGTGAACTTATGCCTTATTCAAGCGGTCTTACACGTAATATCGTTCAATGCCTTGATGATTTCAATATTCCTCTGCATTTGAGCTGTACTGTTATTGATATTCACGGCAAAGAACGAGTTGAAGGTGTTACAATCGCTGATGTTGACGAAAACCGCAAACCCATACCGGGCTCCGAAAGATTCATTGAATGCGATACTCTTCTTCTTTCTGTCGGTCTTATTCCCGAAAATGAGCTTACAAGAGCTGTCGGCATTGAACTTGATCCCGTAACAAGCGGCGCTGTTGTTGATGAATACAGAGAAACATCACATAAAGGTGTTTTTGCATGCGGTAATGTTCTTCATGTTCATGATCTTGTTGACTACGTTACTCTTGAAAGCCAAACCGCAGGTGAAGGTGCGGCAAGATATGTTCTCGGCAAATCAAAAAATGCGGAGTATGTCACCACAAAAGGCGTGAATGGTGTTCGTTACATTGTTCCGCAGAAGGTAAATATAAAAAATGACGGTGATGTAAAGCTTTACTTCAGAGTCGGTCAGGTATATAAAAACGCAAAGATTGTTGCAAAATACAACGGCGAAGAATTAATCCGCCGCAAAAGACCCCGCCTTGCACCCGGCGAAATGGAAGACGTCGTTATTAAGAATGACATGCTCAAAAATTTCGCAGAGGGCGGCGTAATCGAAATTTCCGTGGAGGTGTGATTTATGCAGAAAAATATTATTTGCGTAGCCTGCCCCATGGGCTGCGGAGTTACCGTTGAAATTGCCGATAACGGTGATATACTTTCAATAACCGGCAATACTTGCAAAAGGGGCGATGCTTATGCAAGAACAGAGTGCACCAATCCCGTCAGAAGTCTTGCAACAACCGTTAAAGTAAACGGAGGTATCCATAATGTTGTTCCCTGCAAGTCAGCAGGCGCAATTCCGAAAGACAAAATCATGGATTGCATGGCTGTTATCAATGCAGCAGAAGCAAAAGCTCCCGTGTCACTCGGAGATATTCTTGTTGAAAATATACTTGGTACGGGTATCAACATTGTGGCAACAAATCATTGCCCTGCAAAATAAAAATCAAGAGCAGAGTCAGCCGACTCTGCTCATTTTTATATTAGATAACCTTTATTTTTTATTGTATTAATAACTTTATTTACATAATTTCTGCATATTTCTTCCGTTTCAGCTTCAACCATTACTCTTATAACAGGCTCGGTACCTGATTCCCTAACAAGAATTCTACCTGAATCACCAAGCTGTTTTTCAACGTTATCGACAGAAGCAACCACATCAGCATCATTCTTTACCGCAGATTTATTCGCAACTCTTACGTTTTCAAGCACTTGCGGATAAAAATCAAATCCTTCATATAGTTTGCTCATAGGTTGCTTCCTTGCTAACATGACCTCCATCATTTTGAGGCTTGTAAGGATACCGTCGCCTGTTGAGGCGTACTTTGAAAATATTATATGCCCTGACTGTTCACCGCCGATACGGTTATTATTCTGCATCATATATTCGTAAACATACTTATCGCCGACTGCGGTTTTTGCATAGTTGATGCCAAGCTCGTCAAATGCTTTATAGAGCCCGAAATTTGACATAACGGTTGTTACAACCGTATTATTCAAAAGCTTTCCTCTATCTTTCATATATTTAGCATAAATATAAAGGATATGGTCGCCCGTAACAATGTTTCCTTTTTCATCAACACATAGACATCTGTCTGCATCGCCGTCATACGCAAAGCCTACGTCTAATCCGTTATCAACAACATATTTTGCCAGCACCTCAATATGGGTTGAGCCTGCATTTTCGTTAATATTAAGGCCGTCGGGGTCTGCGTTTATAACATAGGTTTTAGCGCCGAGAGCATCAAAAACTGCTTTTGCAATATTCCACGAGCTTCCGTTGGCGCAGTCAAGTCCGACTTTTATTCCTCTGAACGAATACATTCCGAGAGATATAAGATAACCTATATATCTGTTTCTGCCTGAAACATAGTCAATCGTTTTTCCTATTCTATCCTTTTTAGCAAAGGGAATTTCATCCCATTTATGACCGAAAACTTCGAGCTTTCCGTCAATATAATCTTCGATATATCCTATCGTTTCATCATCAATCTTTTCGCCATCACGGTTAATCAGTTTTATTCCGTTATCATAATACGGATTATGGCTTGCGGAAATCATAATACCGCAATCAAATCCGTCAACTTTTGTTATATATGCTACCGAGGGTGTTGTTGTGACATGAAGCATATTAGCCTCTGCACCGGATGCGGTAAGCCCTGCAACAAGAGTATATTCAAACATATAACTTGAACGTCTTGTATCTTTTCCGATCACAAATCTTGCAGGCTTATCTGAACCGATTTGTTTTTTTAATTCTCCGTAATACCATCCGAGAAATCTGCCGACTTTGTATGCGTGGTCAGCGGTCAGAGTTTCATTTGCTTCTCCGCGAAAGCCGTCAGTCCCGAAATATCTTCCCATTGCATCACCCTATCTGTTTTCTTTTTTTATGATTACACCGCCTGATTTATAAATACTTTCAGGAGGAATAATGCCTCTGACACATGAAAGAGGATAAATGTTTGATTTTCTGCCTATAATTGTTCCGGGATTCAAAACGGTATTACAACCGATTTCCGTGTAATCTCCGAGCATTGCACCTAACTTTTTAAGTCCCGTTTCAATCTTTTTTTCATCCGTATTAATTGTAACGGGACTTTTATCTGATTTGACATTTGACGTTATTGAGCCCGCTCCCATATGAGACTTATAACCGAGAATACTGTCACCGACATAATTATAGTGTGGTGTCTGAACCTTATCAAAAAGTATAACATTCTTTAGTTCAACCGAATTTCCGATTACACACTTATCGCCGACAAGTGCTGAACCTCTGATATAGGCACAATGACGGATTTCTGTTTCTGCGCCAATAATACTGGGAGCACCGAGAAAGGCAGTCGTTGCAACAGATGCTGTCTTGTGTATCCATACATTATGAGTTACTTCGTCAAATTCGCTCCTATCAAGAACCTTTCCCAGCATAATAATCAAATCTTTAATACCACGAAGAGCTTGCCATGGAAATTCAAACTCCGCAAGATAATCACCCGCTATTGTATGAGATAAATCAAACAAATCATTGATTTTTAACATTTAAATCCTCTCCGATATAACATTCTAAAAATATTATATGAAAGCACATTTAAAAATATTATCAAGATTTATTTTTTTGATTTAACAGCAGCTCCTTTAAGTGCTTCAGTACAAAAAGACGGTATTCTGCCAAGTCCGTCAGGACCGACATTAAGAAGATAATTTATACCCAAATCATTTAATTTTTTTCTGCGTGAAATGATTTCCTCTGCGGTAATCCAATTTTGGTCATAATATTTATATCCCCATGAACTGTTCATTGTACCGGCAGTTTCATAAAGTCCGTATGGAGAATATTTGAAGCCATTGAGACTGTTTGCATCGGAATTATTATCCGGTATAAACTCCGAAGGATATTCATTATCACCAAGAGAAACATAATCATATGCACCGTTACCGATTCTTGAATTTATCAAGCAATCAGGCTGGTATTTTTTTACAAGTGCATTAAGTTCATGACTTTGTTCCTTCGTAATTGTATGCGGAACATCAAACCAGATAAGGCACAAATCACCATAGCCTGTAAGAATTTCTTTTACTTGCGGCTTGATTTTTTCTTCAAAACAGATTGAAAAATCTTTTTTGCATCTGTCGGGGAAATCCCAGTTATTATCCCATGAAGTGCCCGAACAACCTGCAAAATTATCATATCCTCCGCCGTGGGGATGATGCCAGTCAAGCTCTTGTGAATAATAAAGTCCGAATTTCAGCCCGTATTTATAGCATGCTTCGCCAAGTTCAGCCACAACATCTCTCCCAAACGGCGTTGCATCAACAACATTAAATAAATCAACCTTTGTTTTAAACATGGCGAATCCGTCATGATGCTTTGATGTAAAAACAAAATATTTCATTCCGCTTTCTTTTGCAAGCTTTATCCATTCGTCGGCATTGAAAAATATAGGATTAAATATATCGGCAAGCTTTGAATATTCTTCATTCGGAATCGGCATATTGCTCTGAATCCATTCTGCATAATCAAGAACTCTTCTTCCTTTCCATTCTCCTCCGAGTAAAGAATAAAGTCCCCAATGAGCCATCATGCCGTAGCCTGCGTTTTTAAACCATTCTCTGTTATCCATATTCTCACCTCAAAACAAATTATACATTATTAAATCTTGTTGTCAATTATACAAACTGCACATAACAAGTCAAAAAGAGAAAATAACTTTATTTAGTATTAAAATTGACAAACATAAGAACATATTGTATAATAAATTCACAAAGAAACATTTGCATGACTGACGGATTATGCGGATTACCGCAAGGGAATGCAAATGAAATACTTTTTCAGTCTTAAATCGAGAAAGTATATGCCGACCGTCTGGGCAATTCAGTTTTAATTTTAAGACTGATTTGCCCTTTTTTATATGGCGAATCAGAAACACAAGGAGGAAAAGCTATGAAACACAACAATTGGAACGGTTTTAATGCTGGCGTATGGCAGGATGAAATCAATGTCCGCGACTTTATTCAGACAAACTATAAAGAATATTGCGGCAATGATGAATTTCTTGCAGAAGCTACTGACCGCACTCAAGCTCTTAATAAAAAGCTTCAGTCACTTTTTGCCCTTGAGCGTCAGTTTGGCGGCGTTCTTGACATTGATACCGCAACTGTTTCCTCACTGACAAGCTATTCACCGGGATATATTGACAAAGATAACGAAATAATCGTCGGTATTCAGACAAACCGTCCTCTCAAAAGAGGTGTCAATCCTTTCGGCGGCATGAGAATGGTACGTCAGGCATGCGAAGCCTATGGCTACAAGCTCGGACGCAAAGTTGAAGAAGAATTCAAGTTCAGAACAACCCATAATGACGGTGTTTTCCGCGCATATACAGATGAAATGCGTCAGGCAAGAAAATGCCATGTTATTACAGGTCTGCCCGATGCATACGGCAGAGGCAGAATAATCGGCGATTACCGCAGAGTTGCACTTTACGGAATTGACCGCATTGTAGAAGAAAAGAAAAAAGATAAGAAAGAGCTCGCAAACGGAACATTTGATACCGAACACATCCGTCTTGATGAAGAACTTTTCCAGCAGATTGCATTTCTCGGCTACATGAAAGAAATGGCGGCAATGTACGGCTTTGACATCAGCCAGCCTGCTGCAAACGCAAGAGAAGCAATTCAATGGACCTATTTTGCATATCTTGCTGCAATCAAAGAGCAGAACGGCGCCGCAATGTCACTCGGCAGAGTAAGCTCATTCTTTGATATTTATATTGAACGTGATATTGCAAACGGTATCCTCACCGAAGAAGGCGCACAGGAACTTTTTGATGATTTTGTTATGAAGCTGCGTGTTGCACGTCACCTTCGCACACCTGAATATAACGAACTTTTCGGCGGAGATCCCATGTGGATAACAGAAGCTGTCGGCGGTATGGGCGAAGACGGCAGGACTCTTGTAACAAAGAGCAGCTACCGTATTCTTAACACACTTTATACACTCGGATCATCCCCGGAACCCAATCTCACAGTTCTCTGGTCAAATTCACTTCCCGAAAACTTCAAGAAATTCTGTGCCAAAGTTTCTGCCGATACAGATTCAATACAATATGAAAATGATGATATCATGCGCCCTATTTACGGCGATGACTATGCGATCGCTTGCTGTGTTTCAGCAATGAAAATCGGAAAGCAGATGCAGTTCTTCGGCGCTCGCTGCAATCTCGCAAAGCTTCTTCTTATCGCAATTAACGGCGGTTTCGACACAACAAGCGGCATTCATATCGGACCTCAAATGCCTGTTATGGATACAGAAAAGCTTGATTTTGACGAAGTTATGAAGCGTTTTGAAATTTACATCAGCTGGATGTGCAACCTCTATGTAAATACAATGAACATCATCCACTATATGCATGATAAATATGCTTATGAAAAAACACAGATGGCTCTTCATGATACCGAAGTCGGAAGATTCATGGCATTCGGCATTGCAGGTCTTTCTGTTGTTGCCGACTCATTAAGCGCTATTAAATATGCAAATGTATGTCCCATTAAAAACGGCAACGGATTCATCATCGACTTTAAAACTACTGGCGATTTTCCCAAATACGGCAATGATGATGACAGGGTTGACCTTATTGCAAAAGACATGGCTCACCGCATGATAACGGAGCTTCGCAAAACTCCCGCATACAGAAACGCTGTTCATACCCTTTCTGTTCTTACAATTACTTCAAACGTTATGTACGGCAAAAACACCGGTGCTACTCCTGACGGCAGAAAAGCTTCCGCACCCTTTGCACCCGGAGCAAATCCCATGCATAACAGAGAAGAAAACGGCGCACTTGCATCGCTCAATTCTGTTGCAAAAATCAGCTATGACGATTGCCGTGACGGTGTTTCAAACACATTCTCAATTACTCCGGAAGCGCTCGGCAGAGATAAAGAAGAAAGAATTACAAATCTTGTTTCGATTCTTGACGGTTACTTTGCAAAGAAAGCTCACCATATCAATGTTAATGTTCTCAACCGTGAAACACTCATGAAAGCATATGAAGACCCTGAAGCATATCCCAACCTTACAATCCGCGTTTCCGGCTATGCGGTTAATTTCAACAAGCTTTCAAGAGAACAGCAGAGAGAGGTTATCAGCCGAACCTTCCATGAGGCAATGTAACATGACAGAAATAACAGGGAGAATACATTCTATTCAAAGTCTCGGCGCACTTGACGGACCCGGAATACGCTTTGTTATTTTTATGCAGGGCTGTCCCCTTCGCTGCGGCTGCTGCCATAATCCCGATACATGGGATTTTAATGCCGGAATGGAATATACTCCGTCAGAACTTGTAAATAAAGCGGTAAGGTACAAGGAATATTTCGGCAAAGAAGGCGGGATAACCGTTTCAGGCGGAGAACCACTCATGCAGGCAGAATTTGTCAAGAAATTATTTGACCTTTGTCATAAAGAAAACATTAACACATGTCTTGACACCTCTGGATGTATTTTAAATGACAACGTAAAAAAACTTTTAGAGGTCACAGACAGAGTTTTGCTTGATGTTAAATACACCAGTGATGAGCTTTACCGCAATCACGTCGGCTGTAAAATGGAATCGGTTATTGATTTTCTTGATTATGTCAATTCAAAACAAATTCCCGTTACGCTCCGTCAGGTTATTATTCCGACTTTGAATGACAATGAAGAAAATATTGTTAAATTAAAGGATATTTCAAATAATTATCCCTGCATTGACAAAACAGAGCTTCTTGCGTTCAGAAAAATTTGTCAGGTCAAATACGACAAAATGGGAAAAGAATTTCCATTCGCAGATATTCCCGAGCCTACACAAAAAAAAATTGAAGGGCTTAACAACCTCTTAAAATAATTTATCAGCACATGATTTCTTCAGTTTTCATGTGCTGAATTTTTTTGTTGTAATAAATAGTATAATTTGATATAATATCCCGTAGAAAGACGGTGTTAAAATGTTTAATTTCTTTGCAGACACGGAATGCAGGCACGGCAATAAATATCTTATTGCAGGAGCAGACTATAACCATATAAAAAATGTTTTAAGAATGAAGGTCGGCGATGAATTTCTCGTAAGCGAAACCGGAATCAGCAATCTTTGCAGAATTGAAAGCTTTGAGGGTGAATGCGTAATCGCCGAAATAACTGAAGAAAAATTTCAAGATACTAATTTGCCTGTTAAAATCTATCTTTTTCAAGGGCTTCCGAAAAGCGATAAAATGGAGCTGATAATTCAAAAGGCTGTTGAACTTGGCGTAGAGGGAATAATTCCCGTTGAAATGAAACGCTGTGTTGTAAGGCTGGAGGACAAAAAGAAAAAAAGCAAAACAGAACGCTGGCAGGCAATCGCCGAAAGTGCTGCAAAGCAGAGTAAAAGAAATTCTGTTCCACAGGTTTTTGATGTTATGACCTATAAACAAGCTCTTGAAATGGCAAAAAGCCTTGATATTTTCATGGTACCTTATGAAAATAAAGACGGAATGACATCAACCAAAGATGCTCTCAATGAAATTAAAAAAGAAAATTCAGTCGGAATTTTAATAGGTCCCGAGGGTGGTTTTGAAAAAAATGAAATTGATGCAGCTTCTGATGCAGGCGGCAAAACGATCTCTCTCGGCAAACGTATTTTGCGTACCGAAACAGCAGCCATAACAGCTGTCGGAATGTGCATGCTACATGCAGAAATGAATATTAACGGTGAAGAATAATGAAAAATCTACCCATTGAATTTTCCGAAAGAATGAAAGCTCTTCTCGGAAATGAATATGATGACTACATAAAAGCTTTGAATGCTCCCCCTGTCAGAGCGTTCAGAGTTAATACTGAAAAAATATCGTCGGAAGATTTTGAAAAAATCAATTCTTTCCCGAGCCAAAAAATTCCGTATGTTGATAACGGATACTATTTTGAATTTGACAAAATCGGAAATCATCCTTATCATCATGCCGGCATGATTTATGTTCAGGAACCTGCCGCAATGGCGCCTGCTGAATGCATAGACATTAATCCTGATTGGAAAGTCCTTGATATGTGCGCGGCACCCGGTGGAAAAAGCACACAACTGAAAAACAAACTTTCCAAAAAAGGTATTCTTGTTTCAAATGAAATTATACCTTCAAGATGCAAGATATTAACGGGAAACATCGAACGTCTCGGACTTCATAACTGCGTTACAACCTGCATGGATACGGCCAGACTCGCCAAAACATTCCCTAAAACATTTGACCTTATAATGTGCGATGCACCGTGTTCAGGAGAAGGCATGTTTCGCAAAGACGATGTTGCAATAGATGAATGGAGCAATGAAAACGTTTATAAGTGTGCCGAAAGGCAAGCAGAAATTCTCGATAATGCAGTTTTACTTCTCAAAAACGGCGGATATATTATTTACGCAACCTGCACCTTTTCTCTTGAAGAAAACGAAATGACAGTTGATAATTTTTTAAAGAAACACCCCGATTTCGAATTAATTCCCGTTAATGAAAAAATAATATACACTACTGTTGACGGCATAAAATTTGATGGCTGTGAGTGCGAAAACATTAGCTTTTCAAGACGTTTTTATCCGCATAAAAACAAAGGCGAAGGACAATTCATGGCTGTTCTTCACAGCAAGCTTGATCCTACTGCAGAATACGGATACTCAAACAACAATAAAACTAAAATCGACAAAACCGTTAAAGAATTTCTTGATGATGCTCTGAATGAATACGATGAAGAAAAGGTTTTGATGTATAACGGAAATCCTGCTTATTTTACACCTGATTTTAAAATTCCAAAAGGCGCAGCTTTTTCCTGCGGAGTAACAATCGGAGAAATAAGAAAAAATTACATTCAGCCTCATCATCAGTTTTTTATGGCAATGGGCAAAAACTTCAAAAGAAAAATTAATCTGTCACACGATAGTTATGAGATAAAAAAATATCTTCACGGTGAAGAATTTGATACCGAATGCGAAAACGGCTGGGCGGTTGTTACGGTTGAAAACTGCACCGTCGGCGGAGTTAAGGTCGTAAACGGCAGGGCTAAAAACCATTATCCTAAAGGTTTGCGCACAAAATAAGAATGCACCCGAAAATTATAATTCGGGTGCTGTTTTTATCTGTAATATCTATTTGTTCTTTTCAGATAATCAATAAGCATCATAGTCCAATCAGTCTGAATGAAGTCAAAACCTCTGTCTGCAAGCCATCCCCAGCCGTAATCTTCGGAAACTGTCATGGCTGTGTCATCGCTGTGACCGCCCGAGAGCTGTTCACGATAATCATAAACAATTGAATTAACCCAGACAAGCTTGCCGTCAGAATGCATCATATTAATAAAATCCTTATTTGCAAGCAGAGAATCATCTTTTTCAAAAAGAACTTCCGCACCGATATAATTTACATTTCGCTTCATAAGCTCTTTGTGCATGGGATGCTTCTCTGCTACAATAGGAATGAACGAAAGCTCGGGGCAAAGATTTTCAAGAACACTCAAAACATTTTCGGATATTTTACTTTTTACAAGAATCTGGTCAATCATATTGTGGCGTTTGATTGCCTCATATATTTTCTCAGGATTGTTCCAAAACTTATCAATATTTATATAACATCTCCCTTTGAACTGCTCAAGAAAATCATCAAAGGATGAAATACCGAATTGAGTTGGAGTATTGTCATAATTGCTATATTTTAATTTTTTAATTCTGTCAAAGGACATCATTTTAAGCCATTTAAGTTTGTTGAGATGAGCAAGCTCCATACCGGGATGAAACATGAAAAGCTTTCCATCGCTGCTGCAACTGACATCTGCCTCAATCATATCTGCGCCCTGTTTAAGTGCAATCTCATAAGCAGTTAATGTGTTACACGGAATGTTTCCGCCTGATGCGCCTCTGTGAGCAACAACAATTATATTCTCCTTTGATTTTTCAAACAAATCAAATGCCATATCAATCACCTTTTATAAAATTTGTTTAGATTATATCATTTATATAATGTTTTTTCAATATTGCATTGAATATCTGATTATGATATAATTTGCAGGAATCAAATCTTCCGGAGGAAATTCAGATGTTAGAACTACCGATATATAAAAATCCTTTTTATACACCCGAAGAAAGAGCAGAAGATTTGCTTTCAAGAATGTCTTTGAGAGAGAAAATCGCACAGCTCGATATGAAGTTCGGAAGTAAATACTGCACAGAAACAGAAGAGGTTGATTCTTGCTCTGTAAAAGAAACAGCAGATTATGATTGGGAAAGACTAAAGACAGATTTTCCCGACGGTCTGGGTTATCTTCACGATAATTATTCTGTTCCTGCGGTTATGAACAAGCTTCAGAAATTCTTCATTGAAAATTCACGCCTTGGTATTCCTGTTATTTTCACAGGTGAAGCACTTCACGGAATTGCTGGCACACGCGCAACAATTCTGCCTATTCCCACAGCATGGGCAGCAACATTTGAGCCTGAATATGCATTTAGGGCAGGAAGGGTTATCGCAACCGAAACAAGGGCTCTCGGCATACACGAAGTGCTTGCTCCGAATCTTGATGTTGCCCGTGACCCAAGATGGGGAAGGACCGAAGAAACTTTTGGTGAAGATACCTGCCTTTCAAGGAAAATGGCAGTAGGAATTGTCAGCGGTCAGCAAAACGGAGATATCTCTGCAAAGGATTCCGTTATTTCCGAACCGAAGCATTATTGCATTCACGGTATTCCTGAAGGCGGCGTAAACTGCGGTACGGCAAGAGCAGGATTCAGAGAAATTGAAAGCTGTTATCTTCCCGTTTTTGAAGCCGCAATCAAAGAAGGCGGCGCTTATAATGTTATGGTCAGTTACAACTCTATTGACGGCGACCTTATGATGACATCAAAGCATTATCTTAAAGATGTTCTTAAAGAAAGATTCGGTCTTAAAGGCATTTGCCGTTCGGATTGGGGCGGACTCCGCAGAGTACATTATCTTCATAAAATGGCAAAAAATGAAAAGGATGCTATATATCTTTCAAAGAAAAACGGACTTGACTGCCAGGGCGGTGACGAATATCCAAATAAGCTTTGGGTCGATTCTCTTGAAGAACTTGTTAATGAAGGCAAAATTGATATTGAAAACATCAACGAATCCTGCCGCCGTGTTTTAAAGATTAAATTCATGCTTGGATTATTTGAAAATCCGTATACTGACGAAGCAGAATATAAAAATATTATCAATAAAAAAGAACATCTCGACACAGCCCTTGAAATTGCTCAAAAATCAATTATCCTTCTTAAAAACGACGGCATTCTTCCTCTTAAAAAGAATAAATATAAAAAAATTGCACTTATCGGTCCCTCATCAAACAAAGTACGACTTGGAGGATATTCTGCAAAGCCTATCGGAAGAAATCTTAAATCCATTTATGATGTATTAAAATCAGAGCTTCCCGATACTGAAATATATCAGTGTGATGGTTGCGGAATCAGCAGCGATGATTTTGAATTTGCACTTGGTGACCAACATCATCTTGAAGGCATCAAAGCAGAGAAATACAAGGAGAATCTTGCTGAAGCTGTTGAAATTGCGAAGAAATGCGACCTGATTATTTTCTGCGGCGGTGATGACACTATTTCAAGCGGTGAAGGCAGAGACAGGTGCGAGCTTACTCTTTGCGGAAATCAAAGTAAGCTTTTAAAAATGCTATCCGAAACATGCAAGCCCATTATTTTTACAATGATTCACGGCAAGCCACTTGCAATCAAAGAAGAAAGCGATATTTCATCCGCCGTTCTTTCTTGCTGGTTCGGAGGAGAAAGCGGAGCACAGGCTATATGCGATGTTTTACTTGGTAAGGTTAATCCCGGCGGAAAGCTTCCGTTCTCACTCCCCCGCCGCTCAACAATGATTCCTTGCTATTATTCAATGCTTCCAGGTGCAAGCAACGAATATTATGAAGGAAAAGGCGACGCACTCTATCCATTCGGCTTCGGTTTAAGCTATACAGAATTTAAATATTCCGATTTAAAAATTACTAAAACTGGAAAAACTGATGTGAAGGTTAAGGTCAGCATCAAAAACATTGGCAAAATCGCAGGCGATGAAGTTGTTCAAATTTATGTCGAGGACTGTGAAAGCTCTGTTGTAACACCCAAACTTCTTTTAAAGGATTTCAAGCGCATCAGTCTTAATCCTAACGAAAAGAAAGAACTTGAATTTAACCTTGATTATAATGCATTCAGACTTATGAATCAGGATTATGAATGGGTTGTTGAGCCCGGTACATTCCGTATCTGTGCCGCTTCATCATCAAAAGATATCAAACTCTGCGGTGAAATAGATTTAGACTAAATCATAAAGCCCTTGAAACTCAAAGGAGAATCAAGGGCTTTTTTCTTATTTTGCAACGGGAACGTTAATTTCAAGGTCAGTAAGTGGGAATGAGCAGCAAGGATGAATGCAATTGAACTTGTAGTCTGCAAGACGGCGATATTCAAGATGCTTCGGAACATAAACCTTACCCGAAAGAAGATGAGAATGGCAAAAACCGCATTCACCGCTTCGGCATCGCGCAGGAACAGAAATGCCATTCTTTTCCAACGTCTGCATTACAGAATCTGCAGAATTACCTTCAACGGTATATGTTTTATCCTGAATTGTAACCTTGATTTTAACTGTATCGGGCACCTGTGAGGGGTAATCAGCCTGTGATGCGGGATTATGAAACTCGCCGAACATTTCGTGGCGGATGTATTTCTTTTCAAGATTAAGCTTTTCAAGCTCCTTATCAACAAAAGCGTACATCTGCTGAGGTCCGCAAAGGAAAACAGAATATGCTTCATCAGCAGGTGCATACTTTTTGATAAGTTCTGCAGTAATAAGGCCTTTTTCAGCTTCGTCGGGGATATCGGATTCTTCATCGCTCAAAACATGAACGACCTTTAGTTTACTGCATTTCTTTACGAGTTCATTAAGCTCTGCACGGAAAAGAATACTGTCGGTATTTCGACTGCCGTAAAGAAGCGTCATTTCAAAATCTTCATCGCCATCATTAACAGCGTTTGCCATTGAAACAAAGGGTGTAATGCCGCTGCCGCCGGCAAGACAGATAACCTTTTTCGCATCGCGCAAAGGCTGATATTCAAAATTACCGGAAGGCGCTGAAACCTCAACCTTTGTTCCAACAGTCCATGTATCAAAGATGTAACGCGACATAAGACCGCCTTCAACAAGTTTTATTGTAAGAACGTACTTTCCCTCGAGAGAATCCTTTGGTGAAGAAGAAATTGAATAAGCTCTCGTTACGGGCATACCTTCAATTGTTTCAAAAACCGTGAGATACTTACCTGCGCCAAAATAAGCAAGTGATTCTGTTGCCTTTTCAGTATCGGGAACAAGGGTATAACTTCTGCAATCCTCGCCCCTTTCAACAACTGATTCGATTTTGAGATATTGTCTTTTAGGATGAAGCTTTTTTGCAAGACCCATGGCGTTATCGGAAATTTTTGCAAGTTCAGGGCTTGCGGCGTCAAATGCAGCCTGACGACCGCTGAGAATGGGAAAAAACTTTTTTGCCTTTAAGCCTTTAAGATTTGTTGACATATTATTTTCCCTCCTTCATCTTTTTAACAACTATTCCGCCTGCTTTTTCGCCGGTATAGTAAGCGCAGCCGTAACCGTCGCCACGTTCCTGCGATGCACCGCAGAAAAAGAAATTGTCAAACGGTTGGTCCTTCATATACTGAACAGTTCTCGGAAGCATGCTGTCCCATTTTTCAAGCATAAAGCCGTAAGGCGTTCCGAGAGGGGTATTAAGATATCTGGCAAATGTAGGCGGTAGCGCAATTTCGATTTCTTCAATATAAGGTGTTATGGAAATGTTGAGAGCCTTTTCACAAGTTTCAATCATATCCTTAGCTACCTTTGTTTTAAACTTTTTATACTCCTGCGGTTTAATATCCTTCATAACATCGCCAAAGGTCATTGAAGTAAGGAAAAGCTGGCTCGTTCCTTCAGGTGTGCAGTCTGGGATAATTTCATTAAGACAATTTATAATACAGTAACCACTGAAATAATTCTGAACAGCTTCATACTGCTTATCAGAATCCGAATCAGGAGCAATGAAAACGGAATAATCATGGATTCCAAGCTCTTCCTTGGTTTTGTTCATTCCGAGATAAACGGTTGTAAGAGTACACGCAATCTTTCTTGAATTAATCATCTTAATCTGCTTTTCAGGAATATCCTTCTTATCGAAAAGATCATTCCACACCATATTGGGTGATGAATTGCATACAAAATATTTACCGTATACTTCTTTTTTACCGTTAATGACAACACCTACGGGTTTTCCGTCATTCATAATCACCTTTGTAACTTCCGAATTATACCAGATATCTCCGCCGTTTTCACGGATAACCTTATCAATTGCAAGGCTCATCTCATGGCTGCGAAGATGTGGAATGCCCGTGCCGTTTTTTACATAGCTATGAAGAACGCACATATAGTAAAGGAAGTCGAACTTAGAACCGGGAGAACCCATATAGCACCAATATGTTGAGAAAATATCCTGCGCCTTTTTTGGCATACCGAGGGCATCAAGACCTTCCTTCATGGTATGAGAAACCATTCTCATAATATCAGGAACATCCTTGAGACTACCGGGAAGCTTTTTGGGATCATCAAGGCATTCAAAAGCTTTAAACATTCTTTCAGACAGGTCAAAAGCTTTCATACAGCTATCGTATGAACCCGGAACAAGTTCATCAAGTTTTCTTGCAAAATTTTCAAATCCTACAGGCATGCGCGCATCGACTGTAACAAGAACACCATCTTCATTAACAAAAGCATCTTCATCGCCCTCTTTCGCGGGAACAACTAGTCTGAATGTTGAATCATGTCTGTACCAATCAACATCCCCGCCCAAACGGTTGAACATATCCTCGATCGAGCCAACCTCTTCGGGTGACCCTACGCCTGCAAGCTCATGCAGAGAAGGCTCAAATTCAAATCTTCCTCTGACAAACGAAGAAGCAGAACCGCCGGGAATGTTATGCCTTTCAAGAAGAAGAGTTGAAAGACCGGCTTTAGCGCAAGTTGCAGCCGCCGCAAGACCGCCATTACCTGCACCGATAACTATTACATCATATATTTTCATTAATTACCCTCCATCTCATTTATTATGAAAACTGTATTGTTAATTACCTATTCTCAAATAAAAGTTCAAATCTGAATATCATTTCAAGATATTTGGCATAAAAATATTTTAAAATTGAAGTAGCATTATCATCTATAAAAGAATAAAAATCAGCTATAATGCTGTCGCATTTCTCATATGAAGGGTGAGCATATCCGACTATTTTTGCTCTATCCGATAAAATCGGTCTGACTTTTTCAGTAACATATTCAGAGCCGTTGTAATTCAAATCAGAAGTATTGCCACCGATGCACCTGACATTTATACCCTTTTTATTAACAATAAATCCGCTTTGAGTCACTATATCAACATGATGAATACCCTCGCTGCCGTCAGTCGCTGTATTAAGAAAAATAATATCCCCCTTTTGAGGAACATAATCACTTGTAACGGGATAAAATTCTCCTCTTTTTTCAAACCAATTCTTCATTGAAAGACACGATGCTCTTTTCGGAACCGCCGTGCCGAGTGCACCAACCTGATCTGCACACCACGAAATAAAGATTGAACACCATGATGCTGACGTATCAACACCATAATACCATGATGTAAATTCATTTATATTGCTGTCATAGTATCCTATTTTGGATCTGGCGATTTCTACGATTTTATCCGTAATTTCTGTAACAAAATCTGTTTCTTCCGCAACGACTTCAGAATCCGCAAACGATGTTACTGTAACAGTTGAAACAATCATCATTACGGAAAGAAAAACAGAAAAAATCTTAAATAAAAACTTTCTCTTTTTCACAAAAACACCTCTTATAAATAATAACACTAAAAATATAAATCTTCAATATATTTTACAAAGATATTTAAAATAGTAATAGCCCCTCGGCATAACCGAGAGGCCGATATGTATACTGTTACTGTTTTGCACCTGCATCAAACATTTCAAGCATCTTCACGCTTGCTGCAAAGCAGTTTGCAATACCCTGTTCATTCATATTGTCATATGAATCAAGACGAGTGTGATAATATCTTTCAAGCTTATGGTTAAGACCTGTAACACCAGCAGCTCTAAAACCGCCCTGACTGAATGCGGCTGCATCAACAGCACCACCAAGAGGAGGAATCATACCCTTTTTACAAGGAACTCCGACAGCCTGAGCAGCTTCAAAGAAAAGGTCAGCGCAATCTTTATCGGATTTGACTGTTCCATTAAGGTCACGATAGTTTGCCATAAGATATTTGGGGTCATTGATTGTATCATAAGCATAAATAAATGTAGGCACATCCTGAAATTCGCCCTTATGAGCCTCAACCCATGCCTTTGAGCCGCGAAGTCCGATTTCTTCAGAACCGGTAAGAATAACACCGATTTCCGTGTTTTCGAGTTCAATACCCTCATCCTTAAGAGCTTTAAGAACAGCAATACCGACATAGCAACCGGTAAGGTTGTCATTTGCACCGTCAACAACCCTGCGGTAATTAACCATGAAATAAAGACCAACCATAAACGGAACGAAAAGAAGTCCCCAAAGAGCAGCCTTAACAAGAGGGTCAGACATATCGGGCATTCCGAATGTTATTCCATGCTTAACAATATAAACAATTGAAAGCACGAGATAAAAAAGCGCACCAATAACAACGATTATTGCATGACCCTCAAAACCTACACCGCCAAGAGCGTAGTTTACAGGCCATTCCCATGTTGCATCGGGATGACCGTTAAAAATAATTCTTCTTTTGATTTCACCAGTACATTTTTTAATTGCAGTCACGTTGTGACTTGTCTTTTTTTTAAAAAGAGGGTCAAGAAGCTTCTTATAAACACCGAACTGAATGAGAACAAGCGCAAAACCTGCAGCAATCAGAGGAATTGAAAAAACAGGAGCAAAGAAAAACAAAACAACAGCCATAAGGACAAATGTTATTGTGAAATAAATCCATCCGTAGAATGCTCTGGGAGCAACTTCGTATGACTCAACCTTAACATCTTCGCAGCCGCAATCCTTCTTTAAAACTTCCGCCATATATTCGCAGGACCTTTTTTCGCCCTCCGAACCGGGGTCTCTTTTTCCGCAAGTCTTGATAATATGAGTGATTTCATCAATCATATATTTCGCAGCTTTGTCTTTTTGGTCAATAATTTTCTTGAAATCCATAACTCTTTTCTCCTTGTATTTATCGTTAACAATATCTTAACATTATCATATTCTTTTTGTCAACACGATATTTGTAACAGTATTTTTTAAAGCTTAACAAAGCTCAACATTATAATTGCTGCTGGAATAATCAGTAGCGCGTCTGTTTCTACCATACCAGACAACTTCTCTTGCAAACTCATCAAATGAATTAACAACTGACATATCCTTAATTTTAAGACAAACTTTAGATTTTTTCAATTTCTCATATCCACCAAGGAAGAACTTATTAAAATATGAAAAGAAATCATATTCACAGCAGATTAATACATCAGACACACCGATTTTTTTTATTATATCGTACTGATATTTAAACAAAGCTTTAATCTCATCATTAATTTCAAAATTTAATGAACAATACTCTTTCACTTCATTATAAAACAAATCTAAATTCTTATATAGCTCCAAAAATATAAGCTCATCAAAGCCCCAAAGCATTTCGCCCAATCCATCGCATGTCGCAACAAGTTCATTTGAACCGTTTATAATTCCGATGCATAGCGCATTTATTCTTTTGAAAACCTTATTGAGAATTGATCCTGTTTTATTATTTGAAAAGTAAATCAATCCGTTATAAAATTCAGCATAGCTTAATGAATACTCCAATCTGAAATAAACAGCAATCGCACGAAGCAAACCAAGATTATGAAGGCCTTGAATATAAGAAGCAAAAAGCAATGACTTGGCCCATTCCTGTTCACTCATTGAATTTGTAGAAGTAACATATTCCGAATATTCGACAATATCGTCATTTTTTTGATTATCATATGAATGAATAAGCTTAAACGGAACACGGGTACTCTTTATTCCATGCATTTCGCGATAGCTTTTTTGACCCATTTCTGCGTTGGGCAGAAGCTCACACGGATAAATATTGATTGCATAATGCTGTCCGTTTTCAATAAGAGTATTTACACCATCACAAAATGAATCATATGTTTCGCCCGGAAGTCCAAGAATAAGTTCTGAAAATGTAGAAATATTTAGATCATTATATTTCGCCATTAATGCTTTGAATTTTTCCGTTGAAATGTTCTTTCTTCCGACCTTTTTTAAAACTTCCTGATTCATGCTCTGAAAAGACAACGTCTGAGCTTTATCAAGTCCGTTTTCAAAGAATTTCGTTCCGATATTAAAAACAAAATCAAATCTGTTTTTTGTAAAACAAACTCTAAAGAACTTTGGATATCCATATCTTTTTTTACATAAAACTACATAATCAGCAATTTCTGCATCTCTGTCAAACAAGCAAAAATTACCATCGGTGCAATAAACAAATTCTATTTTATGATTAACAAACCAATCAATTTCCGCATAAACTCTTTCCATAGGAAACTGTCTAACCTTTGATTTTAGCGAACCCCAATCACAGAATGAGCATGAATTGGGACAACCGCGGTTTGTTTCAAACAAAACAGAAAAAGTAATATTATCATGAATAATATCATCGAATACACCTTCAAGATACGGTGAAGGATAATCAGTTCCCGTTTGCGGAACGTATTCGGTAGTAACTACTGTTCCGTCACCTTTTCGAAAAGATATATTAGGAATATTTTCCAAGTTACCGCCTGTTGCAAGGCATTCAAGCAAGCCCTCTGTGGGTTCTTCACCAAAACGATGTGTAAGAAAATCTATAAAACCGTATTTTTCAAGATATTCTCCGTCTGAAGAAACACTATGACCGCCAAAAGTTATCAAACAATCAGGAAACGATTTTTTAATTGCAGATGCTACCGCTTTATTATATTCACTATTCCATACAGAGCATGAAAATAAAACCATATACGGATTATCAAGCTTCATAATTATGTTTTTAACATTTTCTCTGATATAAAATATTTTTTTAAAGTCATAAGCATTCGCAATAATTTTATTTTTTTGACAATAAGCCTGAATACAACCTACTGCATACGGAATATATGTGCTCTTTATTTCATTACCATATATATTATTGGCTTGAATAAAATATATATTTTTCATTAATAACCACCCGGATCAGTAATCAATTCTCAAATTATTCTTATCGTTTATAATTACGGTATCTCCTCTTCTCTTTGCGAAAAGCATTACTTTTCTTGCGTAATCCTTCCAATTATATATGGGATCGGGTATCGAAACTTTAATTATATTCCTTCGCTTTTCAAGAGATTTGTATGAAGGTAAAACAGCATGATAAAAATAATCATAAAAATCATATTCAAAATCAGCCGAAATATTTTCTTGACCCGGAAGTCTGATAACAAATTTCTGATATTTCACAAGCTGTTCAAATATATCATTATCAATATCAAACCCCATTAGGAACGGTTTTATTTCTTTCCAGAAAACTTCATAATTTGAGGCAATTTCCATGAAAACACCTTCTTCTAGAAACCAACCGATCTCTCCGTATTTTTCATTATAATATGACCATTCGCCGTTTGAAAAATCGTTGCATTCATCACGGATTGAATTAAACAAAGAGTAAAGAAACGTCCCATCCGCTTCAAAAATGAAATCAATCAATGATTTATAAAACTGCAGGTAAGAAATATCAAGCTCTTTTCTGACATATATAGCAAAGTATTTCAACAATCCTATATGATGAAAGCACTGCAAGCATGTACAGAATAAAATAGATTTTATCATATCACTAAACGGCATATCTTTTGTTTCAACTATAATGTCCGTATATTCAACAATATCTTCTTTCTGAGGCATGGTTGAATGAAGATAATTAAGAGGAACTCTTGCAGTTCTGATACCATATTTGTCTCTGTATTCCTTTTTCCCCATCAAAGAATTAGGATAAACCTGGCAATAATAAACCGTTAAAGCGCTTTGCTGACCAGCCTCGATAAGCTTGCAAAGGCCCTCACAGAAAGAATCATAAGTTTCACCAGGTAAACCAAGAATCATTTCGGTATAAGTAGGAATGTTGTTTGCATTATATTTTTCTACAAGGTCTGAAAAAGCTTCCATTGTAAAGTTTTTGCGATTAACATTTTTCAATGCAACATCACAAACTGTTTGATATGCAAGAGTTGCTGCTTTATTAACCTTATTTTCATAAAAAAGCTTTGAAATTTCAAAAACAATATCATTACTGTTTTTTGCAAAACAATTATTGAAAATATGAGGATAACCGTTTTGTTTTTTTATCTCAACGACAAATCGTGCAATATCCAAATCTCTTTTTAAAATTCCGAAATTACTGTCAGCGCAAAAAATATATTCCACCTTATGTTTACTGCACCATATGATTTCATTTTGAACTTTCTCAAGTGGAAATTGACGAATATCCGTTGTATAACACCAATCACAATATGCACAACTATATGGGCATCCTCTATTAGTTTCGATTACAGCACAAAACTCAACGTTAGGATTTTCTAAAAAAATATCATCAAAAAATCCTTCAAGATACGGTGAAAGATAATTCTCAAGGTCTGAATAATTCTTTTTTGATGTCCGATATATTCTGCCGCTTTTTTTGTAAGAAATATTAGGAATATCGGAATAATCTTTATCTTCTGTACTGAATTTTTCTAGCAAAGATTTAAAAGGTCTTTCTCCTTCGCCGTAAATCAAAACATCAACAAAAGGCAACTCCGGAAAAACATCAACATTTTCAGATATGCCATGTCCGCCAAAAATTATCAAACAGTCGGGATATTTTTTGCGAACTGCTTCCGCAAGTTTTTTATTATATTCAAATGTCCATGTATAACACGAAAAAGCAACAACCGACGGATCTTTTATCTGGTCTAATGTTTTATCAATCGGCTCTCTTTTAAATATAAACTTTGAAACTTCATATTCGTTACGGATATTTTCAAATTGCCAAGCATAGGCTGCAAGGCATCCCGTTGCATACGGATAATAATATGCCTTTCCGTATGAAAGATTTGGCTGAATAAAATAAACTTTTTTCATCAGTTATTCACACTCACCGTAATATCCTTTTTTTTCATAAATAATATTTTAAAAATAACCAAGTAATACTTAATCAACTGAAAAAAACTGCTGTTTGAGGCGCCTTCATTTCTTTTTAAATTTTTGCAAGGTACTTCAATAAAATCACAGCCAAGTTTAAGAGGCTTGAATGTCATTTCCGGAATCAAATCAAAAGATGCACCTTGCCATTTGATGTTTCTGTAAAGATTGACCGGCGCAATTTGTGTCGGATTTGTATAGTCCGTTAAATCAGAACAATAAAGAAAAGCAAACAATTTTTGGGAAATACCGTTAATAAGTTTTCTGATTCTACCGTAACCAACAAATCCATCTTTTTCTAACCATCGACTGACAGTAACAATCGACTTCGGATTAGCTTCTGACAAATCTGCCATTTGAGGAAATGAATCTGTATCCATTCCGTCATCAGCAGGCCAGATAATTATATGAGTACCGTTAACCGCACTTATCCCCTCTTGAATAGCAGTCCCCAGACCATTTTTGCCTTGAATAATGTATCTGCAACTGCAACTTTTGCAAAGATTTTTTACAGTTTTAAGGCAATCATCTGTTGCATCTTTTGAAAGTACAAACAAATATTCGAAAGCTTTATCATATGAACTTATTTTTCTAAAAGCATTCGTTAACGAGTTGGATTCGTTAACGGCACAAAAAACCACAGATAATCTATATTCATTGTTCATATCTGACCGTCTCAATCTGTCACCTCCGTAATTTCTGACATAAAAATATTTTTTCCGCCACGTCTGCCAAACCAAAGAACTTTTTTTGCATACTCGTCCCATGAAGATACCGCATGACTGTCAACAACCCTGTAATAAACATTTCTTTTTAAAAGCCCTGTTTTTTGATTTAAAACTAAAAATGATGTAAAATATTTATGCCAATCATATTCTCCGCAATAATCATAGATGTTGACATTTACGGATTTTACAACAAAATTCTGATATTTAATCAGACTTCTGCGTAAATCATCATCAAAAATGTATTTTTTTAAAAATTCATCCATTTCACCATAAAATATATCTTTATTTGAAACTATCTTCAAAAAAGCATATTCTTCAAAAGGCCATGCAATGTTTCCAAACATTTCATCGAAAACAACAATCGATCCGCTATGTTCGATAACATCATCGGTTTTTTTCTTTATTTCATTAAACACATCCGATAAAGTGCTGTTTTTTAGCATAAATTGAAGTAATTCATCATAAAAAACGCTGTATTTAACATCGCACTCATTATTAAGATAAATTGCAATCAACTGGAGCAACCCTAAATGATGGAAACATAAAACGCATGTCGAAAACATAACCATATCTTTCCACATATCCGTTGTCATGGAATAAGTAGATGTTACAATTCTTGAAAATTCCTGAACATCATCACCATCGGCAATGCTTCTGTGAGGTTGATTCAAAGGAATTGTGCTGCATTTAATTGCAAATTTTTCCATATATTCAGCCTTGCCCATTTCAGCAAGAGGTAGCCATTCACACATATGAACGAAAAGAGAGGTATGCTGACCGTATTCAAGAAGTTCGTCAATTCCGGTTTTAAAGCTGTCATAAGTTTCCCCAGGCAGACCCAAAATCAAGTCGCTGTATGTCGGTATACCGGCTTCAGAATATTTTCTTAATAGGCTTTTATAAAATTCAATATCCATATTTGAACGCCCAATGTTTTTCTGAACTGTTTTTGACATAGACTGAAAAGAAAGCGTTACACCTTTATCCATTGAATTATCATTAAGTTGCTTTGATATATTAAAAACTCTGTCACTGCTATCCTTGGAATAGGACACCTGGAATTTAACGGGGTATCCGTTCTCGTTTTTGCATTGAATTATCTTTTCGGTAATTAATACATCCCTCGGGAACATTCCGAAATTAGCATCGGCAAAACCCAAAAAGTCCATTTTGCGTTTACTTGCCCATTCAATATCGAAAAAAATACGGGTTAAAGGAAAGAATCTAACTGCGGACTTGATTTTCCCCCAACTGCAATACGAGCATTTGTTAGGGCATCCTCTGTTAGTTTCAATCAACGGTATAAAATCAATTTCGGGATTTTCATTGCACAATCTGTCAAAAACTCCGCTTTCATAAGGTGATGGAAATTCTTTAACATCAAAAACTTTAAACGTAGTAGTAAAATTATCTGTTTCATTTAGACGGAAAGAAATATTATTAACAAGCTTTAAATCCGAATTATCAGAATATGCGCGAAGCAAATCTCTGAAAGGAACTTCGCCCTCAAAATGAATAAGAATGTCAACATATGAAAATTCATCGAGCAAAGAGGGATTTTCCGGAATCTGTGGACCACCAAAAACGATGATACATTCAGGATAAAGTTTTTTTATTGCCTTTGCCAATTCTTTATTATATTCAAAATTCCAAATATAATTTGAAAATCCAATTAAAAAAGGCTGTTCAAGAGAATTGAGAACTTTGTCAATCCTCTCACGCATAAAAATGATTTTTTTTAATTCATAATTCTCTGAAATATCTTCAAATTTCCATGCATATGATGCCAAGGCTCCTGAGGCATAAGGAAAGTGTAATGATGATGTGTTCATAAAAGTAGGCTGTATCAAATATATATTTTTCTTCATCATATATACCCCCTTGCATTTTTATATTAATTATATCTTTTTATAAATACAAAGTCAAGTTTAATGAATTATCAGATAATTCATTAAGCATTATGTTCCCATACAAAAAATTTTGTTCTGTTTTGGACAATATTCATGTATAGGTTGATTCAAGCCCATTCATCTTACAGTCATAACAAAACTGAATCTATCTCAAAAATCAACGATAAAAATAATATCTTGCCGGCGATGACAAAATTATTTTAATTAAATACACAATTAATAATATAATATAAAAATATAACAAGATTTTTTATCCCGTTGCACTATTGCAGGATTTTCTCTTGCTTGCAGAAAGGAAGTAAGAACAAGTGTAATGTTTATGGTTATCTATTGTCACAAAGATAAGTATTCAATAATCAAAATGTGCCGATTCTTCAATGTATCGAGAAGCGGTTACTATGATTATGTCAAAAGAATGGATATACCTGCGAAAGATTTGCCGTTAGCGGAAAAGATAAAAGAACGTCAGGATAAATATAGCAGAACATACGATTATCGCAGAGTTCATAACACCCTCAATGTCAAGACGCGGAAATCCGTATGACAATGCAATGGCTGAAAACTTTTTCTCAATTCTAAAAACATAGTGTATTTACAGAACAAAGTTGAAAACTTATGAGGATCTCGCATCCTCATAAACGAATACATACACTTTTACAACAATGAAAGAATCCAATTAAAAACAAAACAGACTCCGCTTGAAAACGAAGTCAGTATGTCGATTAAAAATTAATACTTTCTGCCATAGAGCCTTTTTTGTACTGTCCGCACAGTTTAGGGCGGTTCAAAGTGCAATACAGTAGATAATTTTTCTACACAATTCGGAGTTCATCGAAATACAATTAGAAATGATTTACTTGTTATTTCTTGTTTTGCACCTATATACACAGTTAAAGGTAAGGGCGGTGGCGTTAGAGTATGTTCATTTAACAATGGATTCAAAAATTGAATCGGCAAATGCAATAATAAATTTTTACCCTACGATATAAAAAATCACGGGTTATCGCAACATAACCCGTGATTAAATAAGGTGGTGCCGATGGTGGGACTCGAACCCACACGGGTATTCCCAAAGCATTTTGAGTGCTTCACGTCTGCCAATTCCATCACATCGGCGTATTTCAGACTCTGACTTCACAAAATCTACCAAAAGTAAAAAGGGGTCGATTTCGGGGATCGAATCAAAAATAGCAAAATATTGAGTTTTGAAAGTGCTGATATATCAACGGTTTTGAGCTTTCGTAAAATATTTTACGAAGTAGATTTTGAGTCCGACACGTCTGCCAATTCCATCACACCGGCAAATCAGCTTTCTTATTATATCCTAACGGAACTCAAAAATCAAGTGTTATATCAAAAAAGTTTTATTGCTTTGATTTTTTGAAAAGAAAAACAGAAATAACAATCAGAGCAGCCGGAACAACAATCATCAGCAAAGGAGTTATCCAGTCAAAAGGTGTTGATGCAATAAAAATACTCGTAGGTCCGTCAGCACCGCCAATAATTGCAACATCACGTGCAGGAGAAATCATAAATATCAATGTATAAACCGACACTGAAATAATAAATAAGGCAATTATAATAAGACTTACAGAAACAAGTCTTAACGTAATTCTGCGGCTTCTTGAATTTCTCTCTGCCATCATTGCATTTAAATTTTCAAGCTTTTGCGATATCTCGGCAAGCTCGGATTTTGTATCTATGATTTCAACCGTTTCACCGAGAAGGCTGCTGACAGAAACCTCAAAAACTCCAGCAATTTTAATCAGCATTTCGGAATCGGGAACTGACAGATTCTGCTCCCATTTTGAAACAGTCTGTCTGACAACGTTGACCTTTTCCGCAAGTTCTTCCTGCGACATACCTTTTTCTTTTCTCATGTTTTTAATGTTTTCACTTAACATATTCATTCCTCCCTGCCGAAAATATATCATAAATCTGCCGTTGCGGCAAGCAACAAAAATTAACATTGATTATATCGGCAAAAAACGGCGCTTCTGATTACGAAACGCCGTTTTATTGTTATATTATATATTTATCTGCCAGAAGTTGCGGTGGTTTTAAGAGTAACATCATGATAACCGCCTTCAACAATGCTTGTTGCGGAAACAACAGTAAGCTTTGCATTCTTCTGAAGGTCGGGAATAGTAAGCACACCGCAGTTGCACATTGTTGACTTAACCTTATAAAGGCTCTTTGCAACGTTATCGCTGAGAGGACCTGCATAAGTTACATATGAGTCAACGCCTTCTTCAAAGCTAAGCTTTGCTTTGCCGCCAAGGTCATATCTCTGCCAGTTTCTTGCTCTGTTGGAACCTTCACCCCAATATTCCTTTACATATGCACCATTAACCATGAGCTTGTTTGTGGGGCTTTCGTCGAAACGTGCAAAATATCTGCCAAGCATGAGGAAATCAGCTCCCATTGCAAGAGCGAGAGTCATATGATAGTCATGAACGATACCGCCGTCAGAACAGATGGGAACATAAATGCCTGTTTCAGCATAATATTCATCTCTTGCTGCTGCAACTTCGATAAGAGCAGTAGCCTGGCCTCTGCCGATACCCTTTGTTTCTCTTGTGATACAGATTGAACCGCCGCCGATACCGACCTTAACAAAGTCTGCACCTGCTTTTGCAAGGAAAAGAAATCCTTCACGGTCAACAACATTACCTGCGCCGACCTTTACCTTGTCGCCGTACTTTTCACGGATAAAAGCAAGAGTCTGTTCCTGCCAAACTGTATATCCCTCTGATGAGTCGATGCAAAGAACATCTGCACCTGCTTCAACAAGAGCAGGAACACGCTTTTCATAGTCAAGGGTGTTGATACCTGCGCCTACGATATAGCTCTTATTTGCATCAAGAAGCTCCTGGGGATTATCCTTATGCTGTGAATAGTCCTTACGGAATACAAAATAAAGAAGATTGCCGTTTTTATCAACAATGGGAAGAGAATTGAGCTTATGCTCCCAAATTATATCGTTTGCTTCCTTAAGAGTTGTGTTTTCCGGAGCGGTGATGAGTTTTTCCAAAGGAGTCATAAATGCTGAAACGGGTGTTTCAAGCTCCATTCTGCTGACTCTGTAATCCCTGCTTGTAACAACGCCGAGAAGCTTGCCGTTGGGACCGCCGTTATCGGTAACTGCCATGGTGCTGTGACCTGTAAGCTCAATGAGATCAAGAACCTCTGCAAGGGTTGATTCAGGCTTAAGATTTGAATCGCTTACAACAAAGCCTGCTTTATAGCTCTTAACTCTTGCTACCATAGCCGCTTCATCTTCAACAGACTGTGAACCGTAGATAAATGAAACGCCGCCTTCCTTTGCGAGAGCAATCGCCATTGTATCGTTCGAAACAGACTGCATAATTGCAGAAACAAGAGGAATATTGAGGCTGAGTGGACATTCCTCTTCACCTTTTCTGAATTTAACGAGAGGTGTTTTAAGATTTACGTTTGCAGGGATACATTCCCTCGAAGTATAGCCCGGAATAAGAAGATATTCGCTGAATGTTCTTGAGGGCTCCTGACAATAAATGGCCATCGTTATCACTCCTTTTGGAAATTAGGCTGCCGGAAAGTCAGCCTTGAATATAAAGTATATTTTATAACAAAATTTTCAAAATGTAAATACACAATTAGAACATAAATCAGAAGTTATCTGCAAAATTCTTGTATATAGTTGCCGATACATTTCTCAATTATTTCAATTGCCTTATCTTTGTTCTGAATTTCATCAACTACCGTTTCTTTATCCTCAAGATTTTTGTAGACGGTGAAAAAGTGAGTCATTTCATCAAAAACATGTTTTGGAAGCTCGCTGATATCTTTATAAGAATTGTAATTGGGATCGTTGAACGGAATTGATATTATCTTTTCATCAAGTTTTCCGCTGTCCTTCATGGTAATAACTCCAATCGGATAGCATCGTACGAGGGTCATGGGGTCAATTTTTTCACTGCAAATAACAACAACATCAAGCGGATCTCCGTCATCGCCGTAGGTTCTCGGAATAAATCCGTAGTTTGCGGGGTAATGAGTTGAGGTGTAAAGAATGCGGTCAAGCATAAGCACGCCCGTTTCCTTATCAAGTTCATATTTCTTTTTGCTGCCCTTTGTTATTTCGATAACCGCCATAAAATCTTCAGAGGTTATTCTTTTGGGGCTTATATCATGCCATATATTTCCCATGTTACTTCTCCTTAATCAAAATAGACTGTTTTTCCTGTTTTTGCAGACTCATAAACCGCATTAACGATCCTGACACTCTTTATTGCTTCCATTGGAACGATTGAAGGGTCTCTGTCTTCAAGAACAGCATTAATCATATCCTCAACAACATAACTGTGTCCGATGCAAAGAGTAGGATCAAGTGCGGCTGCAGCACCGTTGCCTGCATATTTTTTGAGCATTTCCTCTTCTTCAGTTTCCGATGCATCCGTAAATTTCCAAAGCTTGAGCTTATCCTGGTCAGCCTCCATTGAGCCTTCGCTGCCGTAAATTCTGATATCGGTGCTTATTCCTGGATAAGCGCAGGTTGTGCTGATAAAAGTCGCAACAGCACCTGACTTGAACTTTATAAGTGATGCCGTAAAATCTTCAGTTTCAATTTTATGATTATAAATCGCCATCTGCGATGTGACACTTTCAACATCACTGTTCATCATCCACTGCATAAGGTCAACTGTATGAACAGCCTGATTCATAAGAGAACCGCCTCCGTCCATCTCCCAGGTTCCTCTCCAACCGCCGTTATCATAATATTCCTGGGTTCTGTGCCATTTAACGGCAAAATCGCCAAAAAGGACCTTTCCTATTCTGCCGCTGATTACAGCATCATGCATTGGGGTCATATCGGGATTATATCTGTTCTGATGAACAACACCGGCTTTCATGCCTGTTTTCAGCCTTGCTTTTTCAATTTTTAAAGCGGCTTCAACGGTTATATCAATAGGCTTTTCAACAAGAACATGCTTGCCTGCATTCATTGCTTTAACGGCGAAATCTGCATGCATACCGCTCGGAACAGCAATACTGACAGCTTCAACATCGGGATTTTTGAGCATTTCATCATAATTTGTAAAAGTTAATGTTTCAGGATAAAGCTCTTTGATTTTATCGAGTTTTTCCTGTTTCAAATCGCAAACCGCAACAAGATTTGCTTTATTTGATTTTGCAGCTGCTTCTGCATGACGCATTCCTACGCCAAGACCAACAACTGCATAACCAACTTTTCTATCCATTTTATATTCCTCCAAATCAGAATTTTCTGCTTCCTCCGCCATGGCTGAAGCCGCCCGATGAATGGTGCGATCCACCGCCGCCGGAAAAACCGCCTCTGCCGCCGTGTCGGTGATTATTATTTCTCGGAACACGTGTGGTAATAACGTTTCTGCTGATAACCGTATCATTTGAGCCTGTAAGATTCAAAACGGTGTCATCAGCATCAAACTCATCGCCCTTACCCATGTTTTTATATCTGCTTTTAACAGCAAAAACAGTAATTGCCGCAATAACAAGAGAGATAACAAGACATATCACAACATCTGATAAATTCAATGATTTTTTTTGCGGCTGATAATAAACATCACCATAATTACTATTATAATTATAATCATTATTATAATAATTACTGTCATAGTTATCTTCGTAATAGTAATCATCTTCCTCATAAGACGATAAAGCACATTCGGCAGCCGCATCAACCATTAGTACAATGCAATCGCAGTAAAAGCCATCAACAAGCTCATTATATCCGCTGTCAATAATATAATCAATCGAATTTTCATAAACAGAAATGCAGTCACCCATCGTTGAAATACAAACTTCACGGTTATCCATATCAATCAAAAAAAGAATCCCGTTTTGTGACCATCCTTGCTCAACAACAAGAGAATCATAATAATCATCTGCATATTCCTGCGAAGTTTTGTTTTTAGCATCTTCTGTTGTTACAACAGCAATTGAATATCCCGTATCAGCTGTAAACTGATAAATCGAAAAACCAATGGTTTCTTCTTCAGATTCAGAAAAAAGATTAGCAATATCATCAATCAGCAAAACCTGCTGTGCTGATGCAGAAACAGATAACAAGGAAAAAATTAACAGCGATACAGTTATCACGGATAACAGCTTTTTCATCAGAACAGCACCTCCGTAAGAACAGTTAATATCACGGTTGCGACAGCAGTTACTGCTGCAAAAAGCCCTGCAAGCTTTTTACTGCAAACGGGCATTTCTCCGTAAACCTTGCCGGTCTGTCCGTTAAGAGCATATATATAATTTTTATCTTTATGTTTATAATTCAGAACCCAGACGGGAAGAAGATTATAGCTCCAGCGCATTTCTCCGATTCTAATACTACTATCCTTTAAAGAAACATTAGGATATTCAACCGACCCGAGAAGTCTGTCACGGGAAAATGCTTTTATTTTCTCGGACACAGAATTTTCAAGTTCAGATTTTTCGGTATCTCTTTTTTCTGCAAAAAAACCCGACAGATATGACATGGAAAAAGGAACAAAATCCGCACTGTTAAACGGGCAGACATATTTGAGCAAATCTCTGTCTTTACTTTTAAGCGCTGCTTCAGGCATGTTTCGGATTGAAATATTTCCTTGTCTGAAATGCCCTCTCAAGGTTGTTTCTGTGTGGCGCATATCACCGACCATCCATGTTCTGACCTGCTTTGAAGTAGCGTTGATATTTCCGTCAGATTCTCCGTCAATATACCAATAAGGGAAATACACACCTTTTATCTCTTCAAGCCTTGATTCATAAATAAAGTCCTTGGGCAAAAACTTCTTTTTCGTGCAAAGCTCCTTAAATTTTTTTATTGCTTCATCCTTATCAATTTTGAACGGAATAATATTATCCGGTTTAAAATTACCGCTTAACTTTCCCGAAAGGACAACGGGATTAGAGCAATAATAACAGGAGGTTGCCGCCGTTGTTTCATCGGTTACAATTTCAGCACCGCAGCTGGGGCATATATAAAGAAGTGCATTATCAAAATCTGCATTTTCCGCCTGTTTCGCCTTGTCAGCATCAAGATTTTCATCCTTTACAAAAAAATCCTGCTCCTTGAAAACAGAATCACAGTATTCACATATAAAATCCTGCTTTTCGGGGTCAAAAATCAGACCGCCGCCGCAATTCGGGCATTTATACTGAACAGCATCCAACACTATCACCTCTCAAAAAATAAAACAGACCGTAGGGTTAATTTCCGCTGCGGTCTGACCGACGACGGACACAGCTCCGCCTTAAATCTTTTTATATGTCACAAATTTAAATTCAGTTCCGTTATGCTCCATGGCTTCGCTTTCACTCTTAACTACCCAATCCGATTCAACATCAAGATTGGGAAAGAATTTATCTGCTGTTTTTCCGGTATCAACTTTAGTTACATAAGCAGTATCGCAATAAGGCAAAAGCTGCTGATAAACCGATGAACCGCCGATAACATAAACCGTATCGCTGTCGTATCTCTCAAGCTGTTCAAAAAGCTCTTCAATTGAATGACAAACTATTACATCCGGCGCACTCCAGCTCTCATCTCTTGTTATAACTATATTTACTCTGTTGGGAAGAGCTTTGGGTCCCGGAAAAGTCATAAAGGTTGCTCTGCCCATAACAACAACATTTCCGGTTGTTGTCTCTTTAAAAAATTTCATATCTGCAGGAATATGGTTAAGAAGCTTGTCACCGATTCCGATTCCCCAATTGTTATCAACATTAACAATAGCTTTCATTTTTGATTTACCTCTTTAAACTAATCAGATTGCAACGGGAATTTTCTCGCTGAAATCATGAAATTTATAATTTTCAAGTGAAAAATGGTTCTTGGTGAAATCGTAGAAATCAGTTATGCTCTTATCCATAACAAAATCAGGAGCATCATAAGGCTCACGGCTGATTAATTCCTCAACAATTGGAATATGACGGTCATAAATATGCGCATCGGCAATAACATGAACAAATTCACCAACCTCAAGTCCGCTGACATGTGCAAACATATGAACAAGAGCCGCATACTGTGCAACATTCCAAGCATTAGCAGCAAGCATATCCTGCGAGCGCTGATTGAGAATTGCATTGAGCTTATTACCCGAGGTATTGAAAGTCATACTGTAAGCACAAGGATAAAGTGCCATTTCGCTCAAATCCTGATGAACATAAATATTGGTTAAAATTCTTCTGCTCTGTGGGTTATGTTTAAGGTCATAAAGAACTCTGTCAACCTGATCCATTTCGCCTTCTCTGTAATTATGCTTAACACCGAGCTGATAGCCGTATGCTTTTCCGATTGAGCCGTTTTCATCAGCCCATTGATCCCATACATGGCTGCCTAAATCTGCAATATTATTTGACTTTTTCTGCCATATCCAAAGTATTTCGTCAACAGCACTTTTAATAAAGGTTTTTCTGATTGTCTGCGCAGGAAATTCCTTGCTTAAATCATATCTGTTAACAACACCGAATTTTTTTACGGTGTGAGCAGGCGCACCATCCTCCCATCTGGGGCGAACATCAAGCTCGGTATCCCAAAAACCGTTTTTTAAAATATCTTTACATGTGTCAATAAAAACTTTATCAGCGAAGCTCATGATTACCCTCCAAGCATTTTATATAATTTCCGAGGCCTTGCTCAAAACAAACACCGAGACGTGTGTCAGTCCCTGCGTCATGTGTTCTTTTAATGGCAGCGCAGGTAAACTCAAGCGCTATCTCCGCACTTTCATATATTGTTTTCCCTTTTAAAAAAGCACCGGTCAGCGCAGAAGCAAATAAATCACCCGTACCGTAATATATACCCGGATATTTCTCCGAAAAACGGTAAAAAACTTCATCGCTGTTTTTGCAGCAAACTGCACAGCCGATTTTATCATGGTCAAAGGAAACGCCAGTTAATACAACCATTGAAGGTCCGAGAGAAAGGAGTCTGCGGGTTATACAGTCAATATATTCTTTAGTATACGGAGGTTCAACATATTTTTCTCCAAGAAGAAAAGCAGCTTCAGTTAGATTCGGGACAATAATATCAGCCTTTCTGCAAAGAGAAGTCATTTCCCGGGCAAAAGAGTCATCAAAGGTTGTATACATTTTCCCGCCATCAGCCATTGCAGGGTCAACAATAACAACCGTATTATCGGATTTAAATTCATCAATAAATCTGCATACAATATCAACCTGCTCGGTTGAACCGAGAAATCCGCTATAAATTCCGTCAAATTTAACTCCGAGCGATTTCCAATGACTGAAAAAAGGAATCAAATCATCTGTTAAATCACGGTAAGTAAAATTGCTGATATTGCCCGTATGTGTAGAAAGAACAGCCGTAGGCATAACTGCCGTTTCAATTCCTGCGGCTGAAATGACGGGAATTGCAGCCGTCAGCGAGCACTTGCCGATTCCCGAGATATCATGGATTGCGGCAACGCGCTTTTGTCCGTTCACTGCTGCACTTCCTTTCGTTTTATTTTGAATATTATACCTCAACTATATATTTTTTTCAACCTTATACTTATAAATTTTTAAAATCGAAGTTATTTGAAAATATTACACAAAAAGCTCTTTACACATGCTTCAAAAAATGTTAATATAGTACTGCTAAATTTTCGCAATTTAATCAGAAGGAGAAATCACCATGAAAAAAATCGGCATGAAAATTGTCAGCATTATTCTTGCTATGTCGCTCCTTATCGGCGGTACCTCCGCAATGGGCACTGCTTCGGCAGCGGACATCGGCAAAACGTTTGAAAGAGCAGGCCTTACAATTGTTGAAGTTATCTTCACCACTCTTGTTGGCGGTCTTAACTTAATAGTTCCCGACAGCAAAGAATTTGTCCAGGTAAAGGACAGAGTTATTGAAAACTTCTATGAAGGTACGGAAAAGTGGAATAAAGAAGCAAAAGCTGATGCACAGTGGAAGCTCGGTCACGCAAAGGCATCTCTTATTCCCGACGACCTTAAAGAAGCTGTTGCAAACGGAACAAAGTCGGGTTACTATCTCGGCGGTTTCATCGACCCCAACAACGGTATGGTTAATGAGATTGAAGAGATCATTGATGATATGCAGATAAGAGTCATTGCAGTTGAAGACGGCTCGGGCAGAGGCGTTGCTCTCTTTGCAAACATCGACTGCATCGGTTTCTCTAATGGCGATATCAAGGAAATCCGCAAACGTGTTGAAGCTATGGATCTCGGCGTTGAGTTCAACAGCATCAACGTTTCATCAACACATACACACAGCTGCATCGATACTCAGGGTCTTTGGACAAATCTTTTCGCTAAACTGTTCAAAAATCTCGCTCTCTCCTATATTCCTTTCGTTGACAAAGAAAGAGGAGCAAATGCTGAATATATGGAGTTTGTTTATAAAACAGCTGCAGAAACAATGAAAAATGCTGTTAACGACATGCGTCCCGGCACAATGACATATGCTGTCAAGGAAATCGGAGACGAAGAAAACTCATATTTCAACAACAAAAACAGAAGCCAGTCAACATCACTTATGAAGGATCTTTCAAGATTCATCTTTACTCCCGATGACGGCACAAAACCCACAATGATTGTTAACATCGCTGCTCATCCCGACGTCGCAGGTCTTCCTGTTAATGATGAAGACAACGGCAGAGACCTTTCAGGCGACTATATTTATTATCTCGGCGAAAAAATTGAAGAAAAAGGCTATAACTTCATGTTCTTCAACGGCGCTATCGCAGGTATCTACGAAGGCAGAGGTCCTGCAAGCGACGGTGTTCCCACAGAACGCAGATACGAAGAAACTCTCCGTTACGGTCATGAAATTGCAAACATGGCTCTCAACCTCACAAATTCAGTTGAAGAGATTGAAGCTAACATGACAGACGCCGAAAAGGCAAAGATGGAAGAAGAAAAGGCAATCGGCGGCGACAATTATACTCTCTGGTATAAAGATTGGAAGCCCGTTAAAGAAACAGTTCTTGAGCCCAACCTCAACATTATCATTAAGGAAGTAAAGATTAAGGTTACCAATCCTCTTATCCAGCTTGTAGGCAAACTTAATCTTGTTAACTACACAGTTTGCAAGGAAGGCTTTAATTACTATATCTTTGCAGAAATCGGTTACATGGAAATGGGCGACGTTAAGGTTGCATTCATGCCCGGCGAAATCGTTCAGGATCTTATCTGCGGCGGCGGCTCACTTACCGCTGACGGTTCATTTACAGGTAAAGAATTTGAAGAAAAGACAATCTATCAGCTCTTCGGAGAAGATACAATATGCTTTGGTCTCATGAATGATGCAATCGGTTATGTTGTTCCTGATAATGACTATTCAATGTCACTTCTCGGCGATCACTATCAGGAAATGATTTCTCTCGGTAAATATGCAGGCTCTTCAATAATGAAGGGATTTGCAAAAATCGCAAGAGAAATCAAATACAAATAATCATAAAATGAATTCCCGGCTGTTTCAATTTTGAAGCAGTCGGGTCTTTTCCTGCAACGAAAGGAAGTTCGCAAATTGAAATCACCTTTTACTAAAGGTCTGTCGCACGGCATTCCGATTGCTCTCGGATATTTTTCTGTTTCCTTTGGCTTCGGAATAATGGCCGTCAAATCAGGTCTTACGGCAATAAACGCAATTATAATATCATTAACCAACCTTACTTCTGCAGGTCAGGCTGCGGGGGTCGGAATCATTGCAGCAGGCGGAGCTTTTCTTGAAATGGCTGCAACACAGTTTGTTATCAATCTCCGTTATTCTCTCATGGGGCTCTCGCTCTCCCAAAAGCTTGATAAATCCTTCTCGACATTTCACAGAATGATTGCTTCATTTGGAATAACCGATGAAATTTTTGCGGTTGCATCATCGCAAAATGAAAAGCTTGTTCCGTCATATATGTACGGTCTTATCTCAATTTCTGCTCTCGGATGGACCGGCGGAACAGCCGTTGGTGCAATAGCAGGCAGTGCTCTTCCGGCAACGCTGACAGCAGCCATGGGTATTCTTCTTTACGGAATGTTCATCGCAATTATTGTTCCTGCAGCAAGAAGCAGCCGAAAAGATCTGATTGTTATCTGCCTTGCAGCACTTTTCAGCATGATATTCAAATATCTGCTTCCGAGCGTATCGTTCGGATTTTCAATAATATTAAGCTCTGTTGCGGCAGCTGTTATCGGAGCTCTGCTTTTCCCGATAAACATTGCGGAAACGGAGGAAGGCAAAAAATGACAATGTTAATTTACATTTCAATCATGGCAGGTGTTACATACCTCATCAGAATGATACCGTTTACGCTTTTCAGGAAGAAAATCAAATCACGGTTCATTCAAAGCGTTCTTTATTATATTCCTTATGCGGTTTTGAGTGCCATGACCTTTCCTGCAATTTTTTATTCAACCGACAGCACGGTTACGGCTGCGGTAGGTACGGTTATTGCTGTTATCCTCGCTTACTTTAAGCTTCCGCTAACTGTTGTTGCGCTTGCAGCATGTGTTGCATCGCTTATCACGGGATTCTTCATATAAGAAAAAAGCTCGGCAATGAAGCCGAGCTTTTGCTATTAATCATCGTTTTCTTTAAGCCACCGTATTGTATCTTTGAGCGATTCTTCAAGAGAACGCGGAGAATATCCAAGTTCTTTTTCTGCTTTTTCATATGTAAAATTGCAGCTTTCACAAATCTTACGGATTGCATACTCATTAACAACAGGAGGAAGCTTTGCAACCTTGAAGATTTTTTCAAAAATAGGAATAATTGTATCAACATGTTTCTTCTTGATAACTACCTTCGGATGCTTTTTTTCGCAAACATTTGCGAGTGTACCCATAAATCCGTCAAGAGTATATGCCTTACCGCAAAGAAAATAGCATTCACCGTTTCTTCCTTTTTCAACAGCAGCAACCATGCCTTTAGCAACATCACGAACATCAACAAAATTATAGCCGCCAAAATCAAACGTAAGTGAGAAAAATCCTTTTGAATAAAGATTAATAACAGTAATCATACTTGATGTTCTGTTGTTATCATAGGGACCGATACATGCGCTGGGGTGAACAACGCAAACCTTCAGGTTTTCATCGGCATTATCAAGCACATATCGGGTTGCAACAGCCTTTGATTTTGCATAAGCACCTTCAAGTCTGTCGGGATCAAAAACATCAGTTTCACTAATGATATCCATAGAATCATCAACATAGACTGCATCAACCGAAGAAACATATATGAGGTTCTTAACACCTGTTTTCTTGCAAGCTTCAACTACATTCTTTGTTCCCTCAACATTAACAGCCCAGACCTGCTTATCCTTTGTCCCGCTGATATCAACAACACCGGCAACATGGTATACGGTTTCTGCACCTTCAAAAGCTTTTTCAAGAATATCATAGTCACAGATATCACCCATTACCTTTTCACATTCAATGCCATCAAAAACGGGGCTGTCAGAGCGAAGAAGCAAACGGATTTTTTCTCCTTTGTCTGCCAATTCTCTGACCAAAGCAAATCCGACATGGCCTTTACCGCCTGTTACAACGCTGACTCCGCCGCCCATTAATAGACCCCCATTCACAATAACTAAAATTATACAAAATCAGTAAATTTTGTTTTCATACTTATGTTATCACAAATAAAAGAACAAATCAATAAAATATGCAACATTAACCACTAAACAAAAAACATATATTGTGTTATTTTTTTACATTTTGCAAACATTTATCATGTATTATTGGATGATTTGATTTGCAAAAAAAATAAAACATTGACATTCATAAATTTTTATTGTAGAATACTAAACGATATTTAAATGCATTGACAAGAAAAAGTAAGCATTAATGATTTTTCAGAGAAAGAGCGGCAGGTGAAAGCTCTTATTCCTTATTGCTGAACCCATCTTTGAGCAGCATGCCGAAACAAAGTAAGCATCGCCGGATTTCCGCCGTTACCGGATTATGAGAGCAGATTATTAATCTGAACTCGGGTGGTACCGCAGACTATTATTGTTTGTCCCGAGCCTTTGGGCTTCGGGACATTTTTTATTGGAGGTAAAAATTAATGAAAATCGACAAACTTGCAGGCGAACGTTTTAAAGAAAAGCCTTCTGATTGCGTCATTGACAGCCATGCACTTATGCTCAGAGGCGGCTACATGAAAGGCGTTGCAAACGGAATTTATTCATCCTTCATGCCGTTGAGAAGAATCACACGAAAAATTGAAAACATCATCCGAGAAGAAATGGACGCCATTGACGGTCAGGAAGTACAGTTTCCCGTTGTTATGCCTGCATCTCTCTGGGCAGAATCAGGCAGATACGAAAGCATCGGAAGCGAGCTTATGCGTTTCAAGGACAGAAACGACGCTCCCATGGTTCTTGGTATGACTCATGAAGAAGCTGCTGTTCAGCTTGTCAGAGAATATGCCAATAGTTATACAAAATATCCCTTCATGATTTATCAAGTACAAACCAAGTTCCGTGATGAAGCACGTCCCAGAGGCGGTCTTATCAGAGTCCGTGAATTTACTATGAAAGATGCATATTCTTTCCATACCTCGCAGGAGGATCTTGAAAGATATTACGACATCTGCTACAAGGCATATGAGCGCATTTTTGCAAGAGCAGGCATTCCCGAGGTTATCACCGTTGCATCGGATTCGGGCATGATGGGTGGCAGTATTTCCCATGAATATATGCTTCTTTCTCCCATCGGCGAAGATTCAATCGCAGTTTGCTCAGAATGCGATTACAGAGCTAACATGGAAGCTGCTGAAAGCATAATTGAAAACAAAATTGAAGGTGAATCAAACGAACTTGAGCTTGTTTACACACCGGATATCCATACAATTGACGACATTTGCAACTTCCTTAAAACTCCTCTTGAGGAATCCTGTAAAGCTGTTGTATACCAAAAGAACATGACCGACGAATATGTTGTTATTTTCGTCAGAGGAGACCTTGATATAAACGAAACAAAACTTACAAACTATCTTGGTGAAGCTGTTCATCCCGCTGTAATCACAGATGAATGCGGACTTTTCGCAGGTTTCATCGGTCCTTACAAACTTGATAACGAAAAGTTTACTGTCCTTTATGATAAGTCACTCGAAAACACACACAATCTTTCATGCGGAGCAAACCAGCTTGACCACCACTACAAAGGTCTTAAAATCAGCAGAGATATCGGCGAAGTTGAATACATCGACCTTGCAAAAATCAAGGAAGGCGGCATCTGCCCCAAGTGCGGCAAGCCTGCAATCAGTATCTCAAGAGGTATCGAAGTCGGCAATATCTTCCAGCTTGGCACAAAATACACAAAATCAATGGGCATGCAATATCTTGACAGTGAAGGCAACCTTCAGTATCCCATCATGGGCTGCTACGGCATCGGTGTCGGCAGACTTGCTGCATCGGTTTGTGAAGCACATCATGACGAATACGGTCCGATTTGGCCCATGTCAATCGCACCCTGGCATGTTCAGATTTGCTGCTTAAGAGCAGATGATGATGAATGCAGAGGCGTTTCGGATAACCTTTATCAGAAGATGCTCGACAACAGAATGGAAGTTATTTATGACGACAGAAACATCAGACCCGGCGCAATGTTCTCCGATGCTGACCTTCTCGGTGTTCCCGTCAGAGTTATCGTAAGCCCCAGAAATCTTAAAGACGGTGTTTGCGAAATTGTTACAAGAGATAAAGAAATAAGCCTTAAGGTTGAGCTTGATAAGGTTCTCGAAACCGTTAAGGGCATAATTGCAGACAGACTTAAATAATTATCAGCACGGTACCGCTTTTTTCATCGGTGCCGTGCTTTTGGTTATTTTTAATTAAATTCGGTATAATTTGTTATAAAGCTGTTACCGATTAAATATTGATTTATTATTTAGTATATTATAGAATATCATTAATAAAATTTATCGGAGAAAATAGATTATGGTTTTTTCTGAACCCATATTTATGTTTATGTTCTTACCTGTAACACTGCTGATTTATTATGCAGTTCCTTTCAGGTTTAAAAATGCAGTTTTATTTTTTTCAGGTCTTCTTTTCTATTCTTGGGGTGAACCCGTCTATGTACTGATAATGGTTTTGTCAACTCTTATTGACTATATTGCAGGAAGAGTCATGGATAAGTGTGATGCCAACCCGACAGTCAGAAAATCGGCACTTATCGTTTCGGTGGTTATGAATCTGACTTTACTCGGCATATTCAAATACAGCGGACTGGTTGTTGATTCGTTTAACTCTGTTTTTAATCTTTCGTTAAGAAATCCCAATCTTCCTCTGCCTGTCGGTATCAGTTTTTTCACGTTTCAGTCAATGTCTTATACAATTGATTTATACCGCAAAAATATCAGCGTTCAGAAAAGCTTTGTTGATTTTGCTGCATTCGTAACAATGTTCCCGCAGATCGTTGCAGGTCCGATAGTCCGTTACGAAGATGTTTCAAGAGAACTTGAAATCAGAAAAATTGATATTGATGCAATAAGCAAAGGAATATCCGTTTTTATCTGCGGTCTGTGCAAAAAGGTCCTGATTGCAAACTCTGTCGGCGAGCTTTGGACAACTGTTAAAGAAACAGATTATTATGATTTACCTGCCACAACCGCATGGCTTGGAATAATTGCATTTACCCTTCAGATATACTTTGATTTTTCAGGTTACAGCGACATGGCAATCGGACTTGGAAAAATGCTTGGCTTTAATTTCCCGCAAAACTTCGATTATCCTTACAATTCAAAAACAGTCAGCGAATTCTGGCGCAGATGGCATATGACTCTCGGCGGATGGTTTAAAAGCTATGTATATTTCCCTCTCGGCGGAAGCAGAAACGGAAAAGCAAAAACAATACGCAATCTGCTAATTGTCTGGTTTTTAACGGGTCTTTGGCACGGTGCAAGCTGGAATTTTGTTATATGGGGCGTATATTACGGTATTCTGCTTATACTTGAAAAATTCGTTTTTGCATCGGTTATCAAGAATCTGCCGTCAATAGTGACACGAATATATACCATTCTTGCAGTAATTATCGGCTGGGTAATTTTCGAGATATACTCCCCGGCTGCAGAGCTTGAATTTATAGGCTCATTGTTTGGTGCATCAGGAATTTTCTTCAACACCACAACACTCAATATACTTCAAAATTATTCCTTAATTTTGATTATTGCAGCCATAACTTCAACAGGTCTTCCGCTGAAAATGTGGAACAGAATAACTGAAAATCGTAATCTCGACGGTTTATGTTTAACCGGAGAAGCAGCAGGAATGGCAGCTTGCATAGCATATCTTGTTGACGCATCGTATAATCCGTTTTTATATTTTAATTTTTAGGAGAAAGCAATGAAAACAAAGGTTATCAGAATTACCGTATTTTTTGTTGTTATTTTAATAATTCCCATTTTCACTTTATTCGGAGAAAAAGAAACGGTCAGTTACAACGAAAATAAAATTCTTGCAGAATTTCCTGAATTAAGCCTTGAAAACTGGAAAAGCCGTTCCTTTATGAATGGCATGTCAGATTATTTTTCCGACCATTTTATTTTAAGAGAAAGCTTTATCAAGGTGAAAAATTCAATTGAAAAAGCACTCGGTAAAACAGAAATAAACGGTGTTATTGAAAATGACGGATATCTTATTCAAACATTCAAGGGTATTAATTACACTTTAACTGACAGAAATATTGCATCGCTCAACAAGCTAAAGGCAAAAAATCCGGATACTCCTTTTTATTTTATGCCTATTGTAACGGCGCAGGAAAAATTCAAAGAAAAACTGCCTTCATATCTTGACGTAACAAGCGAATCGGAGTATACTGAATACTGTTTTGAAAAACTGAACGGGATTGAAAAAATTGATGTTTCCCGGGAAATATGTAGCATTGACTATGCCTTTTACCGTACCGACCATCATTGGACAACCGATGCTGCATATGAAGCATATTTAAAGCTTTCGGATACCCTCGGAATTGTTCCCTTTTCAAAGAATACCATTCAGATTTCAACTGTTTCTGATAATTTCAAAGGCACTTTATATTCAAAAACACTCAACGAAAAAATCAAGCCCGATATAATAAAAGTATACAAATCAGATACGAATTTCAGGCTTATAATTAAAGATAAAGAATACAACGGACTTTATTTTAATGAATTTCTTAATGAAAAAGATAAGTATTCCTATTTTCTTTCGGGCAATCACGGAATCTGCACCGTAAAAAACGACGATAGCGAAGTCAAAAAAAAGCTTTTAATTATTAAAGACAGCTATGCAAACTGTATCATCCCTTTTATTGCAGAGCATTTTTCGGAAATAACAGTTGTTGACCCGAGATACTGTTCACATACACAAATCAAGGAAATCAATCCTTCTGAATATAACGCAACACTCATTCTTTTTAATGTTTCGGGATTTTCATCGGAACAGAACTTTCCGATTATTGAATTTATGGGAGAAAAACAATGATCAGCCTTTTTGTAAAATCAGATATCATTTCAACCTGCTGCGCTCAGAGTGCAACAGGTTTTACTCCCGTTTTTGTTTTATTATTTAACCGTCATCTTTTTTGATGGCGGTATTTTTTTTGCAAAAAATTACAACTTTTTTTAAATAAGGGATTTAAAAATATAAATTTATATGTTATAATTTATTGAATATAATCTGATTTAGTTAATAATTGTTTTTGGAGGCATATATGAAGCATTTACTCAAGCTTATGGATTTGAGCACCAATGAAATCAACGAGATTCTTAATCTTGCCGATCAGCTCAAATACGAAAAGAAAAACGGAATTGAACACCACCATCTTAAAGGCAAAACCCTCGGTATGATTTTTGCAAAATCATCCACCAGAACAAGAGTTTCTTTTGAGGTTGGCATGTATGACCTCGGCGGTATGGCTCTTTTCCTCAGCTCACATGATATTCAGCTTGGCAGAGGAGAGCCTGTAAATGATACAGCACGAGTTCTGTCGGGTTATCTCGACGGAATCATGATAAGAACCTTTGACCAGAGTGACGTTGAAACTCTTGCCGAGTACGGTTCAATCCCCATCATCAACGGTCTTACCGATTACTGTCATCCGTGCCAAGTGCTTGCAGACCTCATGACAATCCGTGAGTTCAAGGGCGGTATCAAAGGCAACAAGCTTTGCTATATCGGCGACGGAAATAACATGGCAAACTCTCTCATCGTCGGCGGTATCAAAATGGGAATGTCAGTCAGCATTGCATGCCCCGAAAACTATAAGCCTGACGCTGAAATTATGAAGTGGGCTGCTGAAAACGGCGATTTCACATGCACACCTGATATCCTTGAAGCTGCCAAAGGTGCAGATGTTCTTTACACCGATGTCTGGGCATCAATGGGACAGGAAAGTGAAGCCGAAGAAAGAAAGAAGATTTTCGAAGGCTATCAGATAAATGACAGCGTTATGGCTGTTGCAAATCCCGATGCAATGGTTCTTCACTGTCTCCCCGCTCACCGTGAAGAGGAAATCACCAATAAGGTGTTTGAAGAACATGCAAAGGAAATTTTCGAAGAAGCAGAAAACAGACTTCACGCTCAGAAAGCAGTTCTCGTTAAGCTTCTCAAGGATTAATCAATACAAGGGGGTATTAAAATGCCAATCAATAAAGATATTAAAAAAGTCATGGTTATCGGTTCCGGTCCCATCGTTATCGGACAGGCTGCCGAATTTGACTATGCGGGAACCCAGGCATGTCGAGTTCTCAAAGATGCCGGTCTTGACGTTGTTCTTGTAAACTCAAACCCGGCAACAATCATGACCGATAAAGCTCTTGCGGATGAGATTTATCTTGAGCCGCTTACTGCTGAAACAGTTAAGAGAATCATTGAAAAAGAAAAGCCCGACAGCCTTCTTGCTGGTCTCGGCGGTCAGACAGGTCTGACAATCGCTATGCAGCTGAGCAAAGACGGCTATCTTGACAGAATGGGTGTTAAGCTTCTCGGAACAAATGCCGAAGCCATTGATAAGGCAGAAGACAGAAAAATGTTCAGAGATACCATGGAATCAATAAATCAGCCTGTTATTCCCTCTGAAATTGCAAACGATGTTGATACTGCTCTTGAAATTGCAGAAAAAATCGGATATCCTATCATCATCCGCCCTGCATTCACCCTCGGCGGTGGCGGCGGTGGCGTTGCAAACAACGCAGAAGAGCTTGCAGTCATTGCCAAAACAGGTCTTGACCTTTCCCCAATCACCCAGGTACTTGTTGAAAAATACATCTTTGGCTGGAAGGAAATTGAGTTTGAGACCATGCGTGACAGTGCAGGCAACTGCATCGCAGTCTGCAGCATGGAAAACTTTGACCCCGTAGGCATTCATACAGGCGACAGTATTGTTGCCGCTCCCGCTCTTTCACTTACAGACGAAGAATTCCAGATGCTCCGTAAAGCATCTCTTGATATTGTTGATGCACTCGGCATCATCGGCGGCTGTAACTGTCAGTTCGCTCTCGATCCCAACAGCATGGACTACGCTGTTATCGAAGTTAATCCCAGAGTTTCACGTTCATCTGCTCTTGCAAGTAAAGCAACAGGCTACCCCATTGCAAAGGTAACTGCAATGCTTGCTCTCGGCATTACTCTTGATGAAATCAAGAACGAAGAAACAGGTCTTAACTGCGAAAAGTTTGAACCCGATGTTAAATACATCGTTGTTAAGCTTCCCAAGTGGCCTTTCGACAAATTCGTTAATGCAAGCCGTCAGCTCGGTACTCAGATGAAAGCAACCGGCGAGGTTATGTCCATCGGTCCTACATTTGAAAATGCAATCATGAAGGCTGTAAGAGGCGCTGAAATTTCACTCGATACTCTCAACTCCGCTCCCAAAACAAAAGCTCCCCTTATAGACAGACTTAAAAACACTGATGACATGCGTCTCTTCTCTGTTTTTGAAGCAATCAAGAGCGGTATGTCAATTGAAGAAATTCACGATATTACAAAGATTACCGAATGGTTCCTTCTTAAGCTCAAGAATCTTGCCGATTACGAAAAGGCAATTGAAAATGGCAACATGACCGTTGAGCTTTATAATCAGGGTAAACTTTACGGCTATACAGATGCTGCTCTTAAGCGTCTTTCGGGCGTCAGCGAACTGCCTGCACACAAGGAAGCATCATATAAGATTGTTGACACTTGCTCATCTAATTTCCCTGTCGCCGCTCCGTATTTCTACTCTGTGTATGACGAGGAATGCGAAGCACGTCCCTTCCTTGAAAAAAGCGATAAGGAAAGAATCATCGTTCTCGGTTCGGGTCCCATCAGAATCGGTCAAGGTATTGAATTTGACTATTCATCGGTTCACTGTGTATGGACACTTAAAGAACTCGGCTATGAGGTTGCTATTATCAACAACAACCCAGAAACCGTTTCAACAGACTATGACACTGCAGACAGACTCTATTTCGAGCCTCTTACTCCTGAAGATGTTATGAACATCATCAAGGTTGAGAAGCCCATTGGCGTTGTTGTTGCATTCGGCGGTCAGACAGCTATCAAACTTACAAAGTTCCTTGACGAAAACGGAATTACAATCCTCGGCACCTCGGCTGATGGTATTGATACAGCAGAAGACAGAGAACGCTTTGATGCACTGCTTGAAAAGTTTGCAATCCGCAGACCCAAGGGCATGGGTGTTATGACAAAGCAGGAGGCTCTCAATGCTGCAAACACTCTCGGATATCCCGTTCTTCTCCGTCCCTCATATGTTATCGGCGGTCAAAATATGACAATTGCCCATGAGGATGCAGATGTTGAACGTTACATGGACATCATCCTTTCAGGCGAAATTGAAAACCCCGTTCTTGTTGATAAATACATGATGGGTACTGAACTTGAGGTTGACGTTATCTCTGATGGCAAGGATGTTCTTATCCCCGGTATTATGGAACACGTTGAGCGTGCAGGTGTTCACAGCGGCGACTCCATCGCTGTTTATCCGCCCTATAATCTCAACGATAAAATGCGCGAGAATATTTGTGATGTTTCCGAAAAACTTGCTCTTTCTCTCGGCACAAAGGGTCTTGTTAACATTCAGTATCTGATTTATCACAACCAGCTTTATGTTATTGAAGTTAACCCCAGAGCATCAAGAACTATTCCCTATATCAGCAAGGTTACGGGTGTTCCGATGGTTGACATTGCTTCAAAGGTTATGGTTGGTCAGTCACTCAAAGATCTCGGCTACGGTACAGGTCTTTATAAGACTCCCCCCTATTATACAGTTAAGGTTCCCGTATTCTCATTTGAAAAGCTTTCGGATGTTAACTCAATCCTCGGTCCTGAAATGAAGTCAACAGGTGAAGTTCTCGGTATCGGTAAAACTACTGCAGAGGCTCTTTATAAAGGTCTTACATCAGCAGGCTTCAAAATTCAGCTTCCCACAGCAGAAAAGAACATCGGCATTCTTTTGAGTGTTGACAGTCATGATATGCTTGACGCCGTTTCGCTTGCAAAGAAGCTTGATGACCTCAAGATTAATATTTATGCAACAAAAGAAACAGCTGATGCTATTTCACAGCTTGGCATTGATGTTGAATATGTTAACAGCAGATATGATGATAACTCTGAAATCTACAAGCTTCTTGAAAGCGGCAAGATAGACTATGTCGTTTATACGGGCGCTCTTCAGGATTCAACAATGGGCGATTACATTGCTCTTCACAGACGTGCAATCCAGCTTTCAATTGCCTGCATCACTTCTCTTGATACTGCAAACGCACTTGCGGACATCATTGCAAGCCGCTTTAATCAGCAGAATACAGAGCTTGTTGACATCAACAATATGCGCTCCGAAAGACAGACTCTTAACTTTGTTAAGATGGATGCATCAGGCAATGACCACATTGTTATAGAAAACTTTGACAATTCAATCACCTGCCCTGAAAGCCTCTGCGTAAGCCTTTGCGATAGAAATCACGGAGTCGGCAGCGATGGCGTTGTTCTTGTTGAAAAGTCAGATGTTGCACAGGTTAAGATGAGAGTATTCAATCTTGACGGCAGCGAAGGCAGAATGGGCGGAAACGCAATGCGTTCGGTTGCAAAGTACGTTTATGACAAAGGCTATGTCGATACCGAAACAGTAACCATCGAAACAGCAAGCGGCGTTAAGAGCGTTGAGCTTTACACAATGAACGGCAAGGTAAGCTCTGTCTGTGCTAACATGGGCAAGGCAGACCTTGAAAATGCCGTTACCAGCACTATCGACACAAACAAATTCATTGATTACCCTGTATCCATCAACGGTGAAGAACAGAGAATAACCTGCGTTTCAATGGGCAACCCCCACTGTGTAATCTTTGTTCCCAGAGTTGACACAATCGAGATTGAGAAGGTCGGCCCTAAGTTTGAAAAGGCTGATATTTTCGCTCACAGAGTAAACACCGAATTTGTAAGAGTTGTTAATGAAACCACACTCAAAATGAGAGTCTGGGAACGCGGCAACGGTGAAACTCTTGCCTGCGGCACAGGTGCATGCGCAGCAGTTGTTGCAGCAGTTGAAAACGGTTTCTGCAAGAAGAATACCGATATCACCGTTAAGGTACGCGGCGGTGACCTCATTGTTAATTATAGTGATGAAGGAGTTTACCTCACAGGCTCAACTAAGCTTGTTTTTGAAGGCTCACTTGAATATTAAAAAATTATCGGCAGTTCAAATGAACTGCCGATTTTTTATAAAAATTCTTTTTTCAAATACCATTATAATTAACGGTACAACTATCAAATGACAGATAATTCCGGGAAGAGCCGTTGTAAAGGCTCCGGAAACAAACATTGAAACACTGAATTCAGATCCGCTTAAACCCGCCATGATGTATCGGGCAATTCCCCATACCATACGCCCGCCAAGCATCGAAATAATTAATCCGATATAAATATAAACAGGTTTCTTCGGAAGAACCTTATATAAAACACCGCAGATTAATCCGTATGCAGCAAGCTCAAACGACATCCCAACAGCTGCAGGATACATTACAGGCTTCGAAAAGATTATGCTTCTCATCAGCGGAGCAACAAAACCGATTGATGCTCCGTATTGCCATCCGCAGATAAACCCGCAAAGGAAAACGGGAATATGCATTGGAGAAAGAGCGTTTCCGATTTGAGGTATTCCACCGGTAATAACAGGCAATACCATGCACAGCGCAAGGAACATTGCCGAAAAGGTTAAATTTTTAACTGTCCTTGACATTTAACATTCAGCCTTTCAATTAAAAAGTTTATGTTACATTTTCCTGTTTTTTTATTCCAAACACCATTCTCAATATGCCTCGCAGCGCTTTAGGACTGCGAATAACAACGATTTTCATCCGTGTCCTCCCTTTCAGTAAAATCTGCAAAGACTCAGACCGGCAAGAATCATAACTGCAGCAATTATCAGAATTGCCAAAGTGTATGGAAAAAGCGCCGCAACAATCATTCCGACTGCAAACGCAATTAAAACAGACCCTTTAGATACATATCTCAAAAAATCACCGCCCGAAGATACAGCTTGAGCCTTTGCTCATTACAGTATAATCAGCGGTGAAGTTTTTCGTTACTTCTTTTTAAGCTCCCATTCTTTGATGTTTTTTGCTTGCTCTATCATTGAACAGTAGCTCTCATGTCGGCTTTTAGGAATATCCCCCTCTTCAACAGCCTGAACAATTCTGCATCCTTTATCTTTTATATGCAAACATGTTGAAAACTTGCACTTGCCGATATAATCTTCAAATTCCTTGAAAGCATAAGGCAAGTCTTCCTTCAGAATAAGTTCTGTTTCATCAGCATCAAAAGAAGAGAATCCGGGAGTATCCGCAACATATCCGCCTTCAACCTTAAAAAGCTCGCTGTGGCGGGTTGTATGGCGGCCTCTGCCGAGCTTGTCGCTTATCTCACCTGTCTTTAATGATAATTCGGGGTCAATTACATTAAGCAATGAAGATTTTCCGACACCCGAATTGCCACAGAATGCGCTTATATGATTTTTAAGCTCTGCTTTTACAGAGTCAACGCCTTCACCCGTTACACATGAAACCGAAAAAGCCTTGATTCCCGCTTTCTTATAAATATCAATATATTCATCAGCATTTTCAAGGTCATTCTTCGTAAAAATTACAACGGGTTCAATTCCTTTATTTACAGCAAGAGCGGTCAATCTGTCAATTATCAGAAGAACCGGTTTAGGCTCACAGACGGATGAAACGATAAACAGTCTGTCAACATTGGCAACCGGAGGTCTTTGAAGAAGAGATGACCTCTCATATATTTCATCAATTGTATTTTCGGCGTTATCATTAACGCTGATTGAAACACGGTCACCTGCAAGCGGCTTTATTCCGGATTTTCGAAATACCCCCCTTGCCTTGCATTCATATATCTCACCGGCGGCTTCAACATAGTAGAAGCCGCCGATTCCTTTTATTATAATTCCGTCAAGTTTCGGCATTTAATCAAATTCCGTCCTTCTGTCCTATAACAAGAGTAATTTCAGTATTTATATCATAAGTCTGTGTTATACCCATAATACCCGATGAGGTTGCGGAAGGTGTCTGTGAAAGAACGACACCGTTATCTGCATCTGTATATACGGTCTGATAAGCAATATGAATATTGTTAACATTAAATCCGCTTGATCTTAACTGACTGATTGCCTGATTCATCGACATTCCGACAACAGAAGGCATCTGTCTGCGAACACCCTGCATGGATGACTGTGTATAAGTTCCCTTTGTGACAACAGCAGGATTCTTTGTAAAATCAATGATACATGTATAATATTCTTTGTTATCAATATAAATCTTCACCGATGCATTTTCACCACTGCCTTCGATTTGGAAGGGATAAATGCTGCCATCAAGAAGCAAAGATTTACTCATGACCGACTCATTATTGACAAAAACCTCAAAACTGCCTCTTGAGCCTGATGAGGGAAGATTCATTTCAATTGTTGCAATGCTGGAAGCAGGAATACCGTTGCTGACTACGATTGCAACCTTGCTGTTAGGCATTACCTTTTCGCCTGCTTCAGGTGACTGGCTGATAATAGTACCTGCAGGCTCACTGCTGTTCTCTTCTTTAATGGTGGGATCCATTGTAAGCTGACCGGATTCAAGAAGCAGACGTGCAGTTTCAATATCCAAACCGACATTAGCAATTTGGGGAACTTCAATCAAATCCTCGCTGCTTGCATAGAAAACAATGATTACAGAGCCGCTGTCAACCTCATCGCCTGCTTCGGGATCCGTTTTAATAACATTTCCAAAATCCTCCGTAAGACTTAACATAGGTGTAAGCTTAACGGTGAGGCCTTTATTTTTAAGAGTCTGAACTGCAAGCTCATGTCCGTAACCAACAACATCGGGAATAACAACTTTCTGTTCATTCTGAATGATTGCAAGCTGAATCACATTGTTATCTTTGGTAACCTTCTGACCGTTGTCAGGCTCCTGATCAAATACCGTTCCGTTTGCATACGCGCTGTTTGAAATAGTGCTTATCTCAAATCGGAAATCGGAATATTCACTGTTATCCTTAATATCTGTTTCATAGTTATAACCGACAAATTTCGGAACAACAAGGGTGTTGCCTCTGAAAACATCTGTAAAGAAATACATAAAAGCAAATGCAACAAGAGAAATTACCAAAAGACCGATAACCGCACCGATTGCAATTAATCCGCCCTTACCCTTCTTTGAATCCTCTTCCGCATCATCATATTCCTCATAAACAGGAGACTGCGGAGCAACAGGTGTTTTAATAGCAGGCTGTGCTGGTACAGACGGCTTTTTGGAAACAAACTTTGTAGGATCTGTATCCACAAAATAATCACGCTGGAATCGAATGGTAGGATTTCTCTTAAACTCCTCAATATCAAGTAGCATTTCAGCTGCAGACTGATATCTGTCTTTTGTATTCTTCTGCATTGCGTGCATGACAATCTGCTCAAGACCGACCGGAATACTGCTGTTGATTTCTCTGGGTCGTTTGGGATCGCTCTGAAGCTGCATAAGAGCAACAGATACAGAGTTATCTGACTGGAAGGGAAGCTGACCTGTCAGCATCTCATACATAACAACACCAACAGAATATATATCTGCTCTGTCATCGGTTGTATCACCTCTCGCCTGCTCGGGGCTGATGTAATGAACAGAGCCAATTGCGCTGTCTGTCATTGTTTTAGTATCGCTGTAACTGAATCTTGCGATTCCGAAATCAGTAACTTTAATATTACCGTTTGAAAGCAGCATTATGTTCTGGGGCTTGATATCTCTGTGAACAATACCCTTATCATGTGCATGCTGCAAAGCACGGAGAATCTGAATTGTGAAATGAACGGTTTCTTTTATTCCGAGTCTGCCCTGCTGCTCGATATATTCCTTAAGAGTTATACCCTCAACATGCTCCATGACAATATACTGAAGTCTGTCGCCGTAGCTGACGTTAAAAACCTTAACAATGTTCGGATGCGAAAGAACAGCAATTGCTTTTGATTCATTCTTGAACCTGCGGCGGAACTCTTCATTTGCAAGATATTCATCCTTGAGAATTTTGACAGCAACGGTTCTGTCATCAATATTATCATAAGCCTTATAGACAACAGCCATACCGCCTACGCCGATAACTTCCTGGATTTCATATCGTCCGTCAAGTCTTTTGCCGGTGTAATTATCCATATATAAACAATCCTTTCAAAATTACAAGTCAAATTAATGATTAATATGCAACAGCAACAACGGTTATATTGTCACCGCCACCGTTTTGATTTGCAAGATTAACAAGTCTGTCAGCATATTTATAATAGCAGCCGTCGCTTGTAAGTCTTAATATATCATCGGGTTTTGAATAATTTGTCAAACCGTCGGAACAAAGGATCAATATTTCACCATCATCGAACATTTCCTGACAAAAATCAGTTTTAATTTCGTCATCAACACCCAAAGCCCTTGTAATTATATGCTTGCTGGGATGATCGGTAGCTTCTTCTGCAGTAATTTCGCCGTTTTCAATCATCCTTTGAACAATAGAATGGTCACGGGTGAGCTGAATAAGCTTTTCATCAGAAATCTTATAAGCACGGCTGTCGCCTGCATGAGCAATATAAACGTAAGAATTTGCAATAATCACAGCAACCGCGGTAGTACCCATACCCTCATAGCTTTCATCAGTTTTTGAAAGATTATAGATATGTTTATTTGCATTTTCAATTGCAGATATAAGCAGACTTTTAATTGAAAGGTCACTCATATCGCTTAAAAATCTTTCGGCAATTCTTTCTTTAATCAACCTAACCGCCTCGGAGCTTGCAAGAGCACCTTCAGCCGCACCGCCCATACCGTCACAAACAATGGCAAGCACAGCTCCGCCTTCAAGCTCACATGCTGTATATGAATCCTGATTGTTATCTCGGACAACGCCCTTGTCTGTTCTTGCAGCAATTTTCATACTATTCAACTCCCTTCTTTCGGTTACTGTTTTCCTTTTGTCTGAGCTGACCGCACGAAGCATCAATATCTGAACCGAGCTTTCTTCGGACAGTTGCATTTATTCCGCTCTTACCGAGAATTTCAACAAATCGCTCAACTCTCTCATGGCTGCTCGGTTTAAACGGGCTTTCAGCGACCTCATTGACCGGAATAAGATTTACATGACAAAGCATCCCTTTAAGCTTTGATGCAAGCAATACTGCGCATTCATCGGAATCATTAACACCTGCAAGCATCGCATATTCAAACGAAATGCGTCTTGAGGTTTCCGATGCATACTTTCGACAAATGCGCAAAAGCTCATCAACGGAATACTTTTTATTTATCGGCATTATCCTGCTGCGGAGCTCATCGCTCGGCGCATGCAGGGAAATTGATAACGTAAGCTGCAAATGCTTATCAAGCATTTCGCTGATTTTCGGAACAATTCCGCAGGTTGAAAGGGAAATATTTCTCATTGAAATATTGAGTCCTTTTTCATCTGTTATAAGTGTCAAAAATCTCATAACATTATCGTAATTATCAAGCGGCTCACCCATACCCATAAGAACAATATGAGAAATTCTTTCTCCAAGGTCTTTTTGCGCTATATAAAGCTGCGAAAGAATTTCACCGGGCAAAAGGCTTCTTTTAAAGCCGCCAAGGGTTGATGCACAAAACGCACAGCCCATTTTACAGCCCACCTGCGAGGAAACGCAGATTGTGTAGCCGTATTTATATTTCATAACAACACTTTCAACAAAGTCGCCGTCATGCAATTCAAAAAGATATTTAACCGTATTGTCAAGCTTCGAAACCTGCTTTCTGGCTATCTTGCAGGTATATAAAGGAAACATTTCGGAAAGCTCCTCGCGCAGGCTTTTGGGCAGGTTTGACATTTCGTCATAATCGGATACAAGATGTCGGTGGAGCCACTCATAAACTTGCTTTGCGCGGAATTTCTGTATGTTTAAAGCTGAAAATTCTGCCGAAAGCTCCTCAAAAGTCATTGAAAGAATATCTCGGCTCATCTGTTACCTCCATCTTTACAAAAAGCGGCAACAAAGAATCCGTCTGTTGAGTGAATATGAGGCATAAGAGTAAGGTATTTATCTTTATCACTGTATCTTGGAAGATTGGGCATTATTTTAACCGCTGAAAATTCGGGGTGCTCTGCAAGAAATCTGTCACACACCTCGGAATTTTCTTTGGGATTCAGCGTACAGGTTGAATAAACCAAACGACCGCCGTCCTTAAGATATCTCGCAGAATTACATAATATACGATACTGCAATTCAGGTAAATTGTCAATATCATTACGGCTCTTGAAGCGTATTTCAGGCTTTCTTCTGATGATGCCAAGACCCGAACACGGAACATCGCACAGAACTCTGTCGGCAACTCCGTAGTTCTCGTTAAAAATAGATGCATCCGAAAGATAAGCAAAAACATTCTGAAGCCCGAGTCTGTTTGCTCCGTTCTTTATGAGGTCAACTCTTGACTGGTAAACATCAAAAGCTCTTAATATGCCTTTGTTATCCATTGTCTGGGCAATTGTGAATGCCTTTCCGCCGGGAGCAGAGCACATATCAAAAACGGTTTCACCTGCTTTTGCGTCAAGAGCTTTGCAGCAAATCTGCGATGCAAGATCCTGCGCATGGAAAAGACCTTCCCTATAAGCTTCAAGCTCTTCTACAGAGCCCGTATTACTTAAAATCAAGGCATCCTTTGCAATATCTGTCTTTTCAGAAATAACACCCTCCTCCGCAAGCTTCCAGACAAGCTCGTCGGTAGAGGTTTTTACGGTGTTTACACGGATTACGACATTTGGAGCTTCAAGTGCCTTTTCGGCAAGAGCAACCGCATTTTCAAATCCGTAAGCATCAATCCAAAGTGAAAGAATCCATTCGGGGCAGGAATATTTAATCGAAAGAAAATCAGGGTCTTTCTCATCACCGTCGGGAAGTCTTAATCCGTTATCTGAAACTCGGCGAAGAACTGCATTGACAAGCGAAGCAGCAAAGGAAGATTTATTAACCTTCGCAAGATTCACGCTTTCATTAACAGCAGCTCTTGAGGGAACCTTATCCATAAACAAAAGCTGATATGTACCCATTCTCAGAATGGTGTGAAGCTCGGGCTTCAGCTTTCTGACGGGCTGATTGAGATAAAGACTTAAGTTATAATCAATCAACATCAGTCTGTCAAGAGTTCCGTAAACAAGATTGCAGACAAAAGCTCTGTCACGCTCATCAAGCTCATGATTTTCTTTTAAAAGTGAGTCAACCGCAAGATTTGAATACGCTCCGTCACGGTGTACTTTAAGAAGCGCTTCAAACGCTACCTGCCTCGCACTTTTCATATTTCAGCATCCTTTCGGGGAAATTAAATCAGTTTCTTCTGTTGTTGAATCTTAAAACAAGTCTTAACAGGTTTGCAAGAGCAACAATCATTGATGCAACATAAGTCATTGCGGCGGCTTTAAGAACTTTTTTTGCACCGTCGGTTTCATCCTGAACAAGCAGACCTCTTTCTTCGATAACATTAATCGCACGTCGGCTTGCATTAAATTCAACAGGAAGAGTCACAACCTGGAAAAGAGCAATTGCCGAATAGAGCAAAAGTCCGACAGTAATAAGAGGTTCAAAGCCAAAGAAATAACCTGCAATCGCAAGAGGTATGCCGAGAGTTGAACCGATATTGCAAACGGGAATAAGTGAATTTCTTATTTTTATAGGCTTATAATCCTCTGCGTGTTGTGCGGCATGGCCTGCCTCATGGCACGCAATACCGACAGCTGCTATACTTGAACTGCCATAAACTCCCTCGGAAAGGCGGATAACCTTCGATTTAGGGTCATAATGGTCGGTAAGCTTACCCGAAACCTGCTCAATTCTAACATCGTTAATTCCATAGAATGTAAGAATTGCCTGTGCGGCATAAGCACCTGTTATTCTTCTTGAGTTTTCAACCTTTGAAAATTTGTTATAAGTTGATTTAACTTTAAACTGTGCCCACACAGCAAGAAGCATAGCGGGAATAACAAGGATAATGTAATAATAATCATAAAAGAAAAAAGGCATAATCTGAACTCCTTTCACATTTATTCAAACATTTCACCTTTTTCAATCGGATTTCCTCTCATAAAATCAGCGGCAGACATTGCTTTTTTACCTTCTGCCTGCAAATTCAATATCTCAATGCAGTTCATATCGCCGCAACAAACAACAAGACGTTTACCTGTTTCGACAACCTGACCTGCGGCTGTTCCTTTTTCGGGAGCAAGAATACTTTGATGAATTTTAACCGTTTTATCGTTAAGTTTTGAATTTGCCGACGGCCACGGTGAAAGTCCTCTTATTTTATTATGAACTTCCGCTGCACTCAAATTCCAGTCAATAGGTGACAATTCTTTTGAAAGCATCGGAGCATAGGTAAATTCTTCATGATTCTGTTTTTGGGGTTTAAGTTCATCCTTGAGAAGTAAATCAATTGTTTCTTCAAGAACAGATGCACCGAGTTTTGAAAGAGAATCGTGAAGCTCACCTGCATTCATGTTTTCGCCGATTTCAATTTCACGCATTATGAGTATATCACCTGTATCAAGACCCTCGTCCATCTGCATAGAGGTAACACCTGTTTTATCAAATCCGTTTATGATTGACCATTGAATCGGCGCGGCACCTCGGAGCTTCGGTAAAAGAGATGCGTGAATATTGATGCATCCATATTTTGGATATTCAAGAATTTCTTTGGGAAGAATCTTTCCGTATGCAACAACGATAACAAGCTCGGGATTTGCCTCTTTGAGCATCTCAAGAGCTGTCCCATCCCTCATTTTGGTCGGCTGGTAAACCTTTATTCCGTTTTCCATAGCAAGAACCTTGACAGGCGGCGGGGTTAAAATCATCTTCCTGCCCTGCGGCTTATCAGGTTGTGTAAAAACGCCCGTCACCTCATATCCGCAGTCTATAAGTTTCTGTAAACAGGGAACTGCAAAATCGGGAGTTCCCATAAATACTACTCTCATTCGGAAAGCTCCTTTTTAATAACCTTTTGAGTAAAAACAATTCCGTCAAGATGGTCAATTTCATGGCAGAAGCAGCGTGCTTTTAGTCCCTCTCCTTTATAAATGCACCATTTTCCGTTTCTGTCCTGAGCCTTGACTCTGACAACAGCAGGTCTGCAGGTAACACCGGATTCACCCGGAAGAGAAAGACAACCTTCCTCTTCAAACTGTTCACCCTCGCTGCTTGTTATCTCGGGATTGATAAGTTCAATATATCCGTCGCCGCAGTCAATAACGACAACTCTTCTTAAAATGCCGACCTGAACAGCAGCAAGACCTACTCCGTTTGCATGATACATAGTTTCTTTCATGTCATCGAGAAGCTGCCAGAGACGTGCATCAAATTTTTCTACCTGACGTGATTTTTTTGTCAAAATCGGGTCGCCGATTTTGACGATATTTCTGATTGCCATAAATGTCAATCCTTTCAAATGCGTTAGTCTTTTTATGTGTTTTCCGGGTTTATATCTGCATAAACCGTTACTTTTGAGAAACGCGAATCCTTGCCTGTTTCAACAAGCAGTTTAGAAATCATTTCTCTGAAACGTGCCGTATTGCGGCACTTAATTATAAGGCGGTGCCTGAATTTTTCGTTGACTTTTGCCACTTTTGCAGGCATCGGACCAAGAACAATAATCTTTTCACCTTTAAATTCGCCGTTTGAATACTTCTTCAATAAATCAAGAGTTTCTCTCGCCGCAAATTTTACGATAGTTTCGTCCTCTCCCGTTATACCGATAACACATAAATCGCAATAGGGCGGATAAACAAGCGCCTTGCGAAGTCTGATTTCGGTTTTAAAAAAAGCGTCATAGTCCTGCTTTGCGGCAAGGCGGATTATTTCATTTTCGGGAGTTAAGGTCTGAATAATCGCCGTACCTTTATATTCGCCTCTTCCCGAACGTCCGACAACCTGAGTCAGAAGTGAAAAGGTCTTTTCAAGGCTGCGAAAATCATCATTATAAAGCTGCTGGTCAACAGAAACAACTCCGACAAGCGTTACGTTTGGAAAATTAAGTCCCTTTGCAACCATCTGAGTGCCTATCATTATATCGTATTCACCTTTTGCGAAGCTATCCAGAAGCTTTTCATGTGAATTCTTGCCTGATGTTGAATCCGTATCCATTCTTACGGTTTTAGCATCGGGTAAAAGATGTTTTAAATCTTCTTCGATTTTTTGAGTACCGAAGCCCGAATATCTTACGGAATTTTCACCGCATTCGGGGCAGACACTTGAAAACGGAACGGAATGACCGCAGTAATGACACATCAGCCTATTATTAGCAGTATGATATGTCATTGAAATACTGCAATGGGGGCAGCATATAACGCTTCCGCATGAATTGCATGCTGCAAAAGTATGGAAACCGCGTCTGTTGATAAGTAAAATTGACTGTCTGCCGTTTTCAAAGTTATTTTTCAGGCTTTCAAAAAGAGTCCGGCTTATTGCTTTGCTAGCCTGCGCTTTTTCGGCTGTTCTCATATCAACGGTTATAACTTCGGGTAAAACTGCATTTCCGTATCTTTTTGAAAGTGTGCAAAGATTATATTTTCCGCTCTGCGCTGCAGCATAGCTTTCAACACTCGGTGTCGCAGATGCAAGCAAGAGAAGACATTTATTATATGCCGCTCTGTATTTTGCAACATCAATCGCATTATATCTCGGCGTCTGCTCGGATTTATATGTATGCTCCTGCTCCTCATCAATAATGATAAGTCCTATATTCTCAACAGGCGCAAACACAGCGCTTCGTGTACCGATTATTATTTTTGCTTCGCCGTTTCTAACTCTTTTCCACTGTTCAAGCCGCTCTCTGATTGAAAGTGCGCTGTGAAATACTGCGATATTTCCGCCGTATCTTTTGCAGAACAACGCAAGGGTCTGCGGAGTAAGCCCGATTTCGGGGACCATCACTATAACTGATTTTCCCGAATCGACAACCTTATCAATAACGCTCATATAAACAGAGGTTTTTCCGCTTCCCGTAACGCCATAAAGGAGCGATACAGATGCCTTATCTTCACCCGCAAGTGCAGAAAGGGTTTTAAAAGCTTCGCTTTGCTCTTCAGTCAGCGATATCTGCGTTCTTTCGCCTTTTTTATTTGCAAAATCGGGAAGCTTTATAACTTCCTGCTCATAGTATTCGGCAAAACCGTTTTTTACAAGGGTATCTGCAACCGCAGGAGTAAGACCGGTAAAATAGCAAAGTTCTTTTACAGAAGCGATTCCGATGTCTTCAAGGACTTCTACCATCTGCTTTTGCTTTTGAGTAAGCTTTTTATTAGGATTATCACAAGGTAAAAGGCGCATCATTTTAACAGATAAATCACCGAGATTACGGACTGCATCATAACTGCAGAAAAGCAATTTTTTCTTTGCCATTTCCGAAAGCACGGTTGGCTCATTTTTCATGCCGAGCGCATTGAAAATTCTATCAGATTTAACATAAATTCCGCGCTGAATAAGATAATAAAATATTTGCTTTTCAGGTTCTACAAGTGAATCTGCAACTTCAGGCTCTATTTCGGAATTTGCCGCATAAGATACAACCATCTTATGGTTGATACCCGTCGGCAGCATTGCCTTTGCGGCTTCATAAAGAGTACAAAACGTTCTATCTTTAATCCACTCTGCAAGCGAAAGCAATTCACCGTTTAAAATCGGTTTTTCATCAAGCACTTCAGCAATTTTTTTGAGTTTCTTGCCTTCCGAATATTCGGTTACATCAAATATTATACCAATACACTTTTTGTTTTTTATACCAAACGGAACGGTTACTCTGCACCCCTTTTTCGCAGCAGATTCAAGCTCTGCGGGAATGATATAGTCAAACGCTTTATCAAAGGTAAAAGTTGCGGCTTCAACCGCTACCTTTGCATATTTCATTTGATTTCACTCCCCTGCTTAAAGTTAAAAACTAATCAGATGTTTCTGATTTCTTCGGGCTCAACGATAACATATTCGCCCTTAATTATTTCGTCAATTGCAACGCTGACAGGCTTTTCTGTCATGATAATTTTGTTTTCTTCAGCATGCTCTGAAATTTCTCTTGCTCTTTTTGCTGTTGCAGTAACAAGAGAATAGCGGCTGAGATGGTTTTTGAGAACTCCTCTTAAATCAGGATTAAACATTGTTGATTACCTCACTTAACAATTTTTTATTTCTTAATGTTTTGAGCCTTTCGGCATTAATTATCATTTCGATACCTGCAACTGCATTTTCAACGGTATCGTTGACAACCATATAATCATATTCGGATGCTCTGCGCATTTCCTCACGTGCAATAACAAGACGATGATTGAGGGTTTCTTCATCCTCGCTGTTTCTGCCTCGGAGACGTTCTTCAAGTGTTCTCATTGAAGGCGGCATTAGGAAAATACTGATTACATTGGGATAGAGCTTCCTGATTTTCTCTGCGCCCTGAACTTCAATTTTCAGGATAACAGCCTTGCCGTCGGCAAGCATTTCATCAACAGGTGCTTTGGGTGTTCCGTAAAAATTGCCTGCATATTCCGCAAACTCCAACACCTTATCTTCTGAAATTTTTCTTTTAAAATACTCTCTGTCAACAAAATAATAATGAAAACCGTCAATTTCACCCTGCCTTTTTTCACGGGTTGTCATCGAAACCGAAATTTTGATATCATCGCGGTTTTCAACAAGTTTGTTGAGAACAGTATCCTTTCCGGAGCCTGAAGGGCCTGAAAGAATGATAAGTATTCCGTTACCCATTTATTCATCATCCTCCTCTTCATCAAGCTCGTCCATATCGTCATTGAGTCTGTTGGCAACGGTTTCGCTCTGAAGATAGGTTAAGATAACATGGTCGCTGTCGGTAATAATAACCGCTCTGGTACGTCTGCCGTGGGTAGCGTCAATAAGAGTTCCCTTTTCCTTGCACTCCTGAATAATTCTTTTAATCGGAGCGGATTCAGGGCTGACAATCGCAACAAGACGGCTTGCATTAACCATATTACCGAAGCCGATGTTTATAAGCTTCATTGCACTTCCTCCGTTATTCTATATTCTGAATCTGTTCGCGGATTTTTTCGATTTCCGCCTTTATTGCAACAACTCTGCGTGCAATTTCGACATCCTGTGCCTTTGAGCCGATGGTATTAGCCTCTCTGTTGAGCTCCTGAACAAGAAAATCCATCTTTTTGCCTACTGCGTCGCTCTGCTCAAGGAAAGAACGGAGCTGTGAGATGTGACTGCGGAGTCTGACAGTTTCTTCAGCAACTGCGATTTTGTCTGCAAATATTGCAGCCTCAGTCAAAATTCTTTGTTCTTCAATATGTGTATCACCGAGAAGCTCTCTGAGTCTGCCGAGAAGTTTTTCATTATATTCGGCAACTGTTTCAGGAGAACGAACCTCGATATATTCAACATTGCTGATAATTTCATCAAGCCTTGAAAGCACATCCGCCTTAAGTCTTGCACCTTCACGCTCACGCATTGCAACAAAGCCTTCAAGAGCAGCCTGTGAAACAACGCTGACTGCATTCCAGATTTTATCCTCATCAGCAGCCTGTTTGCGAACCATGAAAATATCGCTCACTCTTGAAATATCGGAAACCTTGATGTTATTTTCAAGACCGTAGGTTTCTGCAAGCTCTTTATAAGCATCAAGATAGCCCTTGACGAGGGAATGGTTGAGGCTAATAACGGTATCGGGTTCTTCAACCGCTTCAATCTGAACATAGCACTCCATCTTTCCTCTTGTAAGCTTGCCGTTGAAAAAGCTTTTTAATTTTTCATCAAGAAAGCCGTAGTTTCTGGGAAGCTTTGAGGAAAACTCGAAATATCTGTGATTAACACTTTTGATTTCAACTGTTATATTCATACCGTCTACAAGCTGCTGGGCTCTGCCGTAGCCGGTCATACTTTTTATCATCGGTTACATCTCCTATTAATAAGGTTTTTCGTGTGAACATGAGCAGCCCGAAGTTAAAGCCTCGGGGATTTCAACACTCGGTTCATTATCACCCGAAAAACCGAGTCTTTTGAAAGCGGCACACATATGCTCGCTTTTTATTTTTGCAATATATGCATTTCTGTTTGCAGCAAAATTCATCGCCGCTCTTGCAAGTCCTTCGATAATAATATCGTCAGAACAGCTTACCGTTTCAAACTTCATATCAAATCCGCTGACGGTAAAGGTGCAGAATCCGAGTTCCTTTTCGTTTTCAAGAGCTTTCATTACATAAATTCCGCCGTCATCATACGGAATGAATTTTATCATCATAAATCACCGCCGTTCTTCATTCCTGCGGCTTTGAAAAGACTTTCAACTTCAGCAGGCATAAGGTCACGCCATTCGCCGGTCTGAAGCATACCGAGCTTTACGGGACCAACTGCAATTCTTCGAAGCCTTGCAACCTCAAGATTCAGCGCCTCGCACATTTTACGAATCTGTCTGTTTCTGCCCTCATACAAAACAATTTCAAGAACTGCTCTGCCTTCTTCTTTTGAGAGAACATGAACATCAGCGGGCGCGGTCATTCTGCCGTCGATTTCAATTCCCGATGCAAGAATATCAACCTGCTCAGCTGTTACACCGGGTCGGACTGTTACTCGGTAAGTTTTGGGCACATGCTTTGAGGGGTGCATCATTGCGTTTGCAAATGCACCGTCATTGGTCATTATCAAAGCACCCTCTGACACTCTGTCAAGCCTGCCGACCGGATAAATCCTCTCCTTAACATCTGATACAAGCTCAAGCACACATTTTCTTCCTAAATCGTCATCAGTTGTTGTGACATAGCCTCTGGGCTTATTGAGAAGAATATAGCGAAGGCTATTTTCTTTTCTGATTTTTTTGCCTTTGACAACAACAGTATCTTTTTTCGGGTCAATGCTGTCACCTATTTGAGCAACCGAGCCGTTGACCTTAACCATACCGTTTCTTATCATTTCTTCAGCTTTGCGTCTTGAAGCGACACCCGCCTCCGAAAGAAACTTCTGAAGCCTGATTTTATTATCGGCCAATTATTTCACCTCTGAAATATTTAAAAAATCTTTAATTTTCCGAAAGAATTTTTCGAGAAAACCTTTTGTCTGTTCCTGTTCATGTTCGGTAACAGGCTTTAAAAACACCGCATCAGCTGTTAATAAAGGTACTTTATCTACAATACCTTTTTCAGAAATAAACACAGCTTCACCGACAGCGGAATCTTTTTTAATCGGAGCATATTCAAACGGTTTAAGCATAATCCTGCATTTACAATCTTCACCCTCAAGCCATTCGGGACAGTATGCAAGCTTTATCGAAACCGAAGACTCATCGCCACCTGCAACATTCAATCTTACATCACTTAAGTCACAGCCGAGATTGATACCCTTTAATTTTGAAAAACCGTATTCAAACATTGAAATATGGTCATTCCAATCATCGGAGGCATTAAGAGTTACCGCAACAAGCGTTACACCGTTTCTTTCAGCCGCACTCACAAGGCATCTGCCGCTTTTCTTTGTAAAGCCTGTCTTAATTCCTATCGTATCGGAATACTTCCACAAAAGCCTGTTATGGTTTGTTAAAGTACGTGCATACGGAGGGTTGCCGTATGTAAGCTTTGCCTTTTTTTGAGAACAAATAAAGGCAAATTCGGGATTTTCAATACATTCACATGCAAGCAGTGCCATATCATAAGCGGTTGAATAGTGGTTTTTATCATCAAGACCTGATGCAGTTACGAAATTTGTATTCTTCATGCCGATTTCAGCTGCACGGGCATTCATGAGCTTTGCAAAGCCTTCCTGCCCTCCGCCGAGAACATGAGCTACGGTATTTGCAGCATCATTGCCAGACTGAAGAAGCATTCCGTAAACCAATTCTTCCATTGAAACGCTGTCACCCGCAACAAGGCCCATTGATGTTCCCTCAACAGACACCATCTCATTTGTAACAGTAATCTCTTTATCAGGAATGGAGGCTTCAAGCGCAATAAGCGAGGTCATGATTTTGGTCGTACTCGCCATTGAAAGCTGTTTTTCTGCATTTTTCGAAAACAGAATCTCGCCGTTATCGGCACACATCAGAATTGCACTTTGCGCCGAAACGCCGATATTTGCAAATGCCGTTAAATCAAACGATACAACAGCTGTCAAAACAACAAACAAAGCAATTATTCTCTTTTTCAATCATCTCATCCTCACATATTTTGAATAATAAAATATATGCGGAGAGACGGAATTAATAATACAAATTATCAGACGGTCGTTTCGCCTGAAGCCATGTAGTCGTTGATTGCGTTATCAACGGTGTTATCCTTATTCTTGAGCTGGCTGATAACATCTGTTGCCTTATCAACGATATCGGGAACCATGCCGATAACTCTTTCAACAGAGCCTTCCGCTGCATTGATATACTTAACTGAAACACTTCCGTTATTAACAACAAGGAATGCAACGGGTGAGATTGTAATTCCGGCTCCGCCGCCGCCACCAAAAAGCTCCTGATTGCTCTTTGAGGGGAAATCTGTTCCGCCGGATGCAAATCCGTAAGTAACCTTTGAAACAGGAATTATCTGAAGTGTTTCGCTGATTTTGATAGGATCACCGATAATTGTGCTGACATCGACAAGATCCTTTATCTTTTCAATTGATGTACCGAGGATTCCTGATGCTGACTGTTCTTTCATTTTGTTTTCCGCCTTTCTTTATTTTGAATTAGAATTATTTATAACCTGCTTTTCCACTTCAGGCTTCGGAGCCTTGCTGTGCTTAAGCAGCTTTATAACCACCTTGAACAGAAGTTCAAATGCAACGATTATTACGGCATTGATAAGCTTTATCGGTCTTACCGAAGCTTTTGTATGCAGCCTTGCACTGCTTTTGCCGTAAATGAAATCGGGGTTGATTTCAAGATTATATTTTTTAACTCGCATCGTGCTGACAATAAGACCCATTGCAGGGAACGCAGCCGAGCAGGTTTCACCGTATTTTATTGCTGTTTCTGCCGAATCGCCTTTGCCGACAGTCATGGATATGTAAAGCTCTTCAAAGAGGAATGCTCTGCCGATACGCTTAAACATTCCGCCGACAGCCTTTGCCGCATCCTTCAAAAGCTGGACAACACCCGCAACGCCTCTGTTACGATAAAAACGGACAAACATGTTATCCTGCTTTTTCTTTTTAGGCTCTTTTATTATTTCACTTTGTTCCTTTGGCTTTTCTTTTTTCGGTTTCTTATCTTTCTTGGGCTTTTCTTCTTTTTCATGCGAAGGAAGAACTTTGAATTTCAGAAAAAGCCAGCCTACGGAAAGTTCAACATCGTCTTCATAATGAACCGTGATAACAACTTTTACCGAAAGCAGAAGAATAAAGAAAGCTATGATTCCGAGAATTATATAAAGCGCTGTCAAACTATCGCCTCCTTATTCTTCGGACGGGAAGAAGCTTCTTATCTGCTCGCCCTGTTCGTTGTCAATCTCATCGTCAGGCTCCTGACCGATTTCGGGCTTTTCAGGAAGTTCGGGTAAATCTGCAAGAGATGACAGGCAGAAGCAGCGCAAAAAATCGGGAGTTGTACCGTAAAGAAGAGGTCTGCCCGGAAGGTCGAGCCTTCCTTTTTCTTCGAGCAAACCCTTTTGACAAAGAGTTGCAACAACGCCCGAGCAGTCAACGCCTCTTATCTGCTCGATATACGCCTTCGTTACAGGCTGATTATAAGCTACAACCGCCAAAACCTCAAATGCAGCGGGTGAAAGCGGTGTGTTCTTCTTTATGTCGAGAACGTTTCTGACCTGCTGTGCATATTCAACACGTGAACAAAGCTGATATTTGCTGCCGAGACGCAGCAGACATATTCCGCTCTGACGCTCATCAAGACTCATTGAAAGCTCCCAGAGAGCACCTGTCACAACATCAGCATCAAGCTCAAGTGCCTGCGCAATTCTTGAAACTTCAACAGGTTCGCCGGAAGCAAACAGAATTGCTTCGCATGCTGCACGAATTTGTTCATTCGTCAATTTCTATACTCTCCTCTCCGCCTTCAAGCAAGGTTATTTCGGTGTTATCTCCGTCACCGTCAATCTGTATTCTTTTTGCCTTTGCCATAGCAAGCAAAGCAAGGAAGGTTGCAACCATTTCGGAGCGTGACTCCGACTCTTCAAAGAAAGAAATAAATCTGTGTTTTTTCTTGCTTTTGAACTTGTCGATTATAAACCCGATTCTCGATGAAACAGAAACAATTTTATGGGCTACAATTCCTCTGAATGCCTCAATCGGCGGCGGAAGTCTTCGCTTGCCTTTGCCGACTGCGGCGAGATATGCTTTAAAAATTTCAAAAGGCTCATGGATTCTTGTGTAGGTCATATCAACCTCAATCTCTTCGGGAGGTCTTGCATAAAACTCAAAGCCCTTTGCCTGATTTTGAAGCTTGCCTGCAACCATTTTGCAATCCTGATATTCGGTAAGCTCGCCGCGAAGCTCTTCAACAAGCTTTTCCGCTTCTTCATGAACAGGAAGAAGCGACACGGTTTTTATATAAAGCAATCTTGCCGCCATTTCGAGAAATTCACTTGAAACCTCAAGATTATCATCCTGCATTTGGCGGACATAATCAAGATACTGCTCAATTATTTCCATTATGGGAACATCATTGATACTGACTTTCTTTTTTGCGATAAGCTGGAGAAGCAAATCCATCGGTCCTTCAAAGACCTCCAGCTTATATTGTAGTTTTTCCAAGGAATTAACCCCTTTCGGTCAATCAGATAAACGGTAAAAAAGGGAGTCTTGCGATGTAAGAAAGAAGCGTTACAACAAGACCCGAAACAAAATTCAGCGGCCTGTCAAGAACTCCGAAAACTATGAGCGCAAATATGCCGAGAATAATATAGCGCTCATATTGCATGATTTTGAAATAATATTTCTGCGGAATGAGAAGATTTGCTATTCTTGAACCGTCAAGCGGAGGAATGGGAATAAGATTAAACACAGCAAGGCTGACATTAATCTGCGCCGCAAATGTGAAGAATATCATCGAAACCTGCGCAACAATCGCGCCGTTTGTTGAATAAATAAGCGAGCAACCGTTTGAAAGAATCATAAAAAACAGCGCCATGATAAGATTTGAAAGCGGACCTGCAAGAGCTGTAATAGCCATGCCTGCCTTCGGATTTTTAAATCTTCTCGGATTCACGGGTACGGGCTTTGCATAACCGAAGCCGACAAGAAAAATCATAACCGCACCCATGATGTCGATATGAGCAAGAGGTGCAAGCGTAAGCCTGCCCTTAAGCCTCGGAGTATCATCACCGAGCTTTGTTGCAACCAACGCATGGGCATATTCATGGATTGGCAGAGTACAAAAAACAACAAAAACTCTTGCCAGAAGATTCATTAAAACATCAATTGAAAATCCGTTTCTCAATAAATCAAAAATCATTTTATTTCCTTTCTGTGTGACCGATAACAACTCTTTTTATTCCGTTAAAATCGGTTACCGAACATGTTCTGCAGCAAACTGATGAAAAAATATCCTCAATTATGTCCGTCTGACCCTCTCCGCATTCAACGGCAACAGCACCTTTGCAAAACGGAAGCCATTTCTCACCGATTACCCGATAAAAATCCAAACCGTCATTTCCTCCGTCAAGTGCCATTGAAGGCTCATGAAGCACTTCCGCTTGAAGTGTGGGAATTTCTGCACTCTCAATATAAGGCGGATTCGAAAGAATCAAATCGGGTTTCGGTATATTAAAGCTTTCAAATCCGTCAAAGATATCGCCTTTGATTGCATTAACATTGCCGCAACCGAAATTCTTAAGATTTTTTTGAAGGTAACGGAAAGCCTCTTCCGATTTTTCAAGAAGATATACTTTTGAACCGGAAAGATTCCTTGCAACGGTCAGTCCGATACAACCTGAACCAGAACACAAATCTAAAACAATCGGTGATTTTTTATCTTTAAGATAATCCAAAGCAAAATCAACAAGTATTTCTGTTTCAGGTCTCGGAATAAGAACACCCTCACCTACATAAAAGCTCTCGCCGTAAAAATCCCATGAACCTATTACATACTGAACAGGCGTGCCTCTTGCTCTTAGGGTAATCATTTCGATATATTTTACTTCCTTTTCAGAATCAGCAGTTTCATCGGAATTAAAAACCAGATACTCTCTTCCGCATTCAAAAGCAGCTTCAAAAATCCAGTGAGCTTCGTTAGCGTAATTATTAATTTCGTACTTTTTTAAAAGAGATTTTCCTTTTTCCAAAAGCTGTGAAACTGTCATTATGCATTCTCCGAATCAGGCTCTGTTTTTTCAGGAACGTCTCCGCTCAAGCAAGCATTCATAGCTTCAATTGCAACTTCAATTATTGCATCATCGGGCTCTGCGGTGGTTATTCTCTGCATGAGCAGACCCGGAGCAGAAAGAAGCTTTGTAAGCTTATTGGGATACTTGCCTGCAAGCTGAATGAATTCAAAGCCAACGCCCATTATAACAGGCATAATCAAAATTTTAACTGCAATCCATACTGCTCTGATTTCAGTAAGCACAGGAAAGATAACTGAAACAACTGATGAGATAAGAATGCTTAAAAGAATTGTTACGAAAATAAAGCTTGTTCCGCATCTGGGATGATAGCGGAGCTCTTTTTTTATATTTTCAACAGTAAGCTCATTTCCGTGTTCGAAGCAGAAAATTGTTTTATGCTCTGCGCCGTGATACATATAAACTCTGTGAATTTCTTTCATCTTTGAAACAAGATACATATAAATCACGAAAATAATTACTCTGATAACACCCTCAAAGATAGCTCTTAATGCAGAGATTTCTCCGCCCGCAAGCTTGTCGTTGATAAGGTCAAACACAAAACTCGGAAGCCACATAAAAAGAAGAAACGCAAGCCCGAAGCCGAGAACAGCAGAAACAGCTCCGATAACTGCCATCATTTTAGGTCCGAAATGGTTCGAAATCCATTTATCAAGCTTTGATTCGCTCTCCTCTTCCATATCAATAGATGTTTTCTCCGCTGATTCCATAATCAGCTTATATCCGAAAACCATAGACTCAATAAACGAAACAACGCCGCGGATAACGGGAATATTGAAGAATTTGAATTTCTTTCTTACCGAAACAAAATCCTTCATCTGTGTTTCGATTGTTCCGTCAGGCAGGCGGAGTGACATTGCCGTGCCCTTGGGACCTCTCATCATTATTCCTTCCATAAGCGCCTGTCCGCCTACGGCTACATAGTTATTCTTCTTTGAGCTCATCTGTCTTTGTGTCTCCTTCCTTGTCAGATGATGATGTTCGTTCGACGCGCTCAACGGGAATTGTTATCTTAACCGTTGTTCCTGCGCCGAGGACGCTTTCAATATCAAGTTCACCGTTATGAAGCTTTATTATTTCGTCAGCAACGGCAAGACCAATGCCTGAACCTCTGACGGTAGTATTTGCTTTAAAAAATTTTTCTTTGATATGCGGTAAATCTTCGGGTGAAATTCCGGCACCTGTATCTTTAACAGAAACAACAAGAGTTGCGGGATTCGGCTTTTCAGCGATAACATTGATTTTTCCGCCGTGAGGAGTATATTTTATCGCATTGTCAAGAATATTGATAAATACCTGCTTGATTCTTGCGGCATCTCCTGTTGCTGGTGCAGGCGCTCTGGGAGCATTATATTCCAAATCAATGCCCTCGCGCATCGAGCGCTCTTTGAATGCAAAGACAACTTCGTCAAGCTCTGCAAGCACATCAATCTTTTCGTTTTTGAGCTGCATTCTTCCGCTGCTCATTCTCGAGAAGTCAAGAAGTTCTTCAACCATATCGTTAAGTCTTGATGCCTCGCTGATAATAACACCCATGCCCCTTTCGGTCATTGCAGGATCAGTATCACCAATCTGAAGAAGCGTTTCACCCCAGCCTTTAATTGCTGTCAACGGAGTTCTTAATTCATGAGAAACAGTTGAAATAAAATCATTTTTCAGTCTGTCGGTTGCGGAAAGTTTGGTTGCCATATCATTAATCGTTGCGCACAAATCACCAATTTCATCATTGTACGGATAGTGGTCAATTCGCGCCTCAAGGTCTCCGCCTGCAATCTTCTTTGCGGTTGCGTCAATAGCCTTTACGGGATTTACAATTGAACGGGTGAAAAAGCTGCCCGAAATCATAACCAGAGAAAAAAGCGCAACGCATGCGGAAATAACGAGAATGCAAATTCTCACAAGCTGTTCATCAACAGCTTCCATTGAAACCATAAACCTGATTGCACCGCCATGAACACCGTTGGGATAATTATAAATGCAGGTTGAAGCCATTATTTTTTCTCCCGACGGGAGCTTGCCGATCCATTTTGCGCTTTCCTCTCCGTTAACAAGAGCCTGCACATAATCAGGCATTTCAACCTCGCCTTTTATTTCAAATCCGCTTGACGAAAGAACAATATTGCCATTGCTGTCAATAAGCCAAACAGCCATTGTTTCTTTATCAGGGAAGGTTTCAACAAACTTTCTGCCTGCGGTTTCAAAACCCTTCTCGGAAGTATCGCCGTAAAGATTCAGGGTAGAAGCAATTTCTTCCGACGAATATGAATCAAGTGTCATGCTTGCAGCGCTGTAATAATAACTGCGCAGCGAAAAAAGAAGAGCAACCGAAACCGAAACAAGAATAATAACAACTATAGAAGCTACGTTGAGAAACCATCGCTTTGTTATTCCGACAAATTTCAAGGCTGCACCTCCTTCGCTGCAAATTTAAAAATCTATACTATCCACTTATAACCGACGCCCCATATTGTTGTTAAATGCTTGGGAACTGACGGCTCTTCTTCAATCTTCATTCTCAAACGTCTGATGTTGACATCAACGATTTTTTCTTCACCGAAATATTCATTACCCCAGACCTTATTGAGAATATCCGTTCTGCTCAATGCAGCGCCCGGATTCATAAAGAAATATTCCATCATCTGAAACTCAACCTGTGTAAGTTCAATATATTCGTCATTTTTGGTAAGAGTTCTGTTTCTTATATTGAGCTTGAAGTCACCGAGTTCGATTACATCAACTGTATTGGGCTTTGTGCCCTTGCTCATGGCTACGCGTCTGTAAATAGCATCGACTCTTGCAACAAGCTCTGTCGGCGAAAACGGCTTTGTTACATAGTCATCAGCACCGGTCATAAGACCTGTTATCTTATCCATTTCCTGCGTTTTGGCGGTAAGCATTATAATTCCGATGTTGTGGCTCTTTGTTCTCAGTTGCCTGCAAACCTCAAGCCCGTCAACATTAGGCATCATAACATCAAGAACCGCAACGTCAATATCGCCGTCATTCGCTTCATAAAGCTCGAGCGCTCTTGCGCCGTCCTCCGCTTCAATGATTTCATAGCCTGCGCGGCGAAGATTTATTATTATAAATTCTCTTATTGCCGCCTCATCTTCGGCAATCAAAACTCGTTTCATCTTTTTTCTCCTTATCAAGGAATTTTGGTGACCTTCGAAGAAATATACTTTTCATCAATTCCCGCTTTCTGACCGTTGGGAGTAATATAAACACAAACTGTTGAATCTTTCTTTTCGATAATCGGAATATACGCCCTGAAGGTTTCGGTGTTCCATCTGTCGGCTGAAACCTTCATTACGGAATAAATTTCATTGCCGGAATTTCCGTTTTTGTCCGTTCTGTAAACAACCCAGCAATTCTGCGAACGGTAATTTCTGATTCCGATTGAATCAAGCTCATTGTTATCAAGATAAATCATATATCCGTCCTGATAATTTATCAGAGTATTAGCGATTGTTTTCGCTTTTGCTGATGAAGAAAAATTCTGCCAGCTTGTGAGGTAAATATCCTCGGTATCAATGGTAACCGAATCATCACCTTTTCCGAAAATCTTCGACTGAACCGGAACATCTATCACTCCGTCGTTATTAATATCGGAACTCACAATCGGTTCAAAGCGGAGAGTAGAATTATTTGACATTGTTTCGGAATCAAGAAGCGGAGCAACAAGCTCATTTTTATCTTTATCCCAATATATCAGCTCGGTAATCATATTTGTTTCTCCCTTGAGAGCATCAATATAAATTCTTAACGGAGAATCACCGCTTGACTTTTCGGTTTTGAAAGAAACGTAACTGCTGATATTGGGATCGATTTTTGTTTCGCCCATATGAACAACCGAATCACCCGAAAGCTTCATTACCTTTGCTGTTTTCAGAATAACACCGGAGGTATTGCTCTGACTGATAAAAAATATTTCTTTTTTTGAGTCGCTGTCAACATCAACAACCTCGCAAAGAGAACAGGTTTCATTTGAAATCTCTTTGAATTTACCCGTCATAAATGTTGCACGGTAAACTGAGAGAGTGTTGCTTGCCGAAATACCTGATACACCCCATGTGACAATCAGCTCTTTAAATCCGTCACCGTCCATATCGTTGATAACAACGCTTTCAACCTCATTGCCATAGCCGCTGAAATCACCGTTTGAAACCCATTCATCGGACGATGCTTTGAAATAATGCATTCTTGCAACAGTATTATCCGCACCGTCTTTATAAAAAATAAGAGCATCGTTTTCACCGTCTGAATCTATATCCTCAACAACAACAGCAGATTTATAATCGCCGTTTTTGGGGCTGCAAAGAAGAGCATCCTTGCTGACGTTTGTATTAAATGCTTCAACAAGCTCTTCGTACTCTTCATAATAAAGTGGCGGAGAAAGAAGTGCACTTACAGGACGGATAACATCAATCGAATCGCAAGACGAAAACATAAAACAAACAATCAGAACAAGACAAAAAATGCCGATAAATCTTTTCATCCGATACACTCCTTCCACTTTAATAATTTAAAATTATTATAGCACACAACATTTCCATAAATCAACAATTATTTATATATTTAATATAAATTTAAATATAATTTAAAATTTAATATAATTAAAGCGAACTATGCCGAAAAAGCACAGTCCGCCTTTCAATTTATTCACTTATGAAATATTAACAGTTGCTATATAGCTGCCGTACGACCAGCAGTCGGATGTTGAAAAGGTTACGGGAACCATTACCTCTCCGCTTGCTGAATCATCAATATTCTTCAAATCAGCAACAAGCACCATATCATCCTTATTTATCGCTTCAACAGATTCCTTCGGTCCGTAAACGGTTATATAAGTAAAACTCAAGCCTGCAAGTTCTGCATTCATACCGCTCGGAACATTGTTAAAAGTTACATTTGAAGGTGCTTCAATCATTTCAGAGGAAAGATTCCCCATATCAACGGTGACAGTGAATTTTTCCGTTGCGTCAAGAATCTCTACTCCCGAAATGTCCGAAGCGTAAATCTCAAATGTGTTAATGCCTGAATGAAGCTGTGAAAAATCAATGGTTTCAATTTCAAAACCGGTTATACCTTCAAGCTTCTTTTCGGGAATGCCGAAAACAGCTGACGAAGGCTCAACTGTCACTTCAAACGGGAAGCTGTTAATATAATCAAGCGGAATGTTTGAAAAACCACACTCAACGGGAAGAGTCGAAATTTTATAAACAGGAATAGTTATCTGAAGATAATTGGACTTGCGGTTAAATTTAATATAATTTGCAGTTGAGCCATCCTTGGTTATTACAGAAAGAAGAGCATTTACGGTTGTGTTTTCGCTAATTGATTCATCAACAGCAGCGCTGGCAACAACCTTTTCAATCTTGCTGACCTGCGTTTCGGGACCTGAAATGCTCACTTTATTTGCTTCCTGGAAAACATAGTCTCCGAGACAGTAGCCTTCGCCAACCGCATTATCAGCTATCTGAATATCAGCTTCAACCAAAAATTCCTTGGTTTTGGAATAATCAAAGTAAACCTCAATTTCATCCTTGGAGATTCCGATAATATCATAAGCCGGTCTGTCAGTCTTTGTTGTTACATCAAGCTTAAGATTGTGCATACCGGGTGAACTGACAACGGTTGAAGTAGTGATAATAATATCATCGGAAATATCGTCCGAATCTACAACATATTTCTTGCCGCTGACAGTTACGTTGACAGTAAAATTGGTTTCTCCGAAAGGCTCAAGGCCAAAATTTTCTTCTGTTTTTTCATAATCAATTTGAACGGGAACGCCTTTTATTGTTTCAGTCACTTCCGTGCCGAATTCAACCGATGCAACAAGCCAAAATCCGACAGCAACAACAAGCGAAAATACAAATAAAAAGCGGTTATCGTAAAAAAGATCGCTTATTCTCTGTTTTTTCTTCATTTCTTTATTCCCTTAACAAGTTTTGTAAAAATATTTCCGTCTCCGCCCAGCTTATCGGATGAATTGTCAATGAGATAATTCATCATCATTTCTCGAAGCTGTGATTCAGTAACCTCTCTGGTGAGATTTCCTTTGAGAGCAACAGAAATAATTCCTGTTTCTTCTGATGTTACGATAATCATTGCATCGCTCTGCTCACTCATGCCGAGAGCCGCTCTGTGCCTTGTTCCGAGCTCGCTCGCAACATCCTCGCTTTTTGTTAATGGCAGAACACAACCTGCGCTGTGAAGTCTGCCGTTTCTGACAACTGCTGCACCGTCATGCAGAGGAGATTTCGGAAAAAAGATATTTCCGATAAGCTCATGGGTAATCTGAGCATCGACGGGCTTTCCTGTTTTCGTTATATCCCCAAGAAGCGTTCCTTTTTCCATGACAATCAGCGAGCCGGTTTTTGAATTGCTCATTCGCTGAACAGCCTTTGCAATTTCAATAATTGCATCACTGACAATTGCAGCAGTTTCAGCATCATTTCCTTTAAGAAGCAAGCTTATGCTTGTAAACTTACTCTTACCGACCTTTTCGATTACCTGCCGGATTTCCTGCTGAAAAATTATGATAAGAATTATAATTATGTTCTGAAAAACAATGCCGAGAATATAAGAACTCGCCTGCATCTCAAGCAACGAGATAATAAGATATGCCGCTGCAAGAAGAAGCAGACCCTTGACAAGCTGAAAAGCCCGGGTTTCTCGGATAAGCTTTATTCCGTTATATAAAACAAAAGTGACAAGGCAAATATCAAGAAAATCCGTTATTCCGAAATTAAGCGACGGTATTTTCGAGAAAAAATCCGCAATATTTTCAAACACGGTCATAAGCGCAGACCTAACCTTTCATAAATCCCTATAATGCAATAATAACACAAAGGAACACTCGTTGCAAACAATTACTGAAATTTTTACAAAAATTTAATTTTCAATCAAGCAGACAGCGTGGGCAGCCATGCCCTCACCGCTTCCCGAAAAACCAAGCCCCTCTTCCGTTGTAGCTTTAACGCTGATAAAATCGACAGAAATTCCGCATGCATCAGCTATATTTTTTCTCATTTGTTCTATATACAAGCGCATTTTCGGCTTCTGCGCAATAAGTGTGCAGTCAATATTGACAACAGAATAACCGTTATCTGAAAGAACTTTTACAACCTCTTTCAGAAGAATAAGGCTATCGGCATCTTTATATTTTTCATCATTATCGGAAAAAAAACATCCGATATCTCCAAGTGCAGCTGCACCGAGAAGCGCATCGCTAATTGCATGAAGCAAAACATCAGCATCAGAATGACCGAGAAGACCTTTTTCATATGGAATATCAACGCCTCCGATAATCAGCTTTCTGTTTTCGGTAAGTCTGTGAACATCATATCCGTGGCCTATTCTTATCATTGCGCCATCTCCTTTTCAATTTCTTTAACATCCTCAAGAAACCTTTCGTAGGTTGTTACGCAGTTTAGAACTTTAATCAGCGAATTTGCAGAAAGTCTTTCGGGGAAAGAATAATAACGAAGCATCGCAGCACGTTTTTTTGCACTGTCCTCTCCCCCTGCAAATCCCAGCTCGTATAAGTCAAGCTTTGTTATAGGTCTTTCGGGCTCCGGTGTTGATTCGCAAAAGACCCCTGCATTGGCAAGAGCCTGCATAATAATTTCCTCCGACACACCCTCAACCCCGATTTTGCCCTCTTTTGAAGGCTCTGTTTTACGGCTTTCCTTGCCAAAAATATCGGGAATATATGCATGGATTATATCTTTTTGGTCTACCGTTGAGCCGATAAAAGAACGGATTTTAAAGCCCGCCGAATCGCTGTCGGTAAGCACAAGAATCCCTCTTTTTTCCGATAGTTTTCTAATCATCAACTGCAATTCTTTATCTTTGAAAATACCGAAGCCGTCGGTCTGGATAATAGGAGCATCAATTATTCCCGAAAGCTTTATTTTATCGTATTTCCCTTCAACAATAACAGCCTGTTTTATCTTTATCATTGTTATCTCCTGCCTACTCTCGCAAGCTTAACAACGGTCTGTTCCAGAACAAGTCTTTTATCAAGAGCGGAACTTTTGAGCGTTGTATCTGCCCATGAGAGAATTTCTATGCATTCGCCGATATCGGCAAACGAGAGCGACGAGCCGTTTCTTGCAGCATTTGAAAGCCTGAATTCTTTGCCGGCATAGTTATAAAACTTCGCAACCGCCTCTGCACGGTTACCGGATTTTACCGCTGCTTTTGCACGGTAAATATCGGAATACTGCGCAATAAGAGCGCCGAGAATCTGAAATTCATCCTCTCTCTGTTCAAAAAGAAGAGAGAGCTTTTTGAACGCACTGTCAAATCTGCCTGATGTCAAATCCTTAATCATATCAAAAACCTTTGCATCAAGACTTTTTATACACACAGAATCGACATCGCTTTTGAGCACCTCGTCACCAGCGGCAAAAGCACATGCTTTCTCGGTTTCATTAAGCAAAGTGTTTAAATCGCTGCCAACGCAGGTTATCAGATATTGTGCAACACCCTTTGCAAACGGCTTTCCGCGTTTTTTAGCGCCGTTTTCGAGCATCTTAATAAGCTCAGCAGGAGTTTTCCTGTCAAGCTTCACAGCAAAACCGTATTTATCAAAAAGCTTTACCGCTTTGGTAAATTTGGCTCCTTTGGGTTCATAAGCAATCAGCGAAAACACAAGTGCACAATCATCGGGATTCTCCGAAAGAAGGCGTTCAAGCTGTTCAAAACCGTTATCATCAAGGGTATCCATGGGATAATCCTTGACAAGAACACATTTTGTTTCTGCCATCATAGGAACAGCTTCGGCGCACTCATAGATTTCAGAAAGAGTGCTGTCCTTACCATCAAAGGTGTGGAAATTAAAATCCGCAAAAGAATCATCAACCGTTTTGGCAACGATTTTATCAATATATATTTTCTTAAGGTAGCTTTCTTCGCCGTAAATCAAGTAAACGCCGACAGGATTTTCCTTCAGCTTTTCTTTCAACGCGGATTCATTTAAAACCGGCATAAAACTATCCTCTCTTTTTTCTAATTTCTGTTTGCGCTGACACAGCCGTTTTCACCGCGGATTAATATATTTCCGCAGCCACCTGTTGCAGCACATCTTACTCCATAATCCGAAAGCTCATCCTGAATAATGATTCCCCTGCCGTTTTCAGCGTTCAAAACAAGCAGCCTGCAATTCGGATTTTCAATATTATCGGGATAATCGTTACGTGAGATTATTACATCCGCAGCTTTCACCTCAGACGGTAAAAGCGAATAATCAAACGAAGGGTCAAAGCATATCAAAGCACTCATATCGCTGCTTTCAAGATATGCACAGTCGGATTTTTCGACCGTTATGCTTTTTACGCTGAAATTTTCAGTTTGAGCATGTATGCCGAAATCATAAATATCAGTTCTTTTAAGCAGTAAATCGCTTCCGGACGGCAAATCACCGCAATAAATTTTTTCGGGTCTGTATTCGAGGAGAATATCATTGAGATAACCCGAAGCATTTTCATCCGAGTCGGGAATAAAAAGATAATTTATCTTGTATCCGCAGTGCTTAATTTCTTCGGATATTCTTTCAGCCCCGAGAAATTCTGTTCCTCCACAACCGAAAAGCAGATTTTCACCGTTTTTTGAAACAATAACCGCTGTTCCGTTACCGACATCAATGACATTAAGACGTGTTTCACTATCTCTTGAAACCGATGAAAAAATGAGCCCTGTTGTGAAAATAACAGCACAAAGCATACACGCAAATTTATAGAGATTTTTGCCTGAATATGCCATAAGAACGGCAACGGCAACAATCAGAAAAATTCCGCAAATCAGAATGCGATGGCTGTCTTCATCGGCTCTGAAAGTAAGCAAGTCAAACCTTGAAAAAACTCGCGCAATCGAAATGAGAAAATCACCGAAAGCCTGCGCAACATGCGAGAAGATATTAATTGACGATTCAAATATTTTTGCCGAAACGCCTGCCAAAGCACCCGAAATAATACACACGAATGCAATTGGTACCGCAACAATATTGGAAAGAATAACTGCAAAATTAAACTCATCGTATAATCCCATTGAAATAGGAAGAGTAAACGCCGTTGCCGCTGCGGGAATCATAGCGGCATTGATAAGACTGTCCGCAATTTCGGCAAAATAGCTATTGCTGATTTTATCAAATTTTTGCTTGATTTTCGGTTTTACATACTGCAAATAAAGAATAAGACCAAACGTTGAAAGTGCCGAAAGCTGAAGCCCGACAGAACCCATGGCAAAAGGATTGTAAAGAGCAATAACCACAAGGGAAAAACCAAGAGAATTAAGCGAATCACGATTTTTCCAAAGCACATTTGCCAAAAGATAAAGCAGCATCATAACACCCGAGCGGATAACCGAATATGTCATCCCTGCAACAAGCATAAATGCAACTACTCCGAGAACAGCAATGATACTTGCAATTCTCTCATTTACTCTGAAAAATTTTAATATTTCAAGAATAACCATGGCCCAAAGCGAAAGATGAAAACCCGAAACACAAATTATATGCGTAATTCCCGACATACGAAAATAATTTAAAATATCGGGTGACATATCGCTTTTATCCCCTATTAAGAGGGCAGTTGCAAGCGCTCCGCTATCACCTGTAACAGCTCTGCTGACAGATTTTTTGATTGCTTCTCTGACATCAACAACTCTTTTCGCAAATGGCTTTTCTTTTTCGGAGATATTGTTGACGGTATACTCTCCGTTCATAGGGTATGCGCCTATAAAAACTCCCCTCGCCTTATTTGAGGCAAGATAGTCTTCACTCGATGACCCGAGAACATAAAAAGTAAAATCACCTTCAAGAGTATCATACGGCTCCGCATCGGGAAGCGATGAAAAAACAAGCCTTATTTTAAGACGGCTCTCCTCGCCGTCAATTTCAAGCGCCTTTGCATTGAAATAATAATTGCCGTATCTATGCTCGGGATAATCGGTAAGCTGAACGGTCATTCCGCAGGTTTTTCCGTCATATTCAACTGCAGGCAGATAGTGAAAATTGATCTCTGCAATCAAAAGTATGCATGCTAAAATTCCAGAAGCAAAAGCGCACGGCAAAACCCGCTGATTTCTTGCTTCAGTTACAAAAAGGCTTATGACCAGAGCGGCAGCAAATGCCAAAAGAACACCTGCTATCGCTCCGGTATCGGAATTATAAAGTAAAGCTATTGTAAAAAAGACCGTAAATCCTATTACTGCAAAAGGACGGGGCATATTACCACCTTATTACTTCTCGATAAGAGGAATTACTCCGAGGAAAACAATGTCATTTCTATCTGCTGCATCACCCTCTGCAAGCACAGCGGCCTTTGCAACGATATTTGCATCAAACTTTGCACAAAGCTCTTCGACAGCCTTGAGAGATTCGCCGGTGCTGATAACATCATCAAGAATAACAACACGCTTGCCTCTTATCTGTTCACCCTCTACGCCGTCAAGAATGAGGGTCTGCTCGGCATCCGTTGTTATCGAACGGACATTTACAGAAACAGGATCTTTCATATAAAGCTTTGCTTTTTTGCGCACTACGAAATACTTCTTTCCGCTCTGCCTTGACATTTCATAAGCGAGAGGAATACTTTTTGCCTCGGGAGTTACTATGTAATCAAACTCCGGAAGCCTTTCAAGAAGCTTTTCAGCAGAATGAACAGTTACCTCGACATCGCCGAAAAGAATGAAAGCGGCAATGTCAAGCTTATCGCTTATGGGGCATCTGAGCAGGTCTCTTTCAAGACCCGCTATATTTACTCTGTAATATTCAGACATAGTTTTATCCCCCTGTCAGCCTGCTGGCCAGCCGAAATCGCGGCCACTCATCATATGGAAATGAATGTGTTTAACTGTCTGACCTGCGCTGTCGCCGCAGTTATTGACAATTCTGAAACCGTCAAGATTCTTTTCCTTGGCAATTTTTGCAGCTACCTCAAAAACATGGGCAACCAAAGCGCTGTTGCTCTCGTTTATTTCTGCCGCAGATGCAATATGCACCTTTGGAATAATAAGAATATGAACAGGTGCTTGTGGTTCGATATCGTTAAATGCAAGAACCTTATCATCTTCATAAACCTTTGATGAAGGAATTTCACCGTTAATTATTTTACAAAAGAGACAATCCATAATTATACTCCTTTATTTTATCATTTCTTTGACTATATCTGCAACCGCAGCCATAGCAGCAGCAACATTGGAAACATCCTTTGTGCCCGCCATTGCGCTGTCGGGTCTGCCACCGCCCGAGCCGCCTGCAAGCTTTGAAACTTCTCTTACGATATTACCTGCATGAGCACCCTTTGCAACTGCATTTTTACCGCAGGCACATGCAAAGTTTGCACTCGAGCCGTTGATGCCGCAGATAACCGCAACTGCATCATCGTTTTCTTTAACCTTGTCGCACATCGAGCGAAGATCGCCGGGGTTAACACCCTCAACGGTTGTTGCGATAAGAGTAACGCCGTTAATATCAACGGAATTGCTCATAAGATCGCCTGTTTTAAGCTGCGAAAGCTCTGCACGAAGCTGCTCGATTTCTTTATCCTTTGCTTTGAGGTCAGCCATAAGTGCATTTGCTTTTTTATCAAGCTCGTTGACATTTGCAAGCTTCATCGCTGCCGCTGTATTTCTGATAATAGCGCTATCCTTTGCAATATAATCAAGCACACCGAAGCCTGTTACAGCTTCAATTCTGCGCACACCTGCTGCAACCGATGATTCGGAAACAATTTTGAAAAGACCGAGCTTGCCTGTATTATTCACATGAGTACCGCCGCAAAGCTCTGTTGAGAACTCGCCTGCTCTGACAACTCTTACAACATCGCCGTATTTTTCTCCGAAAAGAGCCATTGCGCCAAGCTTTTTTGCATCCTCAATAGGCATTTCTTCGCTTGTTACGGCTACTGCATTAAGGATAATTTCATTAACCTTATTTTCAACCTCTGCAAGTTCTTCCGCCGTAAGCGCTGAAAAATGAGTGAAGTCAAATCTCATTGCATGGCTGTTAACAAGCTGACCTGCCTGCTCAACATGTGAGCCGAGTGTTTCACGAAGCGCAGCCTGAAGAAGATGAGCTGCGGTATGGTTTCTTGCAGCAGCTTCTCTTTCTTTAACACCGATTTCGGCAGAAACAATGTCACCGACAGAAATTGAATCGCCATCAATTATCTTACCGACATGAAGAATGATTCCGTCAGGAGTTTTGTTGGTTGAGGAAACCTCAAAAACAGCGTTTGCGGTTTTGATAACGCCGGTATCGCCTGCCTGACCGCCGCTTTCACCGTAGAACGGAGTTTTATCAAGAACGATTGCAACATTTGAATCTGCTGTTGCAACATCAGCTCTTTCACCGTCAACAATAATTGCCTTCACAGATGCATCGCATGAATAGTCTGTATAACCGACAAATTCTGTTGCTGCAATATCTTTAAGGGATGCCTGTCCGCCCTTCCATGCCTCTGCACCTGCATCCTTGCGTGCAGCTCTTGCAGCAGCTCTGCTTTCGGCATAAAGACGCTTATATTCATCAATATCAACACTCATGCCTCTTTCTTCAAGAAGCTCTTTTGTGAGGTCAATGGGGAAACCGAAAGTATCCTGAAGTTTGAATGCATCCGCACCGCTCAACATCTTTGAATCGCTGTTAGCAATGATGTTTTCAAGAAGATTAAGACCTGTATCAATTGTCTTGTTAAAGCTTTCTTCTTCAGCCTTGATAACCTTAACAATAAGGTCATGCTTTTCAACAAGATTGGGGTATGCATTTGCATTTTCTTTGATTACCGTTTCGCAAACATCCGAAAGGAAAGTACCCTGAATACCGAGAAGTCTGCCGTGGCGTGCAGCTCTTCTTAAAAGACGTCGAAGAACATAACCTCTGCCTTCGTTTGAGGGCATAACACCATCACCAATCATAAATGTTGTACTTCTGATGTGGTCGGTGATAACACGGAGTGAAATATCGTTCTTTTCATTTTCATGATATTTGATGCCGGAAATTTCCATAACATGCTTCATGATATTCTGAACGGTATCAACCTCAAAAATATTGTCAACATCCTGCATAATGCAAGCAAGACGCTCAAGTCCCATGCCTGTGTCGATATTACAGCTCTTGAGCTTTGAATAATTTCCGTTGCCGTCGTTATCAAACTGTGTGAAAACAAGGTTCCAGAACTCAATATATCTGTCGCATTCACATCCCACTTTACAGTCGGGTGAGCCGCAACCGTATTTTTCTCCTCTGTCAAAATAAAGCTCCGAGCAGGGACCGCAGGGACCTGCACCGTGCTCCCAGAAGTTATCAGCCTTACCAAATCTTACCATATGGTCCTCGGGAATACCGATTTCCTTCGTCCAAATATCATAAGCCTCATCATCCTCAAGATAAACGCTGATGTAAATTCTGTCCTTGGGCATTTCCATAACCTCGGTGCAGAATTCCCATGCCCATCTTGTTGCCTCTTTCTTGAAATAATCACCGAAAGAGAAGTTACCGAGCATTTCAAAATAAGTGCCGTGACGGGCAGTAATGCCTACGCTTTCAATATCGGGCGTACGGATACACTTCTGGCAGGTTGTAACTCTGTTTCTGGGCGGGGTAAGCTCGCCTGTAAAATACTTTTTTAAAGGCGCCATACCCGCATTGATAAGAAGAAGGCTCTTATCGCCCTGCGGAACAAGAGAAAAACTGGGCATTCTCAAGTGATCCTTTGACTCAAAGAAAGCAAGATATTTCTCTCTTATTTCGTTAAGTCCCATCCATTTCATAATTTGATTTCCTCCTATGGAGCTATAAACTCCGAAAAATTTACAGAATAAAAATAAAAAAAGGTGCAATTCAACAATCCGGTAATGGGACGGCAAAAGCCGCGGTACCACCCAAATTGTGCATCTGCACCACTCAAAGCCTTATAACGCAGGCAACGCCACCATTCATCACGGCAGAGCTCCGGGGCGGCCTTAATCCGTTTTTTCGCCTAACAGCCGTTTCAGCAATTCGACTGTTTCTCTGTAAAGCAAACGAAAAATTCTTCCCCATCAAAGCTTCGTTATTTTATTAAATATCATTTGCTATTATATCATTTAAAATTCAAAAGTCAAGCAATGATTGCCGCAGCCGCCTTAAGTGACGGCTGCGGATATTATCTTTAATTAACAGACTCTAGATTGCTCATGGCAACCCATGCATATTCGCCCTTATATTTGATGCAGAGCCATTCATTTCCGTTTTCTGCCTCTTTTGTTGCATAACCCGCAACGATATCGCCGTTCTTAAGCTCACCTACAAGGTCATAATCTGCACCTGCATCGCTTCTGATGTTTGCGCCGTCATCCGAAACAACCTCATATTTACCGAGAACACCTTCATCGGGAGAATCGGCTGAATCTGTTGACTGCTGTTCAATAACGCTTATATTAACACCCTTAAAGCTTGCAACTGCATCGCCTACAAGGATAACGCCCCATACACCATCTTTGCATGCAATGAAAACACCGTTGCTGCCGGGCATTATATTTGTGTAATCAAAAGGAACAATAACTTTATTCTTAAGGTTGATTATACCCATTTTGCCGTCCTTCTTAACTGCGATAAGACCGCCAGTTACAGGTCGGCAGTAATCACATGCTGCAGAAGAACCGAGCTGAAGCTCATTAACCGCTTCATATTCGTACTTTATAACTTTCTTATCGTTTTCCTGGCTTACATAGCCCCATTTATCATCTTTTTTTGCAGCTGCATAGCCTTCAAAATAACGGTCGCGCTCATCATAAGAAACATCTGTAAGCGACTCTGTATCAATGGAATGAGCGGAATGAGGAGTTTGTGAAACAGTAACAACACCTGCAGAAATTGTGAACTCATAGGTTTCATTACCAAGCTTTACAAGGCTGTGATAGCTGCCGCGTCCCGAATAATCTCTGCCGCTGCTGCATCTTTCAAAACCGTCATAATAGGGCTGAAGAATAACATTACCCTGATAGTCAAGAAGGCCGTATTTACCTGTTGTTGCTGACTTGAAATAGCAACAGTTTTCATCGAGATATTCAAGTTCGGTGCACTCTGCAAAACCGCCCTCAACCCACTTATAGCCCTCTGCCGAAACTGCTACATTATGGCTTACGGCAGGGTCTGTTGTTGATTCTTTATCGGGAGATTCCCCGCCACCTGCAACAAACGCAAGAATAACAATCACAACAGCAAGAACGGCACAAATAATGCCGACAATTTTAGGATTAACCTTTGCTTTGGGCTTTTCTTCCGAAGACTTCTCTTCTGACTTTTCAGCAGGAGCAAAGTTATCGAGAGTTTCATCGGAAACAGCAGGAATGCTGTCCGGCACATTAATCACAGGAACATCAATCTCTTCAGGAATTTCATTGGAATTATTCGAAACGGGTGTTTCAACCTTTTCTTCCGCAGGAATTTTCTCACTGTCAAGAATTTCATTAATCTTCTGTTTGAAAGAGATTATGTTACTATCCTCAGAAGCAGACTCCTCCGCCTTTTCTTCTTCGGCAGGAACAGGAGCTTCTTCTTTTGCTGCCTCTTCCGCTGCTTCCGGAGCAGATTCTGCTGAAGGTGCAGGCTCTGCAGGAGCTTCAACCGCAGGCTTTGAAGCTTCGTAAGCATCTATTGCATAAATAAAAATATCTCTGACATCTGTGTTCTCAATTTCAGTTTCAACAGCTTTGAACTGGAATATTCTTGTTAGAACAGGGAGAGATTTGGTTGGCTCCGTTGAAGCTTCAAATCCGCAGAACGCAAGAATTTCAGCACGTGCTTTTCCAAGAAGCGAATTGGCCGTGCTTTCAGATACACCAAGGAATTTGGCAAGAATCTGAACGGGCATTCCGTTGTTATAATGAAGAACAATCGCTGTTCTCAAAACAGGCTTAAGAGCTGCAATCGCTTCAAGAATTTTTTCGCAGGAATCCTTATCTTCAAGAACGGATTCAGAAAGAAATTCAGAAGAATTTTCTTCTGTACCCGCTTCGGCATCACCGAAAACAAATTTCTGAGTATCTTTATATACAAGAGCAACATTCTGTTTCATCCAGATTTCAAACGCCTCGGGCTTTTTGAGCTTATCTATGGTACAGAATGCCTTGGCATATGCTTTTTTTGTTATTTCAGCCACTGAAATTCCACTGTCAGCACAAAGTGTATCTGCAAGGAAATAGGAAGCCTTTAAAGTTCTTGAGTAGAGCTTTGCCATTGCATCGGTATCACCATTGCTTGCAGCGGCAACATACTGAATAATATTCTCGCTCACTTGAAATTCCACTCCAATCACAATATATAATTTTAAACAAAAACTGACCTATTATCACAGTTATATTGATTTTATACCACATTTGGTGATTTGTCAAGAAAAATAACCAATATTATGTCAAGATGTTGTAATCAAAAAGCCGCGACGGCAAAAGCTCTGCCATCGCGACCGATAGTTTATTAAGTTTCCGAAAACGGTGTACTGATATGAGTCAGCCTGAAATTTATCGGCTCTCTGTTACAATTAAAACGGTATACACTCATTACAAGCCCGATTGCAAAATAAATGCACAGGTTTGAAGAACCTCCCGCACTCATAAACGGCAGAGTGATACCAATACTCGGAAGAAGCATGAGGCACATGCCTATATTGATAACCGTCTGCGCACCAATCATAAATGCGGTTCCGAAACAAATCAGACTACCCGTTAAATTTCGTGACATTTTTCCGACAGAAACAATTTTCACGATAATAAAAGCAAAAACTGCAAGAAGAGCTATACATCCGATAAATCCGAACTCTTCACCAACAACGGTAAACACCATATCGCTTTCATTGACAGGGACACCCTTTGCGGATTGAGTATAGGTACCTTTAAAAAGTCCGTCGCCCCAGAACATACCTGAACCGATTGCATTAACGCCCCTTTGCTGCTGATAAATTATATCTCTGTAAACATCTTCGCTTAAAGCGGAGGGGAAATAAATGGCAAGTATTCTGCGCTTATGGAAGTTTGCAAGAAATTTAGTCCAAAGCAAGGGCATTGCCGCTACAACCAGGCCGATTGCAATTGCAAAATAACGTATTTGTAGCCCCGCAACATACATCATACCGACAAAGATAAAGGCAAAAATCATTGCAGAACCCAAATCATCGGTGATAATAATTATTCCGATGGGAACAAGAGCATGAAGGGTCAACAGAAGAATGTTTTTTATGCTGTTGATATTATCCTTAACCGCATTGATATGGGCTGTAAAAGTGACAATAAATCCGATTTTCGCAAGCTCGGAAGGCTGAAAATAGAGTTTGAATCCATCAGCCTGAATAATCGGAAGCCAGCATCTTGCATCAGGTCTGTCTTCCGTTCCGTCACCAAACGGAAAAAGAAGCAAAAGCAGAAGAAGGCAGGCACCGCCGACAAGAGGCCATAAACCGACAATTGCATCGTAATCAAGAAATGAAATAAAAAAACATATCAGTATGCCTATACCGGCAGCAGCAATCATCGTAAGACACTCTCGGCTCAACAAATCCCCTGCCTCAATCGCATCGTTTCTTGTTGCGCTGTGAACCATAAGAGAACCGAAAGCCGATGTCAGAATGCAGAGAAGATAAAGCAGAAAATCGGTTTCTTTAAGAGCATATTTAATTGTACTTTTTTTGCCCATAAAATCACCGCCTGTAAAATAATGGTATTACCCCACAGAAAAAACTGTGGGGTATATGATTTATATTAATCAGTTAATTTCATCAAAAAGAGAAATGTAGGCTTCAGTAATATATTTGCCTGCCTCGGGACCTGTTGAAACGATTTCTTCATTTTCGGTAAGATATGAACGCCAATCGTTTTCAGTCATCATATAACCGATCTGATCGTTGGTAACGCCGAAAACAAGAAGCTTTCTGTTACCCATATCCTTAAATGCAGTATATTTCCATTCTGTTCCGTCCCATGACTGCTCTGCGGTTACTGCGCCGCCGAAAGCAATTTCGGGAGCAAGCTCTCCGGGAATTATTGCAATTGCAAGGTCTGTGCCAAATTCTACATAACCGATTTCGGTTGCAACTTCATAAGAAAGGAAATCCTTAACAACGGTATTTGTAAGAAGTCCGCCTCTTGCCGCAAGCTTGAAGATGCTATTGTCAACAGGAACAAAGAGTTCCTTATGTCTGATATTAAGAATGGGAGCGACGGGCTGATCATTCGATACGGAGCATGCAACTTCACCGAGAAGCTTGCCGTAAGCAACAAGACCTGCGTATCTGTCGCCGTATTCAGCCTCAATTGCGGGATCTCTTACAAGGTCATCGGGATATTCAGAGGTAATTGCAAGCTCTGCACCGAGAATCATCATAAAGTTTGCGCCTGCATTTTCCTTGATGTACTTTTCCATATAATAAGGATAATCGCCTGTAAGAACGGTACCCGCTGCACCGTGACCTACACAGTGAACAGGAATATTAACAATCCATGTTTCCTCTTCGTTTACATCAGCGGGAACAAAGCGGAGTCTGTTAAGATTGGTGTCAAAAACCTGAGGATCTCGCTTATCGTGAATGTATTCCTCCATATCAGCTGTACCGAAGTAAAGCTCGCCTTCCTTCATATCTTCAACAGCGTCAATCATTGACTGTACGGAAACCTTATAAAGATTTTCCATATAGCCTTTATTCTTACCGCTGGGAAGCTCCATTCCGAAAAGGTTCTTGAACGATGATGTAAAGAGAGCACCGATGATATCTCCGTTAAGACCGAAGGTATCAACACAGCTATGCTGATGAAGAGCAGAAATATTAATGCTTGTGATATTATAATTCTTTGAATCAGCATATTCCTGGAACTTTTCTCTGATAATTCTCACTTCGTTGTTAGCAAGACCAAAGGTGTCAACCGAAGCAAAAATGCTGATTCCTCTGCCGTCTGAAATTGCAACTGTTCTGATTTTCTGATCATCATACTGAGCCGTTGCAAGCTTCTTTGTAACAGAAAGGCTGCCGCCTACATAATGGTCATTACCTTCTTCAAGCTCTTTGCCTGTAAGAATCGAAGCGCTCGAATAGCCGAGAGACCACTTTGCACCTTCAGCAGGAGCATCAAGAAACTCTTCGGGTGAATGACCCTCATAGAAATTCTCCGAAACATAGTTATCCTTGGTTGCCCAGCCGCGGGGCTCAACGATAAGGAATGAAATGCCTGTAACAACGGTATCAAGAAGACCGTCAACAAAACGGTAAAATCCTCTTTCGATATCCGATGTGCCGTCTGCTGCGGAAGCAGGGATTGCAAATGCAGAAAAAACAACCGCAAAAGCAAGAATGATTGATGTTAATTTCTTTGCCATAGTATACCTCCGTTATTAATCTATATTTTTAAGCTCCATATCGCCGAAGCTTATAAGTTTCTTTTTACGCATAAATTCGGAAACCGCAAACGAAATAATCGCAGGCGCAACAAAATGCATAACAACAATTTCAATAATTACAATTTTGGGATCAACACCCGAATCAACCATTGAAGAATAAGTCATAATCGGTCCTACAAGGCCTGAAGTACCCATGCCTGAACCTGATGCATAGCAGGTCATTTTTAAAACTGCCGACGAAATGGGTCCGAGGACTGCACTTGCCGCAATTGCAGGAATCCAGATTTGCGGATGCTTTACGATATTGGGCATCTGAAGCATTGAGGTGCCTACACCCTGGGCAAGCAAACCGCCAAGCTTGTTTTCACGATAGCTCGCAACGGCAAAACCAACCATATTTGCACAGCATCCGACAACTGCCGCACCGCCTGCAATCCCGGAAAGGTTAAGAATTATTCCGATAGCCGCAGAGCTGATGGGAAGAGTAAGACATATGCCCATAACAACAGAAACAACAATACCCATAACTACGGGCTGCCTTTCCATACCCCAGCTTATTATTTCACCGATATAGGTTGTGACCTTTGATGCGGGAGGTCCGATGAGAAGTCCTGCAGCACAGCCTGCTACAATCGAAACGGCGGGAGTGACAAGGATATCAAGTTTTGTTTTTCCGCTGACAAGTTTACCTGCAATAATGGCAAAAAATGCACCTATAAAAGCTGCAAGCGGGTCTCCCGGTCCGGAATAAAGCATTCCCGAGCTTGTGATAACAGTACCTGCAAGAATTTTGGCGGCAAATGCTCCTGTCATACCTGCAACAGCCGCCGAAACACCTGTAAGCGGAGATGCTTTATACTTAAATGCCATTCCGACACCGATTCCCGCACCTGTCAGCGATTTTGCAACCGATGCAACATATGTAAAATATAATCCGACAGCTTCGGGAATAAAACTGCCTATCTGCTCAAGAATAGTGCCGATAATAAGAGTAGCAAACAGACCAAGAGCCATACCCGAAAGTCCGTCTACAAAAATATAATTGAAAATATTTTTAAGCGTTTTCATTTTCATCAAGACCCGTTTCACCAATTAAAATGTTGATTGCATTTGCATAAAGATCGCCGATATATTCCGAACCGTTTGCATTGGGATGAACACCGTCTTCCGACCAATGCAAATCATCCTGACCTATGCTCGCAGAAGCAACCAATCCGTCAAGCGGAATATAAAAATCAGCAAATTCCTTTGCGAGCTTTCTTATTATATCAATTTTAGGGTTCAAATCAACTCTGAAATACTCTTTTTCGGGAGCATAAAGAAGAAACGGCTCAAGCATAAGAATTTTTGCGTTCGTTTTTTCTTTAATTTCAGTAAGTATCTTCCTGTAATTTGCTTCAAAAACATCATTGCCAAGCCACTTACGGTTATGAGCTCTGTGCCATGTATCATTAACACCAATGAGAATTGAAACAATATCGGGCTGAATATCAACAAAATCGCTCTGAAGTCTGTCAACAAGGTCTTTTGTCTGATTGCCGCTGATTCCGAGATTCACAAATTCAAAATCAATTTCGGGATTATCCTCCGCTATATATTTTGCGGCATAAAAAGGATATCCTTCGCCAAGATTATGATAATCGGAGCGGTCTCTGCCCGCATCGGTTATCGAATCTCCCTGAAAAAGAATTTTCATATTATTCACCTCAAAACTGGTTTTTAACCTTTCTTAATGTTTCGATAATTTCTATATGCTGCGGGCATGCCTTTTCACATTTTCCGCACTTTTTGCAAAGCGATGCGTTAGACTCTATATCGGGGAATATTTCTTTTACAAGTCTTCTCCCGCCCGTCGCAATATTATTGAATGCCGAAAAAACCTTGGGAATCAGAACCCCCTCAGGACACGGCATGCAATATTCGCAGCCCGTGCAGGGAACAAGATTCATTTCATCGTAAGCTTTCTTGGCTGATGAAAGCATTTCGAGCTCGCCTTCGGAAAGCATTCCGGGAACAGACTTGTCCGCATAAGCGATGTTATCGCTCACCATCTGCATTGTACCCATGCCACTCAAAAGCATTGAAACCTCGGGTCTGTTCCAGATGAAATCAAGTGCCCATTCAACAGGTGTTTTCTCATCCGATAACTTTGATGCGACTGCTTCTGCAGGAGAAGCGAGCTTTCCGCCGAGAAGCGGCTCCATTACAATCACGCCAAGACCCTTTGAAGCTGCATATTCAAGGCCTTCAATTCCTGCCTGATAGTCAACATCAATATAGTTGAGCTGAATCTGGCAGAACTCAAAACTGTCATATGCATCAATTATTTTCTTGAATACCCAGAGGTCATCATGGAATGAAAAACCGAGATGTTTTATTTTCCCCTGCTCCTTGAGCTTTTCGAGCTTCGGCATGATATCATATTTTATAACTCTGTTTTCCCATGAATCGTTGTTGACTGCATGAAGAAGATAAAAATCAATATAATCCGTATCAAGCTTTTCAAGCTGTTCGTTAAAAATTCTTTCAACGTCTTCTTCACAGTTCACATTTCCTAAAGGGAGCTTTGTTGCGAGATATGCAAATTTTCTGTACCCGTCTTTAAGTGCCTTGCCGACCAGCCTTTCGCTGTTGCCGCCATGGTAGAAAAAAGCAGTATCAAGATAATTGATTCCATTATCAATGCCGTAACGAATCATTTCTATTGCTTTTGCTTCATCAATCTTATCACCGTCACCGTCAATAACGGGAAATCTCATACATCCGAAGCCAAGTGCAGACACTTCAACGCCTGTTTTTCCCAATTCTCTGTAACGCATTTATTTTCTCCTTAATTACTGCCAATAATTTTATAGATTATATCACAATCTCATTCTGTTTACAAGAATAAATAAGAAACAAAGCGTAAAAATATATATGAGGTGTTAAATATGATTGACTTTAACGGAATACCGCAAGGCTTGGGAATGGCTCTTTCACGAAGCGAAAAAGCAATGAACACTTTCTCACTTCTCAATGAAAACGAAAGAAAAAGGGTTATTGACCTTTCAAAAAGCGTGCGTTCAAAAGCAGAAATGAACAGACTTGTCAGTAAACTTGAAAAAGGAAAAAACCAATTGTTTTAACTGACGGCAGCATTGCCGTCAGTTTTTATTCGGTAAATATTTTAAGCGAATATTTTCCCGCTCTTAAAGCTTCGGCAACATCCTTTGAAGTTTTTACATGCTCTTCAAAATACACTCCGCCGGGTTCCATTGTATCGTTACCGTGGAAATCGGAACCTGAAAGCATTCTGTGGGAATATTTCTGCGCCCATTTATAGGCTATATCGTTACTTGAATTATGATCACCGTGTCCGTTATAAACCTCAACTCCGTCGAGAAGCGACTGGTCAATTACCGTCATGTTGCATCTGAACGGATGCGCCTGAAATAAAATGAGGCCGTTCTTTTCAACAACAGGTCTGAAGTCTTCAAGCGTTTCATAATGAGCAAAATCATCGGAGAAAATAAAATCTTCGTCAAATCCATAGAGAAGATAATCGTTATCGTTCTCAAGAAAACGGATTTCCATTCCTTGAATAACATGAAAGTTCTCATCTTCAAACGCCTTTGCAGCCTTATATCCCTCAAGATATTTCTTTGCCTGCTCTTCATATGTTGAGCCGTGCTTTTTGAACTGATGCGCATGAACATGGTCGGTAATGATTATTCCGTCATATCCGAGATTTTTATAACGTGAAACTATATCTGCCGCAGCAACTCTGCCGCAGGAACTTGATTCCTTCGTATGAACATGTGTATCAAAAAGATATCCTTTCATTTTTTATTCCTCCTATCTTAAAATATTATATACCCCGATTCAAAGATATTCAATAGAAAAGTTTTATTTTCTTCCCCGATGCGACAAATTATATTCTGCTTGAAGAGTTATAATCAAAGCAGACACGGGGTGATAAATCTGAACAGCGTTATATATGCCGATATACTTATTATCGTCAATATTATAGTGAATTATCTGCTTTTGCGCGCAAGTGCACTTATATGCTCATGCAGCTTCAAAACATGGCGTTTTCTTCTTTCGTCGGCTATCGGCGGTTTTTTTTCGCTGATTATTTTTATTGACGGTATTAATTTTTTTACAAACATATTAATTAAACTCATATTTCTTTCGGTTATGGTTTTAACAGCATTCGGAATAAAAAGCATCAAAGCATTTCTGAAATGCTGTTCCGCATTTTTTCTTGTCAACTTTGCGTTTGCGGGAATCATGCTCGCGATCTGCACAATGCTGATACCTAATGCAGCAATATATAAAAACGGTATTGTTTATTTTGATATCAGCATTCTGACTTTAACGGTAAGTGCCATCATTTGTTACTGCGTTTTGAGCATTATCTCTCGGTTCACAAAAAGCAAAACACCGCCGAAAAGCATTTACTCGATAAGAATAAGCTACGGCAAGAAACATGTTGAAGAAAAAGCTCTTTTTGATTCAGGCAACACCCTTTGCGACTGCTTTTCGGGCAGACCCGTTATTATCGCAGAAAAGGATTTTATAAAACCGCTTTGCAAAGATGATATAACAAGTATGAAAAGCTTTCGGCTTATCCCCTATTCAACCATAGGCGGGGGCGGTGCACTTCCTGCTTTTATGGCTGATAAAACAGAAATATACATTGAGGGAAAATGGCTTGAAAGCAAGGAAATATACATTGCGGTAACCGACAAAAAAATTGTTTCGGGAGGATATTCGGCTCTTTTCGGAACACCGTTTTTTGAAACTGTTGAAACTAAACTCAAGGGGGATGCAATGACCTTATGATTAAAAATCTGTTCCGAAAATTTATTTCAAAAATCCGCTCGAAATTTTTTGAAATTGAAGTTGATTACATAAACGGGCCCGACACTCTGCCTGCACCTTTAAGCAATGAACGCGAGCTTGAATGCCTTCAGAAGCTTGAGCTCGGCGATAAGGATGCAAGAGAAGAGCTGATAGTCCACAATCTTCGCCTTGTTGTTTACATCGCAAAGAAATTTGAAAACACGGGAATACCTATAGAAGACCTTATTTCAATAGGTACGCTCGGACTGATTAAAGCGGTAAACACCTTCAGAATCGCTAAAAATATAAAACTTGCAACCTATGCATCGCGATGCATAGAAAACGAAATTCTCATGTATCTTCGGAAAACCAATTCAATGAAAGCCGAGGTATCTTATTATGAGCCGCTTAACACCGATTGGGACGGAAATGAGCTTTTACTATCGGATGTTCTCGGCAGCGAGCCTGACGAAGTTTATAAAGACATTGAAGCAGAGGATGAGCGCAGCAGGCTTTACAGAGCAGTTAACTCTCTCGGAAAAAGAGAACGGATGATAATGACAATGCGTTTCGGAATCGGCGGCGGAAGAGAATATACTCAAAAAGAGGTTGCAGATACACTCGGAATATCACAAAGCTACATTTCAAGGCTTGAAAAAAGAATAATTGAGAAAATAAAGAAAGAGGTATAAGAACAAGGCTGTTTCGCTTAATTAGCAAAACAGCCTTGTTACATTTATCGGGTATTTATTAAAGTTCAGCAAGATAATAGCTCAAACTAATTATGTTGCCGCTGTTTTCAGCAAACATCCGGCTTGTTCCCTCTGCAGTTTCAATATAATAGCGTTCCCCAAGTAAAATCAGAATCGCCCATGTTCCGTCAGTAAAATTAAATTTCACATTCCATGTTCCGCCGAAAACCATATCATAATTCTCGGTTTTTTTGCTGTCAAATTCCGAAAGATATGAAAAAACTACTTTTTCCTGTTTTTCAGTACATTCTCTGTATGATCCGCCCGCCAAAATATCATAACTGCTGCACCACTCAACAGAAGATATTTCATTTTCAAGAATGTCAGTCAAGTCAACATCGAGCATATCGTTTTTAAATGTCATAACCATAGCATTCTGCGACTGCGTTGACGGTTCCGAATATGCTTCGGACATTACTAAACGTGTAACTTTTTCTTCAGGCAGAGGAACTACGGAAATATAATTATTTTCATCGTTCAAATCTTTAAGCGAAAACACATTATATTCGGTTTTGAATAGTTTATAATAATCAATGCCCTCATCAAGAGAAACAGACTCTTTTCCCTTTATTATATAAATCTTATTTTCTCTGTTGACTGCAACCTCGGTAAATAAGTCAACATAAAAAAACGCAAGCTCTGAATTATCATTTTCTTCCAAAGCATTATTGAGGTTTTTGCTGAACTTTCCGCGTGTCGAAATATCATAACGCAGGCTTTCGTCACCAGACCTGAAAATAGTAACAACAGCAATTATCTTCCCGTCAACCGACACAGGGAAATCAATAACATCAAGCGGGAAACGATTTTCTCCACCCAGAGAAACATGACCGTAGCCTTTTGTTGAAATCCGGAAAACAGAATCAAACATATCATATTCGGCCGCAACAGCGCCTACGATATCATATTTCTTACTTTCAAGATACTCTTTTATTTCGCTTTCGGTCAGGAGCGTGCCCTCATATGTTATGTTTTCATCGGTTACTTTTTCTGTAATATCTGCTCCGCCGAATAACAGCGAGGTTGATATTTCAGTAGCTTTTTCAACACCCAACGAATTATAAATATATTTTCCGCAGATTGCAGAAACAGCAACCGTAACAAATGCAAAAACCGCGGCAAAAGCAAGAATTTTTTTATATTCTGTTTTCTTTTTCAGATAATCAGCAGAATAAGCCTCTGATATCAAATCATCGTCAACCATATTTATTGCATCGTTCAAAACATTAACATTCATATACTGTAACCCTCCTTTTCAAGAAACTTTTTCAGTTTTTTTCTTGTTTTAAACAAAATTGACGAAACCTTTTCTTCTTTCATCTGAAAATCAGAGGCAATACTTTTAACTGAATCATAGTACCAATACCTGCGCAAAAATATGTTCCTGTGAAGAGAATCCTGATTTTCCAAAAAAACACTTATCAAATTTCCAAGCAAAGATACGTCGAAGCTCTCTTCGGGGCTGTCATCCGAAGAAACACAGTCCCGAAGCTCATCAAGAGATGCAAGAAATTCGGGTTTGCGTTTCTTTGCAGTTGAATATTCCAGCCTTTTGAGTGAAAGATTTTTAACTATTCTGCTTATGAATGCTGAAAAATTTTGAGGTCTTTCTTCGGGAATAAGATTCCACACCGTAAGATATGAATCGCTGACACATTCTTCCGCATCCGACGGATTATTTAAAATATTATTTGCAAGCCGGGTGCATAGCTTTCCATATTTTATTTCTGTTTCTTTTATGGCATTTTCACTCCGTTTCCAATACAGAGCGATTATTTCATTATCATTCATTTTTATCCACCTTCTTTTTTGCTCTTCAACCATAAGTACGGTTTCACAGGAAAATATTTCATTTTCCGACAAAAAATTTTTTCTCCTCTCCGTCAAGCAGACGCGCAATATTCGGAGCGTGCTTAACCGCTATCATAACAGCACATGAAACAGCAAAAACAAAATTAGGCTCTGCACTTTCTCCGCCGATAAAATAAGCAAGCAAAGGATAAGCAGCAGCACAGACCGCCGAGGCAAGAGAAACAATTCTGGTAAGCATTACCAAAACAGCAAAGAGCGCAAGAAGAATCATCGCAACAAGCGGCATAATTCCAAGCGCTGCTCCCGCAGCGGTTGCAACTCCTTTTCCACCTTTGAATTTAAAAAATATCGGAAAAGTATGACCAAGCTGCGCAAAAAAGCCTGCAAACAGAACACATTCATAAGGGGCATCAAAAAAAGTCACAAGAAGTCTTGCAGCAGCAACCGCAGCAAAGCCCTTAAAAAAATCAAAAACAAACACCAAAGCACCTGGTTTCTTGCCATAAAGACGGTAAACATTGGTTGCGCCTGCATTTTTACTGCCATAGTTTCTCACATCGGATTTATAAAGTCTTTTTGAAATAATAACAGCGGTACTGATACTTCCGAGAAGATAAGCAAAAACAGAAACAATAATTATAAATATCATAATATCACCTGAGGATATTATGTGCAAAACAATAAGCAGTAATCCCCTCTTCGGAGATTACTGCTTATCTGTTTCAGATTACATTATGACCGAAATCATTTTCGAGAAAATTCCGCTGAACTCGCCAAGAGCAAGCATAACCTTCGCAAGGCTTTCTGTGATAACAGCAACAAATCTGCTGACACCTGCATCGCTTGCAAAATCTCTGTTTTCAAGAGCAAAACCGTTGATTGTTACCATTTCGCTTTCAAAGCTCCATGTATTATCCTCATTAACAGTAATCATGCGCATGCCTCTTGTCATATCTCTGCCGTATGAATTATAGGTTGCACCGCCCGTGTTGATAATCCTGATATCGTCAAGCTCGGTTTCAAATGTGTTGATGTGATCGTGTCCCGAGAAAATACCGGTAATATCACCTCTCTCAACCATTGCATCAAACTGACCGTGATTGTAATAACCGGGGCAAGGGAACTCAAGAAGGAAACCCGTAAAATTATCGGTCTTGGGAAGGAACGAATAGATTTTTCCGTTGAATTTGGGAGTAAGAGCGCCAAGGTCAACCTTCGACTCATAGAAAAGAGCGTCATAAGCTTCGCCTACGATAATATGCTGGAATGCAAGACCGGGAATCTTTTTGCCTGCCTGAGCTTCAACATCCTTGCTGGTCTTCTTATACCATTCAATCTGATCAGGGTTAACACAGTCATATTCATTGGCACCGTCGACAGAAACATACTCGTTTGAATCGAACATATAAAGCATAAGCTCAGTCTTATCGCTTTTTGAAGCAAGAACGGGAAGAGCATGAGTTGCTGTACCTGTAAGATTGGGGTCTGCATCATAAGCAAGGCAATACTTTCCGCCGTATTTCTGATAAACAGCAAGCTGTTCGTCATCTGTCAAATCCTGCTGATGGTCATGATTACCAAAAACAAGAGTAAAATATGTTTCATTGGTAACAAGTATTTCAACGAGCTCTTTTATACCGTTCTCCATGTTTTTATCAGCAACAACATTGTCGCCGCCGAGAACAACGATATCGGGCTGATACTCTTTGAGAGCTGCATCGATGAATTTAAGCATTTTTTCGTTTGCGGGATAAACATCCTGGCAATCGGTAAGATGCATAATTTTGAACTCACCGTTCTCATCAAACCTAAGGGATGTGCTTGCGTCTGCAGCACTTACAGAAAAGCATACACCGACTATGAGTGCAAGCGCAAGAACTGCGGATAAAATGCATTTTTTCATTTCAGAATCCTCCTGATAAAATATTATTTGCCTGATTATTTTACTCCAACAACCAAATAAAGTCAATAATTAAGTGCTTTTTATATTGACTTTCATTCTCAAATATGTATAATAATTTAGGAGTTATTCTCAAATTTGAGGTGAATTTGACAATGAGAGTTTATCACACGCAGCAAAGAAAAATTCTGATTGATTTTTTGCAGAAGAACCATAATAAATCATTTACAATTGAAGAAATAATGAGTTCAATCGGAGAATCCGGCATCAGCCAAAGCACCGCTTACCGACTGATAACCAAGCTTGTTGAAGACGGAATTGTCAGCCGTTCCGTCAGAGGAACCGGCAGAAGCTTTGTTTACCAGTATATCAACAACGAAAAATGCGAGGGACATCTTCACATGAAGTGCACAGGCTGCGGAAAGGTTTATCACCTTGACAGCGGCATTACATCGATAATTCAGAATGATATTAAAAGCTCTGCCAACTTCGAAATCGACAGCCACACGGTATTGCTTGGAAAATGCAACACCTGTAAGGAGTAAAAATGAAAAAAATAATTTCAATTTTTTTAATCGCAATAATTGCAGCAGTCACCTTTTGTGCGTGCGGCGGTGACATTGAAACCACAGACGGTTTAAGCATAGTTTGCACGGCTTTCCCGCAGTATGACTTTGTAAAAAATATAATCGGAAGCGAAGAAGGACTTACGCTTCTGCTTGATGACGGTACTGACCTTCACAGCTATGAACCAACTGCACAGGATATAATCAGAATCGGTTCTGCCGACCTTTTTGTTTACTGCGGCGGTGTTTCGGACGATTGGGTTGAGGGTGTTCTTCAATCAGCAAACAACTCCAATTTAAAGGTTATTGCAATGATGGATTTGGTTGACGCGCTCAAAGAAGAATATGTTGCAGGAATGCAGCAGGAAAATCACGAGCATGAGCATCACGAAGCTCATACAGGTAACCACAGCTATGAAGATGAGCATATCTGGCTTTCAATAAGAAACGCTGCCGAAATCACAAAGTCACTTTGCGAAAGCATTTGTGAAATTGACCCTGCACATGAAGAAAAATATCGCACCAACGCAAATAATTACATCACACAGCTCACAGCTCTTGACTCCGAATATCAAGCAGTTGTTGATTCGGCTGCAAGAAAATCCGTTCTTTTCGCCGACAGATTCCCCTTCCGCTATCTGACTGAAGATTACGGTTTGACTTATTTTGCTGCCTTTGCCGGCTGTTCTTCCGAAAGTGAAGCAAGCTTTGAAACAATGGCATTTCTCATTGACAAAACAAACGAGCTGAATTTGCCGGTCGTTCTTACCATTGAAGGCTCTGACGGCTCACTTGCAAAAACCGTCTGTGAATCAACGGGCGCTAAAACAGCCGTTCTCAATTCCTGCCAATCCGTTTCTTCGGCAGATATTGCAGACGGCACAAGCTATATTAATATAATGAAAAGCAATCTTGAAATTCTTCGGGAGGCACTCAACTGATGGCTCTTATAAATGTAAGCGGTGTTTCGCTCGGATATGAAGGAAAGCCGATTGTTACCGACCTTAATTTCAGCGTTAACAAAGGTGATTATCTTTGCATCGTAGGCGAAAACGGTTCGGGTAAAAGCACGCTGATGAAAACCCTGCTCGGTCAAAAGCATGTACTTTCAGGCAAAATTGAATTTTCTGACGGACTTAAGCAGAACGAAATCGGATATCTTCCGCAACAAACGGAGGTTCAGAAAGACTTTCCTGCATCAGTTAAAGAAGTTGTACTTTCGGGCTGCCTTAACTCATGCGGATTAAGACCTATTTATTCAAAGGAACAAAAAAAACAGGCTGCCGAAATCATGGAAAAATTAGGTATATCTGATCTTGCAAAAAAATGCTATCGGGAGCTTTCAGGCGGTCAGCAGCAAAGAGTTCTTCTTGCACGTGCTCTGTGCGCAACAAAAAAGCTGCTTGTGCTTGACGAACCCGTTGCAGGTCTTGACCCTGTCGTTACAAAGAATCTTTATCGATTAATTTCAGACATTAATAAAGAAGGTATAACCGTTATCATGGTTTCACACGATATCCATGCCGCAATTGAGTTTGCATCTCATATTCTTCATATCGGTAACAAACCTTTGTTTTTCGGTACAAAAGAGGATTATAAAAACACCGACGGTTGCCATTGCTTTATTTGCGACGGAGGGCACGAACATGATTGAAACACTTACTTCATATTTCAGCTATCCGTTTGTCAGATATGCGCTCATCGCAGGCGTTCTTATTGCTCTGTGTGCAGCACTTCTGGGCGTCAGCCTTGTTCTTAAAAGATATTCAATGATCGGTGACGGTCTTTCGCATGTTGCGTTTGGCGCGCTTGCCGTTGCAACGGTATGCAATCTTGCACCGATGACGGTAGCCCTGCCGATAACGGTTATTGCAGCAATAGTTCTTCTCGGAATAAACTCAAACACTAAAATCAAGGGCGATGCGGCAATAGCGATGATTTCCGTCGGTGCGCTTGCACTCGGATATCTTCTGCTAAACATTTTCTCTGCCTCTTCAAATGTCAGCGGAGATGTCTGCACAACTCTTTTCGGCTCAACATCAATACTTACTCTTTCACAAACAGACGTTATTCTCTGCCTTGCGCTAACTGTTGTTGTTTTACTTGTTTTCATTATATTTTATCATAAGATATTCACGGTTACATTCGACGAAAACTTTGCATCAGCAACAGGCACCAACACCAAGGCATATAACATTCTGATTGCGGTTGTTACCGCAATTGTTATCGTGCTTGCGATGAATCTTGTCGGCGCACTTCTCATTTCAGCATTGATTATTTTTCCCGCCCTTTCGGCAATGAGAATATTCAAAAGCTTTTTATCGGTTATTATCAGCTCGGCTGCAATTGCCGTTATATGCGCTGTTTTTGGAATATTCATTGCAATTCTTTACGGAACACCCGTTGGCTCAACAATTGTTGCGGCAAACATAGTTTTCTTTGTTCTTTGCATGCTTATAGGTAAAATTACAAAAAGCTCATAAAAAGTAATCACCGCAGATACTGCTTATCTGCGGTGACAATTTTTATTCAGCTGTTGATTCTTCGGGTTTGGTTTCGTTCATGATTTCTGCAAACTCTTCACCGCTCATCTTTTCATTTTCGAAAAGGTTCTGTGCGATGATATGAAGTTTATCTATATGCTCGGTAAGAATTTTTTCTGTTCTTCCGTAAGCATTTCTGATAATACTTTCAATTTCTTCATCAATCTGCGATGCAACACTCTCTGAATAGTTACGGACATTGCTGTAATCTTTTCCCAGGAAAACCTGATGGTTTTCACCGCCGAAGGAGATGGGACCGAGCTTTTCGCTCATGCCGTACTTTGTAACCATGTTTCTCGCGATTTCGGTTGCACGTTCAATATCGTTTGATGCACCTGTTGAGATATCGCCAAGAACAAGTGCCTCTGCAACACGTCCGCCGAGAAGGCTGACAAGATTATCAAGCATTTCGTTTTTGGAAGTATAATTCTTATCCTCAACCGGTCTGTAAAGCGTATATCCGCCTGCCATACCTCTGGGAATAATTGAAATCTGATGAACGGGGTCTTTGTGCTCAAGATAGAAGCTTGAAACAGCATGACCTGCCTCGTGATATGCGGTAAGCTTCTTTGCTTTTTCATTCATCTTGTGCGATTTCTTTTCAGAGCCTACCTGCACTTTAAGAGCAGCCTCGTCGATTTCTTCCATAGTTATTGCTTTCTTATCGCGTCTTGCGGCAAGAAGAGCTGCCTCATTGAGAAGATTTTCAAGGTCTGCACCGGTGAATCCGATCGTTGCGTGAGCAATGCTATTAAGGTCAACATCTGGTGCGATAGGCTTGCCCTTTGCATGCACTTTAAGAATTTCAACTCTGCCCTTTGTATCCGGATAATTAACGGTTACCTGGCGGTCAAATCTGCCGGGTCTTAAGAGAGCAGGGTCAAGGATATCAGGTCGGTTGGTTGCTGCGATAACAATAACGCCTTCGTTAGCACCGAAGCCGTCCATTTCAACAAGCAGCTGATTAAGGGTCTGTTCTCTTTCATCGTGTCCGCCGCCCATACCCGCGCCTCTGTGGCGTCCTACGGCATCAATTTCGTCGATGAATATAATCGAGGGAGAATTTTTCTTTGCCTGGTCAAAAAGGTCGCGGACTCTCGATGCACCGACACCGACATACATTTCAACAAAATCTGAACCCGAAATTGAGAAGAACGGAACCTCGGCCTCGCCTGCAACGGCTCTTGCAAGAAGAGTTTTACCCGTACCCGGAGGGCCTACAAGAAGAACTCCCTTGGGGATTCTTGCACCGAGAGAATCGAATTTTGATGTATCTTTAAGGAACTCAACAATTTCTTCAAGCTCCTCTTTTTCTTCATCTGCACCTGCAACATCCTTGAAGGTCGTTTTTCTCTTTTCGTCTTTAGCATGCTTGATTCTTGCCTTGCCGAAGCTCATGGTTCGGTTATTTTCGTTTGTCATGGTCTGATTCATGCGTTTGAACATAAAGAATGTCAAAGCACCCATGACAACGAGAAGAAGAAGAGTCGGAACAATGTTATAAATCCACTCACCCGTTGACCCTGCAACATAATCAGCTTTGATTTTGCTTTCGGGATTTTCACGGTTATGCTTAATAACGCTGTCATGTATATCCTCAACAAAAAGGCTGACGCTCGGAACAGAAAAGGTTTTTTCGTTCTTATCGCCTTCAACATAATAAGCAAGAGCGCCGCTGCTTAAATTAAGCTTATATTCGGTAACCTTACCTTCATCAAAAAGAGAAACAAGCTCATAATATTCCGTTTTTTCTTGCTGCTGACTGCTTGCGTAATAAGCCATTCCGCAGATAATCATGGCAGGAATGAGAATATAGGGCAGCAGAGTTATTAATTTCTTTTTGAAATTGCCCGAGTTGCTGTTTTTAGTATTCAATTGGAACAATCACTCCTTAATTTAGCTTTCCCCATAGGACCGCATTTATTTTTCATAAACTTCTCTTTTAAGTATTCCGATAAAAGGAAGATTTCTGTATTTTTCATCATAATCAAGTCCGTAACCGACAACAAATTCATCGGGAACTTCGGCGCCCGAATAATCCGCCCAGACATCATCAACAGCTCTGCGCTCGGGCTTATCAAGAAGAGTGCATATTTTCATGCTCTTGGGATTTCTTGACATGAGAATAGACTTTATGTAGCTTAAAGTTTTTCCCGAATCGAGAATATCCTCAACAATAAGAACATCATAGCCCTCAAGATTTATGTCAAGATCTTTTACAATTTTGACAACACCCGAAGATTCTGTTTTATTGGCATAGCTTGAAACACACATGAAATCAATTGCACATGGAACTGTGATTGCCCTCATCAAATCCGCCATAAAAATAACCGATCCCTTAAGCACGCTGACCAGCAAAAGATTTTTCCCTTTATAATCCTCACTTATCTGCTTTCCGAGACGCTCGACAATCTCACGCAATGTTTCTTCGCTGTAATATATTTTTTCAATATCATTAAGCATTTTGTTTATCCTTTCATGCCTCACAAATCATCTGACAATTTTTACAATCATAATCTTTTCGGTTTCCTTTGTTACCGCGGCACGCTTATCAACTCCGATACCTTCAAGAATCAAAAGACCGTTATCATCGGCAACCACCGCAACAGAATCCCGCTTTTCGGGAGGAACGGAAAGCTCATTGAAAAGCTTTTTCAAAGACTTTGTGCAATTGCGTGATACAAGGGTTATTTTATCCCCTGCCTGACGCCCTCTTGCAAATATCTTTCCGTGTATTTTATCATAATCAAGAAAATATTCCAAGTCCTGATTTGAAAAGTTTTGTAAATTATTTGTTTCCTTAATGTTAACTGTTTGTATCTCAAGACTCACATCGCCCGTAACATCACATTCAGACGGAAAGTCGAGAACACCTCTTCTGACTCTAACAGTAACGCCGCCGTTAATCTGAAGAGATCCCGACTCTTTAAGTAAACCAATAATTCTTTCAAGAGAACGGTATCCAGGAGTGATTCCCGTATTCTCTTCTACGATTTTGATTACCGCACGCTTCAGAATAGGTACAGGCGACTGTAAGAGCTTTTTCGTGTCATATCCTCCGTCTTTTTTTAAGTTTTCAGCAAGCTCACATGCAAGAGAACGAAGATACATTTCATCCTCATTGAGAGAGTTTATGCACCTCATTGCGGATTTTTCAAAAGAAGGATTAATTTCTTTAAACTGCGAAACAATGTTGTGTCTTATTCTGTTTCTGGAATACACAACATCCGAATTAGTTTCATCGGTTACATATTCTACCGCATTTTCTTCGCAAAAAGAAATAATTTCTTCCTTTGAGCAGTCAATAAGAGGACGGATAATGTTATCTCTTACAGCAGGAATTGAACAAAGCCCTCTTAATGCGCTGCCTCTTGCAAAGTTAAAAAGAAAGGTTTCTGCTCTGTCGCTCAAATTGTGCGCGGTTGCAATGATAATATTATCGCCGAGAGAGTTGAAGAAATCATATCTGATTTTTCTGCCGCATTCCTCAATACTCATTCCGCTTTCTTTGGCTTTACCCGAAACATCAGCTTTCAGAATATTAAGCTCAATATTCATTTCTGCGCATTTTTCGGCAACAAAGCGCTCATCTCTGTCCGCATTTTCTCCGCGGAGACCGTGATTGACATGAGCTGCACAAAGATTTATTGAATATTCTTCTTTCAAAGCGTTAAGAACATTCAGAAGCACCATTGAATCACTTCCGCCGGAAACAGCAACAACAACCGTTGAGCCTTCGGGCAGCATATTATATTTTTCAATTACGGCTTTAACCTTATTAATCATCGAGATTTTTCTCCAGCTGAAGGAAGAGTGTATGTTCACCGTCCCAGGCAAACTGAACTGTACCTGTTTCGCCATGTCTGTTCTTTGCTACGATTACTTCTGCAATATTTGCCTCTGCTGCAGGCTCGCCGTCAGAACCCTCATCGTCTTTTTCACCATTGTAATAATCGGGTCTGTAAAGCATCATAACAATATCTGCATCCTGCTCAATTGAACCCGATTCACGAAGGTCAGAAAGCTGCGGTCTGTGTGACTTGCCTCTGCCTTCCGTGCCTCTGGAAAGCTGCGCGCAGCAAACGATGGGAATATTGAGGTCTTTTGCCATCATTTTGAGGTTTCTTGTAATTTCACTGACTTCCTGAACACGGTTTTCGCTTCTCGTACTTCCTTTAATAAGACCGAGATAGTCGATAATAACGCATTCAACACCGCCCAGACGCCTTGTTTTTGCCTTCATTTCGGGAACGGTAATGTTAGAGGTATCATCAAAATAAAGCTCACAGTCATTAAGTGCACTGGTTGCCATACCGAGCCTTATCCATTCATCCTGCGAAATATTACCGTTTCTCATCTTCATGCTTGAAACTCTTGCTTCTGTACCGAGAACTCTCATTGCGAGCTGTTCTTTAGTCATTTCAAGAGAGAAAAACAGCACCTTGCGCTTACCCATTGCCGCAACATTGCGTGCAAGGTTTAATGCAAAGCTTGTTTTACCCATTGCAGGCCGTGCGCCGATAAGAATAAGGTCGGAACGGTTAAGACCCGTCAGAACCTTATCAAGGTCGGAATAGCCTGTTGTGAATCCTTTATAGAGGTCTTTATCTTCACCCGTGATTTTCTTAAGTGTATCATAAACGTTATTGACGATGATATCTTTAAGTTTTGAGGGTGCATTTGTTGTTTTACCCTGACGAATATTATAGATTTTCTGCTCTGCATTATCAAGCAGAGTATCAGCAGTTTCTTCCTGCGCAACGGCACTTTCGATGGTTTCACTTGAAATGCCGATAAGCGTTCTCATATAGAACTTTTCTCTGACAATCTTTGCATACATCTCAACATTCTCTGTTGAGGGCACCATCTGTGCAAGCTCAAAAAGATAGTTCCTGCCCGAGCCGTTATCATAAACTCCCTGCTGAACAAGCAAATCCAAAACAACAAGGGGATCAATGATTTTTCCCGACGCATCAATGGTTATCATCGCGGCAAAAATTGCCGAATGCTGCGGAAGATAGAACGCCTCGGGGCTGATATATACTGCCGCCTGCGAAAGACATGAAGGGTCAACGAGAATACTTCCGAGCACTGCCTGCTCTGCTTCCGCGCTGAACGGCATCTGAATATTATCAAACGATAACAAACTGTTGTCTGCCATTTTAATTCTCCGTTCGGATTATGATTATTCGGCTACCATTACAAACATTGATGCCGAGATTCCGTTATAAAGCTTGACTTCCACGGGATATGTGCCGAAAGATTTAATATCCTCAACCGCAACCTTGCGCTTATCAAGCTCAAGACCGAACTGCTTTGAAATAGCTGCAGCAACGTCCTTTGATGTTACCGAACCGAAAAGCTTGCCGTTTGCACCTGCTTTTGCAGAAAGTTTGACTGTCTTGCCTTCGATTTTTGCGGCGCTTGCTTTTGCCGCTGCAATTTCAGTTTCAATACGGTGTTTTTCAGCTGCTTCTCTGTTTTTAAGCTCGCTCATCGCCTGTGCATTGGCTTCCATTGCAAACTTTCTGGGAAAAAGGAAGTTTCTTGCGTAACCGTCAGATGTGTTTACCAACTCACCCTTTTTTCCGAGACCTTTAACGTCCTGTGTTAATACTACTTTCATATTTCTTTCTCCTTATTTAGAGTTTTTGTCAAAAAATTCTTTTATGGCATCTTCAAGTTCTGCTCTGGCTTTCTTAAAATCGTATCCTTTAAGCTGACAAGCAGCCATTGTCTGATGGCCGCCGCCACCGAGAGACTCCATAATAATCTGCACGTTGATTTCGCCGAAGCTTCTTGCGGAAATATTAACAGCTCCCGCGTTCTCAAACATAACAAATGATGCCTTGATATTATTAACCTTTAAAAGCTCATCAGCCGCCTGTGCTGATATAACTCTTATATCCTTTGAACTGAAATCCGCAACTGCAATTGCACATTTCATAAATCCTTCGGCAGAGGAAATAACGCTTGTGCGAAGCTTGTTCATTTCAAGCGTATTTGCAAAAAGCCTTTTCACCTTTACCGTATCGGCGTTTTTATCTTTGAGATATGCCGCCGCTTCAAAAGTTCTGACTCCCGTGCCGATAACAAAATCCTTTGTATCAAGCATAATACCTGCGAGCAAAGCTTCGGCAACAGTTGAACTGATATTAAGCTCGGGATTGATATACGGAAGAAGCTCGGTCACCATTTCGCAGGTTGAAGATGCACCGGGATCATGGTGAAAAATAAGCGCGCTTTCAATATCCGTAACCGCTCTTCTGTGATGGTCGATGATAACCTTTGTTTCAGCTTTCTCATAAAGTTTCGGAAATTCCACAAAACTTTCAATATGGGTATCAACAACAATCAGAAGACTTTTTTTGCCGATAAGCTCAAGAGCATGCTCCTGACCGATTATCATGTCGCCCATGCCCTCACTGTCAAGCTTTTCAATAAGAGAGCCTGCAAGAGTCTTTTTTCTGTCCGTTGCAATATATACTGGAATATTAAAGCTCTGCACCGCATTTGCAAGACCGACAGCAGCACCGATTGCATCAAGATCCGTAAACGAATGACCCATAAGGATAACGTTGCTGCTTGATTTTATAAGTTCTGCAAGAGTTGAGCCGACTATTCGGCTTTTAACCTTATTGCGTTTTTCGGCGCTCTTTGAAACACCGCCGATATAATCATATCCGTCATGAGAACGAATTGCAACCTGATCGCCGCCTCTGCCGAGAGCCATTTCAAGAGCCTTTCTCGCATTCTTTTCGCATGCCTTGAAGCTGTCACCCGACGAAACGCCTATCGAAAGAGTAACGCCGATTTTCTTGCCCTTGTACTCATAGCCCCTGACCGTTTCAAGAACAGAAAATCTATCCTCAATCATACGGCTGATATTCTTTTTTTCAGTTAAAATAAGATATCTGTCATCGCCGATTTTCTTAATAAAGCTGCCGTATGCTTCGGTCCAGTTATCAAGAGCCGCCTCAACCTGACTGCGCACCTCCGTTCTCTCGCTGTCTCTGAAATCGGTTCTTGAATCGTCAAGATTATCCATTTCAATCATTACTGCATAAGGAAGAGTTTCAAGATATTCAAGCTCGGTTTTCTTAAGTCTTGTGTTATCGAGAAAATAAAGACCGAAGCATTCTTCTCCACCTGACTGATAAGACACCGTATATACAGAATAATATCTGCCGTCAACGCAAACGCAGGTCTCCTGCGAATGAACGATTGAATCAATATCAATACCGCCCGTATATTTTTCAATTTTATCCGTCTGGGTTATTTCTCCGCAGGATATCTCATTAAAGAACAAATCGCTGCACCATTTTATGTAACCCTTTCCGTCACAGACCGCAACGGGAAAAGGAAAGCTTGAAAGAACCTTTTGATTTGTAAAATCAAGCCTTTTTGATGTTTTGATAATGAATTTTTTATATCTGTTTTTTGCAGTTATCGCTCTGTAAACAACAATAACGCATACAATTAAAAAAGCAATGCTCTCCGCAATCGCAAGTCGCGGCTCAACAAAAACGGTCATGGCAATAAAAGCCGCAGCAATGCCTGCGATAAGGCAGATTATCAAGCTGTCATACCAAAAACCCTTGAATTTCATTTAGACCTCCATAATTATCGGAAGAATCATCGGGCTTCTCTTTGTTTTTTCATATACAAAATGAGAAACCGCATCACGAAGCTTGCCCTTGATGGCGTTGATATCGGTTATATTATTATAATAGCAGCCTTCTAATGATTTTTCGGCAATCTTGCGCGCTTGAGAAATAAGCTCCTCAGCCTCCTTGACATAAACAAAACCTCTTGAAACGACCTCGGGACCTGCAATAAGCTGACCGGTTTCATAGTCAACGGAGGCTGTTACAACAATGATGCCGTCCTGACCGAGATGCTTTCTGTCACGAAGAACAACGCTTCCGACATCTCCTACGCCGTAGCCGTCAACAAAAACCTTGCCTGCGGGAACGGGTGCACCGTTTTTGATTGACCTGCTGTTTATTTCTGCAACATAACCGTTATCGGCAATAAAGATATTATCTTTCGGAATACCGATTCCCTCTGCAAGCATGGCATGCTTCCGCAGATGCTTCTGCTCGCCGTGAACGGGAATAAAGTATTGGGGTTTTACAAGACCCATGATAAGCTTCAGCTCTTCCTGACATGCATGACCCGAAACATGGACATCATACATCTTCTCATAAATAACCTCCGCACCGAGCTTGAGGAGCTCGTTAACAACTCTGCCAACGGTTTTTTCGTTACCCGGAATCGGTGTTGCCGAAATAATAACATAATCATTGGGGCAAATTTCAACCTTACGGTGGTCAGAAAATGCCATTCTTGAAAGAGCCGACATCGGCTCGCCCTGACTGCCTGTTGTTATTATAACAAGCTGGTCTGCCGGATAACGGTTGATCAAATCCGCATTTATAAGAACGTTTTCGGGAATATTTAGATAGCCGAGTTGCGCGCTGATATTAACAACGTTCTCAAGGCTTCTGCCCATAATGGCAACCTTTCTGCCAAGAGAGCTTGCAACATTGATTATCTGCTGAACTCTGTGAATGTTTGAAGCAAAGGTTGCAACGATAATTCTGCTTCTGCCTGCTTTTCTGAAAAGTACTTCAAACGATTCACCGACCTTGCGTTCGCTTTCGGTATAACCGGGTCTTTCGGCATTGGTTGAATCGGAAAGAAGAGCAAGAACACCTTCATTGCCGAGCTGGGCAAAACGAGAAAGGTCAATCATGTCGCCGTCAATAGGTGTACTGTCAACCTTAAAGTCGCCTGTCTGGATAATCGTTCCACAGTCACACTTTATTGCAAGAGCAATCGCATCGGGGATTGAATGGTTAACATGTATCGCTTCAACTGAAAATTTGCCGAGTTCAACGATATCTCCCGGAGCGATTTCATGAAGCTTTGCGCTGCTTAAAAGGCCGTGCTCCTTGAGTTTACCCTGAATTAGACCGATTGTAAGCTTCGTTCCGTAAACCGGAATGTTGGCTGTTTTGAGAAGATATGCAAGACCTCCTATGTGATCCTCATGACCGTGAGTAATAACAATACCCTTGATTTTGTCAATGTTTTTTTCAACATAAGTAAAATCGGGAATAACAAGGTCAACGCCAAGCATATCGGGATCGGGAAAAGCAAGACCGCAGTCAACAAGAAACATGTCGTTTTCATACTCATAAAGAGTCATGTTTTTGCCAACCTCGTTAAGACCACCCAGAAATGCAATTTTTACGGGTGTTTCCTGGGCTTTTCTGTATTTTTTAGCAGAGCCGTTTCTTGGTTTTGAAGCATTTTTCTGGGGCTTCTTTCCGCTCTGGAATTTTCTGCTTTTCTGCTGATTTTTAAAGCTGTTTTCTTTATTTGATTTTTCTTTTGCAAACTTATCCTTTTGATTTTTTTCTTTCTGAAGCTTGTCTTTTGGTTGTTTGTTGTTTTTTTTCTGCATGATTTCTCCTATCTTGCGTAATAGTTCCGCATATGCGGCTGTATTGAATCAAATGATTAAAATTTATGTTTTGCGGGGCAATGCTCCTACCCCACAGTATATATTATCCTTTTATCAGTCCAAAGTCAAGTTTTCCTTTTAAATTACAATAAAAATTTACATAGTACTAATTTATATAGTACTAATTTTTTTCTCCCGCAGTTTCTATAATATCCTCAATATCTGCGCAAAGCTCGTTTGCAGCTTCCATTGTATCAGCTTCAGCAAATATCCTTATGCTTTCTCCGTTTCTTTCTGGAACAATCAGTAATTTACCTCTGTTTCGGACAAGTCTTATTCCCTCAAAATCATTTTTTATGCTTACCGATTCTTCACCGATAAGTGCAGAAAGATTTGACGGAGAGAATGATATGGGAACTGTTTTTCTGACAATATATTTTTCCGGAAGTTCAGATAAAAGCATTTCAAGTGTGCATTCTCGCTCTTTCATAACAGAAAGAAGCTTTATTGCAAGGAAAAGAGCATCACGGACAAACAGCTGCTTTGCAGCAAGCCGCCTTGCAACGGAATCGGAATTATCTGCAGGCGTGCTCAAATATCGGTACGCCTTTTTGCCGCATTCTTCTGCAAGAGAATCAAGAAATGCAGGCGCATCGTAAGGAACTGCAATGTCGCGTCCGTTACGCATTTCGTTAAGACAGCAGACGGCAAGCAGCTTTTCATGTTCAATTTGTCCGTTATCAGTTTCTGCACAAATCTTTGTTCCAGTTGAATCAACTTCAAAAACAAGGCTTTCGCTACCGTGCGCACCCAATCTTGATACACAGTTTTCAAGCAAAATTCTGATGCTCTCATTATCGCTTCTGAATGATGCACAAATGCCTTGCAAGCCATATGGAGCCTGCTTTAAAAGCTCTTGGCTGTAAAGCAGTTTTACACTCGACATATCGGAAATTTCTTTAACTTCATTTTCTGAAATATCACGAAATTCACATTTTGACATTCCGCTTTCGATTTCTCTTTCAAAAAATCTGGGAATTGAAAGCCCGCCCTCTCCGCAGATTTTGACCGATTTTTCCTCTCTTCCGCTAACAAAAAGACCTGCGCTCAATCCGCAGAAATTAACGAGAAAATTCAGCTGTGCCTCAAAGCATTCCCCAAAATTCCAGACCGCGCTTCCGCTGCCCGCAAGACCCGACATAACCGCAAGTTGCATTACTCCTGCAATGCGCGATCCGTCGTTTGCAATTCCTGTCTTTTTTCCGTTTCTTGTGTTTCCGACTGCCGCGCCGAGTCTTACGCAAGTTTCGGCATTCAGCAATGCACCGTTCTTTTCATCAAAGCCATCCTCGCTTAAAAATCTTGATTTTATACTTCCGTATTTGACATTTGATGTAACATTTACACCTGAACCTATTATCTTTCCCGGCCATACAGAAATATCGGGCATTACTCTTGCATCTTCACCTATAACGCATCCCGAGCCTGCAACACTGCCTTCAAACATTGATGCCCTGTTTTTTAAAGCTGCTCCCGAACATACAAGAGCACCCGTAACGGATGCGCCTGATGCAAGCCAGCTGTTTTCAAGCACAACGGAATACTTTGTTTTTACATTATTGCCGATATAACAGTTATCTTCAATCACGGAATACGGACCGATAACCGCACCCTCCGAAATCTCAACATTTTTGCCAATATAAACGGGAGGAACAATGCTGTAATCACCGTCAGGCAACGATTTTTTTACAAAAATTCCCTCTGCCGTCGGAGTCATCGGCGCATTTATTTTTCCGTCAAAAACATCACGCTGACATTTAAGATAAGCATCAATATTGCCGATATCGCACCAATATTCATCGGTATGATAACAAAAAATCGGCATATCCCGTTCAAGCATAAGAGGAAATAAATCCGATGCAAAATCATATTTTCTTCCGTTAGGAATAAGCGAAAGGCACTCGGGATTAATGATGTAAACTCCGGTGTTCGCAAGGTTGCTTACAGCCTGATTCCACGAGGGCTTTTCAACAAACCCGACAACTCTGTTATGCTCACCGACCTTGATTATTCCGTATTCTCTCGGGTCTGATGCATCTGTTGCAACGATTGTTATTTTTGCATTGCTCGCTTTGTGAAAAAGCATTATTTTCTTCAAATCAAAATTGCATAATGCATCCCCGCTTATAACTATAAACGGATCTTTGAAATCGGCAGCGGCATTTTTTACGCTGCCTGCCGTGCCGAGAGGTTCATCCTCTCTTATAAACTCAAGGCTCATGTTTTTATAGCCGAATTCATAATTATTTTCAACAATGTGAGGCAGATATCCAAGCGTAACAGCTGCATGAGTAACGCCGTTAACTGCAAGCAAATCGAAAATATACTCAATAATGGGTTTGCCGAGTATTCTTGCCATTGGTTTAGGCAAAGTGCACGTCAGCGGTCTTAATCTTCTTCCTTCTCCGCCTGCCATTATAACTGCATTCATCAGAATCATTCCTTTCAGATTTCTCTGAAATATTATTGGCAAATAATATAGGAAATAACCAAAATATCACTTGTTAACGAAATAATTTGATGATATAATTATCATATAATTATATTTATGGAGAAAAAACATGGCTGAACTCAAAAAAGTTGATATTTTTACGGACGGAGCTTGCTCCGGCAATCCCGGGCCAGGCGGATGGGGTGCAATTTTAAGATACGGAAGCCACGAAAAAGAACTGTGCGGCGGAGATAAATCAACAACCAACAACCGAATGGAGTTGACCGCTGTTATTGAAGCTTTGAAAAAGCTCAAGGAAAAATGCGAAATAACAATTTATACAGATTCAAAATATGTTGCAGATGCTTTTCTTCAGGGATGGATTTGGAACTGGATGAAAAACGGATGGAAAAAAGCCGATAAAAAACCCGTGCTCAATCCCGAGTTGTGGCAGGAGCTTATAACTGAAATAAGAAAGCATGAATATAAAATTGTCTGGGTCAAGGGTCATGCGGGACATCCCGAAAATGAACGCTGCGACAAACTTGCAACAGCTGAAGCAGCAAAATATATGTAAAGGACGGTATTAAAATGGGCATTGAAATTATTCCATATCTTTTTGCGGCACTTACTGTAATTTTCACCCTGCTTTACCAGCTTTCACCTTTATTCAAGAAAAAACCGCTTTTATCAAAAATGATTTCTTCTTCTTGCTTTGTTCTCACGGGAGTTACAGCAGCAATAAAAAGCGGTAATTCAGTTTTTTCGTATTGCATGCTTGCGGCTTTATTCTTGTGTCTGCTGGGCGACTTTTTTCTTGACTTCAAAAACGGGAAAACCTTCTTGACGGGAGTTCTGTTCTTCTCTCTCGGTCATCTGACCTATATTTCTTCTTTTCTGAAAATACTCACTCCGTCACTTATGCCGCATTTTAGATATATGGTGATTCTTTTCTTTGGTGTTATCGTCTGTGCAGTTCTTCATATTAAAATGGATAAAATCAGCTTTCCGGGAAAATACAAGATAATGTATCTTTATTCTCTCCTGCTCATAATTTCTTTTGTCGTATCTGCAACAAGAGGATTTGTTGCCGCAATGAACGGCAACCACTCTTTCGGAATCTGCCTTATGCTCGGCGGAGCGCTTTTCATGGTTTCAGATGCATTTCTCGGTTCACAGCTTTTCGGTAAACCCAAAGCAAAAAACACCGGATTATGGGTTGCCGTTACATATTTTCCTGCACAAGCACTTTTTGCGCTCTCTATTTTATTTCAATAAAAGGACTTGATAAAAATGAAAAAAGCCATCAGCATTATCCTCGCTGTTGCAATTATGATTTCAATCTGCTCATCTGCGGTTGCCGCAAACGAAAAGTGCAGTTGCGACATGATGCCCGTTATCTACGTTCCGGGCTTTGGCGAGCCTATTTATCTTAATCCGGGAAGCGACGATGAGGTTTCTCTGTTTCCTCCGGAACAGGATGCGATAGATGCATCAATTCCCGACATTGTAAAGGCTGTTATATTCGGTCTTCTTTCGGGCAATTTTGAAGCATTCGGAAAATACGCGATTAATATTGCAGAAACCATGCTTAAGCCCGCAGCCTGTGATAAAGAAGGAAATGCTCCCGAAAACACAGGCGTTGATTATGAGCCCCCGGTAAATGACACTCACAAACAGACTGCATTCCCTGCAACAGAGGATGATGACGAAGGTTATTTTTGCTTTTTATACGACTGGCGCATCGATCCTCTCGAGAACGCAAAGCTTCTAAAAGAATATATTGATGAAGTAAAGGCGATTACAAAGCATGATAAAATTATCCTGACCGCTCACAGCCAGGGAAACACGGTTGTTGCATCGTATCTTTATCTTTACGGTAACAGCGGCATTGAAAAGGCTGTTTTTCTCTCCCCTGCTTATCAAGGTCTTTCACTTATAGGCTCAATCTTTGCGCAGGAATATTCCTTATCTGAAAAAGGCGATGACCTCGCAAACTGTCTTCTCGGAATTATGGGATATGAAGACACTGTCAGTCAGCTTGTTTCTGCTGTAATTAAAGAAATTAACAAAGCAGGCATTGTTGACGGCATTCTTGATTATCTTCAGCTTGTTCTCGAGAGCCAGTTTGACAGGGTCTTTGAAGAAAGTCTGCGCGACATTCTCGGCACTCTTCCCGGAGTATGGGCGTTTGTTCCCGATGAATATTACGAAACCGCAAAATCGGCTATATTCGGCAGCAACGGCGAATACGGCGTATTTATCGAAAAAATTGACAATTACCATTACAATGTTCAGAAAAACATTGTTTCGATTCTCAACGAAGTTAAAGCAGGCGGCACGGCAATTGTCATTGCTGCAGGCTACAACATTTCCTCGATTCCCGTAACAAAATCAGATGCAGCACAGTCCGATTACCTTGTAGATACGGAATATATGACTTTAGGAGCGACATGTGCACCCTATGGAGAATCTCTCGGCAAGAATTATTTACAGAAAAACACGGCATGCGGTCATAACCATGTTTCGCCTGACGGAATAATTGATGCATCAACCTGTGCATTCCCTGAACACACATGGTTTGTAAAGAATAATCCTCATCACAATCTGTATGAGCCTTATACGGATTTTATTGAATGGGCAATCAGATATGACGGTCAGCCAACTGTTGATTCAAGCAATCTTTATCCGCAGTTCATTCAAATTTCCGACGGTGAAATCCGACCTGTGCAGAGCGGTTCAGCCGGCGAAACACGCTCAAACGGCGAAATAATCATCACATCGCTTATTATGCTTTTGAAGGATGCTTTTGCAGAATAAATTTTTGCGGCAGAATGATTTTTCATTCTGCCGTTTTTTAGTCATACATTGTCCCGATTCAGCATAGAGTTTACGGAAGTGCAAATCATTTTAAAATCGGAGGACAAAAAATGGCTAACAGTAACATTTATCAGGATATTGCCGCAAGAACGGGCGGCGACATCTACATCGGAGTTGTCGGACCTGTCAGAACAGGCAAATCAACATTCATCAAAAAATTTATGGAAAGCATGGTTTTGCCGAATATAGAGGACAGCATGCGCCGCGACAGAGCAACTGACGAGCTCCCCCAATCCTCAGGCGGCAGAACAATTATGACAACCGAACCAAAATTCATCCCCGAGGATGCTGTCGAAATATCCTTGCCTTCAAAATCAAAAATGAAGGTCAGAATGATTGACTGCGTAGGCTATATTGTTCCTTCGGCGCTCGGATATATTGAAGGCGAAGCTCCGAGAATGGTTAAAACACCTTGGTTTGACGAAGAGGTTCCGTTCAACATGGCAGCTGAAATCGGAACGCGCAAGGTTATTTCGGAGCATTCAACAATAGGTCTTGTTGTCACAACCGACGGCTCAATAAGTGAAATACCGAGAAGCGAGTATGCAGAAGCGGAAACAAGAGTCATCAGCGAGCTTAAGGAGCTTAACAAACCCTTTGTTGTTCTTCTCAACTGCAAAGAGCCTACCTCACCATCTTCGGAAGCGCTTGCGGCTAAAATGACTGCAAACTACGATGCACCCGTTATTCCTGTCAACTGTCTTGAGCTTACTCATGAGGAAATCAGCAGCATTCTTTCACAAATTCTGTTTGAATTCCCGATAAAAGAAATCAAAATCGACATGCCGGGCTGGATAACCTCTCTTGACAAAAACCATTGGTTGAGAGCCGGAATATTCAGCAAAATCAGCTCCGATGCGCAAGGGCTTAAAAAGGTTCGCGATATCCGCAGCTTTGCAGATACGGTTTCGGAAAACGAGCATATATATAGCTCTCATGTTGAAAATATGGACCTTGCAACGGGCAGCGCAAAAATCGCAGTTTCACTCCACCCAAATCTTTTCTTTAAAATAGTTGAAGAAGAAACGGGAATATCCGTTGAAAATGAGCAGGAGCTTATGAAAAAAATGAAAGAACTTTCAGCTGCACAAAGCGGTTATCAACGGATTCAGAATGCGCTTGATGAAGTTGAGGCAACGGGCTACGGAATTGTTCTTCCCGATGTTGATGATCTGACCCTTGAAGAACCTGAAATTATGAAACAGGGCGGAAGATACGGAGTAAGACTTCGCGCAAGTGCACCGTCGCTTCACATTATGAAAGCCGACATTCAAACAGAAGTTGCACCGATTGTAGGCTCCGAATCACAGTCCGAAGAACTGATTAAATATCTTCTCAAGGAATTTGAAGAAAACCCTGCTATGATTTGGGAATCCAACATTTTCGGTACTTCTTTACATGAGCTTGTAAATGAAGGGCTTCACAACAAGCTTTACAGAATGCCGGGAGATGCAAGACTGAAGCTTCGTGAAACTCTTGAAAGAGTTATTAATGAAGGATGCAGCGGACTGATTTGTATTATTCTATAAAAAAGCAATAGGGAACAGTTTACCAAACTGTTCCCTATTTTTATATCATCTTCACATATACCGTAAGCATTTCTCCGACATACGTTGCTTCAATAAAATAACCATCACCGTCATTTGCGCTGTAATATGTTTCTGCCTCAACAACATTTTCTTCAAATCCAGCTTTTTTCAGCTTCTTAAGATATTTTTTAAACTCGTTTTTATCACATTTGACAGTTAAAATATAGCTGATACCGTCATCATATTTTTCAACGACTTCATTTTTAAAATTAAAATCAGGGATTCTATCCTTAAAATAATTATGAATCAACGTTTCTTTTGAAGTAAAAGAAATCATATTTGATGTATTTTTGTCATTATTTTCAACACCGCAAGCAGAAATCCCCAGGATAATAAATAATGAAATAAAAAATAAAAGAAATTTTTTAAACATATAATTTCCCCCTTTGTATCTCGATTATATCACACACAAAAGAATATATCAAGAATCATTTAGGCCTCAAACAGAATGACTTTTTATTTTATGATAAAATTTTTAATTGACAAGCTGTTTTTTATAATGTAAAATTAAAACATTAAATTGAAAAGGGGTAGATTCCATGGCAAACGAACTCAAGAAAAAATACGGTCTGCTTACTGCTATTTGTATGGTTGTCGGCATCGTTGTCGGAAGCGGCGTATTTTTCAAAGCAGAAGCAATCCTCAACAAAACAGGCGGAAACCTTAAAATCGGTATTCTTGCATGGATAATCGGCGGCGTTATAATGATTATCTCCGCTTACACTTTCTCCATCCTTGCAACAAAATACGAAAAAGTCAACGGCGTTGTTGACTATGCCGAAGCAACCATCGGCGAAAAATACGGATATGTTATCGGTTGGTTCTTAAGCACAATTTATTATCCCACCCTTACCATGGCACTTGCATGGCTTTCTGCAAGATACACTCTCGTTGTTTTCCAGGGTGACAGCGCTGACCCGACAAGCGGCATGTGCTTTGTTCTTACTGCATTTTATCTTATCGGCAGCTATGCTCTTAACACTCTTTCACCCATTATTTCGGGTAAATTCCAGGTTTCAACAACATTTGTAAAGCTTGTTCCCCTGCTCCTTATGGGCGTTGTAGGAACAATTTACGGCATTACAAATGAGAACGGTGTTCTTGTTGAAAACTTCTCCACTGTTGTTAATCAGGTTCCTGCAAGTGAAGCAATTTTCACAGCAGTCTGTGCAACCGTTTTTGCTTATGAAGGCTGGATTATTGCTACATCAATCAACGCAGAACTTAAAGACGGCAAAAAGAACCTTCCCAAAGCCCTTGTTATCGGCTCTCTTATAATTGTTGCAATCTACGTTCTTTATTACGTAGGTCTTGCAGGCAGCATCAAGAACGCAGACATGATGGCAAGCGGTCAGGCAGCTGCAAGAAATGCTTTCGGCGCTGTTTTCGGCAAAGCAATGGGTACCGGCATCTTTGTTTTCGTTATCGTTTCATGCCTCGGCACTCTTAACGGACTTATGCTCGGCTGCACAAGAGGTATCTATTCTATCGCAAGTAGAGGCAGAGGCCCTGCTCCCCACATCTTCGGATATCTTGACAAGCACACAAACATGCCCGGCAACTCATCAATTCTTGCTCTTCTCCTCTGCGCTGCATGGCTTGTTTATTTCTATTTTGCAAACCTCAACGGCTCAACCGCTGCCGCTCTCAAGATGTTTGCATTCGATCCGACAGAGCTTCCCATCGTAACAATTTATCCTTTCTATATTCCCATTTTCTTCAAGATGTTCTTTGATAAGTCACTTCCCGCATTCAAGCGCTTTGTTGTTCCTGCTCTTGCAATCGCAGGCAGCTTGTTTATGGTTGTTGCTGCATTCGTTGCTCATAAAGCTGAAATTCCCGGATATCTTATTATATTTGCAGTTATTATGGCACTCGGCCTTGGCTTCATGAAGAAAAAGAAAGTTGCTTGAATTTCGACACGAAAGATCCGATGAATTATGAAAAACACCAACGATGAAAAATCAATCGCTGAAGAATCCTCGAAACAAACGCAAAAAAAAGATGAGGACAGCGGCAGCATAACGTTTTCTTTCACAAAGAAAACCTTCAGATACATCGCCGCAATCGTAGCTCTAATTATTCTTTCTTATTGGGGACTCAACAATACTGAAAAGCTTTCCTCAATTTTCAGCGGTATTATGGCGCTCATTGAGCCATTTATTATCGGTTTTTGTATCGCCTTTGTTATCAATGTTTTAATGCGTCCGATAGAAAGACTCTGGGACAAACTCTCAAAAAAGAAAAACAGCAAAATCGCTCAAAAGCTGAAAAGACCTGTCAGCCTTATTTTGAGTGCACTGCTGATTTTCGGTATTGCATTTGCTTTGCTTTTCATGGTTATTCCCGAGTTTAAAAACACCTTTGAAACAATCGCAAAAGCATTCCCTTCATACATTACAAAAATCGAGGGTTGGCTTGCAACTGCCGTTAGCTTTGCAGAAAACCACGGTTTCACACTTCCTGATTTTTCTTTTAACTATGAGAAAATCATGGATGTTGTCGGCAATGCAATCAACAGCAGCGGAATTGTTGATAAAACACTTGATATTACAGGCTCAATTGTTACCGGAATCGTTAATTTGGTAGTTGCCCTTGCCTTCTCATTTTATTTGCTTGCACAGAAAGAAAAGCTTGCGGCAGCAGCAAAGAAAACACTTTTTGCGTTCTACCATAAAAGAAAGGTTGAAAAGTTCCTTGATTTTATCGAGTTAACTGACCAGACCTTCACTAACTTTGTTTCGGGTCAGCTTATGGAAGCGGTTATCATCGGAATTTTGTGCTTTATAGGCATGCTTATTTTCCGCATGCCTTATGCGGCAGTTATATCTGTTCTGGTCGGTTCAACTGCTCTTATACCTGTTTTTGGTGCTTTTATCGGAACGGCAATCGGTGCATTCCTCATTCTTTTTGTCAGCCCCATGAAAGCAATATGGTTTGTTGTTTTCATTGTTATTCTTCAGCAACTTGAAGGAAATCTTATTTATCCGAAGGTAGTCGGCAAATCAGTCGGTCTTCCCGGAATATGGGTGCTTGCTGCAGTTACAATCGGCGGCAACATGCTCGGTGTTGCTGGAATACTTATCAGCGTGCCTGCATGTGCAGTCCTTTATACCCTGCTCCGACAGGAAGTCTACGGAAAGCTGAAAAAGAAAAAGATTATATTATAATTAAAAACCGTTATGAAATCTCAAATGAGAAATCATAACGGTTTTCTTATTTTAATAAAGTATTCTTTTCAGTTCATCAGCAAATTTCTTCGGGTCAACATTTGAAAGTGCATGTGCATCGGTACCCAGATTAAAAACAACACCGACTTCTTTACCGATGTGGAAGTAGCGGTTAAAGAAAGCATGGTCGCCGAAAATTGCGGGAACATTGAGTTCCCATGCAATTTCTTTTTTATGAGCTTTTTCCATTATATCGCCGATTTCATTATCCTTGAATGCTCTTGTTACATCATGAAAGTCATCAAAGGCTTTAACATAGCCTGCCATAAAGGGATGGGCAAAGCAATCCGCTCTTCCGCTTTCAATAACACCCTCCATAATTGCAAGCATATGCTCTGCATAAGCTCTGGGAGTTTTCGCTTCCGGATGCTCCCAATAATCCTGATGGTAATGGTTGGTAGTATAGAGCCTGTAATCAAGAGAGTTATCGCATGCAATATCATCTGCAAATTTATTTATTCCATAGGATGAAAGCTCTGCACCAATAAGCACCTTAACGTTTCTTTCAAAGCCGTCAAGCTCTCGCGTGAGGTCGTATCTCTGTTGGGCAACGGCATTGGGCTTATGAGGATAGTTGTGGTCTGTCAGAGCAATTATTTCAAGACCTGCCTCATCGGCGGTTTTAACAATATCCCGTGCAACCATTTCGGGCTTTGCGCAACGAGAAAAATTGGTGTGAATATGCAGATTCCACCTTGCAAGCTCGTCTATATCGTATGTTTTATCATGAAAAAACATTTTTATAACTCCAATCCGAAAAGTGTATTTGCGTTCTTTCTTGTCAGGTCAAGGATTGCCTGAGCGCTTGTCCCTCTTATCCCGGCAATAACCTCTGCAGTATATGGAATAAACGATGAATCGCAACGTTTGCCTCTGAAAGGTACAGGTGTCATATAAGGGCAGTCGGTTTCAATAAGCAGCATATCATCAGGAACAATCTCTGCAACCTCTCTGGGCCTTCGTGCATTTTTAAAGGTAACAGCACCGCCAAGACCGATATACATGCCGAGCTTTACAACTTCCTTTGCCATTTCAGCAGAGCCCGAAAAGCAATGCACAACACCCTTCGGCTTATATCTTTTGAGAAGATTCATTGTGTCCTCATGTGCCTCTCTGTCATGAATAATAACAGGCAAGTCCAGCTCTTTAGCAAGAACAAGCTGCTGTTCAAAAACCATCTGCTGAATATCCCGCGGAGAAAAATCATAGTGATAATCAAGTCCTATTTCGCCAACGGCAACGCATTTTTTCTCCATACAAAGTTTTTTCAGCACGGAAAGATAACCGCTTTTACATTTATCGGCTTCATGAGGATGAACACCGCAGGCAGCATAGACAAAATCAAATTCATCTGCAAGCTCAAGGCTTGTCAACGCAGATTCCATATCGCTTGCACAGTTTATGATACCGCAAACGCCCCGCTCGGGCAGGGCGTTTACAAGCTCTTTGCGGTCATCATTAAACGCTTCGCTGTCATAATGTGAATGACTGTCAAAGATATTATTATACATAATTTATCTTACCTTACTTCCTGCAGGAACTCCGTCAACAAAGATAACCTTAACATCATCTTCGCCGACATCAGCTGCAAGAATCATTCCCTGACTCTCAACGCCGCAGAGAACGGCAGGCTTGAGATTTGAAACAAGAATAACGCTCTTGCCGATGAGTTCTTCAGGCTTATACCATTTTGCGATGCCCGATGCAACCGTTCTGGGGTCGCCCGTGCCGTCATCAAGAGTAAGCTTGAGAAGCTTCTTTGCCTTCTTTACGGGTTCACATTCGGTAATTTTAGCAACTCTGAGGTCAACCTTTGCAAAATCGTCAATTCCGATTTTTGCAACGCCCTGAATTTCTTCCTTAAGAGGATTTACGGGGTTTGCAGCCTCTTTTGCGGCTTCAAGCTCTGCAAGCTCCTTTTCAAGGTCGATTCTGGGGAATATAATATCCCCCTTAACAACCGTATATGTTGCTTCCTTGCCGAAAACGCCGCATTCGCTCCATTTAATTTCTTCGGTGATGCCGAGCTGCTTTCTGATTTCGGGAGCAGTCGAGGGCATAAACGGTGCAATAAGAACAGAGATAATTCTGATGCTCTCACAAAGATTATACATAACCTCTGCAAGTCTTGCCTTACTCGACTCTTCCTTTGCAAGAGTCCAGGGTGCGGTTTCATCAATATATTTGTTTGTTCTTGAAATAAACTTCCAGATATTTGTAAGTGCAACAGAGAAGTTGAGCTTATCAAGCTCTTTTTCGGCATCTGCAGCAGTCTGTGCTGCAAGTGCCTTTAAATCTTCGTCAAAGTCCCCTGCTTCTCTTTCAGCAGGAACTGTTCCGCCGAAATACTTCTGTACCATGGCAACGGTTCTTGAAACGAGATTTCCGAGGTCATTTGCAAGGTCTGAATTTATACGGTTGATAAGATTTTCGTTTGAGAAAACACCGTCTGAACCGAAAGCGATTTCACGGAGAAGATAATAACGAAGCGCATCGACGCCGTATCTTTCTGCAAGAATAACGGGGTCAACAACATTACCCTTGGACTTACTCATCTTGCCACCTTCAAGAAGCACCCAACCGTGACCGTAAATCTTTTCCGGAAGGGGCTCATCAATTGACATGAGGAATGCAGGCCAATAGATGGTATGGAAACGGATAATATCCTTGCCGATAAGGTGAACATCGGCAGGCCAGAATTTCTTATAAAGGGTATCGTCCTCCGAACCGAAGCCAAGAGCGGTTATATAGTTTGTAAGCGCATCAAGCCATACATAGATAACATGATCCTCATTAACGGGAACGGGAATACCCCACTTGAATGACGAACGGGAAACACAGAGATCCTGAAGACCGGGCTTAATGAAATTATTGACCATTTCGTTCTGTCTGCTTTGAGGCTCAATAAATCCGGGATGGTCTTCATAATATTTAAGAAGCTTATCGGCATAGGCTGACAGCTTGAAGAAATAAGCTTCTTCACGCTCTTTTGTTACAGGTCTGCCGCAATCGGGGCATTTGCCGTCAACAGCTTGTGTTTCTGTCCAGAAGGATTCGCAGGGCTTGCAGTAAAGACCTTCATAATGGCCCTTATAAATATCACCCTTTTCATACATCTTGGTGAATATCTTCTGAACTGCCTTTTCATGGTATTCATCGGTTGTTCTGATAAATTTATCGTTAGAAATATTCATCAGATTCCAGAGATCCTTGATACCTGCAACGATTTTATCAACATACTCCTTGGGAGTCACGCCTGCTTCTTTTGCCTTATCCTCAATCTTCTGACCGTGTTCATCAGTACCTGTAAGGAAAAAGGTATCATATCCCTGGAATCGCTTGTAACGTGCCATTGTATCGGCTGCAACGGTTGAATAAGTGTGACCGATATGAAGCTTATCCGAGGGATAATAAATAGGCGTTGTTATATAGAAAGTTTTTTTGTCCATTGTTTTTTACCTCTTTAGAAAAATTAAAGGAGCGCTGCTGCAGCCTCATCAAGGAAGATAACAGCATCTTCGTGCTGCTGAAGAACAGATGCAGGACAATGAGGTGTAACGGGACCCTTAATCATAGCTTTGACTGCTTCTGCTTTTGACGCGCCTGTTGCGATAAGAACAATCTTCTTTGCCTTCATAATTGAACCGATGCCCATTGTCATTGCATATCGGGGCATGGGAATATCGTCAAAATAGATTGAGTTCGCCTCAATTGTGCTGTCTGTAAGCTTAATCTTATGACTTTCGCCTGTAAATTCATCAGCAGGCTCATTGAACGCGATGTGACCGTTTCTGCCAATGCCGAGAAGCTGAATGTCAATTCCGCCCTTTGATGCGATGTCAGCTGCATAGCGTGCGCTTTCCGCTTCGGGGTCTGCTGCATTGCCGTCAAGGAAGCCGACGTTATCAAGATTGAGGTCAAGCTTTGAGAAAAGATTCTCAATCATGAATGTGTAATAGCTGTTTTTGTGGTCTTTGGGAAGGTCGCAGTATTCGTCAAGATTGAATGTTTTAACATCTTTGAATGAAACCTTGCCTGCTGCATACTGCTCTGCAATATAGTTGTAGGTCGGCACGGGCGTTGCACCTGTTGCAAGGCCGAGAACGCAACCGGGCTTTTCATTAACAAAATCACAGAAAAGCTTACCTGCTGCCTGACCGATTTCTGCATCGTTCTTAAAAATTCTGATATCCATAATTAATAAACCCTCTTTCAGGAAATTTTTATTTCGCTATGACTGTCTGATGAATCGTAAATCGCTTGTAAAATCTTTGATGTTTCGACTGCATAGTCAATATATTGTTGGTTTTTATCGCCTGTTTTTATACATCTGATGAAATCATTGATTTCATTTTCATACATATCTGTTTCTCTTGCAGAAACCTTTGTTTCGGTAAGCATGCCGTTTTTAACCGACCAAAGTCTGAAATCCGAGCAATAACTCAGGCGGATACCCGCTTTATCGCCCATAAAATCTATAAACATCTCGTCTTCGCCGACATTCTGTGCCCATGCTCCGTTAAAGCTGATAACGGGACCCGTAGTTCTGACAAGACCGACAACAGAATCGTCAACATCGTATGTTCCGTTCATATCGGCAGTTTCGGAAGCCCACATTCCTGTGTAAACATAATTTTTGATATCCTTGCCGAGCTTACAGAAAGCTTCACCCGATGCCGACAAAGGTTTCGGGTCACCGCAGCAATACATAATCAAATCAATGAAATGAACACCCCAGTCGATAAGAGCACCGCCGCCTGATTTTGCTTTTGTTGTAAAATCTCCGCCTATGCCGGGGATTGAACGGTGCTTACGGAAGGATGCATATGCGTGATAAACCTCGCCGAGCTCACCGGCGTCAATAAGCTCACGGATTTTCATAACATATGTGTTAAATCTGTTAACTACACCAATGTTAAGAATTTTGACTGTTTCATGGGCAACATTCTGCATTTCAAGAGCCTCGGAAAGTATTCTTGCAGCAGGCTTTTCACAAAATACATGCTTGCCCGCCTTAAGAAAATCAATAGCTATTATTGAATGAAAATCATTATGAGTACAAACAGAAACAGCATCAATCTCGGGATCATTGAGAAAATCATGATAATCCGCAACTGCAGTTCCGCAGCTATATTTTTCAACACATTTCTCTGCTCTTTCAAGAATAATGTCACAGAAATATTTGATTTCCACCTCTTCGTTTTTCATATAGGCGGGAATATGAGCCGCATTGGCAATGTTGCCGCAGCCGATAACCGCAACTTTCATTTTAGACATTTGATAATACCTCCATTATGAAGTCTATAATAATACAAATAATAATATACCACAAAAATAAAAAATGTAAAGTTAATTATAAAAAAAACTTGCTAAATGATGCAATGTTTGTTATCATTAATTTAAAACATAAACTTTTAAAAAGGAGTTTTTAATATGGGCAGATTTCCTATCGGTGTTATCATCGACAGCTTCAGAACAGACATCACAACTGCAGTAAAAAAAGCAGCTTCAGTAGGTGCGCAAGGACTTCAGGTTTATGCAACCCGAGGTGAAATGGCTCCTGAAAACATGACTGCTGCAAAAATTGCCGATTTCAAAAAGCTTGTTTCGGATAACGGACTTGTTATCTCCGCTCTCTGCGGCGACCTCGGCGGCGGCGGATTCAGCTTTGCTGACAGAAACCCCGAAAAGATTGAAAAATCAAAGAGAATTATCGACCTTGCAAAAGAGCTTGATACCAATGTTGTTACAACACACATCGGCGTTGTTCCCGAAGATAAAAATCACGACAGATACAAAGTTATGCAGGAAGCATGCTTTGAGCTTTCAAGATACGCAGACAGCATCGGCGCTCACTTTGCAATTGAAACAGGTCCAGAAACCTCGGCAAATCTTAAGGAATTTCTTGATTCTCTCGGCTCAACAGGCGTTGGTGTTAACCTTGACCCCGCAAACCTTGTTATGGTAACCGGCGACGACCCCGTTAAAGCAGTTTATAATCTTCAGAGATACATAGTTCACACCCATGCAAAAGACGGAAAACAGATTTTTTATAAGGATCCTGAGATTGTTTACGGACTTAAGAAAGATGTTATAATAACAGAAGACTCATTTATTGAAGTTCCTCTCGGTGAAGGCAGCGTTAAGTGGGTTGAATACCTCAATGCACTCGAAGATATCGGATATAAGGGCTTTCTTACAATCGAGAGAGAAGTTGGCGACGACCCCGAAAAGGATATCAGATGCGCAGTTGAATTTCTTAAGAAACTCGGTTAATCAAGGAGATAAAAAATGAAGATCGGCGTAAGCAGTTACAGCTTTCAACAGCTTATCTCTTCGGGCAAAGAAACTCAGATAAGCATAATGAAAAAAGCAAAAGAAATGGGCTTTGACGGCATTGAATTTATTGATCTCTCCCCTGCTGACGGAGTCAGCGAAACAAAATATGCCGAAATGATAAGGGAAGAAAGCGAAAAGCTTTCGCTTCCCGTTACGGCATACACAATTTCGGCAAACCTACTTAAAGACACAGATCTTGATGCAGAGGTTGAACGAATTTACCGAAAAGTTGATGTTGCAGAAATCCTGGGAGCAAAATTCATGCGTCATGATGCGGCATGGGGTATGCCCGATAATCTCAAATCAAGCGCAAGCTTTGAGCAGATTCTTCCCTCTCTCGTTGACGGTTGCAAAAGAGTTACCGAATACGCAAAAGAAAAAGATATCGTTACTTCCATTGAAAATCACGGTTATTTCTGTCAAGACAGCGAACGTGTTGAAAAGATAATAACAGGCGTCGCAAACCCGAACTTCGGCGTTCTTCTCGACATAGGCAACTTCTGCTGTGTTGACGAAAACAGCGCACATGCAACCGGCAGACTTGCTCCGTATATAAAGCATATTCATGCAAAGGATTTTCACATAAAGAGCGGTAACGGGATCAATCCCGGCAAAGGATTTTTTAAATCCAGAGGCGGAAATTATTTAAGAGGCTCGATAATCGGTCACGGCGATATTCCGGTTATGCAGTGCCTTTCAATTGCCAAAAATGCCGGATATGACGGCTGGGTAAGCATTGAATTTGAAGGGCTTGAAAACTGCCTTGACGGCATAGAAATCGGACTTGAGAATCTTAAAAGAATGATTGAAATGATATAAAAACTACAAACAACTCTCTGACGTGCCAACGCAAAAAAATCTTGACAAATAATCAAAGTATGTTATAATGTTATAAATTGATATTTAAGGGAACCAGCTGACTGCAGAGGACGTTGGTTCCCTTATGTGTTTTTTAGAATTTTATTACTGAATATCATAATAAATTTAAAAAGGAGAAGTATTATGGAAGTGCAACTTCAGGAACTTATTGAGCAGATTAAAAAAGACGGTGTAGAGGCGGCTGAAACAGAAGCTGAATCTATACTTAAGTCTGCAAAATCCGAAGCCGAAAAAATCATCTCTGATGCTAAAACACAGGCTGATAAGATGATTGCTGATGCAAAATTTGAAAATGCAAAAACAGTTAAATCGGGTGAAGATGCTATCCGTCAGGCAGGTCGCAACCTGCTTATCTCTTTCAGAGAAAGCGTAGCAAGAGAGCTCAAGGCGATTGTCGGCAATAATGTTAATGATGTTTATTCATCAGATGCATTTGCAAAGCTCATCATCAATGCAGTTGAATGCTGGGCTGGTAAAACCGAAGCTGATGACATATCCGTTATTCTTAACAGCAATGACCTTGCAAAGCTCGAAGAGGCACTTCTTGCAGAGCTTAAGGCAAAGATGCTCGGCGGTGTTACTCTTAAAGCAAACGATAATTTTGACGGCGGATTCCGTATTGCTGTTAATAACGGTGCGGTCTATTACGATTATTCCGCAGAGTCTGTTACTGATATGCTGTCAAATTATCTCAGCCCCAAGGTTACAGCACTTCTGAAAGAGGCTGAATAACTATGGCTGAATATTATCTGATATCTCAATTACCGTCACTTGATGGTATCAACGAAAACGCTTCTCTTCCCATAACATCGGAGAGGTTTGCTGAACTTTGTCAGAGGTTTCTCGGCAAAAAAGCGCAGGGTGAATTAGAAAAATTAACTCTTGTCCCTCCGCAAATTCACGAAAAATCATCATCTGCACTAATTGAAAAATGGAATGAAGGGGAACGCAATCTGCGTCTTGCACTCGCAAGGTTTCGTGCGGATAAATTGAATAAGCATTTTGAGGCAGAAATCCAATCATTCCCTGCTGAACTTTTGCATACGGTGCGTGCAGCCGTTGAAATTGAAAGTCCTATGGAAGCGGAAAAATTTCTTAACCGCTACCGTCTTGATTTTCTTGAAACGATCAGACCGATGGATTCGTTTTCTGAAGAATTTGTGTTCTATTATGGACTGAAACTGAAGCTCATTGAGCGCATAAGAAAATTTGATTCGGAAAGCGGAGAAAACTCATACAGAAATATATATGACTCCATTATGAATGGGGACAGATCGGAGGTTATACAATGACCGAAAACAAAGGTAAGGTAGTAAGCATTAACGGAAACCTTATATCCGTAAGGTTTGACGGCAATGTTTCAATGAACGAAATTTGCTATGTTAATGTTGACAATACAAAACTTAAAAGTGAGGTTATCCGTATCCGCGGAGATATCGCACAGATTCAGGTTTATGAAATGACGGGCAGCATAAAATGCGGAGATGACGTTGATTTTACGGGCGAGATGCTCTCCGCACAGCTTGGCCCGGGACTTCTCGGCCAGATTTATGACGGATTGCAGAATCCTCTGCCTGTGTTGGCAGAGCAGGCTGGCTGGTTTCTTGAAAGAGGGATCTACGCTGACGGACTCAACGCCGATAAGAAATGGGAGTTTACTCCCACGGCAAAAATCGGCGACACTCTGCGCGCAGGTGAATATATAGGCACAGTTCCCGAAGGACCCTTTACACACAAAATTTTCGTTCCGTTTTATCTTCTCGGTAACTACACATTGAAATCAATCGCAGAAAAAGGTGAATACACGGTAAATGAAACCATTGCTGTTCTTGCTGATGAGAGAGGCAGAGAAATTCCCGTTTCGATGTCATTCAAGTGGCCCGTAAAACGTGCGGTAAAATGCTACAGCGAAAGATTGGCTCCCATTGAAACAATGGAAACCAAAGTTCGCCTTATTGATTCTTTCTTCCCCGTTGCCAAAGGCGGAACTTACTGCACTCCCGGTCCCTTCGGCGCAGGCAAAACAGTTTTACAACATACAACCTCAAAGTATGCGGATGTTGATATCGTTATCATCGCAGCCTGCGGTGAGCGAGCAGGTGAAGTTGTTGAAACCATAACCGAGTTTCCTGAGCTTACCGATCCGAAAACAGGCCGTTCACTTATGGAACGCACTATTATTATATGTAATACATCGTCTATGCCTGTTGCATCCCGTGAAGCATCGGTTTATACCTCGGTAACGCTTGCCGAATATTATCGTCAGATGGGTCTTAACGTTCTTCTTCTTGCTGACTCAACATCACGTTGGGCACAGGCACTGCGTGAAATGTCGGGCAGACTTGAAGAAATTCCTGGTGAAGAAGCCTTTCCCGCATATCTTGAATCATATATTGCTGCTTTCTATGAAAGAGCAGGTTGCGTGCGTCTTCCCGACGGAAGCAAGGGCTCGGTTACAATCGGCGGTACTGTTTCTCCCGCAGGCGGCAACTTTGAAGAACCAGTAACGCAGGCAACTCTTAAAGTTGTCGGTGCATTCCACGGCTTATCCCGTGAGCGCTCGGATGCAAGAAAATATCCGGCAATCGACCCTCTTATTTCGTGGTCAAAATACAGGACCGTTACAGACTCCGCAAAATCGGCTTTCTGCAAAAACATCCTTCTTCACGGTGACGAAATCGGCTCAATGATGAAGGTTGTCGGTGAAGAAGGCACAAGCCTTGCCGACTACATTGCGTATCTTAAATCAGAAATGCTTGATTCCGTTTATCTTCAGCAGAACTCATTTGATTTGGTTGATGCAAACTGCGGCACAGCTCGCCAGCGTTATGTTACGGACAAACTGATATATGTTCTCGGCAGCGAATATGCGCTTGAAAACAAAGATGACGCACGAAGCTTTTTCAACCGTATGCGTCAGAAATTCATTGACTGGAATTATACAGAATTTGAAAGCGAAGCTTTTGCAAAGGCAGAGAGCGAAATTGACGCGATGTATGCCGACGGTAAGGGTAAAACTAACCGCGAAGCAGAGCTTTTGTTAAAGGGTGGTGAGTGAGAATGAATAAAGTTTTTAACAGAATCGAGTCCATTACGGGCAACGTTATTACCGTCAGAGCAGAGGGTGTCAGATACCGCGAACTTGCACAGATTAACACCCGTTTCGGCAAATCTCTTGCCGAAGTAAACAAAATTGACGGAGAACTTGTTTCACTTCAGGTTTTTGCAGGCGGTCAGGGTATTTCAACAGGTGACGAAGTCCGCTTTCTGGGGCATGAAATGCGTGTTTCATTCAGCGAAGACCTTCTTGGCAGAATTTTCAACGGTTCAGGTGAGCCGAGAGATAAAGGCCCTGCACTCACCGATAATATGAAAGCTATCGGCGGTCCGTCGGTCAATCCAACAAAGCGTATTCTTGCCAACCGTATGATGAGAACAAACATTCCGATGATTGATATGTTCAACACTCTTGTTGTTTCACAGAAGCTTCCGATATTCTCAATTTCGGGTGAACCCTATAATCAGCTTCTTGCAAGAATTGCTCTTCAGGCTGAAGCTGATGTTATTGTCCTCGGCGGTATGGGTCTTAAATATGACGATTTTCTCTATTTCAAAGAGGAACTTTCAAACGGCGGAGCTTTAAGCAAAACGGTTATGTTTATCCATACTGCATCCGACCCCACCGTTGAATGCATGATGATTCCAGATATGGCACTTGCGGTTGCAGAACAGTTTGCTTTGCAGGATAAAGACGTTTTGGTACTTCTCACCGACATGACGAACTTTGCCGATGCAATGAAAGAAATTGCCATCACGCAAGAGCAGGTACCCTCAAACCGCGGATATCCCGGCGACCTTTATTCACAGCTTGCTTCCCGCTACGAAAAAGCGGTTGACTTTGATGACTCGGGCTCCGTTACCGTTCTTGCGGTCACAACAATGCCCGGTGACGATGTAACGCACCCCGTTCCCGATAACACAGGCTACATTACCGAAGGTCAGTATTATCTTAAGGGCGGTCGCATTGAACCCTTCGGTTCTCTTTCACGTCTCAAGCAGAACGTTAACGGCAAAACCCGTAAAGACCACCGTGCGCTCATGGATGCAATGATCCGTATGTATTCTTCATATAAAGAAACATTGGAAAAGAAGAATATGGGCTTTGCAATGACACGCTGGGATGAAAAATTGCTCAAATACGGTCAGCTTTTCGAAAACAAGCTTATGGATTTATCAGTCAATCTTTCTCTTGAAGAGGCTCTTGACCTCGGCTGGGAAATCCTTGCAGAATGCTTCGAAAAGGATGAAACAGGCATTAAATCCGACCTTACAGATGAGTTCTGGCCCGTCAGATAAGGAGGATTGAAGTGGCAAAAATCAAACTGACAAAAAATGAGTTAAAGATACAAAAGGATGCCCTCAAAATGTATCGGAGATATTTGCCTACTCTGACACTCAAAAAACAACAGCTTCAGGCTGAAATTCGCATCATTGAAGCAAAAGCCGAAGCGGTAAGAAAAGAAAGAGAAGACCTCGAAAGAGGCTTCGGTTCGTGGATTGCCGTTTTCAGCGAAACAAATGCCTTTCCCGACGGAATAATCACTGTTCACAATATCCGTAAGGGCGTTGGCAATATAGCAGGTGTTTCGATTCCCGTATATGAAGGTGCGGATTTCTCCCGAGGAGACTATGATTTATACGAAACTCCGCTGTGGGTTGACATAGCCGCAAACCATATGGAAAAAGCAATGTCTCTCGACCTTGAAGCGGAAGTGTTGGATGAGCAGGTCAGACTTCTTGAGCAGGAGCTTCGCGCAACCTCACAAAGAGTTAACCTGTTTGAAAAGGTTAAAATCCCCGAAACAGAGGATAATATCAAAAAAATCTCAATTTATATGGCGGACCAGCAGGTAAGTGCCGTTGTCCGTTCCAAAATTTCAAAGCGCAAAATTGCGGCACGCAACGAAGCATCTTCTGAAACGGAGGTGTACTCATCATGATTGTGCCTATGAAAAAAGTTTCTCTCATAATTATGGGGGATAAAAAATCTGAAACACTCAAAAAACTTCGTAAGCTCGGTATTCTTCACATTGAATCGGTTGAAGGCTCGGGCAAAAAGCTTGAAGAACTCAAAGAAAGAGTATCTTTGCTTGAAAGTGCGCTTTTCAGCATTTCAGAAAAGAAAAACAAAAAGATAAAGCAAGAAAATATTGATGTTTCAAAGGCAATTTCCGTATCAAAAGAAATCGTTGCTCTTGAGGATGAAAAAAAGCATTGTTCAGCTGAAAAACTCTCCCTCATCACAGAGTTAGAACGACTTTCGGGTTGGGGTGAACTTGACCCTGAAAAACTAAACGGTTTAGCCGAAAAAGGCGTTGATATTTCGCTTTATGAAATGCCAAAAGCAGAGTATGAAAATCTTGGAGAAAACATAAAAACCCTGTCTCTTCAAAAAACAAAATCCTCTGTAAAATTCTTGTTGATCAAATCGGGTTTTGAAGGCGAAGATGAGGTTATTGATTCCTTAAAGATATACCGACTTGAAATGCCGGGCATTTCAACAATCGAAATAAAGCAAAAAATTGAGAACTTAAACAATCGTGTCAATGAGATTGATAAAAAAATTTCTTCATTTGCAGGTTGTGCAGACGGTATAAAAAAAGCAATCAAGTCCTGCGAAAAAGAGATTGAGTTCGAGGTTTATGCAACAGGCATGGCAAGCGAAAATCTTTCCGATGTAACAGTTGCATACTTCACGGGTTATGTTGAAGAAGAAAATCTTGACCGTTTGAAACAGACAGCTAAAGATAATTCATGGGGTCTTCTTGTTGAAGAACCCACCGAAGAAGACAACGTTCCCACAAAGCTGAAAAACAACAAATTTGTAAGCCTTATCTATCCGCTGACCGACTTTCTCGGCACAGTACCCGGATATTTTGAATATGATATTTCGGGCTGGTTTTTGGCATTTATCCTCATTTTCTTCGGGATTATTTTTGGAGACGGCGGATACGGACTTCTTATCTCTGCAGTTACGGGAGTTCTGATTGCAAAACCACTTGCATCGAAGAAAAAAGTTCCCCCTGCATTTCTGCTTATCGGACTTTTTGGTCTGTCAACAATTCTCTGGGGAACACTGACTTGCACTTGGTTTGGTCTTTCTCCTGAACAGTTGCCCGAATGGCTTCAGAAATTGTCGGTACCTGTTATTTCCAACGTTTACGCCGACAGAATCTGGTATCCGTTCTGGACAAACGGCGAATACGGTCTCACAACCGCACAGAATCTGCAGATATTCTGCTTCTCTTTGGCTCTTGTGCAGCTGACCGTGGCACACATCAAGGTTGCAGCACGAAACAGAAAATCAATCAAAATTCTCGGTGATATCGGTTCAATAATGCAGCTTGTCGGCATCTTTTATGTGGTGTTGAGTTTTGTTGTAAATGCCGAGGTTTTCAGCTTCGGGCTTGTAATAGGCGGTATTCCCGTCGGCACGGTTGCGCTTACGCTTGTTATTGCAGGCTTCGTTATGAGCTTCATATTCTCTAACTATGAAGGAAACATTGTCAAATCAATCATAGAAAGCCTCAAGAACATCGTTTCGGTTCTGCTCGGCGTTGTCAATGTTTTCTCGGATATAGTTTCATATATCCGCCTTTGGGCAGTCGGTCTTGCAGGTGCGGCAATATCCGCAACGGTAAATGAACTTGCGAGTCCTTTGCTCGGAAACTTCTTGTTTATGATAATTGCAATTGTGCTTCTTGTGTTCGGTCACGGACTGAATATGATACTTAATGTTCTGTCTGTTATCGTTCACGGAATAAGACTTAACACATTGGAATTTTCATCGCATCTTGATATGTCCTGGAGCGGACATAAATTCAAACCTTTTGAAGAACAAATTGAAAATTAAGGAGAATCATTATGAATTTCGGATTATTAGCAACAGCTTTGGCAATGGGTATTGCTGCAACAGGTTCTGCAATCGGTATCGGTATTGCAGGTCAGGCATCAATCGGCGCATGGAAAAAGTGCTATATGAGCAATAAGGCTGCGCCTTTCATTCTCACGGTTTTTGCGGGTGCGCCTCTTACACAGACCATCTACGGCTTCCTTCTTATGCAGCAGATGAGTTCATCGACTGCTGACCCCGCTTTTCTCTTCGGTCTCGGCATCGCATCAGGCGTTGCAATGGCAGTTTCGGCTGTTGTTCAGGGTAAAGCAGGTGCCGCAGGCGCAGATGCTCTCGCCGAAACAGGCAAAGGCTTCTCGCAGTACATCACCGTTGTCGGCCTTTGCGAAACAGTTGCACTTTTCGCACTTGTTTTCAGCATGGTTGCACTCGGATAATAAATTTTTAAGTTTAATAAAAAACGAAGGAGGCAGCATCCTTGTGAAGCGCCTCCTTCGTGTCTTTTTATACTTACGGATTATATCTTTTAAATGTAGGAACAAACTTATGAAGCATTTCTTCCACCTCATCGGGTGTAACATCTGATTTATTGACAAGTTCATTAAGTTCATCAAGCTGATTTTGGAAATCCGCATAGTCCATTATTATAGGCTTACCGATGAATATTTTTTCGTTGAGGGTTTTCTGAAGTCCTTCTTCACTCATAAGAAGTTCTTCGTAAAGCTTTTCTCCCGGTCGCAGACCCGTATAGCGGATATTGATATCTCTGCCGAGAACAAGACCCGAAAGGCTTATCATCTTTTTGGCAAGGTCATCAATTTTGACAGGCTTGCCCATATCAAGAACGAATATTTCTCCGCCTTCAGCCATTGCGCCTGCAGTCAGAACAAGCTGACTTGCTTCGGGAATTGTCATAAAATATCTTATCATTTCCGGATGTGTGACGGTAACATCGCATCTGTTTTCAATCTGCTTTTTGAAAAGCGGAATAACTGAACCGTTTGAACCCAGAACATTGCCGAATCTTACAGCAGCAAAAACCGTATCGGTTGAAATGCTGTCAACATACTGAACAATCATTTCGCAGATTCGCTTTGTTGCACCCATAATATTTGTAGGGTTTACCGCCTTATCCGTTGAAATAAGAATAAACTTTTTAACCTTGTTTTCTTTTGCCGCAAGAGCTGTATTAAGAGTGCCGAAAACATTGTTTTTAACTGCTTCATCAGGAACTGTTTCCATAAGAGGAACATGCTTATGTGCCGCAGCATGAATAACAACATCAGGCTTTTCCAAATCAAAAATACTTTTGATTTTTTTATAATCACATACAGTTGCTATATAAACAATTATATCGAGGCTGTCTTTATATTTTTGAATCAACTCCTGCTGAATATCATAAGCATTATTTTCATAAACATCTATGATTATAAGCCGTTTCGGAGAATGAGCAGCAATAATTCTGCAAAGCTCGGAGCCAATTGAGCCACCTCCGCCCGTGATTGCAACAGTTTTATCCTTTATGAAAGAAAGAATATCCTCATTGGCAATATCAACAGGGTCTCTGCCGAGAAGCTCATCGGGAGTTATATCTCTTACCTTGCTGATAAAGTCGTTGCTTTCATAAATATCGGTTAAAAACGGAAGTGTTTTTACAGAGCATGTTGTTTTTGCGCATTCATCAAGAATATATGCTCTCTGTTCATTAGTTGCCGAGGGAATTGCAATATAAATAATTTTTATATCGTTTTCCTTGCAGATTTTCTCTATATCCTTTACACTACCCATAACCTTAACGCCGTTGATGCTTCTGTTATGTTTCTGAACATCATCGTCAACAAGTGCAATGGGATTTAGTCCGCAGGCAGGTCTGCCCTTTATTTCGGCAATCATTCTTGAACCCGCTTCACCGGCACCGACAATCAGAAGCCTTTCACCATCACTGTTTCTCTTACTTCCGTTAAGAAGCTCTCTGTAAATAACTCTTGAAAAAACAAGCAAAAGCACAGAAATAAGCTCTGCAAGAACGCAGAAAACCATCGGAATGTTTGCAAACACAAACAGCCTTATCAGCGCACATGAAAAAAGACCGCCGAACATCGACGCAACAAAAATACGAAGATAGTCATGTCCTCCGCTGTAACGCCAAATAACTTTATTAACCTTAAAAATAAGAAAACAGAACAGATAAGCGATGACAACCGCCGCAAGCCCTTCAATATATCTGTAAATACTTTGGGATGTTCCGTTAATAAAAGATTCAAACAGCCAGACAACTATATGTACCGTTCCGATAAGTGACATATCAATCAGATACAGTATAAGATCTCTGTTTAAAAACTTTCCGCTTTTTTTCATACCCAAACCTTCATTCTTTAAATTCCGGTATTTGACTTAATTTGTATAATTATATCATATAATATGATCTGTGTCAAACCGCAATAAAAACCGCCGTGCTCCGGCGGTTTTTATTTTATATAGAGTTTAACTCCGCTTTAGACTTTTCTGTTGCAGCTTCGCGACGCTTTTTCAGCTCGTTTTCGATAAACTTTCTTTCTTCTTTATCGTCCTTGACAAAAACAATAACAGCGAGATAAAGAACAGCGCCGACAATGGGTCCGAGGATAAACATAGGCCACTGCCATTTCATGAAAACCGCATTCTGTGCCGTCATGGCAATATTCTGGTTATATCCGACAAGAGTGAGAAGCTTACCGTTAATAAAGAGCGCTATTGCATCACCTACCTTGGTTGCGAAGTTTTGCATAGAGAATGTGATGCCTTCGGTACGTTTGCCCGTCTTATATTCAACATAATCAATCGAATCACTCATCAGCGAACGATGTGCAATATTAACCATGAAAGCGGGAATACTTTGAAGACCCATAAGAACAGCAACGATAACTATATTCCATATATTTTTGAAACCAATAAAATATGAAATTATTCTTAAAACAATTGACGATACCTGTGCAAGAACAAGAACCCTTTTCATTCCGCCGACCTTGTCAACAATTTTTGTTGCCGCAAATTGCGCAAATGTGCCGGGCGCGCCTGTCAGAAGTCCGTAAACAAATTGGGTTGTACCTCCGCCGATTTCCATTCCGCCGACCTTATAGAAAACCTGGCTTTCAAAGAAATATGCCCAAGGAACGGATAACTTTATGTACTCAAGGATTCTTGCAAGAGAAATGAGAAGCATTGTTTTGTTATGGCGCAAAACAAAAATCGCTTCAAAAAGGCTCTCTTTTTCGGCATTTTCATTCTTTACTGATTCTTTCATTTTATATGCTGACATGGAAATTAACTGACCGCCGAGTCCGAGAATCAGTGCTGCGCCAAAGAAAAAAGACTTATCTGTTGCACCGAAATTATTTATTGCAATATCTTTTACAAGAGGAACAAGACCCGAAAGAGCACCGCCTACCGTAACGCCGATAGCTGTCCATTGAGCCGCTCTTGTTCTTTCTTCGGAACGAGGAGAACTTAACGCAAGCATACCCCAAAGCGCAACATCCTGCATTGAATAAACCAAATCCCAAAGAAGATAAAGAACAAGAACATAGAAAATTGCTTTCTCACTTCCGAGATTCCAGTCTTTAAACATTAATAAACTGATAATACCGATAACAGCCGGAAGATAAATGAGATACGGACGAAGCTTTTCACCCGACTTTTTGAAAGTATGCCTGTCAATGAGAGCTCCGATAATAGGGTCGTTGATTGAATCCCACAGACGGCTTATACCGGTTATCATACCAACCGCATCAGCGCTGATTTTCAGAACATTGTTGCAAAAGTAAAACAACCAGCCGTTAATAAAGCCGTAATTCATATTCTGACCGGCTATACCGGCAGCATAGGCAAAAAGATTGCGGTTCGGAATTATTCCGTCTCGGTTCAACGCTTCCTTTGCAGATGAATTTGCACCCATAAACGAACCTCCAAATTGATTATGTAATAATTATAGCATAATAAACAAATAAAAGCAAGTTTGTCTGATTTTTGATTTTTACTTCTTTTCAGGAAAAAACTAAATGTTTATGAAATGTTATCGAAACGCAAAATATATTACATTTCACTAATCTTTTGCACAATATTTAGAAAAATCTTAATATTTTAGCCCTTGATTTTTAATAGTCAAAATGATAAAATACATACTGTTTTGTTATGTAAAAATGTGAGGTGTGGAATTTTGACAAAAACCTTTTATGATGTAAGAAAGATAAAAGATTTAAGAGATTTGATCAGCCAAAGTGCGAAGCTTTACAGTAACAGACCTGCATTTGAAGTTAAGAAAAATAACGGTGAGCAGTATGAAATCACTTATAAAGAGTATTACGAAGAAATCAAAGCTCTCGGAACAACACTCACCGAAATGGGATATAAAGACCAAAGAATTGCAGTCGGAGGCGACAACTGCTATCATTGGTGCCTTTCTTATATGGCAACTGTAACAGGTGTCGGCGTTATTGTCCCTGTCGATAAAGAACTCCTTTTTGATGACATTAACAACATTCTCAACACAGCAGACGTTAAGCTTTTCTTCTGCGACAGAAAAATTGCAAGAAAGCTCAATGCCAGAAAAGATGAGCTTAAGAAAGACCTTACAATTGTTATAATGAACGCTGAAAAAGAAGACGGTGTTCTTAATATCACTGACCTTATTGAAAAAGGTAAGGAGCTTCTTAACAGCGGTGACACACGTTATCTTGAAGCTAAAATCGACCCCGATAAAATGTGTTCTCTCCTTTTCACATCTGGCACAACAGGCATGTCAAAAGGCGTTATGCTCTGCCACAGAAACTTCTGCTTCGAGGTTATGTCGGCAATGGGTGTTATAAAAATCAACCCTTCAGACTGCGGCATTTCAATGCTTCCGCTTCATCACACATATGAAAGCACAATCATTCTTTTCTTTGCCCCCTACTGCGGTACAAAGGTTACTTTCTGCGACGGATTCAAGTATGTTCTCAAGAACATGAAGGAATTTAACCCTTCGATTTTTGTTGCTGTTCCTCTTCTTCTTGAAACTGTTCACAGACGCCTTATGAAAGCAGTCAGAAACAAGCCTCACGGAGAAACTCTTTTCAAGATAGGCAAGATTCTTGTCAAGGCTGCTTCCAAAATCGGCATTGACCTCAAGAAAGTTTTCTTCAAAGAGATTATCGATACTTTCGGCGGTAACATGAGACTTATAATCTGCGGTGCCGCACCTATCAATCCCCAGATTCTCAAGGATTTTGAGGCATTCGGCATTCAGATTATCTTCGGCTACGGTCTTACCGAATGCGCACCCCTTGCAATTATCAACCATGACAAGCTTCATATGGCTGAATCAGTCGGTGTTCCCATTCCCGGAAGCGAAGCAAAGATTCTCAACCCTGATCCCGACACCGGTGTCGGCGAAATCTGCGTAAAAGGCGATATGGTCATGCTCGGCTATTACAACAACCCTGAAGAAACAGCAAAGGTTCTTGACGATGACGGCTGGTTCCACACAGGCGACCTCGGCTATGTTGACAAGCAGGGTCATTACTATATTTCGGGCAGAAGTAAAAACGTTATTGTTACAAGCAACGGCAAAAACATTTATCCTGAAGAGCTTGAATATCATTTAAGCACAGACACGAGAGTCGGCGAAAGTCTTGTTCTCGGCGATGAAAACAAAAAGGGTGAAACAATTGTTGCTGCAAGAATCTTTCCCAATTTTGAGGAAATGAAGGACAGATACGGCAAAGATGCTGACGAATACACTGATGAAGAATTGCATGACATTATGGATGAGGTTGTTCAGTCTGTTAACGAAAAGTTACCTCCCTACAAGAGAATCGTTGATTTCAAAATCAGACGTACTGAATTTGTCAAGAACACAACTTCAAAAATCATGCGCCATAAAAATAAAGATTAATTTTAAGCCGTGCAGTCCTCGGGTTGCACGGCTTTCACTTAAATCCAAAACAGATATCAACCCCTGTGTTTGATCAAAACACAGGGGTTGATGAATACTATTTAATTTCTGCAATCCACGAAAACTCAAAATTCTGACCTTCTGCAAGATACTGAATTTCTCTTTTCTTTGATAAATCTTCCTTAACTTCTCTGTTATCATTGATACCGTACCAAGGCTCAATGCAGACGTATGGTGCACCGGGCTTTGCCCAGATGCCGAGCACGGGACAATCGCCGAAGGTGAACTCAACTTCGTTTTCGCCCTTGATTGCAAGCTTCTTTGACTTTATACCCGAAAGAATAAGGGCATCCTTCTTGAAAACATCCTCGGTAATCACGATTTCTTTTGAGTTTTTAATAACGGGGAACTTCTCAGGAATAAGCAGATTATCGCTGTCAATGCGCTCGGTTTCAAGGGTTTCGGGCACTTCAAACTCGATAACATCGCCGATTTTGCAGTTAAATCCGGGATGTGCACCGATTGAAAAATACATTTCGCCCTTTGTCTTGTTGATAACCGTCATTGTATTAACAAGCGATTTTTCTTTGAGCTCAAATACAACAAGAAGTTCGAAATCAAAAGGATAGCTTTTAAGGGTATTTTCATCGCTTTCAAGGCTGAAAACCGCCTTTGCGCCTTCGCATTCCTTGACTTTAAAGAGCATTTTTCTTGCGAGTCCGTGCTTTGGCATGGAATACTCAATGCCGTTGTAGCGAAATTTGTCATCAATAAGCTGACCGATAACGGGGAAAAGCACGGGTGCCTGACCGTACCAGATATCGGGATTGCCCTGCCATATGTATTCCTTACCGTTTTCCTTAAGAATGAGCGAATGAAGCTGTGCGCCCATATCGTCAATTTCGCAGGTCAGAAATTCATTTTCAACTTTATAATACATAATTATTATCTCCTTTTTGCTGATTCTGTCTATAATTTAACATAAATTCACCTTGATTGCAACATTATTAATTTCTTTTCAATGTCCGCAGATGTTTTTTCTGCTCATCCGTTATTCGGTAGCTTTCAATTGCTTTGCGAATTGTTTTGTTTTGAGTATCCGCATCAAGCAGATTCTTTTCAAGATAAAGAACAACTGCATCATACTGCTTTGCGAGCGCTGTTGCAAAATACCACGCTTGCATCATTTTTATGTAATATTCATCAGAACGGATTTTTGCAATCATTTCGGGATACTCTGGATTGAAATTCTCATCAAGATAGTAACACATCAGCATTTCCATAGCAAAACGCACAGCATAAGTATCCTCGGATTTAATCCAGATTCTGATTTGAGAAAGCAATTCGGGCAGATGCTTTTTAAATATCTTCGGGCGCATCATGTCGCATGTTGCCCAATTATCAACAAACGGCAGAAATCTGTTAAGCTCTGCTATGCAAATGTCAAAATCTTTAATTGATTCAATAAGGAATGCATGGAGATTGTTTTCTTCATAATATTTATGCGGCAGGATTTTGAGGAAATCTTCCGCGTACGATGTTTTGGCAAATTCTTTCGTAAATTTTCTCAAATCGGGAGTACGCACTCCGATTATAAGCTCTTTTGAAACCGTAGGAATAAGCTTTGAATGAAAATCACGGTATTTTAAATCCTGCAATTCAAAAAGCTTTTCACGGACATATTTTTCTGTCATTACAATCACCGATTTAATTATAGCCCATTGTTAATTTTTTTCAAGCACAAATAATACTTGTATAGATTTGGTTTTAATGATAAAATATAAACAGAAATAAAAACGAAAGGATTGGCTATGCAGTATTTTGTTTCGTTTCTTGAAGGAATAATCACCTTTATTTCGCCGTGTCTGCTCCCGATGCTGCCGATATATGTTTCATACTTTGCAGGCGGAAGCGAACGCTCAACGGCAAAAACTCTGAAAAATTCGCTCGGCTTTGTTTCGGGATTTACGGTTGTTTTTGTTCTTATGGGCGCTCTTGCAGGCACAATCGGCAGCTTTCTTAAAGAATATCAGACCGCAGTAAACATCGTTTCAGGTCTTGTTGTCATATTTTTCGGTCTTAATTATCTCGGAGTTTTTAAGCTGAATTTTTTCAAGGGTATAAACAATCCGATGTCAGGAAAAACACTCGGATTTTTCTCGTCGCTTCTTTTCGGGATAATCTTTTCCGTCGGATGGACTCCGTGTGTAGGAGCATTTCTCGGTTCAGCATTGATGCTCGCTTCTCAGCAGGGTCAGACAGTTACGGGAATAAAAATGCTGCTCTGTTATTCACTTGGTCTCGGCATTCCGTTTGTTACAAGTGCGCTACTGATTGACAAGTTGAAAAGTGCATTCACATTCATAAAGAAAAACTACAAAATAATTAATTTTATCTGTGGTTGTCTGCTTATTGTTGTCGGCATTGCGATGATGACAGGTCTTCTCGGCAGACTGCTTGGAATTTTAAGTTGAGGTGAAAATTTATGAATAATAAAGTTAAGTTTATTATAGGAATTATTGTTTTTGCCGTTGTTATCGGCGGCGCATACATCGCATATGACAAATTAAGCGGAGAATATAAGCCCGATGTTTTTGCAACTTCAACCGCACCTGCAATTGAAGGAAATCAAAGCAATATCACAGAAGAAACAACCGAAATTGTTCTTGAGCCTGCTCCCGATTTTAAGGTTATTGATAAGGATGGCAACGAGCATAAGCTTTCAGATTTCAAGGGAAAACCTGTTGTCCTCAACTTTTGGGCAAGCTGGTGTTCACCCTGTAAAATGGAAATGCCCGACTTTAACGAGGCATATAAAAATCTCGGCGCTGAAGTTCAGTTTATGATGGTCAACCTCACAAACGGATATAACGGCGAAGATTTTGAACAGGCATCTTCTTTTATGGAAAGCCAAAGCTATGAATTTCCTGTTTTTTATGACACAAACGAAGATGCCGGCAGCAAATATTACACATATTCGATTCCCGTCACTTACTTTATTGATGCAGACGGAATGCTTGTTGCACAGGCAAGAGGTGCGATAGATGCCGATACTCTGCAAAGAGGAATTGATATGATAAAATAAATAAACACACGGTCACGGTGGTTTATAGGCCACTGCGACCGTGTGTTCTTAATTACATGTTTTATTTACAGTTACGGCGTAGATATGCGGTGCATATGAATCACGGTTATTGAAACGGTTTGAGCCGTCATTTGAGAAAACAATTGTGTTCTCCCCTTCTCTGAGTTCAGCATTCATCGTTACGGTTTTAACGGTATCCCAGCTATATGTATTTCTGCACCAAAGCATTGATTTTTCACCGTTTATTTCAACCGTGATATAACGTTCGATAAGATCAACATTGTAACTGTGAACCCCGCCCTCATCGTTATTTGAATAAGAAACTGTCATTCTGTAACTTCCAGATTCGGGAGCATTGATTTTGAATGCAGTGCTTCCTCCGACTGATGAAATGCCGCTGACATAAAAACCACTTTTGCCTTCCTTTATTTCCGCGCTGTCAAAGAGACTCATTTCATCGGACAAAACAGAAATGCTGAAACCATGTTTATCTGTTTTTGCAATTTCGCATGTTATCTCTTTATCGGTCTCAATATCAATATAATTCAACCCTCTGCGAAGATAAACCAGAGTTTCTCCGCTTTCCGTTTTTCCTTCTGCACCGTCAACTGAAAAAACAGCAGAAACACCGATATTCATTTCGTAAAATCCGTCATACTGAGCAACGGCAAGGAACGATTTTATCCCGTTATTACTTCTGTCGGCATCTTTCATAACAGTTATGTTTTTTTCATCAGAATGAAGCGAAAGTAAAAGACTGTCAACAACAAAGGTGCCTTTTTTATGCGCAAGTGTCAAGGTGTGAGTGCCTTTTTCAAGATAACGGGTCTGTGTTAATTTATCCGTATATTCGCTCTTGATGGTATTAGGGAAAGATATCTCCGAAACAGCTCCGTCAAGTGTCATTTCAGCAATTGAATCAATGCGTTCATCAGGCGTTTTTCCGTCGTTTGAATTGCCGTAAATCAGCGATAAATCATAATACCCGCTTTCGGGAATATCGAAGCTGACTGTTACGCTGTCACCGATGTTTTCAAGCCCGCCGACCATGCCTTTTGGCTGACCCGTTGTGGCATATGCACTGTCATAAGTATATGAATTTCCTGAAAGAATACCGTCTTCAAACTCATAACGCACGGGAAGATTTTCATTTATATAATTCTTTTCTACGCTATTATTTTTTGTTACTGTAACACGGTAAACGGCAGTCGGATCAATATTTTCAAGTTCAATTTTGAGCTTGTTTAAAACGATACTGTCAGTATACTCTTTTACAAGTATTGGTGAGTTGACAACGCCGCTTATTCCTTCAAAATAAACACATTCAATGCGGACATCAACCTTGCCGTCAAATTTTGTTTTATTGAGGTTTTTAATGCTGATATTACCGGTATAATCGCATCCGCCGCAAAGAATGGTTATTTCATCTTTTGCATCATTCATTGATGCAAATCCCGTAAACTCATCATAATGAAAACGCTTATAATTGTATTTTATCGCATTTGCAAAGTCTGCGTGAAGAATATCAATCATCTTCGATTCAAGCAGACTGCCTTCCATATCGGCATACCATCGAAAAAGCCACCAATTGGAGTTGGGGCTGTTATTATCGGCAGCAGTATCGCATAAATTATTTGCAAGACGCCAATATGCAACATTGCCGTAAACTCCTGATTTTTCAATAACAGTAACATATTTCAGCATATCGGCAGGCGCACCGCATTCCTGCATAGTTCCGTATTCGGTAACGATTATCGGCATTTCGGCAATACTGAGGTCTTTTTCGATACTTCTGTAATCATCAACATGCTCCTGCCAATAAAGGCTCGATTTTTCGCCAAGTTCATGATAAATCATAATGTCCGGAAGGCAGTTGTTGGCTTTGCAATATTCAAGAAAATGGCGGATTTCATAGCTGTCATAATCACAGTATCCGGGTCCGCCGATAACAGCATCGGAATCAATTGAACGGATAAGATTATACGTTGTTTCCCACGCCTCATAAAATCTTAACTTCGCCGCATCATCAAACATGAGCCATGTTCCGTCATCGGACAAAGTACCGAACCAGACTGCATTATCCGTTTCATTATATGGACAATAAACAAGTCTGTCTGAATATTCTTTTGCGGAGAGCGCTGTCACCTTTTCCGTTACCTGTGGCAGAAATCTTTCTTCAACAAATGAAACACAGTCATAATTTCCCGTTTTTCTCATTTCCCATATCTCATCATGGCAATAATACCATGTATCAAAACAATCCTGAAGATAAACGGTTATATAATCACAATTATCGAGCGCAGATGAAACATCGTCAACATCGCCTATCGGATGCTGTAATCCGCCGATAACCTTCTGCGAAACGCTTGAAATATCGAGGCTTTCACTCATTGCTTCGTCAGGAACACCGCTTTGTGCCAATCCGTAAAGATATCCTGATGCCCTGCTTGAAACATTGCCTTCGCTGACTGCCGCATTAACTTCAAGAGTCGGAATAAAACAATAAGGTAAGCCCTCTGCAGCCAGACCAAGAACCGTTAAAAAACTCAAAAAACAACTTATCAGCTTTTGCATGTCATTTCTCCAATATAATAGTTTATATCTAATTATACATTTCTCAAACAATTAATGTCAATATATTATAAAACTGCAACAAATCTTTATTTTTACTGTAATAACATTAATTAGATATTGATTTTTATATATAAATATATTATAATATAATGGAATTTGAATAATTATGCTTGGATGTGATTTTGATGAAAAAGACAGAAGAATTTATTGAAATAGATATACTTAGACTTGTTAAGGCTGTATGGCAGAAAATATGGGCGGTTATTCTTGCCGCTGTTATTTTCGGTTGTGCCACCTTCGGATTTACATATATTTTTATCGAACCTACATACGAAGCAAGAACTCTGCTTTATGTCAATAACAGCAACTTTTCAGTCGGCAACACAAGCTTCAACATTTCAACCTCATCATTGAGTGCTGCACAGGAGCTTGTTAATACTTACATCGTTATTCTCAAAGCAAGAACTTCGCTCAACGAAATCATTGACTACGCAGAGCTTGACAAAAGTTACACAGAGCTTCAGGGCATGATTTCCGCCGCACCCGTTAACTCAACCGAAATCTTTGAGGTTGTTGTTACCAGCACAGACCCTGCTGAATCTGAAAAAATCGCAAACGCAATCGCAACCCTGCTGCCCAAGCGCATTGCTGAAATCGTTGACGGAAGCTCGGTAAGAGTTGTTGACTATGCGATTGTTCCCTCAGCCCGTTCGGGACCAAGCTATACTAAAAACACATTTATCGGAATGATTATCGGCATACTTCTCTGTGTTGCAATAATTGTTATTCGCGAACTGTTTGATGTTTTCGTCAGAGAAGAACAATATCTCAATCAGACATATCCGTATCCCATTCTGGCGGCTATACCCGACATGAGAAACTCAAAATCAGGCTCTTACTATTATTCAACATCATACTCTTCGGAGAAATAATCTGCAGGAAAGGAGAATGTTAAAATGAGCATATTCAAAAAAAATAAAAACAACACAGCCGCAAAGACAAGCAATACTCTTGAAGGCTCTGCTATTTGCGAAAACATGAATTTTGCGGCATCGGAAGCATATAAAAGACTCCGAACTAACATCCTTTTCTCTTTTGCAGATAATTCTGCCTGCCGCGTTGTCGGCGTAACCAGCGCATTAAGAGGCGAAGGAAAAAGCATTACCGCTATCAACATCGCATACACTATGGCTCTTAACGGAAAAAAAGTTCTTCTCATTGACGCTGACATGCGCATTCCTTCTATAAGCAAAAAGCTTGAGCTTCCAAAAGGAACAGGTCTTTCAAATCTTCTTGTCGGTCTTGACAAGGTTACCGAAACCTTCCAGCGATATAACTGTTCAAAGCATGATATCGGATTTGACATTATTCCTGCCGGAGATCTGCCTCCTAACCCTGCCGAGCTTCTCGGCTCAAAGAGAATGGCATCGCTTCTCAGTTCATTAAAACAGCATTATGACTATATTTTTGTAGATCTCCCCCCTGTCTGCGCAGTATCGGACGCACTGATTGTTTCAAAGGTCACCGACGGCATGATTGTTGTTGTACGCCAGGATTACTGCCGGACAGATACTCTTAAAGATGCTGTTCAGCAGCTTGAATTTGCTGAAGCAAACATTATCGGATTTGTTTATAACGGCGCTTCAGACGGCAGCGGCTCTTATGGTAAATACGGCAAGTACGGCAAATACAGTAAATACAGCAAGTATTACTCAAAATATTACGGCAGCGATTATAAAACACCCGAAAGCTACGAGAAAAAGGAATCGAAATGATTGATTTTCATTCACACATAATTCCGCAGATTGATGACGGAAGCTCGAGCATAAACGAATCAATAGAAATGCTCACTCTCTCAAAACAGCAAGGCGTAAAATATATGGTGGCAACGCCTCATTTCTATGCCTCTGATGGTACACCCAACGAATTTCTTGCAAGAAGAAACAGAGCGTATAACAGACTTTCCGATGCTGTTGCGGGCATGAATCTTCCTGAAATTTTTCCGGGAGCAGAGGTAGGATATTTTGAAGGAATGAGTGACTGCGACGATCTCGCAAAGCTCAAAATTGCTGGTACATCGCTCATCATGGTCGAAATGCCTGTTTGCAGATGGTCTGACAGAATGCTCCATGAACTCGCCGCAATCTATGAGAAAAACGGACTTATCCCTTTGATTGCACATATTGACCGTTACATAAAGCTTCTGCATGACAAAAAAATTGCCGACAAACTTAACGGTCTGCCTGTTATTATACAAGCAAACGCAAGCTATTTCAGCAACAAAAAAACAGCACGCCACGCACTCTCGCTTCTTTCAAAAGGAAAAATTCATCTGCTGGGCTCTGATTGTCATAATATAACAAGCAGACGTCCGAATTTCGGAGAGGCGCTTGAAGTTATAAACAGCAAGCTGGGATACGATGCAATAAAAAGAATCTCATACAACGAAAAAATTGTTTTTTCTTCAGACAAATTCGCTGCAAAGGAGCTTTTTATATGAAAAACAAAAAGCTTCTGTCTGCAAGCGCAATAATTCTTGCGCTTTTATGTGCAGTATGCATCATAACTGCTCTCTATCTTGAAAGAAAACCCCAACTGCCAGATACCGACAGTTCCGTTCAGTCAACAAAGTCTTCCGACGTTTTCACAACAAGCGTAAAATATGAAAGTCCGATTGATTTTGAATCATTAAAAAAAGAATCAACGGATATTATTGCATGGCTTAAAATTGACGGCACGGATATCAGCTATCCCGTTCTTTTCCGTGAAGGAGATAATTCATATTACTTGCGGAGAGATATTTACGGAAAATATGATAAAAACGGTTCTCTCTTCATCGAGGATTACAATAAAACAGATTTTAACGACCCCGTTACAATCATTTACGGACATCACATGAGCTCGGGCGCAATGTTCGGAAGGCTTCAGGAAATTTACACAAACCCCGAAACATTTTCTAAACACAGCAAAATAACGGTGTATATGCCCGAAAAAGAGCTTGTTTACCGCGTTTTTTGTGCTGTTCCGCTTGACAATTCGCATATTTTGTATTATCATAATTTTAATAATAGATTAATATTTGAAGAATACTTTAAAGAGGTATTTGAAACTCGTTCTTTGCTTGCCATTTTCGATGAAACGGTAAGCGTGACACCCGATAACAAGGTGCTTATGCTTTCAACTTGTTTTGATAAGGATTATTCACGGCGTTACGTTGTTATGGCGGTATGCGAGAACGAATAAAAATAAATATTATTTAGGAGATGACACATATGAAAAAAGCATTATCCGTTATTTTATCACTTGTAATGGTTTTGAGCATCGGTGTTACTGCATTTGCTGCGGAAGATGACTTCAGACCCAGCGTTGATTCAAAGGATCATCCTGTAATCGTCCCCCAGCTTTTTAACAGTATTTCTTTTGATGCTCTTATTCTTGATGAAAACAATGAAGTTGTTGAAGGAATTCACCTTGTAACAGGCGAAAATCCCGACGGTGAAATAATCGTTACAGCTTACTCCGAAATTGAAGTTGCCGACGAACGCGTTAATGTTGTTTACATGGAAGCTTCATATAAAGAAATTCTTGATGCAAGAAGCCTTCAGGAGCTTCACGAAAAAATTCCTGCCGGCATGATTGTTCGTGATTTCTTTGATGTTACTCTTGTAGGCACTTATAATGATATCTTCAAGGAAGGCAAGAAACTCCAGATAAGATTCGATATCAGCGCAGATCTCAAAGAGAAAATTATGGCTCTCACCCGTTGCTCCGATGAATCCGGCTGGGAGTTTGTTGAATCCGTAACTGTCAATCCCGATGGCAGCATAACAGTTATATTTGACAGACTTTGCCCTGTTATCTTTCTTACTGAAGATGCCGGTGCTGTTCAGTCCCCTGCAACATTTGATTACAGCACAACTGCTCTCTGGACACTCGCTGTTATCTTTGGCATGGGATCCGTTTGCATGATTATTGCATCAAAGAAAAAGCGCGCAAACGTTAAATAATTAAAAAAGACCTTATCTCTGAATATTAAAAGGTGAAGCGCTATGAAGAGTATAAAAAGTTCAACTTTTAAACTCCTCGCAGCGCTTTTTGCTGCGGTAATTGTTCTTTTATCTGTTTTTCTTGTCATGTCAAAGATAGAAGAACGCATCGTAGAAAAAGCAGATGCGAGCAATGTTTCTTTGGAGTCGACCACATCTTACGAAGAAAAACTCTATATTTATCATAACAATAAAAAGTACAAGCCCAAGGATTATCTTGACACCGTTCTTCTTCTTGGTATTGACAGCGAAGGCAAGGTATATGAAAGTGCATCATATAACAATTCAAACAAAGCAGACTTTATTGCACTTTTGATTTTTGATAACAACGATAAATCCTGCACCGTTCTTCAATTAAACCGCGATACAATTGCTGAAATCCCCGTTCTGGGCGTTACAGGAGAAAAAGCAGGAACCATCACCGGTCAGCTTGCGCTTGCTCATACCTACGGAAACGGACTTGAGTTAAGCTGCAAAAACACAGTTAAAGCAGTCTCAAACTTCCTTTATCAGATTGAAATCGAAAACTATCTTTCAATGAACATGGATGCTGTTGCTGCATTGAATGATGTTGTTGGCGGTGTTGAGGTTGAAATTCTTGATGATTTTTCCGAAATAGACCCCTCGCTTGTTAAAGGCGAAACAATTCTTCTTTCGGGTGAACAAGCATTGACATATGTCAGAGGCAGAGGAAATGTCGGCGATATGACAAACACATCACGAATGGTCAGACAGCGTCAATATATGGGTGCGTTTGCAGAGAAAATTAAAGTCGCATACAGTTCAAACAACGAACTTGTTCTCAATGCGTACAATGCAATTGCCGAATATACGGTAACCGACTGTTCCATTACTGTTTTATCGGATACCGCCGAAAGGCTTTCATCATATGAAATCAAGGAAATTATAACTCCTGAAGGCAAAATCGTTGAGAGCGAAGAATTTATAGAATTTCACGCAGATAACGAAAAGCTTAAAGAGCTTGTCATAAGCCTTTTTTATGATGAAGTAAAATAATAATAATTTTGGATACTACGTATTTCAATAAGAAATAAAAAGCAGAGAGTAGCAATGAATTTACATTACTACTCTCTGTTTTTTACTTTTTAACAATTATGGTAAAAATATTTTTTTGATACATAATTGCACTCAGTAAAGCAGCTACAACACCTGTTAATGCAACTGCAACAAACCCGCAAAGAATCCACGATAAATAATTTGTAATCGGAATTGTCATAATGATCAAAATTCCAAATACACCTATTACAGTTAAAACCAACAGACATAAAAATAAATTTAAAAGCATTCGCTTCACATTGATTTTTAAAATATTTTTACCCGAATATACAATATAAAATATACTTTTAAATAGAGAAGATACCAAGGTACCTATAGCAACGCCAACAAGAGGATTCCATAAAACAAGTATAAAAGAAATTATAAGGTTGACAGCAGCTTCTCCGTAAGCTCCCATTTGACTTTCCTTCAGTTTGTTGGCTGCAATTGTCATGTTAAAGCACGGAAGAATAAGACAATTAATCGCTTCACCGAGAATCATAAGCATTGCAAATACCGGTTGAGAATATTCGGTATCTGTAACACCTGATGTATAAATCTTGACAAAAGGTACAATCAAAATAGCTGTAGCACCGAAAAGAGTTACTGTGAGAAATGTAAGCATACATTTATATTTTTCATATGTGCTGCATAGTGCTTCATCTTCTCCTTTAGCTATCATCTCACCAAATGCAGCCTCCATGCCACCAGTAAAAGAAGCGGTAATATTTCGTATACTGAAGCATACTAGATGATATACAGAATAAACAGCAATCAGTTTCAGATCAGCAAACACAGTCAGCATTATAATATCTGTATTATTCTGTACCACATACGCTATGTGTTGAGCAATCCCCGTATACTTATTTTTGAGCACCGCACGTTCTACTGTTTTCTTTATATTATAGTGTTTTTTCTGATATAGGGTATAAATTATCGGTCTGAGAACAAAAACAAAACTGCTACATAGCTTAACCCATAAAATATCAATTCCTGAACCTGCAAGAACAACAATAGAAAAAGTGTTAATTATGTTGGTTATAATATAAACTGAGTTTACCACGTACTGTTTTTGATCAGCATTAAACAAAGTAATGTTAGAAATTCCACCCATATACTCAGCAAATCTTCCAATACTTATGGCTATTACAAGTGCAAAAATATATTCTCTGGTAAATTCTGTAATATCAGCTATATCATAATAAGTAAAAGACAAAATCAGGGCATATGCCATGAAAAAAATTCCGACAATAACAAAAAAACGTTTGGTTGCGAGATAAATACGGCTGATATTTTCATTGTCGCCATCAGCCAATGGCTTATAAAAAGCCCCGCGTGCAACTCTTCCTATTCCGCCCTCCAAAAGAGATATATATGATAAAAACTGCGCAATTGATGTTGTTGCGCCATAAACAGCAGATCCGAAGGTGTCAATCATAATCCAAGGAACAATCAGCCCACAAACTGTTGTAACCAACTGATGAGCCAACGTACTTACAGCATTAACTTTTGCTCTTTGCATTCGTTTATCCATAACTGCTTTCCTTCCCTTTTCTGCTGTATTTTTTTATTGTAAGGCTGTATTCAGAAACTGTTCGGATGATTTTCTTAACTCAGAAAGATGTTTTTCTACACTCGTATAATCAATTGGCTCGACGCTGAGCTCATTATCGGTTTTTACAATTCTGTTTTCCAATTTCAAAACGCCGATAATCTGCTCAAGTCTGGAATTGGTAAGGGATGAAAACTCGACAAAAAAATCTTTGTTATAGTTGATCGAGAATGCAGTTCCGTGAAAAGAATTTGTAAATATATAACGTGCATTATGCAAAAGGTACAACCACTCATCAGGTCCAATATCAATAGCATATTCAATAAGAGGGTTTCTGTTTCGAATCACCTTTAAATAGTTTCCTCCGACAATAACAACTTTCAAACCGGTTTTAGACGAAAACTCCATACAACGACGGAGCAAATTATCGGAACGGCGAATTGTATAATATAGGATGTACTCGCCATTTGCCGCAGGATGCTTGCGTTCCATTTTTGTCCACTGATCAGAAGAAACAAGAAAAGTCGGATCTACTACCAAAGATGCCTCTTTGCCAATCAGCTTGCAAATAAAATCCTGTCCAGGCTTCTCTCGTACCGATAAGGCATGAAACTCTGCAAGTTCTTTTTCAATAAGTTTTGAAAAATCATCCGAAAATTTATCTATACCAAAACTAGGTGCATAGGAAATTCGCCTTGTATTCTTTCCGCAAAAGTCAAGAAAATAACTAAGATCTGTATCTGTAATTTCCGGATTCCATATTTGATCGCTTCCGCAAATGACTGCATTATACCTCTTGCCTGTATCCGGAAGCTTTTGCTTTTCAGTAAAAGACTTTGAGGGATAAAGTTTCATGTTTTCCTTTTCAAAACGACGAAAAGAACAATATAAACGAATATGAATCAATGTACGCATTGTTTTTTTGGCAAAGCTTTTTATGGGTGCGGCATCTTTTGAACTTTCCCTATGTTTTTCAGCCTTCATATAAGCATTATGATAGTTAATGATTTCAGCATCATGTCCCAGCCTGTTTACCGCATCATACAAAGCATACATTTGCAAAGTTGCACCATAGCTTACGGAATTTGGAAAAGTGAATATTCCTACTTTCATAGTATTTCCCTTCTTGATTTTGCAAGATATGAATATCAAAAAAGCAACAGAAATCAGACAGATTTTTCTATCTCCTTGCTGTTACTCTTTTAAAATTCACATAAGTGTATGCTCAATAACCTTAGGTATTGAGCATACACTTTATTTAATGAACCTTGATCTAACTATCAAACAGGATAATATCTGCCGTCAGTTCCAAAATCATAGTATCCGGCAGGAAGCAAATCGTTTCTTAACGAGGGCCAGCATCTGCCTGTTGCAAGAGTTCCTGTTGATGAACGAACATAGATGTAGAAAGTTTTTCCTTCTTCATCTGTTAATTGAACAAGACCTGCACCGGGATCTGTTTCTCCATCCTCATAATAGTAAAGATTACCGTCAATCTCAACTATACCGTCAAGCTTTTCTATTTCTTCCTCTGCGAGAGGATAGTATCTACCGTCAGTACCAAAATCATAATATCCTGCAGGAAGCAAATCATTTCTTAACGAAGGCCAGCATCTGCCTGTTGCAAGAGTTCCCGTTGATGAACGAACATAGATGTAGAAAACTTTTCCTTCTTCATCTGTCAGCTTAACAAGACCCGCACGAGGATTTGTTGTACCATTCTTGTAATAGTAGAGATTTCCGTTTTCTTCAACAATGCCGTCAAGAACACAAATCCATTTACCGTATTCATCAAACTTATTGTAAGTCGATTTAAGAACACCGTTATTTTTGCTGGGCCAATATTTACCTGTTGCAAGCTTACCTGATGAATTAACATAGATTGTAGCTGTTCCTTCGTATGCTACCTTACCTGATTCATCAATCCATGCACCTGTGTATTCAATAGCGCCTGCGTAAGTTTTCTTTCCTGCTACATAGTAATACCATGAACCGTTTTCATTGTAAATACCATTCTTTTGTGTCGAAATGGGGTTTATAAGCTTACCTTCGCTATCAAACTCATAAAGTCCGCTTGAAATATTAAAATCGTTGGCTGTAATCCAGTAACTGTTATTTACCGCAAGCTTACCTGCATTTTCGCCTGATGACTGAACATAATAATAATCGCCATCTATCTCGAAAAGACCCTTATCGGTTGCAAGTCGCCAGTTTTCATAATAGTAAAGCTCGTTTTCAATTTCTACAATACCATCATACTTACAGAGTTTACCATCATTACCAAAAGTATATATACCGCCCTTAACAAAGTTTTCGATATTATTGACTCTTGTAACATATGCATTGCCTGTCACTGCGACATTACCGCCTCCGGACTTATCGCCTATAAAGTAGTAATAATCATCATTTTCGTTCTGAACAAGTCCTGCATGCCAACCGATCATGCCGTTCTTGGCACAACGTTTTATTCCGTTATCATCAACAATTCCTGTTAAGGATGATTCAAACTTACCGCTCTCATCAAAAACAAACAATGCTGTTTCGGCATCGGTATAAGCTGAAGTCTCCGTATGGCTTTCCCAATATGCCTTATCATCAGCGTTTGCTGTATAGATATTACCGTCAACTATTTCTGAAGGATAGCAAACCCTGGTATTTCCGATTGCTGCATATCCGTTTACGGTATCGAAATAATACCACTCACCGTCAATTGCGGTCCATCCTGTTTTCTGAACAACATCTTTATCGAGATAAATGATATTGCCATCAACTTTGGTAAAGCCTGTTTTTGCGAAAACAGCAGTATATGTAACATCTCCGCTAACTTCAGCAATTTCCGGATTCCAGCCTTTTAAGGTGTATGTGAAGTTTTCATCAGCTGCTTTATCAGTTGAGCCTATAAACGAAGGTGTTGTACCATAATCATAGTTTTCTGTAGTTGAAACTCCATCAACAATCCATGTAACTTTGAACTGTTCAACCTTGCCGCACTTACAAATATGAGTTGTCTCATCATAGTTGTGACCCGTTTCGGGGATAACTTCAGTATAATTATCGCCGCAAGCAGAACATGTGAAAGTTTCAACACCTTCAGCTTCGCAGGCAGGTTCTGTTGTTACTTTGCCTTCGTAAGAATGGCCAAGCGAAGAAACAACTTCCTGTGCTATAAGCACCTTGTCACATTCTGAACAATGAGAACCCTGTGTAAGACCTGTTTCCGTGCAAGTAGGTGCCACAGCCTTATCAATCACTTCTGTGTGGCCTGTTGCAGGAATAACTTCAGTATAATTATCACCGCAAACTGAACATGTAAAGGTTTTTACACCTGTTGCTTCACAGGTTGATTCTGTTGTAACTTTGCTCTCATAACTATGACCGAGAGAACCAACAACATTCTGAGCAACAATAACCTTATCACAAATATCACAATGCTTACCTTCGGTAAGACCTGTTTCCGTGCAAGTGGGTGCTACAGCCTTGTCGATTACTTCTGAGTGACCTGTTGCGGGTATTTCTTCGGTATAATTATCACCGCAGACAGAACATGTAAAGGTTTTAACACCTACAGTTTCACAACCCGGAGCAGTTGTTATTTCGCTCTCATGCTCATGACCAAGATTATTAACAACGCTCTGAGCTACGATAACTGCACCACAAACAGAACAATGAGAGCCCTGTGTAAGACCTGTATCCGTGCAAGTAGGTGCCTTAGCCTCGTCGATTACTTCTGTATGACCTTTTACAGAAACAACTTCAGTATATGTTGCACCGCAGCCTGACGACTTACATGTGTATGTTTTAACGCCTTCTTCGGTACAGGTTGAATCAGGATTGATTATACCTTCATCCCAATCATGAGCAACAGCATCATTCTTTTCAGAACATACGGTACAGCTTTGATAATGAGTACCACCTGCTCCATTGCCGTTTGATGTGTAAGTATCGCCCCAAGAATGTCCGAGAGAAGATTCGACTTTCTGTGCAACGATAACAGCTTTACAATCCGAGCAGTATTTACCTTCTGTGAGACCAGTTTGAGTACATGTGGGTGCTACCGCAGCAAGAGTTGCTTCTGTGTGTGCAGCATTGTCGGTTACAACAGATCCGCAACATTCAAATCTTACTTTATGAGTTCCGTCTCCATTATCCTCATATAAGTATGTATCACCCTGGTGTGCTTCCTTAAGTTCAAATACGGCATAATATGTCACATCACCTGTTACTGTAAGATCATTGACAACTTCACCGTTTACTTCTGTTGACCAGCCCCTAAACTGATAGAAATGGCAATCATCTGCACCTTCATATAACTTGGTGGGTTCAGTGCCTGAATAGGTAACGGTTGTGCCACTCTCTGCGGTAAACGGATCAACCAAATTCTTTGAGCCGTCTTCATTTTTAAATGTCACAACATACTCAACCGTAAGGCTCTTCCATGTTGCAGTAAGAACTGCATTTTCAGTTCCTTTAAATACGCTGCCATCGGCATAAGTAACATCTGAACCATCAACAGCCCAACCCGCAAAAACCTTATCGCCGTTAGTGAACGAATTTAATGTGAGAGGTTCGCCACAGCAAGGTTTTTCGATTATCTGATTGTCCATGCTGCCTGTACCCTCACCGGGATTATAAGTAAGCGTAATACGCTTCACCCACTGATCGCAGTCTGCGCAATAGTTATAAATATCGCCTGCAACTGCTGTAGGACCTTCAACAGGATCACCTGTGTTTTCATCAAAAACAATCGTAGGAAGATATGAACCGTCGCCATTCAAAAGCATTGCAGAATTCATCATAATACCAAGAGATGTTCCGCCGTTTGCCTGACAGGTAATCATATCATATCCGGCACCGTTGACCATTTTAATCACACCGGTTTTACCGCTGGATTTTATTGCTGCACCGCCTACTGTGGTATAAACAAATCCGTTTGCTATAAGAGTACCGTTAATATCCAGAACAGCATCATTCAGGTCTTTTGCTGCTGTACGGGTATATGTTCTTCCGGGAGCATAAATAACTTCGCGAAGACCGGTGCTGCTTCCGAAAGCATATGCAACTCCGGTAACCTCTTCGCCCATGGTTTCTTCAGCGAGGCTAAAACCGTAAAACCACTCATCACGGTCATAAACAATAAGATTGTGTCCGCCTGTGCAATATGTATTCAATGCAGTTCCGTTATATCCCAAATCAAGAACTGCACCCTCATCAACAGAAACTTCAACACCGGGAAGAATCGCAACGCTCTGATTAAGAGTTGTTGTACCTGATTTAATATTGATAATAACATTATTGGTAATAGGAAGAATATATTTTGAAGAATCAACTTCAATGCTGAGTTTAACAGTCAGACTGTTAAGTGAGCTGTCTCCGTTCAAATCAACCTGAAGACGGTCTCGGTTCTCTATATAATCCTTTGTAACAGATGAACCTTCTTCTGCAATAAACATGCCGCCTTCGCCTATGAATTTAGCTTCACCGCCCAAGCACATGCTTGATGAATATACAGAAGTATAAACATATTCTGATGCACCGGATTCAAAGGTAACAGGAACTTCGATGTTTTGCACATAATACTGGTTCATGGGGAATACCAGACCTTCATTTGCAATTGCGGTTGTATTTGTGCCGCCGCGGAAATCGGTAAACTGGAAATTCTCATAAACATTAGAACCGGATTTTGCAGTTACACTACCTGCACCTGTAATAAATCCCCATGCATAAAGATTTGCGCCGGAATTAACTGTGATATTGGAGCCTTCTGTCATGTTAACAAAACCTACAGGACCGGTAGGGCTGCCCGCATAAGCTTTGTTGCCATTAGCTGCCGCATGTTTTGCGCTGACAGAGATAGCACCGTTAACAATGATTTTTGCATCAGCGGCAAGAGTAAGAGTACGGTAAGCAGTCGGCTGAACCCACGCTGCGTTATTCATAAATGAACTGGTGCATCCTGGTTCATTAGTGTAAAGAGTATTGGCATCATCAAAAGGTACAAGCAGAGTAACACCGGCAGGAATGGTGTGACTACCTGTAACTGTACCGTTGTTAAGGAGGACTACTGTTTTGCTTGTAAAAGATAAAGCATACTGACATGCATCGGTAAGATTTGAAAATACAGATTCTCCTACTCCGAAAAGTGCTGTTGTTTCATGAAGAAAAACAGGCTTAAGCTGGGGATCGGAACCAAACTTTAATGTTGCGGGATTAGAGTATGAAACATAACTTTTGCTTGCTTCGCTCCACCAACCAAAAAAGATATATTCACTGTCGGGGGTTGCAGACAAGGTATAATCTTCAGTTGCTGCTTTGCTGAACTCAGTAGTTGCAACAACAGGAGTTCCGTCTACAGTATAACTGCCGTTTTCGGAAACATTAAATGTAGATGTAACAGCAGCTGAAGAAAGAAGCTGCAAACCGGAAATAGTTAAAGTATTTGTATTTGCGCCGCTAGGTGAAGTCATCGTTATTGTAACTGAACTGCCGGCTGCGAGTGTTTCGGAATATGTACCGGAAGTACCGCTAATAATTCCCGAAACGGAACCACCGTTAGCGAGAGTCCAATCAAATGCCAAGGTGAGATCTTCAGAATTATTATTAGTTATTGTCAAAGTGGTTGTTACCGTTCTACCAAATATAATTTGCGTGTAACCGGTTGCAGTACCCGTAACCGTAGAGCCTGAAGCAGACCATGCTGCAGAGCCTTTACTGTTGCTGGCATCAGTCCACGAAAGACCAATGTTTGAATCGGCAACCGTAAGCGTACCGGCTGCCTGTACGCAAGGCGTTATTGACGGAATTACAGGAACAAGCATTAATAATGCAATGCAAAACGCCAATAAACGTTTTTTAAATGAAATTTTCATTCTTCATTTCCTTTCTGTTTTTTATTATTTATACAAAGCGATAACCTGACCCTGATAACCAGGGTCAGTTTTCGCATTAAACAGGAACTATTCGCCAGGATAATATCTTCCGTTCTCATCAAACTCATAATAACCTGCAGGCAGGAGATCATTTCTCAACGAGGGCCAGCATCTGCCTGTTGCAAGAGTACCGGTTGACGAACGAACATAGATATAGAATGTTTTGCCTTCTTCGTCGGTAAGCTTCACAAGACCGGCATTTATATCTCTTACACCGTTTTCATAATAGTAAAGCTTTCCGTCTTTTTCAACAATACCGTCAAGAACTTCAGGTTCGTTTGGAGTTTCAGGTTCTTCCGTTACAGGGGGATAATATCTTCCGTTCTCATCAAACTCATAATAACCTGCCGGCAGGAGATCATTTCTCAACGAGGGCCAGTATCTGCCTGTTACAAGAGTGCCTGTTGACGAACGAACATAGATATAGAATGTTTTACCATCTTCATCGGTAAGCTTCACAAGACCGGCATTTGTATCTCTTACACCATCTTCATAATAGTAAAGCTTTCCGTCTTTTTCAACAATACCGTCAAGAACTTCAGGTTCTTCGGGTGTGTCAGGCTCAACAGTTGATTCGGGAGGATAGTATCTTCCATCCTCACCAAAGTCATAAGCTCCGGATTCAAGTAATCCGTTTCTGATTGACGGCCAGTATCTTCCTTTTGCAAGAGTGCCAGTGGAAGAGCGAACATAAACATAAAAATCCTTACCTTCATCGTCCGTAAGTTTAACCAAACCTGCCATGAAATCGATCTCGCCGTTTTGATAGTAATAGTATTCTCCGTCACGCTCAACAATTCCGTCGAGTATTTCAGGGGTATCACCGGAGCCGGGATCAATTACCGGAGGATCAATAATGTGACCGTTTTCGTCAAAATTATAATATCCTATCGGAATTATTCCGTGAGTGTTTGTTAACCAGAATTTTCCGTTTTTGACTGCCTTGGCATTTGAGCTGGAAATATAGTAGTAATATCCGTCTTCAAAAACAAGACCCTTGGTGCTGTCACGAACACCGTTTGTTAAGTAATATATTTCACCGTTATAACGATAAAGTCCGTTATAATCCTTTTGGAATACACCATTTTCATCAAACAAATGCCATCTCCATTGAAGATCAGATTGGCTGACAACACTCGCATATCCGGTTGTAACATAATTTTGGAAGGTCTTTGTATGATATAGGTTACCGTCAACCTCAAACCATTTACCCTGTACCCATTGGCCTGCCCATCTGTATCGGGTACCCTTTGCATCTGTTACAAGATCTCCCTGTGTAAGAATACCTTCAGTAAAGATATAGTCATAACCGGCAATAGTCTGTTCACCATCTACTGCTGCACCGGTTACAGGATCAAAATAATAGTCTACCGCATTTCCTTGAGCATCGTTTGTTGATAACCAACCCGTGCTCTTTTTTCCCTGAATGGAATAATAAAGTTCTCCGTTATATTCTATAACACCGGAAACGGTACCGATACAAGCTCCGTTTTCGTCAAACTCATAGAATAAATTTTCAGAGGAATCATCGCGTGAAGGTATCCACTGGATTCCTGTTTGCGGAACATGGTCAACAAAATAAAAATAGTTTCCGTCAATTTTATACCATTCCTGACGTAAGCTTCTGTCAAGAATGAAGCTGTCCTGGAAATCAGCATAACTGTCTTTAAAATGAGCACCTGATTCGGTTCCGCCCTCATATCCTGTTTCATTGGTAGAATAGGGATAAAGACCGTATGTCTTCTGATTTTCGGGTTTCTGTGCAAAACTGTAAAGTGACGATGCGCGAAGATAAATATCAAAAGAAACTTCACCGGAATTAATTACAATAAGCTCATCATCAGTCCACTCTGCATCTGACTTTGGTGTTATTTTCAAGCCGGCAAGAATACAGATCGGATTCGCTGTAGCCGGGTCTATCGGTTCTGTACGGTCAATCCAGTTACAGACCATTGTCAGCTTATTGTTTTCATCAAGTGTTTTGCTTGTAAGAGTAAAGTAATCGTTTATTATCTTGAGTTCAGAAATATCAACATCAACGTCAGCATCAAACTGTGCTGTGATTCTGACTTCCGAAAGAACGCTTACACGCTCAGCAAGCTGAAGAAGGAAACCAAAAGCGTTGGCGGATTCAAGATCAGCACCGGGCAGCATGTAAACAATATCCTCAAGCCTTTCAGGAATTTCGATTTGTGTCATATCAAGTGCGAAATTATATGAAATATCATAATTTTCATCAGGATCAATCGCATTGTAAGTAAGATTGTCAGATGTTGTTGCATTCGAAACTTCTCTTACCCATGCAAATTTACGGTTACCGGCTGTGACGTTATCAAAATCAAAAATTGCTTCATCCTGATAGTAAAGACTGATATTAAAGAGAGCACCGACATTGTCATCGGGCAAGAAGAGTGCAGCGGCTGTCAGATTGCGCAACCCTGCTTCTTCATTTCCTGTAAACATCATTCCGTCAAATGTACCGCCGTTTTCTTCAACCAAGCCAAGTATTATATCGCTTTCATTGTAGGCAACTTCGTTGCCTTTATATAAAACAATTATGGGTATCTCAACAGGCACACCAAAAATTGCAGTAACTTTACCGCCTTCGATTTCCAGCGTATCAGGCACAACAACATGAATAGTCTTACTGCCTACAGAAACATCACCAAGCATAAGGTTGATTTCAACATCGCCGTTCGAAACCGCAGTAAAAATACCGTCATCGGAAATTGTTCCTACTGTATTGTCGCTTACCGACCAATATGCGTTTTCAGGAATCGGAGCGGAAAAACCTGTATTGCTAACACCGCTTGCCGTAATAGTCATTGAAGTTCCTGCAGTAACATAATCGTAATCAGATTTGAGAATTGCGCGGTCAAATTCAGTTGAGGGTTTTGCTGTTGAAACAGCAACCAAAGAGGTCGCAACGCTTCTTGCATATCCGTCTGAAGGACGGTTAACAACCCTGATGTTATCCTCACCTTCGGGCTTTGACATATATGTTGTAGAACCACCGCCGTCAAGGTTGACCGCATTCACACAACCTGCTTCAAGCATAATCTGTGCAATCTCAACCATGGTTCCGCCGCAGGAGAAGGGTTCCTGTCTGCCGTCAAGAACCATCATTATTACTTCGCCGTCAGCATTAATGCCGATAGCTGTACGGCTTGCACGACCAGAATTGTTAGTTGTAACAATTTCTCCGTCCTTAACAAGGACTGCGCCGAAACCGCCTATTGCTTCCTGAATTTGAGTTTTATATGTATCATAATCTTCCTGTGTGCCTATCACAGCACTGCCATCTTTCAATATGGCAAAAAAACCGTCTTTGTCAACGGGATTCCATTCAACACCGTCCATGATAAGCAAGCCGCCAGGCTTACCTGTTGTGGTGTTGAATCCGTCACCGTTTGTTGCCACTACAGCACTGAAGTTTTCATATTTAGATGAGTAATTATTTACAAGGGCAACAGTCTGATCTTCAACTCGCTGCATACCCCAGCCCTTTGAAGGATCATTGTCCTTATAGTTTGCCATGATTGTTACATCATCACGTTTTACATCAACTTTTGCAACATAATAAACCATCTGTTTCTTGTCTGTTGTTGTTGCATAGCTGATTGTTTGGGTAATACCAGGAGCGAGCAGAGACGAATTGCTTGAGAACACGGAGTAATAACCGTTTTCGGGAAGTCCGGTTCCAACATCTGTTCCTCCGCCGATAAGAAGGCCTTCTGCCTTGCTGTAAAGATAATCTGCAAACGCGTAACAACAAGCCTGGCGCAATGTTGACTGTTCAGATATATTTCTGTCAGCCTCCAACACCTGAATTCCCACATTGGTACGATATGTATTATATATGGAAGTGCGCACCTCATCCTTTGTCTCAACGCCTGCAAAACGATTGTTCAAAAAATAAACTGCACGGTCCGTATCGTCAAGCTCATCTGTGTAATATTTTTCCATAAGCTCACTGAATGAACCATTGCCCGCTTTGTATTCTTTAATAAAATAGAAAGCATCCATATCGCCATAGAAATCATCCCAACCGAATGCATTATCAGCATTAACACCGAAGCAATTCTCCAAAACAAACGAAATTGTTTCATCAAGTGTTCCGTCAGGTACCAATCCGTACTCTTTACTGAAATAAATCAAATCGCAAATATCGCCTGCCCAACCGCTGAGATCTGCACTATTTTCATTGGAAAGATAGGAAATATTCATTGTTCCGAACATATGGGCAAAGTCAGCCTGATTTCCGTTAGGAAGTATAAAATCATCGACAACAATGTCACGTAAATTCATTACGGTTGTACCGTTTACAGTATCCTGTGACTCAACATAATCCGTAAATTCTGTTATTTCTTTACCTGCAAGTGTTTCCCATGTGCCGGTCTGATAGCGGTCTACACCCGTACGAATAAAGTTAAGCACGAGCTCTCCCGAATCCTTACCAGACTGTTCAGCAAAAGCATGGGCATAAGTTTCCAAATCTTTAAGATTCAGCAAAAAGTCAGAATAATTTGTTACGCTTTCGGCTGCAAATATTGACATCGGCAACACACCGAAACACATTACTGCAGCTAAAAAAAACGCTAAAAACTTTACTGAGACTCTTTTTAACACGATTAATCTCCCCTTATAGTTTTTCGATCGTAATATTTAAACATAATCAGCTTTATCGGCATATATTATTATGAAAATAATAACTGATTATGATTTTTATACATTATTATATTATTTAAACAGCGAGTTAAATTGTTCAATTGCTGTATCATTGCTGGCTTCAATAGCTTTCAGTTTTTTTTTAAGTCCATGCAAAGACTCCTTATCAGCAAGAATATCCAACAAAGCTTTATTAAGATCTTCCTGTGAATTTCCGCAAACCCATCCGCATCCCTTATCGGTAACCATATCCCTTGAGGACGTTGTTTCCGTTGTTAATATGGGAACACCCAAGCAACGGGATTCATCAATAACCATAGGAGCGGCTTCATGATAGGAAGTAAGCAAAAGCAAATCTGCATTTTTCATATAGCGATATGGATTATCTTGTCTTCCGTAAAACTCAACATTATCTGCTATGCCTAAATCACGGGACAAATCAATCAATTCATTACAGAGGTTTCCGCCGCCTACAACATGAAGCTTCACAAGAAAACCTTTATTGACAGCTTCTGAAACAGCTTTCAAAGCCCTTTCAATTCCTTTTTCCCTTGAAAGACGTGCAACCAAAATAATATTTATATATTTTGAGTCATATATATAAGTATTTTCTTCTGCAAGACTTCTTATCTCGTTAAAATTATGACAGTTGCAAACCGTTGTGCATTTATTTTTCAAATCAGGAAGCACGGATTCAAAAGCTTTTCTGCATCCGTCTGAACAAGCAACTATCTTATCAAACTGTTCAATCATGCGGTTATTAACAGTATGATTGGCACCGCAGTTACGATAATCACAATGAATAAAAGCAATCTTTTTTTGGGCTTTTATACGGCTTAAAACAAAATCCTGAACACAACCGTAAATTGAATTGCACCTTCCGTTATGAAGAAATGAGATTGCATAATCGTAGCTTTCGCTCAACATCGGTTGTCCGATAAGCATAAAACGAACCGCAGCCCTTCTGCCAAAAAAGAAAGCGATCGCAGCAATAAACCCTCTTAACAAAGTATCTTTAAGGTTTCCATTACACTCTTGCTGACTCATCCCGGAATAGCGGAACAAACCGTCACACTCAATAACCTTCACACCTTCCGGAAGCTTGTCTGCATATGCACCTGTCTTTCTGAACAAAAAAAGTGTAACATCATAACATTTTTCAAGATCTATGCTCCAAAGCAGATTGTATAAGCTTTTTTGAACACCGCCAACCCTCATATCATTATTTACAATTATAATTTTTTTCATATATCTCTTTTATAAGGAGTCATTGTCTTGCCGCCCCGAACTCCGTCATATATCAATCTGAGTCTTTTGAGTACACCAAAATCTGCATTTCTGAAACGGACTCCGAAATACCATGCTATCAGGTAGGCGATTTTAGGAAACAAATGACGAACTAACACACCTTTATCATAAAAAAACTTTTCATTATATCCAACAAACCACGACGAGGAATCCTTACAGCATGTCCCCAAAACGTGAGTGTGTGAATAAACTTTTAAACCTTTATCAAAGCATGATTTTAAAAACAAGCTATCCTCGCCGGCACTAAATGGACACCCTCCACCAAAGGATTGGTGAAACGTAATGTTTTTTTGAATAAGTGCACTTCTCCGCACTGCAATCCGACATGTTCCATAACGCATTGAATTCCAAACATGTAATCTTCGGATAGGGGTTCTTCTTTTCTCGGTAATCTTTCCGTCCTTAAGAATATCCAATCCAAAGAGAATAACATCAGCTTGCGGAAGCTGTCTGAAAGCATCAACAACCGCCTGCTCCGTACCATCATAATAAACCATATCATCATCAGCAAACAAAACAATATCCGCATCTGCCGCCATCAAAGCTATGTTTCTGTTAAGACCGACTCCTCTGGTGGAGGTTGTTATCATTTTTATTTCACCGAAATCCTTTTTTTGGGTGATAATCTCTTCACAATCACCCTGATTGGCTATAACCGATCCGCAGCATATATTCATTTTTTCGGCAATCAACATATCATTCTGATGCATCGTCGCAACTAAAATTTGAAGCTTCATCAACACACCTCGTTATTCAACAGCGGTAAATCTGCTATCTTCTGCCATGGAAACTATAACATCGTTAAAAGTTTCCTGCACTGCATAAAATGTAGTTTTCCAATCGTCTGAAATCTTAGCGGGAGCATCTTCAAAAACTACCGAAACATTAACCTCTTCATCATTCGGAAGCACTTGATGTCCGCAAAGAACACCTTCATTTGAATCATAATATATTGTATATACAACAGTAGAAATCCCGTCAATTTCTGACATGAATTTAAGACACTCTTCTCCTGAAACAACTGCTGTCTCAACGGCCATTACGTCCATAAATGCTCTCGGATAACAAAACTTTCCGTATGTTGTTTCAACAACAATCCATTCATTATTTTCAACAGAAGATAATATTTGCAGTTTTGTGTCCTCCTGTCCGACTTTCTCAAAAGCATTTTCGGATTTACTGCTCTGTGATGTTACAAAGGTTGTAATTGTTGCCGACAGAATAACAAGAACTACACAAACCAACAGCATCAAAACGATGTTTTTTGCTTTTTTATTCATTAATTCTCTCACCTTAAATCTCGATATATTATATTTTTAATAAAATTTGCCGTCAATAGGATTTTTTATATTATCTCTAGAAGTACAATCTTCAGAATCTGTAATATAGCGAATCCCCACTAAAACAAAAAAGGTCACCAGGAAAAATTCATCAAAAAACATCATATCTAATGCGAACCATGGACCTATGGAACCAACAATTAAAATTGCCGTTTGCATAAGATGTGAAAAATTGAGTTTTTTCTGTCCAAGCATTGTGCTTGAAAAACACATAAACCACGCCAAAATCATTACAGTACCGCTGAGACCCAGCTGATATACACACTGTATCAATGAATTATGAGCTGCCCTTCCGTTTACGAGGTCATTGGTATAACCGATTCCAAACAGTAACAACAGGGGATTATCCGACAGTTTATCTAAATAACTTTTCCAGATTTCAATTCTTCCGGTGGTAAGTGACGACATATTTGTTCCTGAAGCAAAGAAACGATTAAGCATCATATCGAGCAGGTCACTGAACACCGTAGAAAAAAGGATAAACAAAACACCTATGATTACTGTTAAAAAGAGCATCACCTTGGCCGAAAATTTTTCTTTTTGGAAGAGAAGCTCCATAATCCAGAAAAGGAGCATACAAACAGTAACAATTGCAAATGATTTTGAAACCGAAATAAATCCCGAATAAGTAAGCAAAACCAGTATTGAAAGCAAAAACAATCGCTTTTTAAAATGTTTTTCTTTCAGTACAAGTATCATTATTCCGGCAATTGCAGCAGTAATATGCGCCGAATAAAAATTAGGGTCACCATAATAACCCGAAAGTCTTATCTCGTCACGCAAAGTAAGAACTTCAATAAAGCGAGATATTGTGGGGAACATATTAAGCTGCTGAGCCGAAAGCGCCGCAAGAACAATTCCTACGGAAAAGAAAACAGTCAGATCATAGAAACCATATTTTTTCCCGTTTTCGCCCGAAAGAAACGGCAACGTAAATAAGAAAACAAAAAACACAATAAAATCATTGCTTATAGAATATCCATATACGAGTTTAACGATCAATGCCGTTGCCATAAGCAAAAGAGCAGGAACAACATGAATCGCGTTTATGTTTCGTCCCCACAATACAACACATATCATCAGTGTTAAAAGCAAGGCAACCGTATAAACAGACATTGTGCCGGGTGTTATTTTTATAAGCGGTGCCCATGGCAAAAAAAACATCAGAACCGGAATTAACATTTTATTTACCGATGCCCACACAACAAGCGCCATAAAACACACAAGACACGGAACCAACAATATTGTATTTCCTATTACTTGTGCTACCAGTAACCAAACGGCAACCAGCAAACTGCCTGTCATAAAAAAAGACTTTTTACGCAATGATATCATATTAGTTTACACTCACATTTCATTTGTTGGTTCTTACATACGCAAAGTATCCGGACAACTATTGCATTTTCGCCAACACTGCTCTTCAGATGAATAATTTTCGATTTATTGAAGAATTTTATTTTAATCGGCATGTTTATCTGTTACTTCTTGTATAAACGTCAAATCTCATACCGTCACGGTAGTTTTCATAAACCGAATAGTCACATTCAGCATCAACAAGCAAAGCATGTTCTTTACATTTACGTTCTTCTTCTTTCGGAAGTTGCATATAATCACCGTATATCGTCGTTAACATTTCATCATAGTATGCCGAAACAGGGAACATATCTCCGTCGAAATCAACCCTTACAGACTGATTAAACCACTTCCGTTGATAGAGACCTTTTTGATATTTTGATGTTCCTCCGAAAAAGCTGTGAACCATATCGCTATCATTCGCACTTTTTAACAAGGTAAATCTGTGGAAAGGTTTTAAAGGCATAAGTCTGCAAAATGTCATAAAAAACTTTTTAACGAGAGAATCGGTATCATATCCCCTACGATAAAACGCCTTTGCCAAAACAATCTTCGAGCTAAAAAACTGAAGTTTTCTTACAAATTTATTATCTGACGCATTGTCAACAGGAAAAATATCTATATAAATACCCTGATGTATCTTCTTATCTTTCGGATGGTACTTTTCCAAACAGGTTGTATTATTTTTTCTTAGTTTTGAGAAGTATAAAGGCCAATGTTCAGAAAATTCTACCTGCAAATAATATTTAGAATCCAGCTCATTCGGAGCAACCTTTAAAAAACGCTCATATTCTGTTCTGAGCATCGCAACATCCAAATCATCATCCCAAGGTATAAATCCCTTGTGTCTGACCGCACCGATTGCTGTGCCGGAAAAGAGTATATATTTTATATCATATTTTTCACAAACACGATTGAATTCAATCAGAAGTTCTTTGAGAACTTTTTGATGCCCAACTATATCTGTCATTCTGACTACCTCTGCTTCTTAACTGCGCTTGTTCTTGCAAATCTGCAAAAAAACCATTCTCTGATTTTACCAGGCATTGCTATCTGAACAACAAACCGTTTTGCAACATTGCTGCAAAAAGTTACAATACCGATAATCTTATTTTTCAGCATGTAATGCTGTAATTTTGTTTCACTGATAAAATATTTCCATCCGCCGCGACGTCGGTACATTTCTTTCCCTACGCGGACATTAACCAACACTGTTCCGGTATTGACCATCCGACATCCTGATAAGAACATTCTCAACCAAAGATAATAATCTTCATCACAATACCAATCGATATATCCGCCTGCTTTTTCCACGCTACTCTTTTTGAACATAACAGAAACCTGATTGAACGGGCAACGTTTTTTCATATATTCTTTTATTTCTGCATCTTCTTGCGGCACCGTTCTGTATGCCACAATATTATCAACATCTCCTATAAACTCAGCAATGTTTCCTCCAACAATATCAGGATCACTGTTTTGAAAAATTTTCAATTCTTGTTCAAAACGATCCGGAACACAAATATCGTCCGCATCCATCAAAGCAACCAACTCATTGGAGCATTTTTTCAACCCAAGACGTCTTGCATTTCCGTGTCCGATATTTTGAGGAAGACGAAAAACTTTAAACAATTCGTTTAATTCGCAGTCGTTTATTATTTCATTTAACTCTTTGGGAACAGGTCCGTCAACCACAAGAATAATTTCACTTGGTTTTACCGTTTGCGAACTCAAACTGTCAATCGACTGTCTGAACCAAGAAGGATTATCCTTTTCATATACACACATAGATACCGAAAATCTGCTTGCTGAGCTATACATTTTTTCCCCCATTGTCGTTCTCCTGCATCTGATCATATTAGTAAGAATTATCCTGCTTCAACAAATAACGTTTCAGAATCCGTGACTTTTCAACAAATCCGAACTTTTTAAAACCGGCTTTTTCTATTCCTCTGATTGAGGAAATATTATTTTGGCTGACAATCATAAAAAAATTCGTACTTTCATTTCCGGTGTTCGTGCAAATATACCTAAGCACTCTGGGATAAATTCCTTTTCCTCGAAATTCAGGATATGTAAAACATGGGCCTATCTCATAATCATCTTTTTGCATAAACGGAAATTTGAAGCATCGGGGAATTATATAAGATGTATGCATAATCTCGTCATCATCATTTGTAATATAAAAAATCTTTGCTTTTCCAAATGTTACAGTCTGAAAAAACATACGTGCAAGAAATGTTTTAGTATTTCTGTTTTCCCCGTGCAAATAGCAGTTAAAAAGTGTAGGACGGAACTCATGTACTATAAAATCAACACCCTGTATGTCAGAATAATTACTGTCTGTGCATTCTTGCTTTTTTAAAGAATATAACAGTCTCAAGACTTCCGCTCCTCCTGGACAAGTTCCTGCATTTTAAGCACGGAATTTATTTGATGTACTCTACCTGTAAAATCAAATTTTCGGAGAATTTTTCTAAACGGATACAAAAGTTCTACTACCCACTTGATTTTGGGGTTATACGCAATGTGAAGTCTGCAATAAGCTTTACGAAAGCCGAAATATTTTTCCAGATATTCATGAAAAGACGTTTCATGGTTGATATTTCTTGCTCCGTCACATATATATCCACCTTCTCTCAAAAATTCATCATATTCAAGCAGAACTTTATAAATCAAAGCAGCATTAACCTGTTTCTTTTCATATTCCGGAATTGTTTTATGAACTGAATAATTAATACAGTTGCCGTTTATTTCCAATAATGAATAACCTACAAGAAGATTGTCTTCTTTACTGAATATTCCGTATACTGTATATTCGTTCCATTTTTCTGTAGAATCAGTAAAAGATTTATAATCAATATGCGGCCGATATTTTGTAGGGTATGCCGAATAAGCCGCAACCTGTACTCTATACAATTCTTCCTTATATTCAGAAGGATTAATTTTATATACTTCAAATTGTTTTGTACCTTTGTTAATTTTATATCGGTAGTTTGAACTCAATTCTGATATATCAAACGGTTCGTCTTTTATCACATACCACCAATTTGTTTCATAATTGCAATCATAATCCGTTGTCCATCGAGCCAAAAGCGCTTCGGGATGCTTTTTCCATACTGAACCGTCAAAAATGTAATCGGTGTTCACGGCTTCATGAGGAGCCGACGACGGTATCAGTGTGCTTTTATAATATTTCCATCCATTCATATTGCCGATCCCTCTTTTCCGACATCTGAAAACTCACTTCACGATACAATATTTCAATTTGCCGTAACAGGTACATATCACTTCATCAATATTTCCTTTGCTTCTTTCTGCTTCTCTATGTATTCCTTTTCTTCAACATCGCCGTTTAACAGCAGCCAATCACCAAAGTCTATATCAGATACTGTGCCCTCTCTTACAGTATTGCTTCTTTTGAGAACCTTCATAAAAGTTTGAAAAATGATTTTCATATCACCGGTAAAAGTTATTCCGCTGTCAATATACTGCAAATCATATTCAAATTTCTTTTCCCAACTTATGTTATTGCGCCCGTTAACCTGAGCAAGACCGGTAAGCCCGGGTTTAACATCATGGCGTCTTCGCTGTTCATCGGTCATAAATACCATATCTCGTATCAGTTGAGGACGAGGTCCTACCAATGAAAGCGTACCGAATAAGATGTTCAAAAGTGAAGGCAGCTCATCAAGTGAAGTACTTCTAAGAAATAAGCCGTATTTTCCGAGCCGCTGTTCATCAGGCAATAATTCGCCGTCAACACCCACGGCATTGCTCATAGTTCTGAATTTAATAAGCTTGAAAATCGTTTCTTCTCCGTTTTTATCCTTAATGCCCGGACGGGATTGGACAAAAAAAGGATTGCCTTTCATTACAATTGTTCCAATCACAATCATTACAAACAAAACAGGAGACAAAATAATCAATACGGACAACGAAACTAAAAAATCCATCACCCGCTTAAAAAATTTAATATACATATCCTACCTCACATAAAGCAGGTTTTAACAATCTCAATAATCAAGTCCTGTTGTTCCTGTGTCATTTTGTTATCACTGGGTAAACACACACCCCTGCTGAAAATATCCGTTCCGATATCAATCGGTTTTCCGTCCATACCAATATTTTCACAGGTCTTTTCTTCTTTTATTTCTCCGTATCTTCCGATAAACGGACTGTCTTTATAAATGGGTTGCAAATGCATCGGTTTCCAAACAGGTCTGCCTTCGGCATTGAGTTTTTCCAATGCATCTAAAATTTCTGTCGGACAGGTTTTTCCTCTTTCGCTTATATATTGTGTATCGCTGTCACTTCTTTTTTGTTTACACATAGCATTTTTATTTATCAATAAACACGAAAGCCAGAAATTGGGTTCACTGTTCTGTGCATCATAAGGATTCATACTTACAGGCAAATCTTTAAAGCCTTCTTTATATCTCTCGTAAATTTTTCGCTTTTTATCAATATGTTCCTCAAGATGCAAAAGCTGACCGCGCACAACACCTGCAACAAGATTGCTCATGCGATAATTGTATCCTATTTCTTCATGCTGATACCATGCAGCTTTTTCACGGCTTTGCGTTGACCATTTGCGAGCTTTTTTTGCAGCCTCCTCATCGTTGGTAAGAAGCATTCCGCCGCAAGTGCCGGTAATAATTTTGTTTCCGTTAAAACTGATGCAGCCCACATCTCCAAGAATACCGGTCTGCCTTCCTTTGTATGCAGCACCGAAAGATTCGGCAGCATCTTCTATTATTACCGCACCGTGTCTGTCAGCAATTTTTTTTATTTCATCAAATTTACACGGTGTACCGTAAAGATGTACTAATACTACAGCCTTGACATCAGGATAAGTTTCAAAAGCCTTTTCAAGGGCTACGGGATCCATATTCCATGTGTCATATTCTGTGTCAATAAATATAGGCAGAGCTCCTTCATACACTATAGGATTTACAGTCGCCGCAAAGGTTAAATCCGAACAAAAGACTTTATCTCCCGGTTTTATGCCGGCAAGTTTCATCGCA
>JAFQSY010000050.1 GCA_017409265.1 Clostridia bacterium
GAACCGATGGGTGCGTATGCCGCCGTAGTGTTTGACGATGTTGTGTAGGGGTAAATTCCGTAATCAAGGTCTCGCAGAGAACCGAGTTGAGCTTCAAAAAGAATGCTTTTACCGCTTGCCTGTGCTTCTTTCAGAAATGCACCTGTATCACACACAAAAGGCTTGATTTTTTCGCAATAGTCAGAAAGCCACTCATCAAGCATTTCTTCCGTATAAGGCTTTGCACCGTATACTTCGGTTAAGGTGAGATTTTTCCATTCTGCCAAATCAGCGAGATGAGCTTTAAGCTCTTCAGGATAGAAAAGCTCTCCTGCAAGAACTGTTTTCTTTTGGTACTTATCGGAATAAAACGGAGCTATTCCTTGTTTTGTTGAACCGTATTTTTTATCCTTGAGTCTCATTTCCTCAAGCTCATCCAAATCGCGGTGCCAAGGGAGCAGGAGCGATGCACGGTCACTTATTTTGAGATTTTCAGGGGTAAGTGAAACTCCCTGTTCCATAACATCCTGCATTTCGTTCCAGAGATTTTCGGGGTCAAGAGCAACACCGTTTCCGAGAATATTCACTACACCTTCTCTGAAGATACCCGATGGAAGAAGGTGTAAGGCAAATTTTCCGCGCTCATTGATAACGGTGTGTCCTGCGTTCCCGCCGCCTTGATAGCGGACTACAACATCATAGTTTTCAGTCAGCAAATCAACCATTCTGCCTTTTCCTTCATCGCCCCAGTTGATTCCGACTATTGCACAGTTTGACATTTCAAATCCTCCCTTATATATGCTGCTCAAGGCGTTTCATGACCTCTGCATAAGCATCTTCAACGCCACCCAAATCACGGCGGAATCTGTCCTTATCAAGCTTTTCTCTCGTTTTGGTATCCCATAAGCGGCAGGTATCGGGGCTGATTTCGTCGGCAAGAACTATTGTTCCGTCAGCAAGTCTGCCGAATTCAAGCTTGAAATCAACAAGTGTAACACCGCATTCAGTCCAGAAAGCTTTCAACTGTTCATTAACTCCAAAGGCATATTTTTTGATTGTTTCTATTTCTTCGGGTGTCGCAAGCTTCATTGCAATTGCGTGATATTCATCCATAAGAGGGTCACCCAAATCATCGTTTTTATAAGAAAATTCAATGGTAGGAGTTTCAAACACAAAGCCTTCCTCCACTCCGTAGCGTTTGGAGAATGAGCCTGCTGCAATATTTCTTACAATCACTTCAAGGGGTACAATGGAAACCTTTTTAACCAGAGTTTCCCTTTCTGAAAGTTCTTTGACAAAATGAGTGGGAATACCAACTCGCTCAAGCCTCTGCATAAGAAGGTTGCTCATTTTGTTATTGATAATGCCTTTGCCTGCGATTGTTCCTTTTTTAAAACCGTTGAATGCCGTTGCATCATCCTTATAGGAAACAATCAAAAGCTCGGGGCTATCAGTCTTAAAAACTTTTTTCGCCTTTCCTTCGTAAAGCTGTTCTTTTTTTGTCATTTCAGTGTACCTCCGTTCAAAATTAAAAAAAGGCAATGACACCTTAATGAATAAACATCAAGACGCCATTGCCTATATCCGCTTGTTTAATTTTCGATAAAAAAGAAGGCAGAGACACTTCGAGAATCAAACTCAAAGACGCCTTTGCCTTTAATGCAGATATTATACTCCAACAGACGGCAATTTGTCAACCTCTGATAAAAGATTATTTTTAATACTCACAGCTTCCGGGTGTTCTGTGGAATGGAATAACATCACGGATATTCTCCATACCTGTTACATACATAAGCAACCGTTCAAATCCCATGCCGAATCCTGAATGGTCGCAGCCGCCGTATTTGCGCAGATTCAGATACCACCAAAGACTTTCTTCGGATATGCCGAGCTCATCCATTCTGTTTTTAAGTAAATCATAGCGCACTTCTCTTTGACTGCCGCCCATAAGCTCTCCCGCACCGGGAACAAGAAGGTCAACTGCAGCAACGGTTTTGCCGTCATCATTCTGATACATATAAAAAGCCTTAATATCCTTTGGCCAATCATAAACAAATACAGGTGCTTTGAAATACTTTTCCGTAAGATACTTTTCGTGTTCCTTGGCAATATCCTGACCGTATTCGGGCTCAAATTCAAAATTTTCTCCCGCTTCTTTAAGGATACGGATCACTTCTTCGTGATGAACTCTCACAATTTCCGACTCAGTAACAGATTTCATTCTTTCCCGAAGCGGAAGACTTGTATATTTTTCAAGAAACGCAAGCTCATCGTCACACTGCTCCATGATATATGACAGCACACTTTTCAGAAAATCCTCTTCAACATCCATCAGCTGCTCCAAATCGCAGAACGCCATTTCAGGCTCAATCATCCAGAACTCAGCCATATGAGTTTTGGTGTTGGAGTTTTCTGCACGGAATGTGGGACCGAATGTATATACATTTCCGAATGCCATTGCAAACACTTCTGCTTCCAACTGACCCGTTACCGCTAATGAAGTATGGAGTCCGAAGAAATCGTTTTTATAGTCGGGCTTGTTACCGTTTGCTTCGAGCGTAGTAACCGTAAAGGTGTTTCCCGCACCTTCGGCATCGTTTGCCGTTATCAACGGTGTATGCACATAGAGAAATCCCTGCTCGGTGAAATATCGGTGAACTGCCTGTGCCGCCACGCTTCGTATTCTGAATACTGCCTGAAAAAGTCTCGTTCTCGGTCTGAGATAAGCATTTTCTCTCAAAAATTCAACCGAATGGCGTTTCGGCTGCATAGGATAATCTTCGGGGCAGTCGCCGAGAAGATCTATTTGCGAAACATTAAGCTCAACCGTCTCATTCTGAAAGCCTTGTCTTACGGTTCCTGACGCTTCAACGCAGGAGCCGTTGCGAATTGACTTGATTTTTCCGTCGACATCACTCTCGGCAGAATATACAAGCTGCAGGGATTTGAAGCAGCTGCCGTCATACAGCTCAATAAAGCCCATATTTTTCTGCTTGCGGTGGTTTCTTACCCAGCCTCTTACGGTGACTTCTTTTCCGATTTGCTCTTCGAATTTTTGAAATAAATCTTTGATTTTTATTCTTTTTTCAATACTCATTATAAAAGCACCTCTTATTTACCGCTGTCGCCGTAGTTTGAGAGAACTCTGGCTGACGGGTCGTTTACATTGCATCCTTCCCACTCTTTGTTGGGCATCCAGAAATCTGCAATCATTTCTGCCTGACCGGGATAATATTTTTCAAAAAGCTCTCTGTAAAGAAGAGATTCCTTCGTAAACGGCTGTGCGTGAGAATATTTTGATTTTTTCACTTCATATTCCTCATCTGTGTAACATGTTTCGGCGTATTCTTTAAGATAATCCACCATTGAATGACCTACAGCATCCGAAAATGCAGCCTTTTCACGCCACAGAATTTCATCGGGAAGATAATCTCTTTCAAAAGCATGACGGAGAAGGTATTTTCCCTTTCCGTATTTATTAAGTTTTTTATCGGGGTCAACAGACATAACATACTCAACAAAATCAAGGTCACCGAAGGGTACTCTTGCTTCAAGAGAGTTTGATGAAATACACCTGTCTGCACGAAGAACATCATACATATGAAGCTCACGGATTCTTTTTTGCGCTTCTTTTTGGAAAGCACGAGCATCGGGGGCAAAATCGGTATATTTATATCCGAAAAGCTCATCCGAAATTTCTCCCGTAAGCAAAACTCTTATATCGGTCTGTTCATGAATTGCCTTACAGATAAGATACATTCCCATGCTTGCTCTGATTGTCGTTATATCGTAAGTTCCGAGAATATAAATGACCTCTTCAAGAGCATCAAGAACATCATCCTTTGTTATGATGATTTCCTTATGCTCGCTGCCGATATAGTCCGCAACCTGCTTTGCATATTTAAGGTCAATTGCATCCTCGCTCATACCGATTGCAAATGTTTTAATGGGCTCGCTGCTTTTCTTTGCAGCTACAGCGCATACAAGAGAGGAGTCCAGTCCGCCCGAAAGAAGAAAGCCTACCTTTGCATCGGCAACAAGTCGCTTTTCAATGCCCGCAACAAGCTTATCGTGAATGTTCCTACAAACGGTTTCAAGATCATCGTTGCATACCTTTTTGACCGCCGCTATATCTCGGTAACAGATAAATTCTTTATTTTTATAATAGCATCCCGGAGGAAACGGCATTATTTTATCCGCAATGCCGACAAGGTTTTTCGCTTCGCTGGCAAAAAGAATATCTCCGTTTTTATCGTATCCGTAGTAAAGCGGCCTGATTCCGATAGGGTCTCTTGCCGCTATGTATTCCTGTTTTACCCCATCAAATATAACACAAGCAAACTCAGCATCGAGCATCGCAAACATATCTGTGCCGTATTCTTTATAAAGCGGAAGCAGTATTTCGCAGTCGCTCTCGCTTTTAAATGAATATCCTTTTTTTATTAAACGGTCTTTCAGCTTTTCAAAGCCGTAGATTTCACCGTTACAAACAACATAGCTTCCGTCAAGCTCAAACGGCTGCATTCCTTCGGGGTGCAAGCCCATAATTGCAAGCCTGTGGAAACCTACAATCCCCTTACCGGTATCGATTATTTTAGTATCATCAGGCCCTCTTGAAACGGTTTTGTCAAATCCTTTTTTAAACTCATCGGCAGCTGCCTTACTGCTGCACCAGCTCATAATTGAACACATAATATCACTATCCTTATATAAATAATAAATCACTACGAGCCAAGGCAGTTTTTTCAACTGCCTTGGCTGCAATCAAGCGGGGTCAATCCCAAGTTGTAGTGTTTTGAGAATATTCGCTGCAAACTTCATCTTTTATCGAAAGAAAAGCCTTTTCGTACATCGAATCGATTTGTTTTCTTTCAAGAAGCATATCCGGAGTCTGCTCTGTGAATGTTATGTGAGAAATAAATTGAACTTCTGTTTTTTGCATAAGATTATGCTCCTTTCACAAATTTATATTTATCATTCAACATCCTGAAGTGCATCATAGCCTTCTTCTCCGGTTCTGACCTTAACAGCATTTTCAACATCATAAACGAAAATCTTACCATCTCCGATGTGTCCCGTATAAAGAATCTTTTTTGCTGTTTCAATTACCAAACGAACGGGAACCTTGCTGACTACAATATCAACCTGCACCTTTGGAAGAAGATTTGCTTCAACCTGAACACCTCTGTAGTATTCGGGTTTACCCTTCTGAACACCGCAGCCGAGAACATGAGATACCGTCATACCTGTAATACCTATGTTCATCATTGCGGTTTTAAGAGCTTCAAACCTTGATTCTTTGCATATAATTTCCACTTTCGTCATTTTAGGCATACTGTCATCAAAGGTTGGAATCTTTTTTACGGGTATCGCCTCTGCAACGGGGACATCGCCTGTAACCTCAATCGGCTTATCTTCATCAGCAACCGTCGTGTCAGGAAGCATTGCAAAGCCGGCATAAGCGGTGAGTAAACCATGTTCCGAAACATCAAGACCTGCAAGCTCGTCTTCAGGCTCTGCACGAAGTCCTATCGTATGCTTGATAGCAAGAAAAACAACGGTAATCACAACCGCAACGTAACCTGCAACCGAAACCACGCCTAAAGACTGAACTCCGAGAAAATGCAGACCGCCGCCATAAAACAAGCCTTTTTCGGTTGAAACACCGGTTGCGAAAAATCCGGTAAGAATTGTTCCGAGTGCACCGCAAACACAGTGCACGGAAACCGCTCCGACGGGGTCATCAATTTTTGCGATTTTATCAAAAAATTCAACCGCAAAAACAACTGTAACACCACAGATAAGTCCGATTATCGCTGCACCTACGGGACTTACCGCATCACATCCGGCCGTTATTCCGACAAGACCTGCAAGAGCTGCGTTGTATGTCATTGAAACATCGGGCTTCTTATAGCGAATCCAGGTTACGATGAGTGTTATGCAGCATGCAACTGCAGCCGCAAGATTTGTATTGAAGAACACAAGACCTGCGCTTTCAATAAGCTCGTCGCTATCCATACCGACAGTTGAAGCACCGTTGAAGCCAAACCAGCAGAACCAAAGAATAAATACACCGAGAGCCGCAAAAGTCAGATTATGTCCGAGAATTGCACGAGGCTTGCCGTTTTTATCGTATTTTCCTATGCGGGGTCCGAGAATTTTTGCACCGATAAGAGCACAAACTCCGCCTACCATATGAACCGCTGTTGAACCGGCAAAATCGTGGAATCCAAGTTCACTAAGCCATCCGCCACCCCAAATCCAATGTCCTGAAACAGGATAGATAATGAGAGAAATTGCTGCCGAATAAATACAATATGCGCTGAATTTTGTCCTTTCAGCCATGGCTCCCGAAACAATCGTTGCCGAAGTAGCACAGAAAACCGTCTGAAATATCGCAAAAGCCCAAAGCGGTACGCCTTCAGGTAATATATTGCTGTAATCACCCAGAATAAGAGGGTCTATTCTGCCGAACAAAGCTGAACCGCTTCCAAACATAATTCCGAAGCCGACAAGCCAAAAAGCAGGCGTTCCTATACAAAAATCCATAAGATTTTTCATCAGTATGTTGCCTGTGTTCTTTGCTCTCGTGAAACCGGCTTCACACATTGAAAAACCTGCCTGCATAAAAAATACAAGAGCTGCGCCGATAAGTACCCATATTGTATTAACCGCACTGTATGTCATAAAAATCATTCCCTTCCTTTTTACTTCACGCCGAAAAGAAGGTCGCCGTAAGTCGGGAACGGCCAATACTTTTTAGCTGTTATTTTTTCTGCTTCATCACAAGCTACTCTGAGCTCACACATTCTGACGAGAACCGAATCACGGATTGTGTTTGCTTCTTCACCTATATTTTCGGCTTTATGAAGAACAACCAGAGCATCCTCAAGCTCATCCGCCTTTTCTGCTATTCTGTCGGTCAGTGCCGAAAGCTTTTTAACAAGACCGCATTCATAGCTGCAGGCAACGCTTTCATCAAGAGCCTTCTTTGCCGCAGCAGATTTTGCAAGCTCTGCAGCATAAGCTTCAACTGCAGGAGCAATTTCTGTTTTTGCCATATCCGCCATGGTATTTGCTTCGATAACAACCGTCTTACAGTAGTTTTCAAGAGTAATCTCATAGCGGGAGTTAAGTTCCGCTTCGGAGAAAACACCGTGAGAGGTAAGCATCTGAACATTCTTTTTATCAAGAAGATGAGGCACGCAGTCGGGAGTTGTACGGTAGTTCAGAAGACCTCTGTTTTCGGTAGCTTCTTTAATCCACGCATCATCATAACCGTTACCGTTGAAAATAATATTTTTATGGTCTTTGATTGTTTTGCGAATCATTTCGTGAAGAGCAGATTCAAAATCGTCCGCTTTTTCGAGCCTGTCGGCATAAATCTTAAGGCTCTCCGCAACTGCGGTGTTAAGCATAATATTTGCACATGCAATGCTGTTTGATGAACCGAGCATACGGAATTCGAATTTATTGCCCGTGAACGCAAACGGAGAGGTACGGTTTCTGTCGGTAGTATCTCTGTTGAACTTCGGGAGAACGTCAACGCCCAGCTTCATCTGCGTTTTTTCTGCGGCATTGTAAGGAGTGTCAGCCTCAATGGCATCAAGAATAGCAGATAATTCATCGCCAAGGAATATAGATACAACTGCGGGTGGCGCCTCATTTGCACCTAATCTGTGATCGTTGCCCGCCGTTGCAACAGAGATACGAAGTAAATCCTGATAATCGTCAACCGCTTTGATTACCGCACAGAGGAAAAGAAGAAACTGTGCATTTTCATAAGGTGTTTCACCCGGAGAAAGAAGGTTAACACCTGCATCGGTTGCGAGTGACCAGTTGTTGTGCTTGCCGCTGCCGTTTACGCCTGCAAAAGGCTTTTCATGAAGCAGACAGACAAGTCCGTGCTTTGCCGCAACCTTCTGCATAATTTCCATAGTCAGCTGATTATGGTCGGTTGCGATATTTGTGGTTGTATAAATAGGTGCCAGCTCATGCTGAGCAGGAGCAACCTCGTTATGTTCTGTTTTTGCAAGAATGCCGAGTTTCCAAAGTTCATCATTAAGCTCTTCCATATATGCTGCAACTCTGGGCTTAATTACTCCGAAATAGTGGTCATCCATTTCCTGACCCTTGGGAGGCTTTGCTCCGAAAAGAGTTCTTCCTGTAAAACGAAGATCCCTTCTCTTTTCATACATTTCCTTGTCAACAAGGAAATATTCCTGCTCGGGTCCTACCGAAGTGCGTACACATTTTACAGTGTCATTGCCGAAAAGGCGGAGAATACGGAGTGCCTGCTTATTGAGTGCTTCCATTGAGCGCAGAAGCGGAGTCTTTTTATCAAGCGCCTCACCGCAATAAGAGCAGAATGCAGTGGGAATACAAAGTGTTTTTCCTTTGATAAATGCATATGATGTGGGATCCCATGCGGTATATCCTCTGGCTTCAAAGGTTGCTCGCAGACCTCCCGACGGAAATGACGATGCATCAGGTTCGCCTTTTATGAGCTCCTTGCCCGAAAACTCCATTATTACTCCGCCGTCGGGTGACGGTGAAATAAAGCTGTCATGCTTTTCGGCAGTAATGCCCGTAAGAGGTTGAAACCAATGTGTGTAGTGGGTTGCACCGTTTGCAACCGCCCAATCTTTCATTGCGGCGGCAACTGCATTTGCAACACCGATATCAAGCTGTGCACCCTCATCAATAGTCTTTTTCAATGAATTATAGACCTTTGATGAAAGTGTTGCTTTCATAACTCTGTCGTCAAAAACAAGACAACCAAAATAATCCGATACTGTTTTCATAATAAAACCTCCTGAAAAAGAAACAAAGGCGCCTTCGATGGTAAACATCAAAGACGCCCTTGCCTTTTTATTAATATCCTTCTATAAATTAAACGATGCCCTGAGAATTCATTGCATCAACAACCTTTTCAAAGCCTGCAATATTTGCACCGACAACATAGTTACCGTCAAACCCATATTTTTTTGCAGCAGCATCAAGGTTGTGGAAAATATCCTTCATAATGTGCTGAAGTTTATCGTCAACCTCTTCAAACGACCAGCTGAGTCTTTCGCTGTTCTGTGACATTTCAAGAGCTGATGTTGCAACACCGCCTGCATTTGCAGCTTTGCCCGGAACAAAATAAACTCCGTTTTTCTGAAGATACTCGGTTGCTTCAAGCGTTGCAGGCATATTTGCTCCCTCGCAAACTGCAATAACACCGTTTGCAACAAGTGCTTTTGCATCCTCAAGATCAAGCTCATTCTGAGTTGCACAGGGAAGAGCAATATCCGCTTTGATGCTCCATACTCCCTTGCCTTTATGATATTCCGAATTCGGTCTGTATTTCTTATATTCGGAAAGCCTTGCACGGTTGACTTCTTTGATTTCTTTAAGTGCTGCAATGTCAATACCTTCAGGGTCATAAACCCAGCCTGTTGAATCGGAAGCAGTAACAACCTTTGCACCGAGCTGATGCGCTTTTTCAATCGCATAGATTGCGACATTACCCGAACCCGAAACAACAATAGTTTTACCCTTTATATCTTCGCCGTTGCATTTAAGCATTTCTTCGGTTATATAGAGAAGTCCGTAGCCTGTAGCTTCGGTTCTTGCAAGCGAGCCGCCATAGGTTAAGCCTTTACCGGTGAGAACACCTTCAAAAAGACTGCGCACTCTTTTATACTGACCGAACATATAACCGATTTCTCTTGCTCCCGTTCCGATGTCGCCTGCAGGAATATCGGTATATGCACCTATGTGTTTGCAAAGCTCTGTCATAAAGCTCTGGCAGAAAGCCATAATCTCTCTGTCTGATTTGCCTTTGGGGTCAAAATCCGAGCCGCCTTTACCGCCGCCGATCGGAAGTCCGGTAAGAGAGTTTTTAAAAATCTGCTCAAAGCCAAGAAATTTTATAATACCTAAATTAACCGACGGATGAAGTCTTAGACCTCCCTTATACGGTCCGATTGCACTGTTGAACTGAACTCTGTAACCGGTATTTACATGAGCATTTCCGTTATCATCTATCCAGGGAACTCTGAATTTAATCTGACGTTCAGGGTTAACCAGTCTTTCAAGAAGGGCATCTCTTCTGAACTGTGCTTCATTTGCATCAACAACAACACGGAGAGATTCAAGCACCTCTCTGACAGCCTGATGAAATTCGGGTTCTGCAGGATTTTGTTTTATAACCTGTTCAATTACTTCATCAACATATGACATTGATATTTCCTCCTTTAAACAGAAAAAAGGCGTCTCTAAGGGGATTAACCCTTAAAGACGCCTTTGCCTTTACGAACTGCATTATACACCCTCAAAATTTGTTTGTCAAGCATATTTTGCAGCTTTTTTTGAGAAAATTTCATTTTTGCCGTGAAATTTCATTTTATGCTTGACAATTTGAAGGATTTGGTATATACTTCTTGCAAATGAGCAAAGGCGTTCATTTCAATTCGGACAGATGTCCGGGCTGAAATGAACGCTTTTTTTATTATCCCGAAAGGAAGAATCAA
>JAFQSY010000051.1 GCA_017409265.1 Clostridia bacterium
CGCGTATGCCTGCATCGAAGAAATGCCCGACTGCACGCAATCTATTGCATTTCAGATGCAAAGCAGTTTTGAAAGAGAAGATTTTCGTCACGGCAAGGCGAAAATCTGAAGGAATACGGGGCTATTTCGAAGATTTTTAACACAGACGGGGCGGAAATATTCCTTTCAAAACCTTATGGCTTGCTGTTAATCAAAGTATACTCCCGAAAAATTTTATCCGCATCACACACCGAGATAATAGCCGATAAAGAGGGCTATTTCATTGAAAATGATTCTGATTAATCCGGCTGAGCCGCTGAAAAGCTGCTCAAAATAATACATGAAATCATTCACTTCGGGATCAAACATAAATTCAAAGCACCATGCAATGTGTTCGCTGAGATATTCTGAATATTTGCTCACCTCTTCACTGAGAGCATCAACATTTTCACCCATGCTTACCTTTTCAATTGTGCATTCTTCTTTAAGAAATACATATTCGGCTATGCTTGCTACAAGGTATATTTCTTCTCCTTCAAAATTAACCGACTGATATATCGCAAGATGATATTCCTTGCCGTTAGGCAATGTAACCGATGTATTATAGTCATCTTTTTCGTAGTCATAGCAATACTCAAAGGTGGTTTTTGTGCCGTCTTTGAAGTTCACGGTAACCATTGCACCGTCATCGCAGGCATCAATGCAGCCGAATCCGCCTTTGCCCTCTTCAAAGCTTGAAAAATAATACTCATAAGCCACTTTATATTTTTCAATATTTGCGATTTCAATGCTTTCAACATAGTAAGCAGCCTCAAACATTTCAATATCTGCGGTTTCGCTGTGGTATGAAATGTTTATATCTGTACCTTCATCATCGGCACTTACCTGAATATAATTCTTGCCCTCTTCAAGATAATAAATTCTGCCGTTTTCGCCGTGCTCAGCATACTTTGCATAGCCGTATACATTAATGCCGTTGCTGCTCTCGGCAACATCAAAGCTGCCGCTTGATGCGCTGATTAAATAGCAGCCTTCCTTTGAGGCATCGAATTCATAATATCCGCAAGCCCAATTGCCTTCTCCGCCCTCAACGGGGATGGGATAAAGTGTGGTTACCCCTTCGGTGAGATAACCGTCAAGGCTGCCTGTATGATATCCTCCGTCATCGTGCCAGTTAACCGTATCGCCGATATCAAGTGCAAAAGCACTTGTTGATGCAGCACCAAGAAGCATTGCTACAGTCAAAATGATTGCTGTTAACTTTTTCATAATATCTCTCCTTAATTTTTAAAATAAACCGGAAATGAAATCAATAACCCATTTAATCGGCTCTATTAAATACATAAGAAGAAAAGCGGGCAAAAGTAATCCCATCAAATCACTTCCTTTCATAATTTTTTTATTTTTGCTACATAAAATAATAATACAAACAGTTTATAATGTCAACATATGTATTCATCATCCTGCAATTTTACTTATAGAATTATAGAAGGAGATGATCGTATGCTGGATTCCAAAACCGTGGGAAAGGTAATACGGCGTGTCCGTGAAGAAAAAGGGCTTTCACAAGAGGTTGTGAGCGGTCTTGCAGATATCGGCCGCACACATCTGAGCGCAATTGAACGCGGAACACGCAAACCCACTATGGAGACATTTTTCAGAATAGCCAACGCCATGGATATTGACGCGAGCAGCCTTCTCAAACAAATTGAAAGTGAGTGTGAGAACGCCGATTCGGCACTCTGAAAAATGCCTCTGAATTAAAGACAACCGTTTCTTTCAAAAAGTTCACTTTTTTCCGAAAATTTTTTGAAAATTATTTTTCGGCGATTGTTGAATGAGCCTGCGGATTATGTTATATTTTTGATATAAAAAATCAACGGAGGCTGCAATGAAAGAAACGGTTGAGCTTTCCCTGCTGATTGAGCGGGCAATAAGCGGCGATGAAGCCGCAAGCAACGAGCTTTATCAGCTTACACATAAAACTGCATATCACACCGCAAGCCTTCTTTTAAAGAATCCCGATGACATTCAGGATGTTCTTCAGAATTCATACCTGAAGGTGTTTCAAAAGCTCCCGGAATTGAAAAATCCCGAGAGCCTTGAGGGTTGGATAAAATCCATTGTCGAAAATGAATGTAAAAATTACATAAAAAAAGAAAAACGGATTGCTCTGCCCGTTGTGTTCTTCAAAAACAAGGCCGAAGAGTATTCCGAAGAGTGGAAGCAGCCCGTTCCTCAGGAATATATGGAGCGTGAAGAACTGAGAAAAAGCATATCGGGAATTCTGGACAGGCTGTCACCCGAGGTGCGTGCGTGCATTGTTCTTTTTCATTATGAGGACAAAAGCCTTAACGAAATTTCGGAGATTCTCTCCATTCCTTCGGGCACGGTCAAAAGCAGACTCCACAACGGCAGAAAGCAGATTGAAAAAGAATTCAACAAGCTGCGCAAAAAAGACCCTACGCTTTACGGCATCGGGGCGATACCCGCTGTTCTGTCGCTCATATCTTATCAGGCGCACAACACCGCCGTACCCGCCGCAATATCGCAGAGTGTTGTGACCTCTGCCGCTGCAGGTGCAGGTGTGTCGGGTGCTTCAACCGCAACCGTGGGCGGTGCCGTGACAACAGCAGCATCAACCGCTGCGGGCAGTGCCGCAACATCGGCAGCAGCTTCAATCGCCGTTAAAGTTGCAGCCGTAGCGGTAGCAGGCTCCGTTGTTGCAGGCGGCGGTGCAGCAATAAAAAAACACATTGACAACAAAGCGGTGAGCGAAAGCTCAACGGCGTATTCTTCCGTGTTCATAGCCGAAGAAAGCGGCACAACGGCGGCGGAAGCTTTACTGTCAACCGATTTATCGGTAACGGATACGCAGTCAACCTCAGCTACTGACGCTAAAGAATCGCAAACGGCGCAGGTGAGCACAACGAATCAGCCGTCGGTATCAACAACCGAAGAAAAAATATCATCAACGGCAGCCCGCACAACGGCAGCTCATACAACATCCAAGGCAACCACCACCGCAAAGCAGACCACAACTCAGAAGCCTGCAACGACCACCGCTCCGTCAACCGCAGCAGCAACAACAAACCCCGAAAACAATTACGACTCTTCCGGCGGTGTTATAACCGAATACTCGGGCAGTGACCCGTATGTCACCGTTCCGTCATCAGTCGGCGGCAGCACCGTAACCGCCGTCGGTGCAGGCGCATTTGCAGGCAACACCGATATCAGGTCTGTTTCTCTGCCGTCAGGCGTAACGCAAATCGGGCAGGAGGCTTTTGCGGATTGTACCTCGCTTTCATCCGTATCCCTGCCGTCATCGCTGAGCCTTATCGGCATCGGAGCATTCTACAACTGCCCGTCTCTCAGTTCGGTGTCAATACCGAGCGGCACGCAGGAGATAAGCGACGAGGCTTTTGCGCAGTGCACATCGCTCAGAACGGTCACAATTCCGTCAAGCGTTACAACCATATCCGATAACGCCTTTGACGGCTGTGACGCCCTGACAATAAGGTGTGAAGAAGGCTCTGCGGCTCACGATTTTGCAACTGCCGCAGGAATAAGCGTAAGTTTGATTTAAAGAGGTTTTCATACCATGAAAAGAATAATGTTCGTATGCCACGTTCTATAGCGCATGAATTTTAACGCGAATCGGGAATTATGGCCGGTGATTGCGCACAAACAACAAAACCGATGGGCGTTTGGGGCCAACGACACACACGATATTAGAAAGAGCATCGCAAGGTTTTGTATATGAACCCACTGACAAACAGAAAGCTAAATGCCCACCTTGCAGAAATTGATAAGCAGGCGGAAGATTTGTTCTGTCGGTTGGTAAATGAAATGGCGAAAAAGCAAGGCGTTACCGAACAACTAAAGGCAACCGACCAAATGGCGTGGATTAGCAAAATGAACGCTATCCGCAACGCCGCCACCGAAATCATCAATCGGGAATTAATTTATGTATGAGATGATGAAAAGGCACAACCTTCGAACTAAAAATCCGTTAGTTGTGCCTTCTTTTTTGTTTAAGCGGTTTGTTCTGTATTATCTTAGCGAGCAGACTGTTTATGGACATTTGCCAAAAACAGTGAATCTGCCGCTATCCGTTCCGTCTTAGCGAGCAGTGTATTTGGTTAGCCACACCACCCAAATACGCTCGTTAGGGTTTGCATCCTAATACCCACCGCATAGAAAACACGGCAGAGAACAAGTCCCTGCCGTGAAATAGGTTAAATAACTTTAATTATTATTTTTTCGCACCCATTTTTTATTGCATCTTCCAACCAAGAATACAGTAAATTGTAAACATCTTTTGTATCGTCATAATCGAACTTACGATCCGCATACAATTTCAAGTCATCAAGGTATTCGGGTAAATCTGTTATAACTCCTACGGAATCATCGCCGAACGCACCTTCACATTGGTGATAATCTCTTGTGAAGCCAAGCCAACCGTTACCATCAAGATTTGGTTCCCTTAATATATCATCTAAGTAGCCATCCCATATATGCAATATTTGCATATCGGTATTTTCTGCTTCAATGACAATTTCGGGTTCACCATCGTACCCCTCGTAGTAGGTATAGTTATTTTTTGGGTTTCCAATATCCATTATTCAATCTCTCCGTGTATTATTTTGCAAGGTCTAACACATCAGCAGGTGTTGTAAACACATCAATAGTATCACCATTCATATCGAAAAATTCCACCTCGAAATAACTACCATCGTACTCCCACACAATAGTGCCTTCCGTGCCGATTGATAGCCCGTTAAATTCTTTTTTTAGTTTCACTACATCTAACTCTTTCATATTTAGTTTCCTTTCTTGTCGGGATATACTGTTACAATTTTGTGTGTAATTCTGCCATTATCCTTTTGTATCACAACAACTACATTGGCACTTACCGATTTCCCGTCTTTACCTATTAGTTTTGTATTGAAAGTATGCTTTGTTCCAAATGGTGTAGTTTCACTTTTGGTTGGATTTTTTCCTATCAAAGAATCTACAACATTTTTATGAAATAATTTTGAGTCGCTTTGCGAATAACCTAAAACTTCTTTCATAAACTTTGCTTTTGAGGAACCTTTGGGATGATCGGGATTTAATAAATAACCTTCTGTTACTATAACGAACATCTCTGGGAGAATTGACTGGTATTTCATTTTGTTTGGCACCTTTTGTATTACCAAAACCACCGTGAAAGCCTGCACCCATTAAGCGCTCACCGCCTTTCGACTTTGCATAAAGTCGCTGTCGAATTGCAGTATTTCAATCCCCATTTCTTTATACTGTGCGAAAACCTCGTCCGGTGTAGCACCATATACCACAATGGTTTTTGGCTCTAATATGTCAACCACATATTTTAAGCCGTTTATAAAATACTTGCGTTCACTCAGTAGCCTTATGCAGCCGTGAGAGCCTACTGCGATTACCCCGTGCTTTTTTATACCCGCACAGGATAATTCAAATGTACGATCATCGCCAAAGCGTATATTGGGGATGACGGGTATTCCGTTTTCTTGCAACCAATGACCGATTGCACGGCTACGATAAATATTCCATTGTTGCATTACCAACGGCATATCACGATAGACACTAAAATCGGGAGATATAACTCCTTTGAATTTCTTTAGGATAGGAAGATAGGTGTTAGGTCTATTCCATAACCTTTCAAAAGCAGTATCGTCCTCGTAAAAATGTACCCAAGCGTCATATTCGGTACTGTGTATCGCCTTTGAAAATGCTATCAGCTTTTGCGGCTTTCGCATTTCCATTTTTAAGCACGGGATTTCAAGTGGACTATCGTAGGTCGCATTTTTTACTAAAAATGCGTGAAAAACGTCTTTGCACCCACTTCGAGTGCCATTTTTTCTTGACATATATTATGCCCTCCTCATCTGTCTTTTGCAGAAAATCGCAAATTTTTTTGCAAAAACATCAATAGTTCTTGCATTTTTTCTTCAGATGTGGCATAATACCTGTAGCAGAATATCGGATGCTCGCATCCAAAGAGAACGCACTTTGTAAATTGTTGCCGCAATTTGCTGAGTGCTTTTTCTATTTGTACGAACTTTACAATCATATAACATCACCGTCCTTTCTCTTAATTTTCTATTATACAGCTTCTTTGAAAAGCTGAAGTAACCGTATTTCGTAATTGGTATAGTCCTTATTGCCGTAAGTCAACCATTTACGATAGTAAGAGAAGGCGTAGGTTGCTGCTTCAAGGCTGATGTCAAAATGTTCGTAAACCTCGTAGGCATCCTTTAACTCTAATTTGTGGATGAGGACGGGCGGTGCGAGAGCGTATTTTGCAAAAAACTTTGCTTCGGCTTCTGCCAATTCACTTTCCTCCGTGTGATCCAAAACTATATGCCCACTCTCGTGGGTGAGGGTGTTATTGACACGTCCGTAGCCTTTTGCATCGTTATAAAGAATGTACCACACGCCATCTTTCTTGATGGTAAATCCGTCCTCGCTTCTTTCCATCATAAGCTGATATGTTTCTTCAGATTTTGAGGAATAAGGGACTACTACCGCACCGAGTTTTGTAGCCATTTCAAAGGCACTTATCGGAATACATCGTATATTAAGTTCCTCAAAGGTGTTGACTACAATCTCTTTAATTTCCTCACAACGCTTGTCTGATAATCTAAATGCCAATATTAGTCCTCCCCGAACAAAGCAGAAATAAGTGCTCGTTTTTGTTTTTCCGACATAGTTGCGGCGTTTCTTGCTAACAAACGCTCTACCTTCGGGAAATCAAAATCATCAGGCTCAATTCCGAGCAGATAATCCGATGTAGTATGAAGGGCAGTAGCGATATTTGCAAGCATATCCGCTTTAGGCTCTCTGTCACCGGAAACATAACGAGAGAGTGTTGCTTCGGTAGTGTTAATTCTATCAGCAAGTTCCTTTTGCGTTATACCTTGTTTTTGTAATAGGTTTAATAACCTCTGTCCAAATGCTTTACTCATAGTATTTCCTCCTTGATTGCGGAGTAACTTCTGCTCCGACTTACCAAAAGTATAATCCATCTTACCGAAAAAGTCAAGAGTTTTTTCATAATAAACACTATATTCTGTTTCAAATTTGAAAGAATAACACAAGATAGGGAAAATCACGGCAAGGAGACTGCTCCCCCTGCCGCTTGAATAGTGCTAAAAATTATTCGTCTTTGGCTTGACGATAGGTAGAAATCTCGGCAGTGCCTAAATCAAAACACATCACCTTGTTTTCAACATCGTATTCGCCCGTAATCTTATAACGCTTTTTCAGATCGTAGTCCGCAATCATAACAAAACTCTTTAATATCACTTTTAACTGAGTGTTTTATTCGGTACATATATCCTCATAAGTCACAAGCGTTACATTACCAAGCTCGGCTGCTTTGTCGATGCAGCCTTTGGTGAAGCCTGTTTTGGCGAAGAGATAATAGTGCTTGTTGGGATGGTTGAAGAGTGTGCTTTTCTGAATAAGCGATTCGAGAACGCCAAGGTCAACTTTTTCGTTTGTCCATTTGCATTCCGCAAAGAGTGCGGTGTTTTTATCGGCTGTTCCGACAATATCTATTTCAACCTGCTGTCTTGTTTTGGCGTTAGTTCCCCACCATCTTCCGATGTCAGTGAAATCAACTGCGGATTTTCCGCTCAGAAGAAGATTCCAAAGATGTTGTTTGCATATTTCCTCAAAAACAGCTCCCATATAGTCCGAAAGATGCGGGGCAATTCGGTTGTAGGCAATCTCAACAGCACCACGGGCGATTACAGATGCGTTTTCAGGAACAAATCTGAACCAGAAGCGGAACATATTATCCTCAATGGAATAGATGGTTTTCTTTGCCGTGCTTTCACCGAAAGGTGTTTCCTTTTTAACGATTCCGAGAGCAACAAGGTTCTTAATATATATCGAGCAAGTGCTTGTGTCTTCACCGACCTTAGTGCAAATTTCCGAGAGCTTTGAAGCTCCCGTTGCAATTGCGGCTATTATTGCGTTATAAATCGCAGGCTCACGGACTTCCTGCTTGAGAAGGTTGTTCGGCTCTTCATATATGGAAGAAACGGGATTGAGATAAATGTTTTTGATATTATCCTCAATGGAAATGCTGTCATTTATCTGTAACAAATACTGCGGTGTGCCGCCGATGATTCCGTATGCAAGAGCTTTGTCTTCTGCAGAAAACTTCGGAAAATATTTGCAGGCTTCTTTGAATTCAAAGGGAACAATTTTAAACTGTGCCGTTCTTCTGCCATAAAGAGGAGCTTTATACGCAAGCACATGGTCTTCCATATATGACATGGAAGAGCCGCAGAGGATGAGGAATAGTTTGCTTGTGTCTTTGTATTTATCAATCAGAAGCTGAAGCGTTGATGCAAGGCTCTTGGATGCCCTTGCAACATAGGGATACTCGTCTATGCATAAAATAACCCTTCTGTTTTCGGAAAGCTTAAAAACATATTCCAGAGCTGCCTGAAACGACGCAAACGATGTGTCCGCATCAATACCCGATGCAAACTCAAAAATGCATTTGCTGAAATTTTCAAGATTTTGTTTTGCGTTCGTTTCAACTCCGGTGAAAAAAATCGAATCCTTGTCTTTTATAAATTCATTTATCAATGCAGTTTTACCGACACGACGGCGACCGTATATAACAGCAAACTCAAATTTTCCGGAATTATACAGTGCATTCAGCTGCGCTAATTCTTTTTCTCTGCCAATAAACATGGTATCACCTCAAATTAGTGTAATACGATTTACTTTATTGTAATTCACTTTCTCTTAAAAGTCAATATTATTTTTATAATAATTTTTAATCCTTTTTAAAATGATTATTTGTCATTTTGAAGGGATTTTTTAATTTTCTAAAGTTTTGTTTTTTTGAGGATTTTGGGATTTATATAAATGTATAAAACACTTTCATTTTATATTGCGAATCTTACATACTTTAAGTGGAATAAGTCACTTGGAGATTCCGGTATTTCAAGTGTCTGTATTTCGTAACTTTTTTCAGTATTTACAAACCATTTTTAATGACAGGAGGAATGCAAATTTAAAATCAATCGGCAACAAAGTGTCTTTAATGTCAAATGCCCGAAATCTTTTGTGCCGAAAAAATCTGATTAACAGGAGGTAAACAAAATGAAAGAAGAACCGCCCCCTTAGGGTAAAAAAGCAACGGCTCAAGTGTGAGCCGAACCGTAGTGAATCAGTTGCTGCATTCGGGCAATGTAAGATTGTTTCATTACGGTTCTGCGGTTAATCCGTATTTTTGGTATAACTTGCTACACCATTTTGCGGAGCAACCGTGAACAAGATAAAAATTGTTAATTCTACAGAAAGGAGAAACGAGAATGAATCTAAAGAAATTCAGCAGAGCCTCAGTTCCGCACATTCTGGAGCATTGCGAAAGAAGCGAAGCGGATGTTGTTCGTAACAGAAGCAACGAAAATATCGACCCAAGCCTCACCCATCTCAACTACAGCTTGATTGAACACCCGCATTCTATGTCATCCCTCGAAATTTTTAACAATCGGCTTGATGAAATCAATATTCACGGTAATGCGAAGGTGTTTTTAATCGGATGGGTCGTTACAGCTCCCGTAACTTTGCCGAAAGCAGAGCAGCCGCTATTCTTTAAGGCTTGTTTTGATTTTTTATCAGAAACATATGGCACGAAAAATGTTGTTTCTGCATTTTGTCATAGGGATGAAAGTCAGAACCACCTTCACTTTTTTGCAATTCCGGTTGCTCGTGATAAAAAAGGAGAAAAGCTTTGTGCCAAAGAAGTTATAACAAGAAAACACCTTCGTGAAATGCACCCGAAAATGGAAAGATTCGTGTCCAACGCTCTCGGTCATCACGTTGACATTCTTAACGGTGCAACAAGATTTGGCAATAAAAGTATTTCCGAATTGAAAAAGCAGGATAAATATATTGCAAAAGCAACGGATTTTTATAACGCATATCTTCAGCTTTGCATTGAGAAAGAATTCGACCCGGAATTTGAAAAAACGAAGAAGCTCATTGAAGATAAAATAATTTCTGAAAAAGAGCATCTGAAAAGCATTTCTCATACATTTTCCAATTCATATGGTGTATATGAAGAAAGCAAAAACAAACCGTTATATTCCGATTTTGAAATGTAAATTGTAAAACAGGAGGAAAAATTAAATGTCAGTAGAACAAATTTATGTTATAGGTAAATCAAATTTATTTGTTGCAGGAAAAGATTTAGTCAGTGGAGGGATTATTATATCTAAATTCTCTGCAGACGGCAGAAGGGAATCAGTTGCCAGAATAATTGACGATGGAAGGGATTTCAGCTTGCTGACTTTTTCTGAACAGAATAGAATTCACATTAATTATCTGAACACAAACATAAAAACTCGCCTCAAGGACGGCAGCGAACCGCCGCAGGAAGTTCACGAGCAGGTTGAGATTATCACGAAACACAACAGAAAATTGCTCATAAGATCTCTCAGCTCAGAAAAGGATTGCGGCATAATTGTTCTGTATTCCGATAATGATTCTGTTCTTTGGTCGATTGCTTTGTTTACTTTAACAAAGGACGATTCGTTGCTTGTGTCATTACCTAAAAGCTCATAAAGACTCTTGAATACGGAAGACCCCCACGTTCTAATCAGAGCGTGGGGTTCGGTGTTGTTGAAGATATTTTTATTGGGCAGTGCCGTTTTACAATTTTGGGGGTGTCGGATATGGCTTTTGTTCTCCGTGCCATCTTCTATATTTTCTTTTCTGTCTTTCTCTATCCAAATTTATCTCTTCTATTCTTCCGAGAATCCTTTCAGCCGAAATTCCCAATTCGTAAAATGTTTTTAATTCAGCATTTATATATACAAGTGTTCCAGGATTGTTTTGAATTATATATGGAATAACTGTCTGGAATAATTTTCGACCGATTTTGAGAACTTCTTCTTGGTGTTCCTTATCTAATTCAAAGCACTTCTTTTTAAAATCTTCTAAATCCTGAACTAAAACAGCTTCATTCGTGAAATCAGATTCTTTGAGTTCTATATATTTGTCAAATAAAGCAGTGAAACGTTTGTTCCTATCAATAATATTAGTTGAATATTTTAACAAATAATCCAGATCTATCACTTTACCGTTAATAAAGCTGTCACAAATCAAGAAGTATAATATATTTTTTTCTTGGTTTTCGTTATATAAAACTGATTTTTTCTTGCAGGCTTCATAAGTTTTATGAAGTTTTTTTACAGTGCTAATATCCAACCCTGTGTATTCTGCGGACGCCTTATCCATAGAGGGAAATTTTTCAGTTGATATGCCCAAAAGATAATCAGTCGTTACTTCAAAGGTTTCAGACAAAATAATCAGCTGTTCAGCATTCGGAGTTCTCAGCCCTCGTTCATATGAACTTACGGTTTGTCTGTTAACACCAATTTTTTCGCCTAACTCTTCTTGGGTGAATCCTTTTTCAGTTCGCAGTTCAAGTATTCTCTCGCCTAACTCCATCATGCTATTATCCTCACATCTTTTTGGATATATTTTACTCCTTCAAGACGGAATATGTCAACATCAAAAAATTACGCTTTGTTTGATTTTTGTTTCTGATTAAAAAATATATTTTAAATTGAATAGAATATATATCAGAAATAAGCAATATTTACCATTTTATGTTAAGAAAACATATAATTATAATTACATTCTTTGGGTGACCTTCGAAATAGGAATTTTTCACCGAGAGGATGTTGAAAGATCAGCAATATTTTAAAACGCCTGGAAAAAATAAAATCCGAAGTTTTTGTTGATACCATTGAAGCAAAATGTCATTGTTGTGCAGTGGTCGGAAAGAAATACGGATGGAAACATGAAGGTAATGGTGATTTCTGGAGAAAAGATATTAGGTTTCATAACGGCAAAGTATTATTAACATTTAAACCTGATATAGGTCAAAAAGGCTTAGAAGTAAAAGAAGGTACTATAAAAGTAAAACTCTCCGTGCCTAAAGTTTTCTATGGAGACAACATTACAGGAGTTTACTGTTCAGACAGCTTCTATATATGCAGTTCAATTAACCGATTATTAAGAGCTGAGTTCATTTTTACAACTGGCGTAGGTCTTGAAATAGGCTTTGCAAATTTTCAAGTTACCCGTGTTGACAGAAGTATTTCCTCCAATGCTGTCACAGCTGAACGGCTCAAAGAAATGTTGAGAATATTTAAAATGTTGTATTTTCCGTACCATAAGCCCGGAAAAAGATGCAGCAAAGACTACGATTATGAAACATCGTTTTGTCATACCTCCGATTCAGAAGATATACACGCTTATGATAAAAGCGCCGAAATCGAAAAACATCAAGGAAAAGACAAAAGCGATATTACAGAAGATGTTCACGAACAATGTGAAGATGAGGAGAATTATTCAGAAAACCGCACTGATAGTCCGGAAGAGGATTTCGATTTTTCGGCAGACAAAACCGATTTGCCGTCTGTAAAAAACAATATTTTCCGTATCGAAATCTGTAGCAAAAAACCGCTGAAATACTATGGCGATTTCGGAACAGTAAAGGATGTTATTACCAGTAACAAGGCGCTTATAAGATTACTTCGTTATCGAAAACTGCATTTAGACTTTGTTCCGGAGCAAGAGTATTGGTCACTCATAACTACATTTTTTGAAAAGGAGAAGAAAACTTACTTATCAGATCCGAATCGTGCGTTAAATGATTATCCACACTATACTACAAGAACGCTAAAAAATATTATTTCACACTTGAAGTACATAAATGAAAACGGTGCATCTGCAGCTCATAAAAAAGACGATGAGTTATATAACGATTGTGTTGAACTTACAAGTGAGCTTGGCATAAGTGTGGTCTATACAACTCAAGGCGAAAGGTTTAGTTTCTTTGATAATATCTACAGACGTGCTGATACCGATATAATATTTTTAAAAGATAAGCAGTATAAAGCTACAAATGAATGTGAAGATACAGATGAGCATATCGAAGATGTTTCAGATGCCTTTACCTCATCTGCACATAATAAAATACACAAAACCAAAAACAATTTTATCCGTAGTATTCGTAACACTAATAACAAAGCTGTTCACAAATATAAAAGCATTTGTTGTGCACTGCCATTCCATAACAGACTTGTCCACAATAAAAGAGAATAGAGTTTTTTAGGGAAATATTAGAATATTATAAATTATATATAGACGCTTTACTATACAATCAAAAACTTGCTTTGACTAAAAAAACAGAAAGGATTAATTTTATTTGACTAATTTCACAAACGCAAAGTCACCCAACATCAACCTCATCGAAGAACATTACGATATAAAAAACGATATTTTTGTGCCGATATGGCACAAAGCACTACTCACCCTTGAAGAAGCTGCGAAATATTCAGGCATCGGTATTAACAAGTTAAGAGATGTTTCGAATGAGCCTGGTTGTGAATTCGTTTTCTTTGTAGGCGGTAAAAGACTTATAAAGCGCAAAGAGCTTGACGAATACATATCAAAAGCACATTCAATTTAAAAATTCAAATAAAATGCAGAGCCTTGATGTACATTGTGCGTGACAAATCTTGTTTATCATGATATAATTTAATATCATATCAAGGCTCTGTAAAAGGAGCTAATTAATGAAATATAAAAAACGCAAAGACAGCAAAGGACGCATATTCAAACCCGGCGAAAGCCAGAGAAAAAACGGAACATATCAATTCCGTTATACCGATATTTACGGTAAGCGTCAATGTTTATATGCCAAAACATTGGATGATCTCCGTGAAAAAGAAGCTGAAATAGAGAAGTCGCTGAACTGCGGTCTCGATTATTCCGAAGGAAATATCACACTTATTGAACTGGTAGAAAGGTATTTCAAAATAATCGGAGAAATTGAGTATAACACAATTATTTGCCATAACTTTGTGCTGAATTTGATCATAAAAGAGGAGTTCTGCCATCGTAAGATTCGTGATATTAAAACATCCGAAGCAAAAGCCTGGTTCATCAAGCTGCATAACGATGGCTATTCCCGCAGCACTCTTTGCTCAATAAGAGGTGTTATAAAACCTGCTTTTGAAATGGCAGTCGAGGACAGAATCAATGCCTACAATCCATTTTCTTTTCCTATGAAAAGTCTAAAAATAAAGGATGATTCTCAAAAAGCAATAGCAATGTCAGACGAAGAAGAATCAAAATTCATGGAATTTCTTAAAAGCAATAAAACATATTCCAAGTATTATGACGAATGCGTCATTTTGCTTGAAACAGGTTTAAGAGTCAGTGAATTGTATGGCTTAACAATCAAAGATATTGACTTTATTAATGGTCGAATCAGTGTTGACCATCAGCTTTTGAAGAAGAGAAACGGTGAATATGCAGTGACAACACCTAAAACAGAATCTGGCGCGCGTTATGTTCCGATGAGCGTTGAAGCTTGTTTGGCATTTAAAAGAATACTTGCCAATCGAAATCCCCCTAAAGCTGAAAAGGTTGTTGACGGATACGCAGGTTTCATTTTTCTTGACAAAAACAAGAATCCCAAAGTTGCACTTCATCTTCAGCACGCAATGAAAAGGGCTCTTGACAAGTACAACAATACTCATAAAGTGCAATTACCCAAGATTACCCCTCATGTTTTTCGCCACACATTCTGTACCAAAATGGCACTTAACGGAATGAACATAAAAAGCCTTCAATATATTATGGGGCATTCGCGTATTGAAACCACGCTTAACTACTATGTTCATACTGATCTTGAAAAAGCAACTAAAGCAATGGGCGAAATCGTTAAGCTTGTTCAAAAAGCCGTTTAAGCTTACTCCAAACTTACACCAAATTTACACCAATTGACCGTAGATTTATAACGAATTATGAAGAATGGTGTAAATTTTGGTGTAAATCGCAGTTTTCAGACCTATTGAAAAATAGGGAAATGTAGAGTTATAAAGGGGTTTGAAGGATGAAAAAAATAATGTTCGTATGCCACGGCAATATATGCAGGAGCCCGATGGCGGAATTTATACTTAAAGATATGGTGAAAAGAAGAGGAGTTGCAGATGAATTTGTCATTGCCTCCTCCGCAACAAGCACAGAAGAAATATGGGGTGACACCGGCAACCCCGTTTATCCTCCCGCAAAAGCAGAGCTTGCAAAGCACGGCATATCCTGCGAAGGAAAACGGGCTGTTCAGCTTCGGAAAAGCGACTATGAAAAATATGACCTTTTCATCGGCATGGACAGCATGAACATACGCAATATGCACCGTATTCTCGGCGGCGACCCTGACGAAAAAATCCGCAAGCTGAAGGATTACACAGGCGGCGGAGATGTTGCCGACCCATGGTACAGCGGCAGATTCGATATTACATGGCGTGATATTTATGACGGCTGCGAAGCGCTGCTTGAAAGCCTGCTTTGACCCCTGACTGAAGAGCGGATACCGTGCATGGCGCACAGCTTTAGAAAAAAATTAAGAATTATATCAATTGACATTGTTACACCGTTTTGTTAAAATTGGAAGCTGACAATATATGCTAAAATTCTACAAAAAGGCGGTTGAATGATGGATTTCAAAAAATATCTCGCAGGAGCATTGACAAAACCCGCACCCGGCGACAAAATCGAATATTTCAAAATCAAAGGCAGAGCATCAAGCAATGTTCTGAGCAATGCTCAGAAAACCATCCCCGCAGGCGGATATAATTATGAAGCGGATATAACCAAATTCTGGAACGAATACCACGCATTGAAAGAGGAATGCGGCTATAATCTGATGTTCAACACCCTGATGATTAAGGTGCTTGCAGAGGGCCTTAAGGCAGCGCCGAGGCTCAATGCACACATGAATTACAACCACATGGCATCCTGCGGAAGGCTTATAATTAAAAAGAATATTGATGTTGCCATCCCCCTTCTTCTCGACACGGGTGAAACCTTCCCCGTAAAGGTAAGGAATGTTGAGCAGAGAACGCTTAAGGAAACTCAGGAAGAGTTTGACCGCATTATGAAAACACTCAAAACAACAGATCTTGACAGAGTTCTTTTTGATGTTGTTCTTCAGAGAATCATCGGCTTCATCCTCAAAGGCAAGCTTGTATCAACCGCTGCACAGATTGCCACGGGCTATGTGGGCAAATACAAGGTTGCCGAGCTTAAAGGACTCTTTGAGCACGCCCCACATGATGAAACCTCACTTCAGATTGACGATCTGAACGAGGGCACGGTGTGCCTTTCAAACCTCGGCTCACTTTATCACGGATTGACTGGCAATGTTACCTACGCCCCGATTCTCTACCCTCAGGTGTTCATTATGGCTATGGGCGCAGTACAGGACAGAGAATACGCATTCAAAAATGAGAAGGGAGAAGTTGAAGTCGGAGTCAAGAAGGTGCTCCCCATCAACCTCATGTTTGACCACAGAATAGGCGGCTTCGCAGATGTTGTTCCCTTCATCAGGAAGCTCGACGAAATATTTGACGAACCCGAAGTAATCAGAGAATGGTAAAAGTCAAGCGGCTTGCATTGGATTTGCAAGCCGCTGATTTTATTTGGCAACCGCAAAGGTTGTGGGCAGTATACCCGTGCTGTCGTGCTTTTCAAGGAAGCCTTCTCTGTAAAGCACTCCGACGGGAGCCGAGATTGCATCATAAAGAATTCTTACGAATGCCATGCCGCCCGCAAGCTTCTTGATATGAACGGGAATGTGGTTCTTTATGATTCTTTCAACATCGCCAAGCAGATTTTCGGCATCCTCCGTTATGCTCTGCGCAGCGGGAGCAAGAATATTGAGAAGCTCATTATACTGCTCTTCGGTAAATACGGGTGCATTGACACTGAAATTGCCGTCATTATTTATTACATAGCCTCTCTTGACAAGCTCTGCAACAAGAGCGGAATCGTTTTCGCCAAAGCCGCTTGTTTTTCCGCCTGCGATATCAAGAAAAACATTGATATTGCTGTTGCTGAAATATGAATGAACAAGGTCTCCGCTGATTTTTTCAAAATCCATAAAGCGGATAAAGCCGTCTTTGTTGCCCGATACGGTAGAAATACCGAACACGTAATCCGAGTTAAAAATGCTGTTGCAGCCCTTTTCAATGCCCCAGACAAGGCATTCCGTGCCGAATTTATCGACGGGAAGGGTAAGCTTTATATTCTTTTCAAGCCTTTCCACAGCTGCATTGTAAAGCAGGAGCGAGCTTATCTGCCATTTATAGGCGTTTGAGCTCATATCGCATCCGTTAAAGCCTATTGCTCTTATTTTTTCTTCATTTTCAACAACGGCCGCCTTAACCTTTTCGGCAATTTTTTCTTTTGTTGCACTTGTTTTTCTGTCTATCTCAGAGGAAAGCTCGTTTGTGAAAATAAGAATGTTTGTGTAGTATTTGTTGCCCTCCTTAAGAAGAAGCTCATGCTCAGCGAGAATTCTGATATCCTCTTCAATATAGGGAAGGCTTACGCCGATTTCAAGGCTTATCTGCTCTGCGGTAAGCTTATCGTTATAGCAGGCAAAAAGTATATTCTGAGGAACAATTCTTTGCGCAAGCTGCCAATATCTGTTGTTTCCGTTACCTAAAAACTGTATTTCAAGACCCTTGGGGTTATAGCTCTGTTCACCGTAAATTCTTTCCATGTTCATGCCTTCTTTCAAAATTTTTCTTGATTTAAACAGTAAATATTTGACCATATTCTCACTTACGGAGAGTTCTTCGGAAATTTGTGCACAGGATTTGTTTTCAATATAATATAGTACAGTGGCTTTTCTGTATTTTTCGCTCAGGAAGCTCAGCTCCCTGCGAAGCTTACAGATATCGGATTCTTTATCGAGCTTTTCAAAATCAAACTGCTCAACGGCATCAATATCATTGAGCTCAACGCTCTTGCCACGGGAATTTTTTCGCAGCCACTGCTTATACACATTGCCTGCAACCGACCACATGAAGCCGTAAAATGCCTCGTCATTGCGAAGATTCTGTGCGGACTTCATAATTTCAAGCAGAATATCCTGCGCAAGGTCCTCGGCATCCTGACTGTTTGCCGTTCTCGCCATGCAATATGACAAAACGGATTTTGATACCTCTTCAATCTTTTTGTTAATCTCGTGCTTTTCCAAAATATCCTCTCCTGTCGTAACCGCCGTTTAATCAGCGGCATTTTGAAAGCTTTCATAAACATAGTGAAACAAAAAATACTTCGGTTAACAAAAAATCAAAAAATTTCTGTGATTTAATTCTGAAGCTTTTTTCGGTTATTGTCAAGTATTGCCGCTTGGTTCTATTGACTAAAAAAATAAATTCCTATATTATATATACATAACTCCGAAAGAGAGGAAAACAAATGAAATATACGATTTTTAAATTTCTGAAAAAAGCATTTGCGGCAATCATGGCGGCGATAATGCCGCTCACGGGCGGGATTTCAGGCGGCAAAGAGCCCGAAAGGCCTGATGCAAACACCGTTACATCCTACAGCGAAGCCGATGCCGACTACACTCTCGGCATTGATGCAGGCGAAGAGATTCACGATATCAGCGATTTGCTTTTCGGTGTTTTCTTTGAGGATATCAATTTTGCGGCAGACGGCGGACTTTATGCCGAAATGGTGCTCAACCGTTCGTTTGAATTCACCGAAATCGCTGCAGGCGATGCCCTGCACGGCTGGAATACCGTTGGCGGTGCGACGGCTGAGGTGAAAATCAATGACAAGGCAAACTCACTCAATGAAAACAACACGAATTACCTCGTGCTTACAAACAACTCGGATTCCCCCGCAGGCATTGCAAATGTCGGCTTTCTTGACGGTATGTCAATCGAAAGCGGCAAAAACTATAATTTTTCGGTTTATGCAAAGGGAATTGACGGCTGTAACGGCAAGCTTTATGTGAAGCTTATGTCAGGCAATGAGGTCGCAGGCGAAGGAACAGTTGATGCAATAAGCTCCGAATGGGCAAAATATTCGCTTACCCTCACCTGCAACAAAACAGATTTTGAAAATGCTTCCCTTCAGGTGCTCACAGATAATGGCAGCGTTGCCCTCGATATGGTTTCTCTCTTCCCCGAGGACACCTTCAAGGGCAGAGAAAACGGCATGAGAAAAGACCTCGGCGAGATGCTTGAGAAGCTTGAGCCGAAGTTTCTGCGCTTCCCCGGCGGCTGCGTTATTGAGGGCTATGACTACGAAACATTATATAATTGGAAAGCCTCCATCGGCACGGGCAGCGACGGACTCCCCCTTGAATTCAACGGCGGCTACGGCGATGTTGCCGCAAGAAAGCAGGGCACAAATCTCTGGACAAACATTGCCGCAACCGACGACCCCTTCCCCTGTTTTATGACCTACGGTCTGGGCTTTTATGAATATTTTCAGCTTGCAGAGGATATCGGTGCAATCGGTGTGCCCGTTATCAACTGCGGCATCTACTGCCAGATGAGAGGCAAAGGCCCCGTTGACATGGAGAGCGACGAGTTCAGGCAGTATGTTCAGGATATGCACGACCTTGTTGAATTCTGCCGCGGCGATGAATCCGCAACATGGGGTAAGGTGAGAATTTCACTGGGTCATCCCGAGCCGTTTGAGCTTAAATATATCTGCATCGGCAATGAGCAGGAAGGCGAAGTATACTTTGAGAGATATCAGGTATTCCTTGACTCCTTCAACGAAGCAAAGGCGGCAAATCCTGAGCTTTATGAAGGGCTTGAGCTCATCTACTCAGCAGGTGCATCCGACGGCACACACGGCGAGAATTACATAAAATCGTATGAATATGCCAAGCAGCAGCTCGGCTCTTCCGATGTGGCGGAGGATTTTGCAGGCGCAACAGACCAGCACTACTATAACCAGCCCGAATGGTTCCTCAGAAATGCTGATTATTACGATAAGGAAAATTACAGACGCTCCGTTGACGAAATGACGGACACAGTCTACGGCGGTGCAATTCAGGTGTTCCTCGGCGAATACGCCGCAAAATCAAACACTCTTAAAGCGGCGCTTGCAGAGGCGGCGTATATGACGGGCCTTGAACGCAACGGCGATATAGTCCGTATGGCGGCGTATGCTCCCCTTTTCGGCAACCTCACGGCTACTCATTGGTCGCCCGACCTTATATGGTTCAACAATCATCAGGTGACGGGCTCAATCAGCTACTATGTGCAGAAGCTGTTCTCCGTCAATCAGGGCACAAAGCTTCTCAGCTCAACTCTTGACGGGGCAAAAATTGAGCAGACTCCGCTCAGCGGCAGAGTAGGCATAGGCACATGGTACACAGCGGCTGAATTCGATAATGTTAAGGTTGTTTCAAACGAAACGGGCAGAATTCTCGGTTCGGATAAATTCTCGCTTCCCCTCAATTTCTGGTGGAGTTGGGACAATATTTATGACAGCAACGATTTTGAAATTCAGAAAGGCAAGCTTGTGCAGACAAACACATGGATGCCCTACACCGAAACGGGTATGGTCGCATACTTCGGCTGTGATGAATGGACAAATTACACCTACACCGTTGAAGCAACAAAGCTTGACGGCGAAGAGGGCTTCATCATACCCTTTGCGGTAAAGGATAATCAGAATTGTTATTTCTGGAACATCGGCGGCTGGGGTAACACGGTGTCGTGCCTTCAGCAGATTGAAAACGGCGCAAAATCAAAGATTCTCGGCACCGAAAAGCCCTGCGCAATTGAAACAGGCAGAACCTATGATATCAAAATCGTTGTTTCAGGCACAAAGGTTGAATGCTATCTTGACGGTGAGCTTTATGCCGAATATGATTTCTCATACGAAGCAGAGGCAGAGGCTTATCAGGTTGTAAGCACCGATGAAAACGGCGATGTTATTGTAAAAATCGTAAATGTAACCGATACAAGCAAGGTTGTTGCGGTTGATATTGCGAATGCAGAAATAAAACCATCGGCAACGGTGCATCAGGTTGCGGGCAACAGCCTTGCAAACGATAACATCCTCGGGGCAAAAGAGGACTGCATTATGGAGGAATTCACGGTCAACGGTTTTTCGGATAAATTCAACTACACCGTGCCTGCCTATTCCGTAACCTGCATAAGACTTGAAAGGAAATAAGCTATGAGTAAAATTCTCGGCTCGTGGAGCGGTATGAGGAAATATCTCGAACAGGAAATGCTCGCCGATTCGCTCAAAGGCAGAGTTCAGTATTCCTGCACCTCATACCCGAATATGGACGGCAAAAACGTGTTTGAAATCCGCATAGACGGTAAAACACACAAGCGTTTTTCGTGGGAGACCGTTGCTTTCAGAAATAAAGGCATTGAACAGCAGGAAGCATGGAATAGTTTTTGGAAAGAAAAAAGCACCATTCCCGTTGAAGAAAAGACGGAATTTGATGATGAGGACTTTTGCGATGCTCTCAGAATTTACAGAGAACTGCCGATTGAGAATTCAATATTTCACAAAAATCCGCTTGTAAGAATGTTTGCGGTGCTTGACAGAAGGATAGGCAAGAGAACCCTTGAAAAGCTTACGGAAACAGCAAAGAATCAACCCGATTGGCTTAAAGCAATTTATCTGTTAAGATTAACGGCTGAAAATATAATTTAAGGAGAAAGCTATGAAATGGAACGGCTTTGAATGCAAGGAATTCGTTTTTGACGGTCAGGAGGCCATCGTTGTTATCCCTGATATGAAAATTAAAAATCCAGTGATTGCGGTCAAAACCGAATATTGGAACGCTTTCCCCGAAACAGAAATTGAACTTTTGAAAAAAGGCTTTTATCTTTGCTTCATCGAAAACGAAAACCGTTGGGGCGCAGATACTGACCTTGACCGCAAAGCGGAATTTGTGAAATCCATTATAAACGAATACGGCTTATCGCAAAAATGCGTGCCCGTCGGCATGAGTTGCGGCGGGCTTATAGCAATCAAGTTTGCGGCAAAATATCCCGAACTTGTTTCGTGCATTTATGTTGATGCACCGGTGCTCAACTATATGAGTTGCCCGTGCGGCTTCGGAATCGGCAATGCCTGTTGCGAGGATTTCCCCGAAATTTTCGATTCGCTCGGTTTAAAGAATATTTCAGAGCTTATCTGCTACACTGATATGCCGATGCACAGAATCCCTGCACTTGTTGATGCAAAAATCCCCGCCGTGCTCGTTGCGGGCGGAGCAGACAAAACCGTGCCCTATGAAGAAAACGGAATTCTTCTCGAAAAGGCTTACAGAGAAAACGGCATTGACCTTGAGGTTTTCATAAAGCCTGATTGCGCTCATCATCCGCACGGACTTGATGACCCGAAACCGATTGTTGATTTTATTCTCGCTCACTGTTGACTTCGGCATTTTTGTCGGCTATAATACAAATATAATATGTAACTGCCACCGGGTAGAAAATGCAAAGCATTTGTTGATACATCGTTAGGTCTTTGAAGATGTATCCGCAAATGCTTTTTTGTTTGGAGGATATATGAAATATTTTTCAAAATTTGAAATCGGGCTGTGGAGCTCGTCTGTTTTGCTCATTCTCGTTTCTTTCATTTTGTTTGATAAAGAAAATTATCTTACACTTGCGGCATCGCTCATAGGCGTCACATCGCTCATTTTCAACGCAAAGGGCAACCCCTTCGGGCAGGTGCTGATGGTTATATTCAGCGTGCTTTACGGTATTATATCCTATTCTTTTGATTACTACGGCGAAATGATAACCTATCTCGGCATGACTGCTCCGATGGCTGTTTTTGCCCTCATATCGTGGCTCAGAAACCCCTATAAAGGCAACAAAGCTGAGGTAAAAGTGAACAGTATCGGCAAAAAAGAAGCTGTTTTTATGCTCATTCTCACCGCTGCCGTAACCGTTATATTTTATTTTATTCTCAGGCATTTCAACACTGCAAATCTGCTGCCGAGCACGCTCTCCGTCACAACAAGCTTTATGGCGGTTTATCTCACCTTCCGCCGCAGCGCATGGTATGCAATAGCCTACGCCGCAAACGATATCATTCTGATTATCCTCTGGATTCTTGCCGCATTGAGCGATATTTCTTATGTTTCCGTCATAATTTGTTTTGTTGTTTTCCTCGTTAACGACCTCTACGGCTTCATAAGCTGGAAAAGAATATCCGCAAGGCAAAATGAAGGTTGATATATGGGTATATATTTGATATAATGTATATATTACTTAGAAATGAGGCTGAATTATGGCAAAAATTATAGGTGAAAACATTTCCAATATCCCTTGGCAAGAAAAACCCGAGGGCTATAAATACCCCGTGTGGCGTTACAGCGGCAACCCCGTTATAACCCGTGACAATCTCTATATGGCAAACAGCATTTTCAACTCTGCAGTTGTGCCCTACGGCGACGGCTTTGCAGGCGTATTCAGAGTTGATGTTATGAGCCGTGACCACACTCTCGTTGTGGGCTACAGCAAGGATGCAATCAACTGGGAGCTTGAAGAAAAGGTTATTTTCAGGGGCTATGACCCCAGACTCTGCCTTATCGACGGCAAATACTATCTTTCGTGGGTTAACCTCACCCCTCACGGCACAACAATCGGCATTGCTTACACAACCGATTTCAAGGAGTGGACTCAGCTTGAGGATGCCTGCTACCCGGTTGCACGCAACGGTGTACTCTTCCCCAGAAAAATCAACGATGAATATGTGCTGCTTATCCGCCCCTGTGACAGAGGACACACACCCTACGGCGATATCTTTCTCAGCCACAGCAAGGATTTGACCTATTGGGGTAAGCACAGATTTGTTATGTCGCCCGTCAAAAATTGGGAGATGACAAAGGTCGGCGCAGGCCCCACTCCCATTGAAACCGATGAGGGATGGCTGATGTTTTATCACGGCGTGCTCACAAGCTGCAACGGCTTCACCTACGCAATGGGCGCTGCAATACTTGATAAGGACGAGCCGTGGAAGGTGCTCCACAGAGCAGACTGTTTCCTGCTTGCTCCCCACGAGCTTTATGAGTGCGTGGGCGATGTGCCCAATGTTGTGTTCCCCTGCGCTGCGCTTGCAGATGCAGAAACGGGCAGAATCGCAATTTATTACGGTGCTGCAGACACCAGCGTTGCAATGGCATTCACCACCGTTGACGAAACAATCGCATTCATCAAAGAGCACGATTTGCTCAAATAAAATTCTGCGTTTTCAACAAACTAAAAGGGCGTTTTTTGTGCAAAAAAACGCTCTTTTTTGTATTTTGCAAAAATTTTTTCGTAAATTAAAAGTGAGCATTTGCTATGAAAACGGGAGGAAATACGAGAAAAAACGAGCTTTCAAAATGTAAATTAAAAAATTCAAAAAAACCTATTGACATCCGTTTCTTCTTATGATAATATATGCAGGCACGAAAAAAATATTTTGGAGGAAAAGTTATGTCTACTTATATGCCTAAAGCGGGCGACATCGTCCGTAAGTGGTATGTGATCGATGCAGCAGGCAAGCCCATGGGTAAGGTTGCTGTTGAAGCTGCAAAGCTTCTCAGAGGCAAGCATAAGGCTATCTTCACACCTCATGCAGACTGCGGCGATCATGTAATCATCATCAACGCTGACAAAGCAGTTCTCACAGGCAAGAAGCTCGAGCAGAAAATGTACTACCGTCACACAGGTTACATCGGCCATCTCAAAGAGGTTAAATACAGCACTCTTATGAAGACAAAGCCCGAATTCGCAATGACACTCGCTGTTAAGGGCATGATCCCCGATACAGTTATCGGCCGCAAGGCTCTTACAAGACTTCGCGTAGTTAAGGGTGCAGAGCACGCTCACGCAGCCCAGAAGCCCGAAGCTTGGGAATTTTAAGAAAGGGAGGCTATAAATAATGTACGAATCAAATCCTTATTTCTACGGCACAGGCCGCAGAAAGAGCTCGGTTGCAAGAGTTCGCGTATACGCAGGCACCGGCAAGATCATCATCAACGACAGAGAAATCGACGATTACTTCGGTCTTGAAACTCTTAAGCTCATCGTTCGTCAGCCTCTCGCTCTCACAGACACAGCTGAGAAGTTTGACATCATCTGCCGTGTAGGCGGCGGCGGTGTAACAGGCCAGGCAGGTGCTATCCGTCACGGTATCGCACGAGCACTTCTTCAGTATGACGAGAATCTTCGTCCCGCACTCAAGAAGGCAGGCTTCCTCACCAGAGACCCCAGAATGAAGGAAAGAAAGAAATACGGTCTCAAAGGCGCTCGTCGCGCACCCCAGTTCTCAAAGAGATAATTTATCCCGAATGGGGATTATCGAAAACCCTTGGAATCTCAACGGTTCCAAGGGTTCATTTCTTTTTAAGAATAATCCCAAAATCCAAAATGTCAATATTTTGTCAATAATTAAGAAAATACGAGGCTGCTTGCAGAGCAGCCTCATAATATTTTGATAACTTATTCAACTTTAAATCTGAACATTTCTTTGAAATCATTAAAGCATTCTTCGCATACCCAATACTTTTGGTCGGGCGTGCAATAGCCTTGCTGCAAATCTTCGCCGTGCTCGCTGAATTTATCCCAGCAAAAGGCACAATGGTCATGATCCCATTTCTCGGAAGGTTTCTTATATTCGGATTTTATCAGTTTTTCATTCATCAGGTATTCTTCCTGATTGAGCAGTCTCCAATCGTTTTGCATTATGCGCCACTCCTAATCAACCAAATATACACAAAAAGATTTTTTCTTTCCGCCAACAACGGTTCTTTCAACTTCTTCCTCCCAAAAAGGCAAAAGATAGTCCTTAAAATCTTTTATTATGTCATCTTTCAAGGCGTGTTCACCTTTCAAA
>JAFQSY010000052.1 GCA_017409265.1 Clostridia bacterium
ATCCTTCATCTTTTCTCTGATTGCTGCAAGCTCAGCCAATGATTTCATAACATCTATCCTCTCTTTAATTATTTATTGTATTATGAAACGGATTCGTATGCCTCTTTGAGGTAATCTTCAATCCATTTTATAACCTCGTAGTTATCGAGCGGAACATCGCCGAGAATCTCACGGAGTTCCTTTGTGTTCAGCTCAATGTTTTCGCCGTTAAGGCTGTGAACAAACTGCCAGTCGATATCGGGTGAGCCTTGAATCAGCACCGTCACGCTTGAAATAACGTCGCCCAGCGGGGTGAAATCAAGGTGGTTTTTAAAGAAAACCGCCGTTACGGTTGTTCCGTGGTTTTCGGGGCTGTCCTTTTCGCAGGCGGAGGTTATTTCAATATTACCGCCCGTCTGCTCCGCCGCAAGCTTAAGCAGCGGAATGCCGAGACCGACATTTCTTGTTGTTCTTGTTGTGTAAAACGGGTTCATGACATTCCGAACCGTTTCTTCGCTCATTCCGCAGCCGTCATCCCTTATCGTCAGAGTCAGGGTTTCGTCTGTTTCTTCGAGCTTTATAAGAATATTCTCAGCTTTTGCCTTGACCGAGTTTTTTGCAATATCAAGAATGTTTAATGATAACTCTTTCATACATTTCTCAGCCTTTCGAAAAGCTTTTTGCGGATGTTTTCGGGTGATTCATCCTCAACCTCAAGTTCAAAGCAGTTGAGCCTGCCGTTTATATCCCAGAGATAATGGGCATCGGAGGAAACAACTATGGGCTTGTCCGCAAGAATCGGGAATTTTGAGATATATTCATCCTTTTTATCGGAATCGTGAAGCTCCGCACAGGGGAATAACGGCGAATCGGGGAAAACGCCGAGGGTGGCGATGATTCCGTTTGCTTCTCTGTCGATATGGGCAGGATAGCAAATTCCGCCGCAGGAATTTACAAGGGCGGGGGCTTCGTCAACCGTTATCTGCGTTGCGTTTGAGAGCAGATAATCGTCAACTCCGATAACCTCGTCATTTTCGTCCATAATCATTTGCTGACCGAAAATATCGACTCGGTTTTTAAAGGGTATCCTGCGAAGATTGACCGTTTCGCTGAATTTCAGCGCATCCTCAAGCTGCTCAAAAAGGCAGACAAGGTGGATATCCTCCGCAGTTGTCAGCTCCATGCCTGCAACGGGTACGATTCCGTTTGCCTGCGCCGTTTTGAAAAAAGCGGGGCAGTTGAGGCAGGTGTTATGGTCGGTCAAAGCCATGATGTCAAGCTTTGCGATAACGCCCATGCCTGCAATGTTATTCGGAGTCATGTCGTCGTCGCCGCAGGGCGACAGGCAGGAATGCATATGCAAATCGTAATAGAACTTCTTCATATCTTCAGAAGCATCGCCGTTTCGTAGGCGGGTTTTTCCGATGTGAGAATGTTGACTCCCTTTGCGGTTGCTGTTTCCGCAACGGCTGAATCGAGAGTTACGCCCTCTGCAAGAATTATGCAGGCGACATCGGCAAGGGATGCAACGGCAACGATGTTAATGTTGGACATAATTGTTATCCACGCATCATCGGCTTTTGCTCTGCCCATAACCCAGCTTAAAAGGTCGCCGATATAAACATTGTTTATTTCGCGCTCTCCGTCGGGCAGGGAAACGGTTCTGAATCCGGGCATTGCCGCAAGCTCATTAACCGTCAACCGAATCACCTCCGCTGTATTCTTCGATGTACTTTTTAAGAAGCTCCTTGTAAGCAATTACGCAGTCGTTTCTGTCTGCGTTGCCCATAACGATATCTTCAGCAAAGGCACGGCAGTTTGGTGCGCCGCATGAGCCGCAGTCGATGCCGGGCAGCTCTTTGCGCACCGCCTGAATCTTTGACATGAGTCTCATTGATTCGCCGATGTTATCGCTCAATCTGTTGAGCGGATTATAGCTCGGCAGGTCGGTGAAGAAGCATTCGTGGGGAATGTAGCCCTCATCATCTTCCGACTGATTGAGAGAAACGGGCATGTAACGCCTTAAGGTATGAAGTCTGTTTTTTGCAACATAGGGATTTTCAATTGTCAGAACACCGCCTACGCAGCCGCTCGGGCATGCGTTGAGCTCAACAAAATCAATCGGAGGGATGTTGCCGTCCTCTATCTGGTCGAGAACGGAGATAACATTGTTGATTCCGTCCGCGGCAAGAATTTTATCGTTGAAAAGTGCGGAGCCTTCGCCTCCGCAAATCGCCCAGCTTAAGCCGATTCTGCCTGCCTGGCTTGAAATCTCGCAGAGTTTTTCACGCTTCATAACATTGATTAGTTGAAGGTAAATTTCGCTCATGGAGATAACCAGGTCAACCTCGCTCTTGTAGCTGCCGAAGCCGTTCCTGGCGTAGCTCATCTTTGCGGGGCACGGAGAGATGAAACAAACTCCGATATCCTCTTTTTTGAGCTCTGGGTGTTCCTTCAATGCTCTTTCCCTTGCAAGCCTTGCGGCAACCTCCATCGGAGGCAGGAGCGGAATGAGATTATCCTTAAGGAACGGAAATCGCAGCACGATAAGTCTTGTAACAACGGGGCAAGCCGTGCTGATGACGGGTTTTTTGATGCCTTCAGTCTGAAGATAAAGGCGTGTGTAAGCCGATACAAGCTCGGCGCCCTTTGAAACCTCAAAAACATCGTCGAAGCCGATGTCAAGCAGACCTTGAAGAACATAGCCTATGTTGTCAAGATTGTCAAACTGTGCAAAAAGCGCAGGTGCGGGCAGTGCGATTTTGAATTTGAATTTGTTTATTTCGTCAAAAGAGTTGCAAATGCTCTTTTTGGCGTTGTTGGGGCAGTTGCGGATGCACTCGCCGCAGTCGATGCAGCGTTCGGAATCAATCACGGCGCAGCCGTTGCGGATTCTTATTGCCTCTGTGGGGCAATGCTTCATGCAGGTTGTGCAGCCGGTGCATTTGCTCGGGTCAAGAGCAACCGAATGAATGTATGTATTCATAAAAATACACTCCTTCCCGATTCGTCAGGTTCAGTAATTTACCTTCATTGTGATGGTGGTTCCTTCGCCTACAACCGAATCAATCTGCATTTCATCGGTATATCTTTTCATGTTGGGCAGACCCATTCCGGCGCCGAAGCCGAGCGAGCGGATATTGTCGGGAGCGGTTGAGAAGCCCTCCTGCATAGCCTGCTCGATGTTTGCAATTCCGGGGCCTTTGTCTGCCAGAATTATTTCGATGCATCCGTCGCTGACGATAACATCCGCATCTCCGCCTCTGGCATGGATAACCATGTTTATTTCGCCTTCATACATGGCGATTGAAACGCGGCGGATTGTTTCGGGGTCAATGCCGAGCTGACGCAGATTCTTTTTGACCTGCACCGAAGCCTGACCTGCCGAGGTGAAATTGTCACCGTCAACGTCAAAGTGGAATACCAAGGGTTCAGACATCTGATTCACCGTTCCCTCTCAGCCCGTTTGAATAGAGGATACCGCAGGCATCATACATACGCAGGGGCGTGGTAAGAACTGCGATTCCGCATTCGTTTGCGAGCTCAATCATTTCGGGTGAAGGACGCTTTGAACGAACGAAAACAACGCACATCATGTCCATCATCTCGGCTGTGCGGATAACCTGTGCATTGACAAGTCCGGTTAAAAGCACCGCCTGATTTTTAACATATGCGAGAACGTCACTCATCATGTCGCTTCCGCAGGCGGAGTGAACATCGTTTTCAAGATGCTCGCTGCCGCAAAGAACTTCTGCGCCGAGTAAATCTTTAATTGTGTTGATTGTCATATCAATCCCTCATTTTTCCGCTTTGCGGTTCAAAATCAGTTATATTTTGCGAGGATATCGGGGATTTCGTCTGCGGTAACTCTGCCGTAAACGTCATCGTTGATTGTGAAAACGGGAGCAAGACCGCAAGCGCCGATGCAGCGGCAAGCTTCAACCGAGAATTTAAGGTCTGATGTGCATTCGCCGGGAGCAATACCGAGAACCTCGCAGATTTTGTCGAGGATTTCCTGTGAGCCCTTAACATAGCAAGCTGTGCCGAGGCAGACAGAAACGTTGTATTTTCCCTTGGGTGTGAGTGAGAACAGAGCATAGAAGCTTGCAACGCCGTAAACCTTCTGAAGGGGAACGTTCATGCCGTCTGCGATCATGGTCTGAACCTCGATGGGCAGATAGCCGTAAATGTTCTGTGCTTCCTGCATAACGTGCATAAGCATGCTCTTGTCATCCTTGCATTCTGCGATGATTGCCTTGAGCTGTGCTTCCTGTTCGGGAGTGCCTGTGAAAGGCAGGTTGCTGATTTTTTTAACCATCTGAGTCATTCCTCCTGAATGAAAATTTAAACAGATTAAGTTTGCAGATGCGGAACTTCAAAAGCCCGCAATCCTGCATTCTAAATGATTATAACATATAATTATTTAAAATGCTACTTTTTTATCAATAATTTTTGCACGATTTAAGAGTCTTTTTTGTGTTAATTTTGTATATTTATTCCTTTTTTGCGGTTAGATACGGCTAATTTTCCCGCATCATTGACATTTTTACTGCATATATGATAAAATAATATGATTAAAACTGAAAGTGGTAGAAACATGAAAAGCAAACGCGGTTTTCCGATTTTAACTGTAACAAAAAAGGCAGAGGCATCGCTCAAAAAGGGGCATCCGTGGGTCTATGATGCGGAGATAACGCAGACCTTCGGCGAGCTTGAAAACGGGTGTCTTGTCGATGTTCTTTCGCAGAAAGGTTCGTATCTCGGAACGGGATTTTTAAGCCTCAACAGCAAAATAAGAGTGCGTGTTCTTTCGTCGAACGCAAACGAAACCTTTTCGCCTGCGTTCTGGGAGAGAAGGCTGAAATATGCAATTGATTACCGAAAGACTGTCATGGGCGACGATTTCTCATGCTGCCGCCTGATTTTCGGCGAGGCAGACGGGCTTCCGGGTCTTACCGTTGACCGATTTTTCGATATAATCGTGACACAGGTTTTATCCTACGGCATGGATAAAATCAAGGATATAATTTACGCGGCACTTGTTAAAATCCTGCGTGATTACGGAGAAGAAATAAACGGTCTTTTCGAGCGAAACGACGTTGCAATCCGTGAGCTTGAGGGGCTTGAACAGTATAAAGGATGGTATGATGCGATACCCCATCCCGAAAGTACGGTTACCGAAATAACCGAAAACGGAATAAAATATCTTGTTGATGTTGAAAACGGACAGAAAACGGGCTTTTTCCTTGACCAGAAATACAACCGCCTCGCGATTTCAAAAATCGCAAAGGGTAAGAAAGTGCTTGACTGCTTTACGCACACGGGCTCATTTGCACTTAACGCCGCAAAGGGCGGCGCAGAGCATGTGACAGCCGTTGATGTTTCAAAAACCGCTGTTGAAATGGCGAAGGCAAATGCTGAAAGAAACGGTCTTGACGGCAGAATGGATTTCCTTGCCGCCGATGTTTTTGACCTTCTTACCGAGCTTGAATCAAAGGGCGGAAAGCCTTATGATTTCATCATTCTTGACCCTCCGGCATTCACCAAAAGCCGAAAGACGGTAAAGGGGGCGCAGAGAGGATATAAAGAAATAAATTACAGAGCAATGAAGCTTCTTCCAAGAGGAGGATATCTCGCAACCTGCTCCTGTTCTCATTTCATGAAAAATGAGCTTTTTGTCAAAATGCTCCATGATTCGGCAGCTGATGCAGGCGTTCAGCTAAAGCAGATTGAAGCCCGTCAGCAGGCGTGCGACCATCCCGTTCTCTGGAATGTTCCCGAAACGGATTATCTCAAATTCTATATTTTTCAGGTGGTGTAAGTTATGTTTTATAAAAATTGGATGTCATATATTAAAGACGATGCAAAAATAACAAAAATCGCAATGCCCGGCTCGCATAACTCGGCAACCATGGGCATGTCAAAGCTCGCAAGATGCCAGAACGGTTCGCTTTTTGAGCAGTATCAGTACGGCGTAAGATTTTTCGATATCAGACTTAAAGCCGACAGAAAAGGCAGACTTTTCGTAGCCCACGGAGTTATGAAAGGCATGCCTGCGCAGCTTGCTTTTGAGAGCCTGAAAATGATTTTTGAGCAGAGTGATGAGTTTTTCATTCTCAACATAAAAACCTATATGAATCAGAAAATCGGTCCGTTTAAATTAAGTTATAAGGGCAACTCTGACGAAACATCAAGGCTTATAAAAGAGTATCTCAATCCCGAAAAATATGCACTCACGGGACATGGCGATATCAGTAATCTGACAATCGGCGAAATCAGAAAATCGGGCAAGAAATATATAATCACCAACGCAAACAAAGAATATGATTTCAGCAACGACTGTCCTGTTATCGACCCGTGGGATTCGATTGTTTACGGCTATAAGCCTGAGAAATTCGCAAAGGAAATAGTGAATTATCTGCGCAGACTTGATACCGACGGATTTTTCTGGTTCCAGACCCAGCAGACCCCGAATCTCGGCACGGAAAACGGCTGGACTAAATGGCCCGACGACCTTGATAAGCTTTCACGCATCTACTTTCCGCAGATTATTGCCGAAATTTCCGATGACCCGAAGCTTGTTGAAAAGGTAAATATCGTTGCAGGCGATTTTATGACCGCCGATTATATGAAAGCTAACGAAATTCTCTCGCTCAATCTGCTTAAGGGTATCGTAAAAGATGAGCTTGTTGATGAATATAAAAAGGCAATAACGAAATAAGGTAATTATATGAAATATACTTCAATGATAATCGGCCATGCAACCATGGATTCAAATACCGACCATCTCGGGAATACCGTGAGAATCGTCGGTGGAGCGGTTGTGTTTTCGTCTGCAAGCGCACATGCGCTGGGTCACAGAGTTGCAGCTGTAACAAAACTTGCCGAAAAGGATAGGGAAAGGCTCAAAAGCTTCACCGTTCCCGAAGAAAATCTTTTCTGTCTGCCGAGTGAAAAATCCTGCGATATGGTCAATGTTTACCATACTCCCGATAAAGAACGCAGAACGAGCACCTGCCTTTCTGTCGGCGACCCGTTCAACGCAGCCGAACTGCCTGCACTTGAGTGCGAAATCTATCATCTTGCAGGTCTGGTTTACGGTGATTTTGATGCGGAGCTTATCAGAACTCTCGCAAAAAAAGCGTCGGTTGCCCTTGATGTTCAGGCAATGCTGCGCCATGTTGCTGCCGACGGTTCAATGTATTTTGAAGACTGGAAAGAAAAAAAGGAATGCTTGCCTTATATAACATATCTCAAAACCGATGCAGCCGAGGCGGAAATAATGACAGGCTGCACCGACAGAAGAGAAGCTGCGAAGCATCTTTATTCGTGGGGTGCAAGGGAAATTCTCATAACCCATAACAGCGAGGTTCTTGTTTATGACGGCAAGGATTTTTACACCTGTCCAATAAAGGCGAGAAACTTAAGCGGAAGAACGGGCAGGGGCGACACAACCTTTGCCGCATACATTAACGAAAGGCTCACAAAATCAATTCCCGAAGCTCTTCTGACCGCTACCGCAACCGTTTCTCTCAAAATGGAAACCCCCGGACCTTTCAAAGGCACGAGGGCTGATGTTGAGAAATATATTGATGATTTTTACCGTTAATAAAATATCTCACAAACGTTAAAATTAAATTCATACGGAATTAATATTTGAGGGTTATTATTCAAATGTACCGAGCGGGAGCCGCAACCCGCAAGGTACTGCTCATTTTGAGTAAGCAATACCCCTCCTCAATTCAACCCCATGCAGAAAAAGGTGCCGAAGCACCTTTTTCTTGCGTTTACACGGAAATATTACTGAAATCTTGTGATTTCAACAATAATTCTTCCTTTTTTAGAAACCGATGAGCAGTCGTTGACGATAATTCTGCCTTTTCTTCGGAAAACGATTTTATCGCCCTCGGTTATTTTTTTATCGGGTTTTGTGCATTCAATATCGTTGACAAAAACAATTCCGCTTTCAATCGCCTGCGCAGCATCGCCTCTTGAAATACGGAAGGCATTCTTAACAACGCTGTCGAGCCGCATTGAAGAAACCGTGAAGCTGTCGGGAGTGCCGACGGCTTTTGCGCCCTCTCTCGCTTGCGAGGGAGGGATTATTTTTGCATTAAGAGTGCCTCTGCCTGCCTTGCCGAGATTCTCCGCAATGAACGGCGCAATTTTTGCAAGAACAGCTATTTTACAGCCGTTTTCGGTAACGATGATATCGCCCGTCATTTCACGTTTTATGCCAAGTCCCATAAGTGCGCCGAGATAATCCCTGTGACCGAGTGCGGGCGAAAATTTATCTTTTTCTATCTCAACAACCGCAATGGGGTCGTCCTCGGGATATTTGTCAAGATAATCCGTAGGATTTTCGGTTATGTAATCGGGCAGAAAAACTGCTGCCGTGCGTTCGGCATCGTTGAATCCACCGTAAAAAAACATTCTGACACCGCCGAAACCGACCTTCATTTCCGATGCAACCGAGCGCTCGTGCATATCGAGAAAAACGCTGTTTGTTATCATTGAGTTTTCGCTGCACTGTCTTGCTTTGTCCTCGATTCTTGCGAGTAAAAGCTTGTCGTCTGCTGTCATTTTTACACCTCAAAAAAAGCCGCCGGAATACGGCGGCTGATTGATTAAAGAATTACCGAAACGAGCAATGCGCAAAACGCAAATGTTCTTACAAAGGGAAGAAGAATCGGCCAGAGAGGCATAACGCTCAATGCGGAAAGAGCACCCATGCTTACCTTGATTGCCATGGTGCTTTCAGCCTCTGAAATGTTCTGCCAGCAGAAATAAATATCGCTGCCCTCTGTGTAATACCGGTCAAGACCGATGCTGTTTTTGTTTCTGCTTTTTTTGAAGCCGCATTCCTCAAGACCGTCGGCAACAATCTTTGCCATTGCTTCATCTTTGAAGGTTATTCTTCCCTCAAGGCGAAGCTCATCGGCAGGCTCTTCAATGCGGAGATGGCCGTTTTTGAAGCCTGTGCACCACCAGTATTTATCGTATTCTCTGGTAAATTCTCGTGTCCATGTGCCGTCAAGCTCTTCGTGCCAGAGGGTCATTTCCATGTTGAGCCAATCTTCCTCTGCGGGGCAGTTGAAGAATGTCCAGTCATTTACGCCGTCATCAGAATGCTCTCTGTTATAAATGCCGATTTCACCGCCGTAGAAAATCATGCCGTACTGACCCTTCCACATCTGAAGCATCCAGTCCTTGTTTTCATATGTGAAGAAAACACGGATATAGTCATATTCAAGCAGAAGATAGGGCGAAACGAAATCATAGATTTTCCCGAAGCCGAAATTGTACTGCCATGCTTCTTTGTCGTTGGTGTAATAGTAGTCATCAATGTAGCTGTACTGATAGCTCAGAACCTGCTGGTCCTCAAGAAAATCACGAAGGAAATTTCCTTTTGCAATAACGTTGATTGCGTATTCTCCGCGAAGGGTTTCGCCGTCAACAACGGCGGTTGCGGTTATAACGGTTCTGCCTGTTTCAATGCCTCTTACAACACCTTTTTCATTAACAGTGGCAACCGAGGGGTCGGAGCTCGCCCAGGTGATTTTCGGTTGAACCCTGACATTTGTGACCTTTGCGGTCATCTTAATCTTTTTTCCTTCCGTTACCGAAAGAGCTTCGCTGGTAACGATAAGAGCATGAGTTTTTTCGGGGTCGGGCTGTGCATCGGACGGAGTTCCGACGGATGAAATTGCCGTTACCGTCACAAGATTTGAAATTGCAAACATCAAAACAAAAAATAATGCGATGGCTTTAACTGCTGTTTTTTTCATTGCTGACCTCCATATATTTTTATACATTCCGAATATTACCACAATATACCGCAAAAAATCAAGTATATTTTCTATTTTGGTCTTTTGAAGGCGTATCCATACACTTTTCGGATTGAAAATGTATTATTATTATGTTATACTTCAAATATATTGCACTATTTCGGAGGATTTTCCGTGGAACTCAAAAAGAATGACAGAATCAATCTTAAAATAGAATCCTGCTCGTCAAACGGCAGCGGAGTCGGCAGACACAACGGAATGGCAATTTTCGTGCCTGCAACGGCTGTCGGCGACGAGATAACGGCGCATGTTCTCAAGGTGAAAAAGAACTATGCCTTTGCAAAGGTTGAGAGTGTTATAACTCCGGCGGCGGACAGAATTGCACCCGAATGCCCCGTGTATCTCAAGTGCGGCGGCTGTGTTTTTTCTCACATGACCTATGAAGCGGAAAAGAAGATAAAGGCTGACCATGTTGCCGAATGCTTCAAGAGAATCGGCGGTGTTTCGCCCGAATTTGAGCCGATTATCGGCGCAGAAAGCGATTCGCGTTACCGCAACAAGGCGCAGTATCCTGTTGCGGCAGAAAACGGTGAAATAAAAACAGGCTTTTATTCCCCTCACAGTCACAGGGTTATTCATTGCCCCGACTGCCTTTTGCAGCCTGCTGAATTTGAAGAAATTCTCGGGGTTTTTGCGGAATATATAAAAGAAAATAATATATCTGTCTATGATGAAACGGCGCACAGAGGCTTGCTTCGCCATATCTATATCAGGAAGGGTGCGGCGAGCGGTGAAATCATGGTCTGCGCCGTCATCAACGGCAAAAAGCTCCCGAATGAGGAAATGCTGGTTACCTTGCTTACCGAAAAAAACAGCAATATAAAAAGTATTATTGTAAATACGAACATAAAGGATACAAACGTTATTCTCGGCGAAAAGTGCAGAACTCTCTGGGGCGCAGATTATATAACGGATATTCTCTGCGGACTCAAATTCAGAATATCGCCCCTTTCTTTCTATCAGGTCAACCGCAGTCAGGCGGAAAGGCTTTACGGCAGGGCAGCGGAATATGCAGACCTGACAGGCAAAGAAATCGTGCTTGACCTTTATTGCGGTGCAGGCACAATTGGACTTTCAATGGCATCGAAAGCAAAAGAAATCATCGGCGTTGAGATTGTTCCCGAGGCGATTGAGGATGCAAAAATCAATGCAAAAATAAACGGAGTAAAAAATGCACGTTTTATCTGCGGAGATGCGGCGCAGGCGGCGGAGATTTTGAAGAATGAGGGTGTAAAGCCCGATGTTATCATTCTCGACCCGCCCAGAAAGGGCTGCAGCCCCGAGATGATTGAAACGGCGGCAGAAATGCAGCCCGAAAGAATCGTCTATGTTTCGTGCGACCCCGCAACCCTCGCACGCGACTGCGGAATCTTTGCAGACCTTGGTTATATTGCTGTTAAAGCAACCCCCGTTGATATGTTCCCGCGTTCGGGGCACGTCGAGACGGTATGTCTGTTGTCCAAACTTAACACAAAGCATCATATTGAGATAGATCTGGATATGGACGAGCTGAATTTGACCGATGCTGAAAAGAAAGCCACCTATCAGGAAATCAAGGATTATGTGCTTGAACACAGCGGCTTGAAAGTCAGTAGTTTGTATATCGCACAGGTAAAACAGAAATGTGGTATCATCGAGCGTGATTGTTATAACAAACCAAAGTCCGAAGATGCAAGACAGCCCAAATGCCCTCCGAATAAAGAAAAAGCAATCAAGGAAGCATTAAAACACTTCGGAATGATTAAATAAATATGTTTTAAACCCTCTGAGAATCAAATGATTTTCAGAGGGTTTTACTCGGTATTTATAATTGGAGTGTAGTTTATTTACAAAAGAAATCTACAAAAGCACTTCGAAATAAAATTTACGTATTACTGATTACGCTTGTTATGCTTTTCTAAAGCGATATTAATTCCTTCAGCTTCTTTTTTGATGATGTAATAATTGAGTAAAAAAGCAATTAAATAAACAACGGCAACTGAAATAAGCATCATTACAATACCTTTTATATCAAAATTCAACCAATCAAACCATACGCCTAAACTAATCATAATTACTGACATTAAAGCATAGTGTATCACAACCGCAGCTACAAGTTTTATCTTGGTGTTTATTGCCGTGAAAACGAAAGCTCCGATGCTTGTCATGATTGATGTGATAAATCCGGAAAGAAGAACTTGCCAAAGCACACTGTCAGGCACATCGTAACCCGATGACAAAGACATATTTACCGCACAAACAAAAACTATCCCCAAAGTTATTGTTGAGAAAAAATTAATAAATACCTTTAAAAAATTCATTTTCATTCCTCCTATATTCCAAGTTTTTTCTTTAGATTTGCGACATACTGTCTTGTTATTATAACTTTTTCACCATTGCAGAGCACACCTTCAAGTCTGCCGTTAAACATCGGTACTATTTTGCTGACTTTTGAAATATTTACTATCATTGATTTTGAAATTCGCACAAAATTCGTTTGTTTGTATATTTCTTCAAGCTCATACAATTTTTGCTTTATTTCAAAAACCTTTTTTTCACAGCAAGCGTAAACTTTGTTATCAACCGATTCAAAATAATAAACTTCTTTTGAATCAAGCTGAACAATTTCATTTTCGTAAAAGGCAGTTATCCGGTTTCTTCCGGCTTTGACAGCATATATCAGATTTATTATATCGCTGTCCATAGTATTGGTTCTGATAATTATTTCTTCTTCGGCACCGTCAGCCAAAGCTTCAATTGTTATTTTCATAACAGCCTCCGATCATTTGTCAGATTTTTTTGCTCTTTTTGTTACAATTGCACCACACACCAAAAAAACGATGCCGCAGGTAAGTAATATTATTATACTGTCAAAGTCACTTATTTTATATGAGAAAATCTCGAGGTCAACACCCATTTCCAAACGGTATTCGTTTATCAACTCAGCAGGAGCGTCTTTAAAAATAATCGCCTGCACATCCTCAGTCATAACTGTTCTGAAAAGCTTTGTACCATATATGACAGGCAGAAATTTTATTATATTTGCCATTGTCTCCGAATAATCTCCTATCGGAAGATATATTCCCCCAAGAAAGCCTACTATCGTTCCGATAACTGTTCCGAGTCCTCCCCAAGCGCCCTGGGTTGCGACAAGCATAGCTAATAAATACATTAAAGCGGAATATGTAAATGAATTCACTGCAATAATACCAATCAGCTTGATGTGAGAAACAAATGAATAGACATCGGCACCCTTGATTATACAATATAATTCCGAAAACGCCAAAGTTAATATGCAGATTACAACCGAACAAATCCAGGCTGATGTCACATATGCAGCAGAAATTGTAAATCGGCTTACGGGTGCAGTATATATTGAATTCAGTCTGCCGTCAACACGGTCACGAATCATAGCGGAATAAAACGCAATTGTAACTGTTACGGCATTTATACCGACTATTCCGCCCGCAATCCATTGCAAAACAAAAACTGTTGCGTTAATCTTATCGGAATCGGCATTTCTTCCGGGAAACTCACCTATCATTGATACAATTGCATCGATTTGAAAATCGCTCAAGAAGAAAAGCATCAGAATTATTGTTACAATCATTGATAACAGCGAAAAAAACACGGCGGATTTATCCCGAAAATATATTTTAAGATTTCTCTTTATTAATTCATAAAAATTCATTTTAACACCCCATTTTATTAATTCGAACATGCGTTTAAGAACACATCATCCATATTACCCTGAATAACTTCGAAACCTGTTATTTGTTCTTTGAGTGAGTGGACAGGCTCTATGGCATCAACGGTATTTTTTATCGGAAAGCTAAGACCGTATTCTTCTTTTTTTACAGAAAAGCCCTGATCGGAAAGTGTTTGGAAATTCTTGTCACCGTTTTCTTTGCTGCAATATATTTTCACCGTATCGGAAGCGTATTTTTCCTTCAGCTCAAACGGAGTTCCCTGTGCACGAACAGAGCCTTTATCGATTATGATTATTCTGTTTGCTCCGGCAGCTTCCTCCATATAGTGCGTTGTCAGAAAAATTGTCATGCCGGTATTACGGCGCAGACTTTCAATTACACTCCACACATCTTTTCTGGTAGCGGGATCAAGACCGGTTGTGGGCTCATCAAGGAAAAGAATTTCCGGTGTATGCATAAGCGCTGCCGCAATTTCGCAACGTCTTTTCTGACCGCCCGACAACTTTGAATAACGTTTTTTCAGAAGTTCCGAAAGAGATAGCATTTCGCTCAGTTCATCAAGGCGTTTCTGTGCTTTGCTTTTTGAAGCACCATGCAGTATACCTCGACACAAAAGGTTTTCCTTAACGCTCAATATATCGTCAAGACAGTTTTGCTGATAAACGATTCCTATTTTTCGGCGAATTGCTTCGTCATTCTTTCCCAGAATTTCTCCGCAGATTTCCACATGACCTTCATTTGTCTTGAGCAATGTGGACAACATATTTATTGTGGTTGATTTTCCTGCCCCGTTTACTCCCAGAAAACCTAACAGTTCTCCTTTGTTCACATCAAAACTAATTTTATTAACGGCAGTAAAATCACCGAATCGCTTTGTAAGATTATTTACGGTTATTGCTTTCATCTGTGCCCCTCCTTGTTTTATCCTGATTGAATTATATACAGAAATCTGCTTGCATGGCAACAGATTTTAATCAAGATGCATTTTAGAAGGGGTAAGATGCAAAAAACAATCGTCAAAGACAATAATTAAGCATATTATAGTTGGTTTTGGCCATATTAAAAAGGAGACTTCCATGCAGAAGTCTCCTGAATTTAAAGCAGTTTTTCTTTCAGCTTTTTCATTTCTTTTTTCAGTCGGGCATTATTCAGATCTTCCCACAACGGCATAATCAAACCGCCTTTGAGTCTCATTGATGCTTCGTGCATTGATGCATAATATGCAACTCTGAAATCCGTATATTCCGATAATTTGCATTTGTGTTTGTATGTTTCATACAGACCGTAGGCGTCACCCCACATATTGCGAAGCTGGAACAAATCATATTCTCTGTCTGCCCAAAGGCTGCCGCACGGGTCGATAAAAGCTGTGAGTTCTAATGTTTTAGGGTCAGCCATTATGTTCATTATATTGAGGTCGCCGTGTATGAGTACTGGATTGGTTTCTTCTTCGGGAAGTGAGTTAAAAAGCTCCGTTGCATCATAAAGCAGCTTAAGCTTTTTTTTGCTGAACTTTCCGTTTTCGGATAATTCTTTCAGAGCAGCGAGCCAAGGCTCCTGCTTTTCTTTTTTGTAGTATTCAAGCCAAGTGTCATAAACGGGATCTGACAATGAACCGAATTTATCATTAGTAACACTGTGCCACTCAAGCATACCCGAAATAACATCATCGGCAAATTTTTGTTTTTGGTTCTTGCTTTTTAATAAAAATGCAGGGTTTAACACATTCTGTCCTTCAACAAAAGTCATAGCCATTATTGCCGTTTCATTATCTTCATGAGTAAAAAGTACCTTCGGCATTTTTACGGTTGTGTTTGCAGAAAGAAGATTGAGCTGCTCTGCTTCCTCATACTGCGAGCCCTGAACTCTGTATGCTTTAACGGCAATTGTTTTGCCGTCTGAAAGGACTGTTTTATAAACTCTGCCGAAGCTGCCGCCACCGATGAATTTTATATTATCCGCTTTCTTATCAAGCTTTTCAGAAACAATCTGAGGCAAAAGGGGCAATAAATATTTATCGCTGTTATCAAGAATTTTCATCGTTGTTCCTCCATAATTCTGCTTTTGACAAGGTTATATGCAGTTTTGCTTTCAGGTAAAAACGAAAACAGTTGGAAACAATGGCACATACCCTCAAATTTATGAAGTTCGGTATCCGCACCGGCGGCTTTCAGTTTTTCATAAATTCTGTCGTTATCGCTTTCGTCAAGTTCTGCAGTTCCGCATATCAGAGTGACTTTCGGAAATTTTTCAAAACTGCCGAACAACGGCGAGATATACGGGTCGGTTCTG
>JAFQSY010000010.1 GCA_017409265.1 Clostridia bacterium
AAAAACCCTTAACCGTGATAATCCACAGTTAAGGGTTTAGTCGTTTATTGCAGAAATTTTATGAGCTTGATAACCTGCAAGCCAACGGGAAATCGGAATAATAACTCCCGGGTCGTGTTATCAAAGTGTTATCAAAGGGATATTCCAAGCCCTGAAAGCCTTGATTTTACTGGGGTTTGGCTCTTTGGGTAATTATTCCCACTCTATTGTGCCGATCGGCTTCGGGGTGAGGTCGAGGAGGACACGGTTAATGCCTTCAACTTCGTGGGTTATTCTGTCTGTGATTTTATGAAGAACAGAGTAGGGAATTTCTTCAATTGTAGCGGTCATGGCATCCTTTGTGTTGACAGCTCTGATGATTGCGGGCCAGCCTTCATAGCGCTTGTTATCTCTTACGCCTACGCTCTTGAAATCGGGAACTGCGATGAAATACTGCCATACCTTTTCGGCAAGACCGCAATTGTCAAATTCTTCGCGGAGAATTGCATCAGCCTCGCGGAGAGCATGAAGTCTGTCGCGGGTGATTGCACCAAGGCAACGTACGCCGAGACCGGGGCCGGGGAACGGCTGACGGTAAACCATCGCATGGGGAAGACCGAGAGCTTCGCCGACTACTCTTACTTCGTCTTTATAAAGAAGCTTGACGGGCTCAACAAGCTCCATAGCCATATCCTCGGGAAGACCGCCGACGTTGTGGTGAGCCTTAACGCCGTCTGATTCGAGAATGTCGGGATAAATTGTGCCCTGTGCAAGGAATGAGATTCCTTCAAGCTTTGCAGCTTCTTCATCAAACACCTTGATGAACTCGCCGCCGATAATTTTTCTCTTCTTTTCGGGTTCTTCAACGCCTGCAAGAAGGTCGAGGAATCTGTCTGTTGCATCTATATAAATGAGATTTGCGTCAAGCTCTTTGCCGAAAACTTCGATAACCTGTTCGCTTTCACCCTTACGCATAAGGCCGTGATTGACATGAACGCAGACAAGCTGCTTGCCGATTGCCTTTATAAGGAGGGCTGCAACAACTGATGAATCAACACCGCCTGAAAGGGCGAGAAGGACTTTTTTATCGCCTACCTGAGCTCTTACCTCTGCAACCTGCTCTTCAATGAAAGCATTTGCGAGCTCGGGAGTGGTGATGCGTGCCATTGTTTCGGGTCTTACATTGCTGCTCATAATCATTTCCTCCTTTAAAATCAGTTAGTGTAGTTATCAAAATATCCCTGAACGAGAACAACGGGTGTGCCCTTGTCGCCTGAACCGCTTGTAAGGTCACACAGTGAGCCGATAAGGTCGGTGAACTGACGGGGAGTTGTTCCCTGGGATGCCATGTTGCCTACAAGGCTGCTGCCGTCTTTAGCTTCAATTTTTTCGGAAATTGCTTTTTTGAGTTCATCGCCGCTGAGATCCTTGAAATCGTTATCTGCAAGATATTTGAGCTTGAGTTCATTGGGCGTTCCCGCAAGACCTTCTGTGTATGCAGGGGAAACAACGGGGTCGGCGAGCTCCCAGATTTTACCCTGGGGATCCTTGAATGCACCGTCGCCGTAAACCATAACTTCGATGTGCTTACCGCTTGCTTCGCAGAGAAGCTTTTGAGTTTTCTTTACGAAGGGATTGCAATCTCTGGGGAAGAGTTTAATTGTATCTTCGGTAGATTTATTTGAACCGAGAAGTCCGTATGCTTCGTTGTAACCGTTGCCGTCAACGGAAGAGGTAAGAATATCGTCCATGCCGCAAACGATTTTTGCGCCTGCTGCCTTGAGAAGTCTTTTTGTTCTTGCTCTTGTGTGTATATCGCAAGTCAGAACGCAGTCGGTATATTCAAGAATGCTCTTTGCTTGATTTGCGAAGATGATTTCACATTCTGCGCCTGCATCTTTGATAATGCCTGCATAGTAATCAACATAGTCAACTCCTGTGAACTCATGCTTGTTTTCACCGAAAAGTTCACGGTATTTTTCGAGGGTCAGAACATCGCTGTAAGGATTGATGCCTGCTTCGTCGAGCTGGTCATAGGTAAGGAGGTGGTTGCCGACTTCATCGCTGGGATAGCTGAGCATAAGAACAACTTTCTTTGCACCCATTGCAATACCCTTGAGGCAGATTGCGAAACGGTTTCTTGAAAGTATCGGGAAGATAACACCGATTGTTTCGCCGCCGAGCTTTGCTTTAACATCTTTTGCAATAGCTTCAACGCTTGCATAGTTACCCTGGCTTCTTGCAACGATTGATTCGGTGATTGCAACAACGTCCTTGTCGCGAAGCTCAAATCCGTCACACTTTGCGGCGTCAATAACGCTGTCGCAAACGATTTTTGCAAGATCGTCGCCTTCACGGATAATGGGGCAACGGATGCCTCTTGAGATTGTTCCTGTTTTTCTTTCCATTTTTAATAGACCCCCTGACAAGTTTAAAAAACTTTACACGATATTTTAACACCATAGATAGAATAAATCAAGAGTTATATAATATATTATTGCGCTTTATCTTGAAAATCTTTTGTGCTATTTGCTATAAATTAGTTTTATTTTTATTGTTAAGAAAAAATCGGCTGTGTTAATTCACAGCCGATAATTTTACAGCTTTGATGCAAGATAAGCAGCTCCGAGCTTGTTAGCGTCATTGCCCATGAGAGCCTTGACAACCTTAACTTTTCGAAAGCTTGCCATAAGCTCTTTCTGAAGTCTTGCGTTGATTTCATTGGTGATATAAATCTCGTTCATTATTCCGCCACCTGCAACGATAAGAGAGGGGTTGAAAATATAAACAAGACTCTTTAAACCGATAACGATTTCATCAATCCACTCGTCAATAATACGTCGGATTTCGGGATTCTTGAAATTATCAAAAATTTCTCTGCCATTCATTGAAACACCGAGCGTTTCGTTGACGGTGCTTACAAGTGCACTTGCTGAAGCGTATGCTTCGTAGCATCCGTTGCCGCCGCAGGTACAGCTTTTTCCGCCTGCATGTGTAACCATATGGCCGAACTCACCTGAAGAAAAAGAGTTACCTGTAAAAAGCTCACCGTCAAGATAAATTGCACCGCCGATTCCCGTGCCGTAAGTCAGACAGATAAAGCTGCTGAATCCTTTTGCTGCTCCGAATATTGCTTCTCCGATTGCTGCTGAATTAACATCGTTTTCAACGGCTGTCGGAATGCCGGTCTCCGCTTCGATGGCTTCCTTTATCTTTGTTCCGGTATAGCCGGGAATGCTGTCGGTTGCATAGATTATTTCACCCTTTGAACTGTCAACCTGACCTGCGGTTGAAATGCCTATTCTGTCAATACTGTCAAAGGTTTTGATAATTTCAATAACTCTTTCAATTATTCTTTTTCCGCCTTCGTGAGCATTGGTGGGAATTGATTTTTTTTCAGTCAGATTAAAGCTTTCATCGCAGAGGCAAAATTTTATTTCCGTACCTCCGATATCGAATGCGAGGATTTTCATTTGCTTTCCTCCAAAGCTTTTACAAATCGCTTGGTGATATCCATGGGCCTTGTTATTGCCGTGCCTACTACCGCTGCGTGTGCGCCACTGTTGAATGCCTCAACAAGCTGTTCGGGAACCCATATTCCGCCCTCAGCAATAACTGTTGCACCGAGCTCTTCTTTATAGCGTTTCATAAGAGTGAAATCGGGCAGGGTAGTGCCTTGGGTATATGGTGTGTAGCCGCTCATGGTTGTACCGAGAAGGTCAAAGCCGAGTTCAAGAGCAAGCTTACCCTCTTCGAAGCATGATGTGTCCGCCATGAAAAGCTGGTCGGGATATTTTGCACGGACTTCTTTGAAAAACTCTTCAAAAGTAACTCCACCAGGTCTTACTCTGTTTGTTGCATCAACTGCGATGATCTCGCAACCGATTTCAACAAGAGCATCAACCTCTTTCATAGTGGGAGTGATGTAAACATCGCTGTCAGGATAAACTTCTTTGATGATGCCTATGATCGGAAGGTCGACTCTTTCTCTGATAGCCAGAATGTCAACAACAGTATTTGCTCTTATTCCGACGGCACCGCCGAGGAACGCAGCATAAGCCATTTTGCTCATTATGTAGCTGTCATATAATGGCTCTGTTGACAGGGCTTGGCAGGAAACAATAAGTCCACCTTTGATCTGTTCGAGAATTTGTGTGTTATTTTTCTTTTCCATATTCTGAATTATATCACGCAGAATTTACTAATTCAACAGTTTAACAAAAAAAATCTGCTTTCATCAAACCGAAAGCAGATAAATTTTTTATTTCTCAATTTTTAAAGAATATGTTGCACCGTCAACAATTTTTGTTTGATCAACACCTGTTGTTGCCATAACTCCGTCAATATAAAATGCCCAATAGGTGCCTGTTGTACTGTAATCGGCAACGATTCCGTTGACTTCTTTAATGTAAAGACCGTAATCGCCCTGTTCTCCTTTAACAAATCCTCTTTCCTGAAGAACGTCTCCGAGAATTTCTCTGTTTGTTGCGTAATCAATCAGTCTTTGATTGCCGTCTGCATCAACAACTTCGAGAGTAAAATGATATTTGTATCCGTCTTCACCCGGTTCAACACTTTCAATTTCGGTGGACGCTTCGGGATGAGCTGTATTGTTTCCGCATCCGCAAAGAATAAGAGAAAAAATCAGAAACAACACAGTAATTGCTGAAAAAGCACGCTTGAATTTCATGATTTACCATTCCTTTTTTATCAATTTTGTTTGTTATATTATACCATATTTTTTGAATCCTGCAACAGTCTAATATTGATTTTTTCGGAATATAATTGACTGAAAGAGAGATGCGAAACAATGATTTTAAAGCTAAAAAAAAAATATTTTATACTTGTAGTTTTTGTTTTTTTGTTATTTATGGTTTCTTTAACTGCTATAAAGGTTGTTTCGGTTTCTGCATTGCAGAACGGTGTTGAAATGCCGATTATTATGTATCATCAGCTTACGAAGTCTGAGTCGAGAGCGGGAAAATATGTTTTAACTCTTGAGCAGTTTGAAAAAGATTTGAAATTTTTAAAAAGCAGAGGTTATGAAACCGTTACCGTTCAACAATTACTTGATTTTTCAAAAGGCAAAAGTGATTTGCCTGAAAAACCTATAATGCTGACCTTTGATGACGGCTGTGAAACAATTTATTCATATGCTTTGCCGTTGCTTGAAGAATACGGATTTACCGCTGTCGGATTTGTGGTTGGCTCGCTTGCTGATTATTATTCCGAGATTGATGACCATAATCTTAATTATTCAAATCTGACATGGGTGGAAATAAAGGAACTGTGTAATGGAAATGTTATAGATATACAAAGTCACTCCTATGACTTACATAAGAATACGGCAGGTCGTTCAGGTGCGAAAAAGAAAAAAAGTGAAACTTTGGAGCAATACCGTGAATTTTTATCGGATGATGTGTCAAAAATGAAAGAGAAGATGCTTGAGCATGTGGGAAAAGCACCTGTTGCATTTGCATATCCGTTCGGAAGCTACAGTGGCGAAAGTAAGGATATATTGAAAAAATGCGGAATTGAAATGGTATTAACCTGCGAAGAAAGGGTAAACATAATAAAAAAATCCGAGTCCGAATGGCTTTTCGGGCTCGGCAGATATAACAGACCTTACGGAATAAGCTCCGAAGGCTTCTTTGAAAAAATGGGAATAGGTTAATTTTATTAACCGAGAATCTTTTCAATTGCGGCGATTTCGACGCAAAGACAAAGAATCTCAACCGCTTTGCAGAGTTCGTCCCTTGACGGGAAGGTGGGGGCAATGCGGATGTTTTTGTCTTCGGGGTCTTTGCCGTAGGGATAGGTTGCGCCTGCACCGGTCAGGGTAACGCCTGCTTCTTTGCAGAGAGCAACGGTTCTCTTGGCACAGCCCTCGCAGACGTCAAGGCTGATAAAGTATCCGCCGTTGGGAACAGTCCAGCTTGCAATACCCTTGCCCGAAAGCTCGCTTTTAAACGTCGAAAGTACGGCATCAAACTTTGGCTTGAGAATTTCTGCATGGCGGAGCATGTGAGCATCAACGCCTGCCTTATTCTTAAGATATGCGGCGTGACGGAGCATGTTTATTTTATCGTAGCCGATGGTCTGAACGGTCATTCTGCTCTTTATTGCCTTGATATTTTCATCAGAAGCGGCAAGTGCGGAAATGCCTGCACCGGGGAAGGTGATTTTTGATGTTGATGTAACTTCAATAAAGAAATCTTCGCTGCTGTATTCTTTTGCGGCATCAAAAATGTTGAGAAGTGTGTCATGCGTATCTTCAATATGGTGAACGCAATATGCATTATCCCAGATAACTCTGAAATCTTTAGCGGCAGGTTTAAGAGCAGCAAAGCGGCGTACGGTTTCATCGGAATAAGTTATGCCCGAGGGGTTTGAATACATGGGAACGCAGATGATACCCTTAACCTTTTCGTCTTTGATGATTTCGTCAATCATGTCCATATCGGGACCATTTTTATCAGTAGGAATGTTTACCATTTCAATTCCGAATTGCTCGAGAATTGAAAAGTGTCTGTCATATCCGGGAACGGGACAGAGAAATTTAATTCCGCTCTGCGCTGCCCAGGGCTCTGCACCTGCGCCGAAAATCATGCACTGTGCAATATAATCATACATAATTGTAAGGCTTGCGTTGCCGAAAACAATAACATTATCGGAAGGCACACCGAAAATTTCAGCAAAAAGTTTTTTACATTCGGGAATACCGTCAAGGATTCCGTAATTGCGTACGTCAAATCCGTTTGATGCTTTGAAACTGCCGAGAAGGGCAGGGTCAAGCATGTCATTTGATAGTTCAAGCTGGTCAGCTCCGGGCTTTCCCCTCGACATGTCAAGCTTGAGCTCAAGTGACTTATAACCGTTATATTTTTCATTAAGAACAGCCAGTCTTTCTTGAAGCTGTTCGCGTGATAAATTCTGAATGTTCATTTTGGTAAACCTCCGAAAATAAATGCTGAATCTTGTATATTCTATAATATGCCAAAGGATTTTGCAAGTGTTATTTTGAAATCCTGCAAAAATTCGTGGATTTGCACTATAATACCGAGCGTTTTCGCATTAATGTGATGTATTTATATGCAAAAACAGCACATTTTAAATATACCGCTCCATCGGATTGTGTCCGGAGCCGGTATATTTTTTATAAGAAAAATTAATAAAATTTTACATTTATACTTGAATTATTGTCAAAGAAATGATAAAATAAACCGAATTTGCGCTTAAAGAAAGGAAGGATAAAATGTCCGCAGTTTTTGCAAACTTGTTTAATCTTGAGTGGCAGCAGGTTGTTATGTGGATAATCGGCGGTTTGCTGATTTACCTTGCAATCAAAAAAGAAATGGAACCCACTCTTCTTCTCCCCATGGGATTTGGTGCAATTCTTGTAAACCTGCCCATTCCCAGCCCTGAAGTTACAGGCGAGGTTTCGGGTGTGAGAGCTGTTATTGATTTCTTGTTTGAGATCGGTATTGACAGCCACGAGCTTTTTCCGTTGATTCTTTTCATCGGTATCGGTGCGATGATTGACTTTGAGCCGGTTCTGACGAATCCCAAGCTTATGATTTTCGGCGCAGCGGCGCAGTTTGGTATTTTCTTCACTCTATGCCTCGCATCTCTCTTCGGCTTTGACCTTAAGGATGCTGCATCAATCGCAATTATCGGCGCGGCAGACGGCCCCACTTCAATCTTCGTTGCAAACATGCTTGACTCAAATTATACGGCAGCTATCATGGTTGCTGCTTATTCCTATATGGCTCTTGTTCCCATTGTGCAGCCTCCCATCATCAAACTCTGCACAACAAAGAAAGAGCGTCTTATCCGCATGAAGAACACAGGTAAGAAGGTTTCAAAGACAACAAAGATTCTCTTCCCCATTGTTGTTACAATTATTGTCGGACTTGTTGCTCCCGATGCAACAGCTCTTATCGGTTTCCTTATGTTTGGTAACCTTATCAGAGAATGCGGTGTTCTTAATTCACTTTCAGATACAGCACAGAATGTTCTCGCAAACCTTATCACTATTTTCCTTGGCTTCACCATTGCTTCGAAAATGGTTGCAGAGGATTTCCTCCGTTTCGAAACAATTCTTATTATGTGCCTCGGCCTTGTTGCATTCGTTGTTGATACCTTCGGCGGTATTATGATTGCAAAGCTCATGAATCTCTTTACAAAGAATAAGATTAACCCCATGATCGGTGCGGCAGGTATTTCGGCATTTCCCATGTCCGCAAGAGTTGTTCATAAGATGGGCCTTGCAGAGGATAACCAGAACTTCCTTCTCATGCATTCGGTCGGCGTTAATGTTTCGGGTCAGGTTGCTTCGGTTATCGCAGGCGGTCTTATCCTTACACTTGTAGGCGCACTTGTTAAATAATAGGAGGAAATGGTATTTATGGAACAGACAACACAGCTTGCAGAACAGATTATTGAAGCAACCGAACAGGCTATGCAGTATGAATTTGCATTTACCCCCGACAGATTTATAGATTCGCTTCCTATTATGGGAACGGGGATGCTCGGCATTTTTGTTGTTATGGGTATCATCATTCTTTGCGTAACCGGTCTTAATTCTCTCGGCGCACGCCCGAAGAAAGAAAAGAAAGACAAATAATCTGAATATACGAAAAGGCTCAGAGTTCAAAACTCCGAGCCTTTTTTATCGCAATTATCAGATAAGTGATTTATAAAGAGCGGTGATTTCTTCAACGCTTGTATCTCTGGGATTGCCGGGTCTGCAAGCATCATCAAATGCTGACTGTGCGAGGAAGGGGATATCTTCTGCTTTAACGATTTCTTTAAGGTCAGCGGGAATGCCGACGTCGATTGAAAGCTGCTTAACAGCATCAATAGCTGCCTTGCGAGCATCTTCAATGCTCATTGTATCTGTACCTTCAACGCCCATGGCTTTTGCAATATCTCTGTACTTGTCGCCTGTTGCGGGTGCATTGTATTCCATAACTGTGGGAAGAATGATTGCATTTGCAACACCGTGAGGTGTGTCATAAAGAGCACCGAGGGGATGAGCCATTGAGTGAACAATGCCGAGACCTACGTTTGAGAAGCCCATGCCTGCAACGTACTGACCGAGAGCCATGCCCTCTCTGCCTTCATCTGTGTTTGCAACAGCGCCGCGAAGGCTCTTTGCAATGATTTCGATAGCTTTGATGTGGAACATGTCGCTGAGCTCCCATGCACCCTTGGTGATGTAACCTTCGATTGCATGAGTAAGAGCATCCATGCCTGTTGCAGCGGTAAGCCCTGCAGGCATTGTTGACATCATGTCAGGATCAACAACGGCAACAACGGGAATATCGTGAACGTCAACGCAGACCATCTTTCTGTTGTTCTGTGCATCGGTGATAACATAGTTGATTGTTACTTCAGCTGCTGTACCTGCGGTTGTGGGAACAGCAATGATGGGAACGCACTTGTTCTTTGTGGGAGCGACGCCCTCGAGTGAACGTACATCTGCAAATTCGGGGTTAGCAATGATGATGCCAACAGCCTTTGCTGTATCCATTGATGAACCGCCGCCGACAGCGATGATGCAGTCTGCACTGCTTGCCTTGAAAGCTTCAACGCCTGCCTGAACATTCTCGATGGTGGGGTTAGCTTGAATTGTGCTGAAAACATCGTATGCAATATCAGCGCCCTTGAGAACATTGAACACTTTATCTGCAACACCGAATTTGATAAGGTCGGGGTCGCAGCATACAAGAGCTTTCTTGAAGCTTCTTGCCTTAAATTCATCAGCAATTGCAGCGATAGCGCCCTTGCCGTGGTATGATGTTTCGTTAAGTACAAATCTGTTTGCCATTGTTATTTCCTCCTGTAAATATTAAAGATTGAGAAAATCTCTTCTGTATACATCTTCAAGCTTGAATGCTTTAACGATTTCAACAAGGTCGGGGTCTGTGATTGTGTTGACTCTGGGGAGGTGAGCGGTCATCATGTAAAGCTGTGCAGCTTTTTCAACAGTTTCGATAAGACCGAAAGCTTCGTCAAGGTCTTTGCCGCAGCCGTAGATGCCATGCTGACCCCAGATAACAAGGCGGAATTCTTTCATCTTTTCTGCTGTTGCGATACCGATTTCGTTCGTGCCGCAAACCATCCAGGGAAGAACACCGATGCCGTCGGGGAAAACAACCATACACTCTGTGCACATTTCCCAGAGAGAATGTGTGAATTTCTTCTCCGAAAGCTCATGAACATAGGTCATTGCAAGGGTGTTTGTGGGGTGGCTGTGCATGATAACTCTGTTTTCGGGATTCTTTGAGAGTCTTGAAATGTGGCTCATAAGATGAGCGGGAAGCTCTGATGTGGGTCTGCCGCCGTCGCTGTAACCCCAGAGAAGCTCTGCGGTTGTGCCGTTTTCAGCAATTTTGATGATGCCGAGATTGTTTTCGGGGTCATCAATAACATTCTTAAAGTATTTGCCTGTGCCTGTAACAATGAAAATCTTGCCGATAAGAACACTTGCATCAAAGCCCATTTCAATTGTTCTGATGGGCTTGTTGATGTCAAGATACTCTGCAACTTCATCATTTTCAAGCATCATGCTGATGTTACCGCCGTTTCTTTCGTCCCAGCCCATGCGGTACATGTTGGCTGTTGCCTTGCACATTCCTACTACAAAGGGTGCTTCAAAGATGTTTTTCATTTTCTGTTCACCAATACCTTTTCTTCATATTCTTTAATGCTGTTTAAATAGCAGCTTTCAATGCCTTGTCTGTTAAGAAATTCTGCCCAGATATCGCCCATGGGCATGGTTTTCATTTCTTCGCCGAGAATCATAAGCTCTGTGAAGTTTGCTTCGTCCTGAAGAACCTGCATCTTCTTTGAGGGCTGAAGCAGAGCAAAAAGCAATGCCTTCTGAACATTCCTGACGCCCGTTACCCATGCACTGATACGGTTGATTGATGCATCAAAATAGTCTGTTGCGATAAATACTCTGTCAAGAGCATCGTTGCGCACGATTTCCTTTGCGATTTCTTTTGTTTCATCGTCAAGAATAACAACATGGTCGCTGTCCCAGCGCACGCCTCTTGTTATATGAAGAGCGATTTTATCGCTGAATGCGAGCATGGAAGGAATCTTATCCGAAACAAGCTCCGTGGGGTGGTAATGACCGTTATCCATGAGGGGAACAATGCCCTTCTGAATTGAATAGCTCAGGCAAAATTCAGCCGAGCCGACTGTGTAGCTTTCAAGACCGATGCCGAAAACCTTTGATTCGAGTGTGATGTAAACATTGTTCTTATCATAAGGCGTTTCGAGAATTTCATCGAGCGATTTTTTGAAACGGAGTCTGGGGGACATGCGGTCTGCAGGGATATCCTTATATCCGTCAGGAATCCAGATGTTCATAACGCAGGGATAACCTGTTTCTTTTGCAAAATAATCCGATAGTTCAACGCATCTTTTGCCGTGTTCAACCCAGAATTTGCGGACATTTTCATCGGGCGATGAAAGAGTGAGTCCATCTTTTACCATGGGATGCGAGAAAAAGGTGGGGTTAAAGTCGATGCCTATGTTTCTTGCTTTCGCAAATTCAACCCACTTTGCAAAATGCTCGGGCTTGATGGCATCTCTGTCTGCTCTGTTGCCGTCAAAAATTGCGTAGCTTGCGTGAAGATTGAGCTTCTTTTTGCCGGGAATAAGGCTGAATGCCTTGTCAATATCCGCCATAAGCTCTTCAGGATTTCTTGCTTTGCCGGGGTAGTTTCCGGTTGTCTGAATACCGCCCGAAAGAGCGTCGTCGCTGTCGAAGCCGCAAACATCGTCGCCCTGCCAGCAATGTACGGAAACAGTTATATCGCCAAGCTTTGCGAGCGCTTCTTCGGTGTCTATTCCGAATTTTCCGTAAAGCTCTTTTGCGCTTTCGTATCTGTTCATTTACTTACCTCCGTAAATTATTCGAATTTAACTCCATACAAAATACATCATACACTCCTTTAGCTTTTTTGTCAATAAAATAGACAGCTAATAATAACAAAACAGATTTGTATTGATTTTTGATAAATAATAGTGTAAAATAGGGTCACCGAAGCAGCGCTTCGGTCAATTTTTGTTAAAATAAACAATGCAAATGGATGTGAATTGATGTTGAATTATAAATATAAAATGTCAGTCGTAATTCCCGTGTATAATTGTGAAAATTATCTTGAGAGCTGTCTTCAAAGTCTTTATAAGCAGACTATGGACCGCAGCGATTTTCAGATTGTTTTTGTCAATGACGGCTCGAAGGATAAGAGCGGTGAAATATGCAGGGGATTTGCAAGCGACCCCAATATTGTTTATTTTGAAAAAGAGAACGGCGGTGTTTCGAGTGCGAGAAACAAGGGTATTGAGCTTTCAGAGGGAAAATATATAATTTTTCTTGATGCCGATGACAGTCTTTCATCAAACACACTTGAAAAAATATATGAGTTTTTTGAAAAGCACTATGATGAAACTGATATAGTGACTTATTCGATTGATTATGTTAATGAAAAGGGTGTTGTAACAACCCATAAGCGCTTTGACCTTCTCGTAAATAACGGAATTTATGATATGGATCCCCGCATGCTTCAGACAACGATGAATGTTTGCGTCAAAAATGTTCCTGCAAATGAAAGAGTTCTTTTTGATGAGTCACTTTCATTGGGCGAGGATCAGTTCTTTATCTTTTCCTGGATGATGAAAAAGCAGAAATTCGGATTTGTTAAAGAGGCTGTTTATACATATTACCGCCACTCAAATTCCGCAAGCTCTGTTATGAACAATCCCTATTATTGCTTTGAGCAGTATTCCTCTTTTCTTGAAAGACTCATTGATTTTGCCAGGGATAAGAACGGAAAGCCTCATCCCGTTGCGCAGGCGTTGGTTATCTATAATCTCGGTTGGAGAATAACAGCCGATATGCTGGTCAGCCACGTTGATGAAGAAACAGAAAGCCGTCAGCTTGAACGCCTTAAAAATATACTCAAACAGATTGATAACAGAATAATCTGTAACTCAATTTATGTTGACCCGTTCCATATTGAGTATCTGATGCGTCTTAAGGAAGAAAAGAATGAATATGCTTTAAACAGCAGCGTGTTCAGTGCTTTCAATGAAGGTTATCTCTGGTTTTCGCAGAATCATACTGTTGTTCTGAATATGTTGAGAATACACAATAACCGTTTTTCTCTTATGGGTTATGTAAAGAACGGTGTTCTGGATCACAGAAAAATTCGTTTTTATTATACGGATATTAACAATGTTCCTCATGATATACCTTTGCAGGAAACAACCTTCAGTTTTTATAAAAGTAAGACACAGACCAATTCCTTCGGTGGATTTGATATAGAAATAGAGCTCAAAGATTCAAACAGTTTTACTTTTATGATGGAAATTGACGGAGTTGTCATTGTTCCTAAAATTATGTTCGGCTTCAGATGCGCGGTAAACGGCACCAAATATAAAGCCGCCTGCGGAGAATATGCCGTTGAGTTCAATCCCAAAACAAAGATTTTTGATATCAATAAATCAAACAACAAAGTACTTGATGAGTTTTCTGCTTTTGCGGATAACACAGTGAGAGCAGAAAACATAAGAGCGCTTCTTTACCGCAAGATAGCCAAAAAGCTCAAAAAGGATAAAGAAATCTGGCTTTATTGCGACAGAGAAAATATTTTTGATAATGCCTATTATCAGTTCCTTAACGATTTTTCAAAGAATGACGGAATTGAAAGATATTATATCACAGACGGTCTTAAAGACCCTTCAAAGTATTTCAATGCGGAGCAGAGAAAGCGCTTGATTGAGTTCAAGAGCCTTAAGCATAAGCTTTTGTTCCTCAACTGTAATAAAATCCTTACTTCTTTTAACTCGGTTTCAATTATTTCTCCGTTTGACGGTATGTCAATCAAGTGGTATTCAGACATAGTCGATTATGAGGTTATTTATCTTCAGCACGGCATTCTCCATGCAAATCTGCCCCTTCTTTATTCGAAAGAAAGGTCAAATGTTGATAAGGTTGTTGTTTCTTCAACTTTTGAATTTGAAAATTTCAAGAATATCTATAACTTCAGAGATAATGATCTTATATGTACCGGTATGCCGAGATTTGATGCTGTCAATACTAATGAAAAACCGCAAAGAAGAATACTGTTCTCACCCTCATGGCGTAAAAATCTTATCGGTGATTATGTGAATAATACAAGGGTGCTTTTTGAGGATAAATTCCTCACATCACCATTTTTTGTTCAGATTAACGATTTCTTAAATTCAGATAAGCTTGCTGAAATTCTTGAAAAACATGACCTTGTTCTTGATTTCAAGAATCACCCCATTTTCAGCCCCTATAATCATTGTTTTAAGGTTGATAACCCGAGAATAAATATTGTTGAGAGCGATATTGAAATGCAGAATTACGCATTGATGATAACCGATTATTCGTCAATTGTTTTTGATTTTGTATATCTTCAGCGTCCGATTCTTTATTTTGTTCCGGATTACGAGCATTTCAGAGCGGGTGTTACTCACAGCTATTATAAACTTGATTTGCCGCTTGAAGAGGGATTCGGCGAGGTTACCGAAACTGCAGATGAGCTTCTGAAAGGTCTTGAAGATATCGTCGGAAATGATTTTAAGCCCAAGGCGATTTTTGATGAGAGAATGCGTGATTTCTTTATCACCAAAGAAAACCATTGCGAAAAGCTCTACAATGCTTTAAAAGAATCAAAATAAGAGGAGAGATATCATGGCAAACATAAAGCTGAAGCATGATGCTGACGGCAGATCTCAAAAATGGGATATTGTCAAGTTTGTCATGATTTTTCTTGTTGTTCTCGGCCATGCGGCAGATTATTACACGGGCGAATCCGAAATTATGAGAGGCTTCTACATCTTTATTTACAGCTTTCATATGCCCGTTTTCTTCTTCGTTTCAGGTTTGTTTTCAAAAAGAACGGTTGATGAAAAACGAAAAGAAAAAGTGTTCGGATTTATAGTTATGTATGTTTTTATGAAAGCTGTCATTCTTGTGACACAGCTTCTTGCAGGGAAAAGCCCGAAATTTGAGCTTTTCTCTGAAGGCGGATTTCCATGGTATCTGCTTGCAATGGCATTTTTTTTGGTCATAACAATGCTTATTAAGGATTTTTCTCCTGCATATGTTCTTGTGTTCAGCGTTCTTCTTGCGTGCTTTGCAGGTTATGATTCAAGCATCGGCAACTTTTTGAGCCTTTCAAGAGTTATTGTTTTTTATCCGTTCTTTTATCTCGGATATGCTCTTGACAGAAAAAAGGTTGAAAAATTTTGCAGCGGTAAGATTAAAAAGCTTTTATCGGCAGCGTTAATTATCGGACTTATAATATTTGTTGTTTATAAATGCGACGATATTTATTGGGTACGCCTTTTACTGACGGGAAGAAATTCTTTCTTATCTTTAGCGCCAAATACGGAAAAGGGTTTCTTTTTCAGACTTACTTATTATGCTGCAGTTACTATAATCAGTTGCGCTGTCATTATCCTTATTCCGAACAAAACTCCGTTTGGCTTTGCTGCAAGACTCGGACAGAGAACGCTTTCCGTATATGTTTTTCATTACGTTGTCTTTTACTGTGTTTATAATGTTTTTGAATGTAAAAATATATTTGCGGAATGGTTTCCGCAGGGCTCGGAATGGGTTGTTATTCCGTTATCAATAATAACAACTTTGGTTTTATCTTCAAAATTTCTCAATGATTTTCTTCTGAAAATTATGAATGTTCCATTGAAAAAACTTGAAAAATAATGATAACCGCACACCGAAGCAGCTGCTTTGATGTGCGGTTAAACTTTTATTTCAGCGCCTTAACGGCGTTTTCAAGTTTATCGAGGTTTTCCTGTTTTGTTGCCCAGCTTGCGCAGAATCTTACTCCGCTTTTTTTATCGGAAAGAGCGCACCAATAATCATAAGTAAATTCTTTTGAGAGAGTTTCAAGTTCATTATCGGGAATAATCGGGAATTGCTGATTTGTTGTTGAATCAAACAGAAACTCATATCCGTTAGATTCGAAAATTTCATGAATCCTTTTTGCGCATTCAATCGCATAGGCGGAAATTTCAAAATACAGCCCGTCTTCAAAAAGCGTTTCAAACTGTATTCCGAGAAGCCTTCCTTTTGCAAGAAGTCCGCCCTTTTGTTTAATTACATATCTGAAATCTTTTTTGAGGTATTCGTTGTTAATTACAAGTGCTTCCCCGAAGAGTGCGCCGACCTTTGTTCCGCCGATGTAAAAAACATCACAGTTTGCCGCAACATCGGGAAGAGTCAGGTCGCATCCGTCGCTTGCAAGTGCGTAGCCGAGTCTTGCGCCGTCGATATAAAGAAACATTCCCGTATTTTTGCAAACCGAATATATATCTTCAAGCTCTTTCTTTGTATAAACCGTTCCGCCCTCTGTCGGCAGCGAAATATAAACCATCGCAGGCTGAACCATATGCTCATGGCAGACATCGTTGTGATGAGCGTTAAAGCATTCTTCAATCTGTTTAGTGGTCAGCTTGCCGTTGCTTGAGGGGAGCGCAAGCACCTTGTGACCCGTAGCCTCGATTGCTCCGCTTTCATGAACGTTTATATGACCCGACTGTGCGCTGATAACGCCTTGGTGAATACGAAGTGCGCTGCTTATAACAGCGGTGTTTGTCTGTGTTCCGCCGACAAGAAAATGAACATCGCTTTCGGGTGCGTTGCATACTTTTTTAATCATTTCTTTAGCTCTGGTGCAATGCGGGTCACAGCCGTAGCCTGCGGTTTGTTCCATATTTGTTTCAACGAGCTTTTCGATTATTTTCGGGTGAGCTCCCTCAAGATAGTCGCAGTCAAATCTTATCATTTTATTTCTCCTTCATTTTTCTTTCGCTTAAGATTCCTGCAAAACAGATTACTGCGGCAATAACACATACACCGAGCATTATTGTGAAAACAGCGTTCCAGCCATGATTCTGTGAAACGGCGCCGAGAGTGTAAGATGTTACTGTGCTGCCGATATAGCAGAAGGTGTTGAGAAGCCCTGCGGCAAAGCCTGCATTGAGCATTCTGCGGTAATCGAGCGCAAACATGCTTGTGATAACGTTGTTAATCATTGACATTCCGCATGCAACACAAATGAAGCAAATCATAATCGTAACAATGCTGTGTATCTTAAGTGAGAAAAGTATTCCGCCGCAAAGCGCTGCTGAAAAGATATAGAATATGCAGTTCATGGCGGCGTGGGATTTGATTTTTTCGTGTATCTTTTTTGCAATGGCTGCACCCATTGTAGAAACCATCGGTAAAAGAAGTGTCAGAAGAATGGAAAACGATTGAGAAACATCAAATTCCTCATAAAGAACAGAGGGTACCCACGTGTTTATGCCGTCTTTGATAAATCCGTTTGCCACTCCTGCAAATGCGGCAAGCAAAAGCGCAAGAAGAACAGGCTTTGCCATTTTGACCTTTTCAGCTTTGATTTCTTCAGCTTGAATGGCTTTTTCGGGTGCTTTGCCGAAAAGTATAAACCAGATTATGGCGCTGATAACAAGAACAGCCGACGCAACGTAAAAAACAGTCTGCCAATTATCCATGCGCACCGAGAGCGATGAAATACCGTAGGCGACAAGTGTTCCGATTGCAACCGTTGTGCTCATTGCAAGGATTGCTTTGGGCAGCTTTTTATCAGAAACAAAATCCGAGAGGGTTTTTATGAGTGTGCTCCATAATACTGACTGAACGATTCCGTTACCCATCCATATGAATTTCATCATTGAAATGTCATTACATACGGGCATCATAATGTTGAAAACGGCAGAGCAGGTAAGCGAAAGAAAAATCATGATTTTTGCGTTATATTTCTTCGAAAGAATGCCGTTTATAAGCTGACCTGCGCCGTAAGCGAAGAAAAAGAATGAGCTTACAAGCCCTGCATCAGCTTTCGTTACTCCGAGATCAGAGATAATTGCGACAATTGATGCGTTGAAATTGAGTCTGCCGACATATGCTGCCGTATAGGCAAGCCAGCAGATAAATATTATTTTATTTTCGTTTTTATTTTTAATGAGTGTTTCCATTTTATTACCTTCTTCCAAACGGATAGTTTATCACCTTTGTTAATTTTGGTCAATACTGTCATTGACAATAATTCTAAAACATTATATAATTAAATTACAATCCTGACATAAGGAATTTCCGAGTGAAAGGTGCATGAATATGTTATATTTGTATATACCATAGCTGCGCCTTTTTGTCAGGGCGCAGTTTTCTTTTTTGCGGAGGTAATTATGGAAAAAAGAATAGCGGTTATCGGTATAATAGTTGAAAACAAAGATTCGGTTGAAACTCTCAATTCCCTTCTTCATGAATTTGGAGATTTTATTGTCGGCAGAATGGGTTTGCCCTATAAAGAGCGCGGTTTAAGCATAGTCAGCCTTGCCGTTGATGCTCCGCAGAACACGATTTCGGAGCTGACAGGCAAAATCGGAAAGCTTGACGGAATAAGTGTAAAAACAGCTTATTCAAACAAAATTTTCAATGATTGAGTTAATAAACAAGCTCGAAAAGGAGCAGAGCCTGACCCTTGCCGAATACGAATTTCTGATAGAAAACCGAAATGAAGAAGCCGCAAAAATCCTTTCTGAAAAGGCTGTTGAAAAACGAAAAGAAGTTTACGGAAATGATGTTTATATCAGAGGATTAATCGAAATATCCAATATCTGCAAAAATGACTGCTGTTATTGCGGAATAAGAAGAGGTAACAAAAACTGTGAGCGATACCGTCTTACGAAGGAGCAGATACTTTTATGCTGTGACGAGGGTTATCCTCTCGGCTACCGCACCTTTGTTTTGCAGGGCGGCGAAGATTCTCATTTCAGTGATGATTTTTTGTGCGATATAATTACTTCAATAAAATTAAAATACCCCGACTGCGCGGTAACATTATCTCTCGGTGAACGAAGCTTTGAGAGCTATAAAAAACTCCGTGAAGCCGGCGCAGACAGATATCTTCTCCGCCACGAAACCGCCGATAAAGAACATTATGAAAAGCTTCACCCTGCGGATATGTCATTTGATAACCGCATGGAATGCCTGAAAAACCTTAAAAAACTCAGATTTCAAACCGGTTGCGGATTTATGGTAGGCTCTCCTTATCAGACATCTGCAACTCTTGCGAAAGACCTCAAGTTCATAGAAGAATTTAGACCCGAAATGTGCGGAATCGGACCTTTTATTCCGCATAAGGATACCGAATTTTCAAATTTTCCTGCGGGTACGGTTGAGCTTACCTGCTATCTTCTCTCAATCGTCAGGCTGATTTCTCCCGATATTCTTCTTCCTGCTACAACGGCGCTCGGCTCAATTGATTCTTTTGGCAGAGAAAAAGGAATACTTTCGGGTGCAAATGTCGTTATGCCGAATCTTTCACCTGAAGATGCAAAGCAGAAATATCAGCTTTATAATAACAAGCTTTCAAGCGGAGCTGAAGCAGCCGCAAACAAACGAATGCTTGAGGAACGTATGGAATCAATAGGATATAAAATAGTTACAAATATAGGCAATCATAAGAAAGGAAATTGATATGGCAATTTATAATCCCAAATCACTCAAAGCAGAAGAATTTATCAATCACGAAGAGATACTTGCAACGCTCGAATATGCGGAGCAGAATAAGAATAACGCAGAGCTTATTGACAGTATTCTTGAAAAAGCACGTCCCAAGAGAACCGCAACGGGAACAACCTGCGCAGGTCTTACTCACAGAGAAGCGTCAGTCCTTCTTGCCTGTGATATTCCAGAGAAAAATGAGGAAATGTTAAAACTTGCAGAAGAAATCAAGCAGGCATTTTACGGCAACAGAATTGTTATGTTTGCTCCTCTTTATCTTTCAAACTACTGCGTGAACGGCTGCGTATATTGTCCTTATCATCTAAAAAATAAGCACATTGCAAGAAAAAAGCTTACACAGGAAGAGGTAGCAAAGGAAGTTATCGCTCTTCAGGATATGGGCCATAAGCGCCTTGCAATTGAGGCAGGCGAGGACCCTGTAAATAATCCCATTGAATATATCCTTGAATGCATCAAAACAATTTACAGCATTAACCATAAAAACGGAGCAATCCGTCGCGTTAATGTTAATATTGCTGCAACAACCGTCGAGAATTACCGCAAGCTTAAGGATGCTGGAATCGGCACATACATTCTCTTCCAAGAAACCTATCATAAAGAGAGCTATCTCAAGCTTCATCCCACAGGCCCCAAGCATGATTATGACTATCATACAGAAGCTATGGACAGAGCTATGGAGGGTGGAATTGACGATGTCGGTCTCGGTGTGCTTTTCGGGCTTGAGCTTTATAAGTATGAGTTTGCGGGTCTTATGATGCACGCAGAGCATCTTGAAGCCGTTCATGGCGTCGGTCCTCACACAATCAGTGTTCCCAGACTCAAAAGAGCGGACGATATTGACCCCGATGCCTTTGATAATGGTATTGCCGATGAGCTTTTTGAAAAGCTTATTGCATGTATCAGAATTGCCGTGCCTTACACAGGCATGATTATCTCAACAAGAGAATCAGAGGCTGTCAGAGGCAGAGCGCTGCGCCTTGGTATTTCACAGATAAGCGGTGCTTCAAGAACATCTGTCGGTGGCTACACCGAAGAAGAAAGACCGCATGATTCCGAGCAGTTTGACGTTTCCGACCAGAGAACTCTTGATGAGGTTGTCAGTTGGCTTATGGAGCTTAAGCACATTCCTTCATTCTGTACCGCATGTTACAGAGAGGGCAGAACGGGTGACAGATTTATGGCTCTTTGTAAAAACGGTCAGATTCTTAATTGCTGCCATCCGAATGCATTGATGACTCTTACCGAATATCTTGTTGACTACGCAAGCGAGGAAACAAAGAAAATCGGATTTGAGCTTATAAAGAATGAGCTTAAAAAGATTCCAGGCGAAAAGGTCAGAGCAATTGCAGAGAAAAATATTGAGGATATCAAAGCCTCGAACCGACGCGACTTCAGATTTTAAGGAGTTTTTATGAGTCTTAATGAAACTGTTTCTGCCGAAAGAATCCATATCGGCTTTTTTGGCATGAGAAATGCGGGTAAGTCAAGCATTGTCAATGCAGTTACGGGTCAAAATCTTTCGTTGGTTTCCGATGTTAAGGGTACGACAACTGACCCCGTAAAAAAAGCAATGGAGCTTCTGCCTCTCGGTCCCGTTGTTATTATTGATACACCCGGTGTTGACGATGAGGGAGAGCTTGGCGAGATGCGTGTAAAGCGTGCAAAGCAGGCACTCAATTATTGCGATATAGCGGTTCTTGTTGTCGATGCATCGAAAGGTATTCAAAATGCCGATAAAGACCTGATTTCTGCATTTGAAAGCAAAAAAATCAGCTATGTTGTAGCGTACAACAAAGCCGATTTGTTTGAAGATGTTCCCGAAAAAAATGAAAATTCGATATATGTCAGCGCTGCAGACGGAACAAATATAAATGAGCTCAAGGAAATGATTGCGCGAATGGCAAAAGGGTGGGAGAGCGGCAAAAAAATCGTTGCCGACCTTATCGAACCGAACGATTTGGTTGTTCTTGTTGTTCCGATTGATGAATCCGCCCCCAAAGGCAGGCTTATTCTTCCGCAGCAACAGGTAATCAGAGAGGTTATCGAAAGCGGTGCGGTGGCTGTTGTCTGCCGTGATACGGAGCTTAAAGCAACTCTCGAATCGCTCGGCAGAAAGCCGAAGCTTGTCATAACCGATTCGCAGGTGTTCGGAAAAGTTTCAAAGGATACTCCCGCTGATATTCCGCTGACATCATTCTCGATACTTTTTGTGCGTTATAAAGGTGACTTGACCGCCGCTGTTCATGGCGCAGCACAGCTTGATAAACTGAATGACGGCGATGTTGTTCTCATTTCAGAGGGCTGTACCCATCACAGACAATGCAACGATATCGGTACGGTTAAAATGCCGAATTGGGTAAGAAATCACACAAATAAAAATATTGAATTTGAGTTTACAAGCGGCAAGGATTTCCCGGAGGCTTTGTCAAAATATTCTCTTATAATTCATTGCGGAGGATGTATGCTCAATAACCGTGAAATGCAGTACAGAGCAGGTCATGCGAACGATTGTGATGTTCCCATGACAAATTACGGAATAGCAATTGCTCATATGCACGGAATCCTTAAACGCAGCGTTGAACTTTTTCCCGAAGCATTGAAAGAACTTTAAAACAACAACCGCCGAGGTTCAAAACTTCGGCGGTTTTATCATATCTTATTTAAGCTTCCATGCAAGGTCGTTGAGGAAGAGTTCGTTTTCAAGACCTTCGGGAGTAGTGTTTTTATTGATATGAACAAATTCAATGTTCATGATTCTTGCAAAATCGCGAAGCATTTCTGCGTCTGCATCGTATGAGAGAACGGTGTGATGTGCGCCGCCTGCGATAATCCAGCATTTTGCGCCTGTGCAAAGGTCGGGCATTGCTCTCCACATAACTCTCGCAACGGGAAGATTTGGCATGGAAAGAATGGGCTTTACACATTCGATATCCTGGCAAATCATTCGAAGTCTGCCTCCCATATCGATAAGACTTACAACAACTGCAGGACCTGCCTTGCCTTCAAAAACAAGTCTTGCAGGGTCGCCCTTTCCGCCGATTCCGAGCGGATGAACTTCAATTCTGGGCTTATCAGCTGCAAGAGTGGGGCAGACCTCAAGCATGTGTGCACCGAGCGAATATTCTGCACCGGGTGCGAGATTGTATGTATAGTCCTCCATGAATGCCGAGCCGCCGTTCATGCCTTCGGTCATTGCTTTGAGGATTGCTGTCATTGCGGAAACCTTCCAGTCGCCCTCGCCGCCGTAGCCGTAGCCCTGCTCCATAAGTCGCTGACTTGCAAGTCCGGGAAGCTGCTTCATGCCGTGAAGGTCCTCGAAGGTGTTTGTGTATGCTTTACAGCCTTGTTCATCAAGCATCTTCTTGATTGCAATTTCTTCTTTAGCCTGATAGCGTACAGCATAAAGATTGTCTGTTGCAATATCATATTTTTCTGCATATTCAGCCATAAGTGCATCGACTTCTGAATCTGTTACAGCGTTGATATATTCAACAAGTGTGCCGACGGGCCATGTGTTGACTTCCCAGCCAAGTTGTTCCTGAACGCCGACCTTATCGCCTTCGGTAACGGCAACATTTCTCATGTTGTCGCCGAAACGCATAACCTTAAGTCCTTTTGAGAATGCGGCGCCGACTGCCGAACGCATCCACTTGCCGAGCTCTGTAAGAACCTTTTCATCCTGCCAATAACCCATGATAACCTTTCTGGGAGTGCGGAGTCTCGCGGCAATGAAGCCGTGCTCTCTGTCGCCGTGAGCAGCCTGATTGAGATTCATAAAGTCCATATCAATCTCTTCGTTGGGAATGTCGCGGTTATACTGTGTTGCAAAATGGCAGTAGGGCTTCTGAAGCTCTTTGAGACCGTTAAGCCACATTTTTGAGGGAGAGAAGGTATGCATCCATGTTATGATGCCTGCGCACTTATCGTCAAAGTTTGCTTCTTTAACTACCTTTGTAATTTCTTCGCTTGTTTTTGCGGTTACCTTATAAACAACCTTGCAGGGGAGAAGTCCGCTTGCGTTCATTTTTTCTGCCATTTCTTCTGCCCTTGCCGTAACAATATCAAGCACCTCGGGTCCGTAAAGAAACTGGCTGCCGACAACAAACCAGAACTCATATTTTTCCATATACATAAAGAATCATCCTTTATAATAAAATATACAATTAAATATTACCATCCATAACTTATAAAGTCAAGAAAACGAAAGTAAAATATGTAATAATATCTTGAAATATTTTGCATATTCTGCTAAACTGAAATTATAATCAATAAGTATATTGAAAGGTGATTTAAATGGCTTGTAAAGTAATTTCTCACAGAGGCGCCAACAGACGCGCTCCGCAGAATACTCTTCCTGCATTTGAGCATTCAATCAAAATCGGTGTTGACGGATTTGAAACAGACATACATCTTACAAAAGACGGCGTTCCCGTTGTCTGTCATAACTATACAATTGACGAAACCTCAACCGGTAACGGCGAAATCCGCAGCATGACTCTTGAAGAGCTCCGCACATATGATTTCGGTTCATATTTTCATGAAAAATATGCAGGAACAAAGCTCCCGACTCTTGAAGAGTTTCTTGCTCTTTGCGAAACTGCCGATATCGAGATAATGAATATCGAAATCAAGCCGCCTCTTGACGGTAATATGGAAATTGTTAAGAAAACCATTGATGCCGTTAAGGCTCACGGGCTTTTTGACAGGCTCCTTATCTCAAGCTTTGATGCCAATGTTCTTGTTGAATGCAAAAAGGTTGACCCCAACTGCAAAACAGGCTATCTTTACTGCCCGAAGCAGAAGGTTTTTTTCACGAAACTGCTTTTCGGCTATGTTAAGTTTGCAAAAGAGATAAAGGCTGATTATTTCCATCCCCACTTCTCATCGGTTAACAAGAGATTTGTCAGAAGACTCCATGAAAACGGAGTTAAGGTGAATGTTTGGACAGTTAATGATGAAAAGGTTGCAAAGTATCTTCTCAAATGCGGAGTTGACGGACTTATCACCGATGTTCCAGATGTAATGAATAAGCTTGTATAATTTTAAGGAAATGTCTGAGATTTAAATGTAATTCGGACATTTCTTTTTCTTTGTCCTGCTATGAAAAATTGACATAACAACAACAATATGTTATCTTTTAAATAAAGGAGGCGTTTAAATGTTTAGAAAAATAATTGCAGTTTTGCTTTGTATGGTTATGGTGGTTTCTGCATTTTCAATCGGTGTTTATGCCGATGAATCTTCGGGAAACGATTATCCCTTTGTTTTTGTTCACGGACTTATGGGCTGGGGCGAATATCAGGGAATTGATAAATTTATGCCTTATTGGGGAACAACGGCAGGAAATATTCCGCGTTATCTTGAAAATCAGGGCTATGATGTTTATACAGCATGCGTCGGCGGTGCGTCCTCTGCATGGGACAGAGCGTGTGAGCTCTATGCCCAGCTTACAGGAACAACCGTTGATTACGGCGAAGCTCATTCAAAGGAACACGGTCATTCACGCTACGGCAGAACCTATGACGAGCCTCTTTGCCCGACATTCGGCAAGACCGATGAAAACGGGGATATAATCAAAATCAACCTTGTCGGTCACAGCATGGGCGGAGTGACAATCCGCCTTTTTGCGTCAATTCTTGAATACGGCGATTCAGCCGAAAGAAAAGCCGGAAATGATGTTTCGGATTTCTTTAAAGGCGGGAAAGGGGATTATATCCACTCAATAACAACGCTTTCTGCACCGCATAACGGTTCGCTTGCTGCCGATAAGGATACTTATCCCGTTATCAATATCATGGTGCATGCTTTCTATTATATTTGGGGTGTTCTTGATAACACACCGTTGCGCCCGATATGGGATATTCAGATGGAGCATTTCGGGCTGACCGATTATCCTGACGACGGCTTTGAGGGCAGCTTTGATACGGAGCTTATCGAAAGAATGCTCAATTCAAAGGATTCCGCATATTATGATTTAACCGTAAAAGGTTCAGCAGAGGCAAATGAAAAGATAAAAATGCTTGATGATGTCTATTATTTTTCATATTCCTCGGAATGCGTTTTTGAAGGCCCGATTACAGGCAATCTTTATCCCGAGCCGACAATGAATCCTCTGTTTTTGCTCACTTCACCCAATATCTGCAGCTATAACAGAGATGAGCTTTTCGGAATTGCAATTGATGAAAGCTGGAGAGTGAATGACGGCATCGTAAGTACAAATTCCGCTCATCATCCCGACGGAGAGCCTTATAAAGATTATGATGAAAATGATGTCGAAAAGGGTATCTGGAATGTTATGCCCGTTATCGAATCAATGGACCATACAGATTATATGGGGGTTTTCACAAACCCGATTGAAATAAGAAAATTCTATAAAGAGGTCTGTGCGCTTGCTGCATCTCTTCCCGTAAAATAAAATTAAATTGCCTCATATAGTGTTTGCGGACATAATATGAGGCTTTTTTATGTTTTGGTGGTTGATTTTAGTGTTTTTTATGTTAAAATTGGGTGTGACGTGAAAGGAGAGACAAATATGAAAACAGCAAAAAAAGTTTTGAGCCTTTTGGTTGCTTTTATGTTTGCTTTTTGCAGCATAAGCCTTTTATCTTATGCGGCTGAAAATGAAAAAAACTATTATTATCTTGACTCTGTAAACGGTGACGATTCAAACAGCGGAACGGATATAGACAGTCCTGTTAAATCTATTGCAGGTTTAAAGAATCTCAATGTGGGACCGGGTACACATTTCCTTTTCAAAAACGGCGGAGAATACGAATGCGCTGTAACGTTGACTTGCAGCGGCAAAAAGGAAAATCCTGTTGTTATTTCGTCTTACGGTGAAGGTGAAAGAGCACTCCTTTATACCAATGACAAAACAGAAGTCATAAAGCTTTTTGACTGCTCTTATGTAACCGTATCAGACCTTCATATCAAAGCACCCAACGGTGGGGGTATATGGATTGATACATATAATCAGACCTCCGAGGGCATTATCATTGACAATGTTTATTTCGAGGATATGCAGAATTATAAAGTCCACAGCCGCGATGATTTTTCAAACGGTGCGGCATCTGCAAGAGCGGCGGTTATGGTAAAGGGTCTGCCTGCAAAATCAAGATATGCCGTCAACGACCTTACAATCCGCAACTGCGAAGTCTATAACTGTGCAAACGGATTTATGATATGGGGTTCGTGGAATGAACAGCAAGCTCCTTGGTGCAGCGAAGATGAAATTGACCCCGTATATAATAAAGGGCTGCTTATTGAGGGCTGCTACTTTCACGAGATGGATGCAGAAGCAGTAATTGTCGGTATTTGTGACGGAGCGCTTGTCACTCATTGCCGTGCAATCAATTGCTGTCAGGGCGGCGCAGAACTTAAAAAGGACGGTAGTGTTGAATATTTTACTGCGGCAATGTGGTTCTGGGGAAGCGAAAGCAGCACAATTCAGTATTGCGAAATTGCAGGTCAGAAAAATATCGGCGACGGTATGGCGGTTGATTTCGATTCTTACACGCACAACTGCACTTATCAGTATATCTATTCCCACGATAACGTACGCTTTATGTGCAACTGCCCCAATCACAGCGGTCATCACGGCAATACAGTCCGCTACTGTCTTTCCGTCAATGATAACAAAGCACGTTCAACAACAGCTGTCGGTGCGCAGGGGGAGCATGATTTTAGTTTCTATAACAACACCATCGTCAACTGTGGTGAATTTCAGTTCAAGAATCTTTTTAATTCCTATATCGCAAACAATATAATTGTCCCTGTTGACGGCGCAACTTTTGCATATGATATAGATGAATCAAGAGGAAATGTGTTCGAAAACAACTGTTATTATAACGTTATGACTCCGTTTGTTGACCTCGGTGCAATGAATACCGTACCCGGCTTCAGCGGTACGGATTATTCGGATATCAACAGCTTTATGCTTTCAAAGGATTCTCCTCTTATAGGCGCAGGAACAGCGGTTAATGGCATTGAAAAGGATTTTTACGGCGACGCTATTCAGAGCAACAATATCGGATGTTATGGCGGCATGGGTACCGATACAGAATACAAAGGCGAAAACATTTTCGAGAAAATCATCCGCACAATCCGCAATATTTTTGAAACGCTCTGGCACGAAATATACGTTATATTTGATTAACAAACAAGCTGCTTTGCTTTTTCGGCAAAGCAGCTTGTTTGTTTATTTAAGAATAAATTCGGCATTGTTATCTGAATAAGGTTTGTTGTTTCCGACGGTATTAAGCAGCATATCTGTAAGGTCAATTTTGACCCCGTCTTTAGATAACTTCGGTTCAATCTTTTTAGTTATAAAGGAAAAATTTTTGAAAAATCTGCTCATAACGTCAAATTCAGGCGTGCCTTCGGTATAAGGCATATCGCCAAGGAAAATATTTACACCTGTTTCACCGATAAAGTCGGTAAGCTTCTTTTTTCGCAGAGGCTGTGGAACTTTTATGAAAAGGATACGCCCCAATTTGCCTACCGTAGCGGTTGATATAAATTCCATGCCGAGCTTTTTAAGGTGCTTCACAATTCCTTTTCCGCCCTTGAGAGCATTATAAACACGGACAACGATGGCGTTTTTAAACTGATTATAGCAGTATTCCTGAACGGTAAGACCCTGCATATCCCAGCCGAAATCTTCTATATCAATCGTTTCAACTTTCATTTGAGAGCTTTCGTTTACCGTGATTTTTCTGTACTTTGCGGGACAGCCTGCAAGGCATGAGGTACAGATATCAATAAGCCTGTTGCCTTTTTCGCTGTGAAATTCGTTGATGCTTTGGATATGCATATGACCTGTCAGAACAAGCTCAACGCCATTGTCTGCAAGGAAGGAAGCGACCATTCTCCATTCCTTGATTTTTGCATCGCCCACAAGGTCAAAAACGGGAACGGAAGGAATAATCGGATAATGACAGATTGCAAAAATTGAACAGCCGTCAGCTTTTGCTTTGTCGATCTGCGCCTTTGCCCAAGCCATGTGTCTTTCGTCTATGGCACCTTTGGGTTGATTCGGGCTGTCACAGCAGATACCGAGCATTCTTATGCCTTCGGCTATTTCGGCAACATAAGAATGCGTAGGTTCGTCAAAAGCTATTGCATTGCCATAACCGAAATCCTTATACATTTCGGGAAGAGCTTCAAAATCCGCACCCTCAACCTCAATTTTCTCATCATTTTTGAAAGCGAAGGAGTTGCCGTAATCGTGACCGGCGGTGATAACAAAAATCTTTTTACCGCTTTCTTTGAGCTTGTAAAGCTCTTTAATGAAGCTTTTGTGGCTTTCAAGCTCGCCGTTTTTTGTAAGGTCGCCGGGTATGATAACAATATCCGTTTCTTTATCTTCGGCAAGACGCTTGAAAGTTGTTTTTGTAATCGCGCTGCTTTCTTTCATGAAGTATTGCTCTTTTTGCATGTATTCATCGAAGGCCTTGCCTTCAGCACCGAGAGAATTTTCAAAATAATGGGTATCGGTCAAAAGATAAAAACTAACGGGTTTCGTATTTATCAGCTTCTTTCAATATGTATTTCTTTTTCTTAATTGATGATTAAAGATACCTTAAGACTTTTGCATTGCCAGTAAAGCTAATCTTAACACGCAGGATTATTGCGGTATCTTCAAGACTAAACACGGTGCATGTGACAATTTAATAAAACCTATAGATTTGTTTTTTATGATAGCTTTATAAACCGGACTTTACTTATCTTCTTTAGAAAAAAATCCCCAAACAGCAAAACCTAATCCAATTATACTCGCAATACAGATAAGCCATCCTTCTTGTAAATACTGTTCAAGTGTAAACCCAAATAACATAACTGCTATTCCGAAACATATCTTTTTCATAAAGTAACCTCCTATGCAAATTCATGTTTGCTTTATTCATCCAAGCTCTGAAATTTTTCTTCAAGCTTTTTAACAAATTGACCCACAAAATAACTGTCAATAAAACGGTGGTTAACATCAAGAGCCGTATTGATATTATACCTGCCGTTTTGCTCGGTATATTTAACCCAAACAAGTATCGGTGCGGTATCATCTTTAAACTTCGGGTTGGTGTTTCGGGCATAATACGTATATCTTTGGCGGTAAATATTTTATTGTTGTTTACCAGATATATTTAACCGTTTCACCATCAATTTCCCATTGTGACGGTGTTTTGTTTTCGAAAATATCAATGGGCTTTATTGCGTGGTTGAGTTGGAATACCTTATAGGCTTTTGAAAGGTCTGATTTTTGTTTCTCGGTAACGGTATTGTTGCAGGATACAAAAAGAGGTGTATTGCTGTAAGAGAGAAGATGAAGCCATTGCCTGTTTTTCTCCCACGGGATGTTATCGTCAAGAATACCTACGCAGTCGGCATCGCACATATAAAAAGCTTCATTTTGTGCCAAGCGGAAAGCGAGAGTGTTGACGCCGTTTTTCTTTGTTGCTTCCCATTCTCTGCCGCTTGTGTCATTGCCTGTGCGGTTAATCTCAACAAGACCTGCACAAAGGTGAGAAATGGTGTTGCAGCCGATGATATACATATCCTGAGCAGTTTCTTTGATGAGCTTGTAGAGGTCGAGAACGATTTCGGCATTTGTCTTTGTTTTATCGTAAAAACTCCAGCGGCCAATATCGGTTATTTTTGGGTCGAGCTCCTTGCCCCAGCCTCCGAAAAGGTCAAAGGTTGTGAAATCGTGCTTGATAAGCTCATAGCCCCAACTGCGGATTCTTTTGATATCGGATTTTATGTATTCTTTGACGGCAGGATGGGTCGGGTCAAGATATTGTCTTTTGCCGCCTCGCAGAATCCTCATATCTTCTGTGATGGCGGTATCTCTGTTATGCAGAAGTCTTACCCAAATGCCGGGTCTTGCACCGATTTTCTTGATTTCATCGGCAAGTTTTTTCATATCGCCGAAATTTTCGTTGGGAATCCACGGACCTTCGCAGGAGTGAATCTGCCAGCAATCGTCAATAACTTCAAACGGTCTGTTTTCGATTCCGTTTGCAAGTTCAACCTGAACCTTTGTGTCGGCAATTATTTCGTTGTAACTGCTTTTACCGTATGCATAATACCAGTTGTTACCTCCGTATATTCTTTCTTTCGGAAGGATGGAATTATCGCAAAGGACTCTGCAAAAATCGCAAAGGCAGTCAAACACGTTATCCGAATCATATTTTTTGTAAACAAATGTTGCAAGACTGAGTCTTCTACCGTTTAATTCAACACCGCAGCCGCCATTTCTGCAGTCAACAAGAGCCGTTATTCCGTCGACGGAATAACGGAAACTGACAAAAGCGTTCGGCTGTGTTTTAACACCAAAGCAGAAACAGCTTGTCTTATCTGTTGCAATAAAATACCACGGCATAAATCTGTCATTATCCGTAAGTTTTATGAATGCAAGGTCGCCGTAGCTGCGCTCCCATGCATCGCCGAGAACAAAAGTGTTTTTATCACTTTCGAATTTCCATTCAAGTTCGATGAATTTAACTTTGTCAGTATTGGCAGTTACATACAAATCAAGCATGTTGCCATTAATAACAGTTTCTGCAACAGTATCGTTGAATGTGTTTTCACAAAGTATATTCTTGCTGAATTTGTTTAAATCAAAGTTCATTTTATAACCTTCAAGCCTGCACTTTTTGCTTAAATTATAACATAAATATAACAAAAAACAATTGGCTCTGCTGATTTTATTTCTAAATCATTTAAAATTAATGAATTTATTAATTTTCTTTAATTGACTACATAAAAATCAAGAGCTTGTTCATAAAATAAGACCTTATCAGCCGTGAATATGTGTGTTATAATCACAACAGAAGCTTCGAGAAAAACTGAAAAGGTGAAACTTATGAATAAAATATTTACTGAAAATCTCAAAAAATTCCGTCTTGCAAAAGGATTTACTCAGGAGCAGGTTGCGGAAAAACTGAATGTAAATTCTCAGACAATTTCTCGTTGGGAGTGCGGAACGACTTTGCCCGATGTTCTGACCTTGCCCGAACTCGCAAGACTCTACGAAGTGACGGTTGATGACTTTTATAAAAAGAATTCTGTTGCTTACGACAATTACGCACAAAGATTAGCTTCGGTTTTTGAAGAAACACACGACCCTGAAGATTTTATCCGTGCAGATGCAGAGTTTAAAAAGCTGATAAAAAGCAATTCCTTAACAACATACGATATGTGGGAATACGGAATAATACATTATTTTTTGATGAACTATGGTAAAGAAAATGCTTTCTATTGGTTTGACAAAGTGTTGGAGCAGGGCGAAAGTGCCGATGAATTCGCTTATTGGAAAACTCGTATCCAGAGAATGAAGCTTTGCTCACAACTCGGCAAAAACGAAGAAAATATCAAGGGGCAACAAAATATCATCGAGAATAACTCCGATAATGTGCATGAGTGGTGTCTTCTGCTTGCTGCGTATATGTTTGCCGGTCGTTATGAAGAAGCATATACAGAATTCAAGAAAGCGGTTGCAAAATTTCCTGATGAATGGGAACTGTATATTCACGGCGGAGACATTTCCAAGAAACTCGGAAAATATGATGAAGCGTTGGAACATTACAACAAAGCTGGAGAAATAGGTTCATATTTTTGTGATGAGCTTTATTGCAAAGCGAGTTTGTATGAAGATTTAGGCGAGTATGAAAAATCAGTTGAAATGTATATGAAGATTGCCGATACTCTCCGACAGAGAGGCTACGATGTTGAAGCCGAAATGGCAGAAAAAAGCGCAGAACAAGTAAAAAATAAAATCAAAAAGTAAAACATCAAGCCGCCCGAGTTTGAAGCTCGGACGGCTGTTTGCTATTTGTTACAATGCTTATCAAATGACGGGTTGAATGCATAGAAGTTCTTTTCATCAAGTTTATCCGTCGCGAGGCGCAGACCTTCGCCGAAGCGCTGGAAATGAACGATTTCTCTTGCACGCAGGAATTTAATCGGTTCTCTGACATCGGGGTCATCAACAAGGCGCAAAATGTTGTCATAAGTTGTTCGTGCTTTCTGTTCAGCGGCGAGATTTTCCGTCATGTCTGTGATAACATCGCCTTTGCTCTGAATGTATGCTGCTGTGAAGGGTACACCTGCTGCTGATGACGGGTAAACGCCCGTTGTGTGGTCAACAAAATATGCATCAAAACCATGTTTTTTGATATCATCTTCCGTCAGATTCCTTGTCAGCTGGTGCACTATTGCACCGATCATTTCAAGATGAGCAAGTTCTTCCGTACCTACATTGGAAGTGAAATGGTCCCTATTGCAGTTTAAATTCCACTCAATCGGCAGAGGAAAGAGCCGAACCTATCAAACCACCTCAATCGATGCAGAAAGCACCGATAAGAGGTGGTTTGATGTTTTTGGCGTATATATTTAATTATTAAAGTATGCCAATATTCCTACGAAGAAACCGTATATAACCGAAATTATGTGGAACAGGTTCCCTGCAAGTCGGAGTGACATTGTGAAAACAACAGGAATTTCAATATCTACACCTTTTTCTGCAATAACGGGAGAGGTATTGCTTCCAAATTCAAGTTCTTCAAGTTTGTCAAGAATAACATTTGCAATAATCTCATTGCCCTGTGCGCTGGGATGAATTTCATCATCGGCATAGTTTACTATATCATCGCCGAGCGCCGATGCAACATCAACAATAACAATTTCACCGGGATTTTCGGCATTGTATCTTTCAATTGCGGCGTTGATTCTGTCCGCACCCTGCTGATAAGGTGCTCTCAGATAACCTGACTGCGGATTATAGAGCGTCTGCATAAGAATAACGGCGTCTGAATTATGCGAATTTATGATATCGATTATTTCGCAGAAGTTAGCGTAAAAGCCGTCTGCAATTCTGTCGAATTCGCTGTGATCACCGAGAACAATTGAGTCAAACATAAGGTCAATGAGATTGCTCATAAGGAAATCATTTCCGCCGATTGAAATACTGATTATATCTGCTTTTTCAAGGTCGGCGATAACTGTTTCGTCTTTCAGTCGGTTTATGAGGTTTGTTGTTGTGTGTCCGGGTACGGAATGATTTGCATAATCGTAGCCGTTGGTATCGGCAACGATTTTTCCGTAGCAGGCTTCTTTCGAATTTGTAATGCCCGAGCCGTAAGCTATCGAATCGCCTAGTACAAGATAGAACGGCTTTTCGGTTTCTGCATATCCGCAGATGCCGAACATACCGAAAATCATAACAATGCTTAAGATGATTGCTGCCAGTTTTTTCATTTAAATTTCTCCTTTATCTTTTTTCTTAAAATATAACATTTGGGAAATATCAAGTCAATATTTTGTTTTGAACGGTATGAACAATATGGCAAGCTGTTGAACAAATTTGCACAGATAAATACAAATTTCTTTATTGAAAGAATAACCGAATATATTGTATAATTAGATATAAATCAAAATGCGAGGTGTTCCGATGAAAAAAAGATTCCTCAGAGTTATGTCCTTGATACTTGTTTTTGCGCTTATGTTTGGCAACGTTGCTTTCGCAACAAGCGGCGATGTTGACCCTGCAATTATTGCCGAAACAAGAGAAACTGCAGTTCAGATTGAAAGCGAAGGAATTGTTCTTCTTAAAAACGAGGATAATTTTCTTCCGCTCTCAAACAAAAAGGTTAATATTTTCGGTGCGGGCTCAGTTTGTCCGTTTTTCGGCGGTGCGGGTTCGGGTGCGATAACAACCGATGACCCCGTAACTCTTTATGAAGCGTTTGAGGCAGAGGGAATTGAATACAATGCTGAGCTTCGCGCGCTTTATGAGGAACACTGCCTTTCAAACGAACTTCCCAAAACGGATAATACCGTTATCAACAATCTTCTTCAGGTGCTTCTTGCCAAGAACACTCTTGAAGAAATGGACCCGAAGCACCTCACAAACGAGCTTATTGAAAATGCGCTTGCGTTTTCTGATACAGCAGTAATCGTTATCAGCCGCACAAGTGCGGAAGGCACAGACCATACGGTTGAAACCTTGAGCCTTTCCGATGATGAAAAAGCGATGGTTGAAAAGGTGACCTCTGCATTTGAAAACGTTGTTGTGCTTTTTAATATCGGCAACGTTATGGAAATGGGCTGGATTGATGAATATGAAAGCATCAAGGCTGCCGCAATCATCTGGATTCCGGGCGAATTCGGTATGACAGCCGTACCGCAGATGCTCGACGGCAAGGTCAATCCCTCGGGCAAGCTGACCGATACAATCGCATACAACATCAGCGACCACCCCTCAAGCGTATGCTTTGGCAGTAATAAGTATAACGGCGGAGAGCATTTTGTTGAATACTATGAAGGAATATATATCGGTTACCGTTATTTTGAAACCTTTGCAAAGGATAAGGTGCAGTATCCTTTCGGCTACGGTCTTTCATACACAAGCTTTGAAAAAGAGGTTGTTTCAACCGATTTTGATGCTGAAAATATAACCGTTGAAGTTAAAGTAACTAACACGGGCGACAGAGCAGGCAAAGAGGTTATTCAGCTTTATTACAGCGCACCCTATACCGAAGGCGGCATTGAAAAAAGCGCGATTTGTCTCGGCGGTTTTGCAAAAACAGATATGCTTGACCCCAATGAGAGCGAAACACTCACAATTTCGTTCAAAACCGATGATATGGCTTCCTATGATTATAAAGTGAACGAAGCCTGGGTGCTTGATAAAGGTACATACAAAATTATTGTTGCAAACGATGTCAGAAACCATATTGCAACATATAACTATGAAATTGCCAAAACGAAGATTATCAAAAATGATTCCGTAACAGGAACAGAAATCGAAAATCTTTTCGAGGACGTATACAGCGGATATGAGATCATGTCAAGAGCCGACGTTGAGAGTACGTATCCTGAACTGCGTGAGCTTAATAAAGACGATTATCTTATTGACGTTGACAAAACTCCCGCCCCTGTAACAGAGGGTGAAGCACCGAAGATGGGCGTTAAATATGATAAAACCATCACCTTGCAGGACGTGGCAAAGGATGAAAGCTTATGGGATGCATTCCTTGATCAGCTTACTCTTGACGAAATGACGATGCTTGTTATTAACGGCGGATATGAAACCCACGGCGTTGAGCGACTCGGAATACCCCACACAATGGATAATGACGGCCCGTCAAGCGTCAAGGGCAGAAACGGACTTGTTTATACTGACAGCGGTACAGCTTATCCCTGCGCAACCGCGATCGGATGCACCTGGAACGTTGAACTCGCTTATGAAATGGGTAAAGGTGCAGGCAAAGAAGCCGCAGATATGGGCACTGATACTTGGTATGCACCCGGTGCAAATATCCACCGCAATCCCAGAGGCGGCAGAAACTTTGAATATTTTTCAGAAGACCCGATCGTTTCTGGCGTTATGGCAGCTGAAATCATCAAGGGCGCAAATTCCGAAAGCCTTGTAACAACGATAAAGCACTTCGCTCTCAATGATCAGGAATCCCACAGAACGGGTGTTTTCACCTGGTGCGATGAGCAGGCAATGCGTGAAATCTATCTCAAAGCGTTTGAGATTCCCGTCAAGGAAGCACAGCCGAAGGGCATTATGTCGGCATATAACCGTATAGGCACAAAATGGTGCGGCTCAAGTTCAGCACTCCTTAAAGATTTGCTGCGTGAAGAATGGGGATTTGAAGGCTTTGTTGTTTCGGACTATTCTTCAAACTTTACTGGCAGCGGATATATGAGCCCCGTTCTTGCTGTTTATAACGGCAATGATACCATTCTTTCGGGTATGTGGGCACTGCAGGTTGTTCAGCATAAAGCAGCCGTTAAGCTTGCTTATGCTAAAGATCCCGTCGGATTCGGCAATGCTCTGCGTGAAGCCTGCAAGAATCTGTGCATAATGAAAATGGAAACAAAGGCATTCAAGAATCCTGAAATCACCTATGATTCATCGCTTATCGGTACACTTGACACCTTTGATGATTGGGAGTTTGAATTCCCTTACGTATTCACTTTTATAAGATTCGCATTCAACAACTTGCTTAATGTTATTATTTATGCTTTCAGATTCATTCTGTAATTTTTTATTTAAGGGGAGAGAGAAAATGTTACAGATTATACAGAGAATGATTGCGGTTATCCTTTCTTCGTTCAGTGTTTTTTCAAGCTTTATCGGAGGGTTATCGTTTGAAGAATATGATGTTTTCAAAAATCTTGCTTACGGTGAAGCTGAAAGAAACGTTATGGATATCTATGTTCCCGATTCTGCATACGATAACGAACATAACGGCGTTATTCTCTATATTCACGGCGGTTCGTGGACAGGCGGTAAGAAAGAGGATATGGCAGAAAAATGCGAAAGATTTGCAAGAAAAGGCTATATCACCGCAACTATGAATTACACACTCTATGCAGACGGCCTTTTCGGCAAAGTGACTGCGCTTACAATGTGTGATGAAATCGGCAAGGCAATAGATAAAATCAAAGCGTTTTCAGAGGAAAAAGAGCTTAATATCACTAAACTTGCCGTTTCGGGCTATTCAGCAGGAGCACATCTTTCAATGCTTTACGGGTTTTCAAGAGCAGACGAATCTGCGATTGAGCTTGTGTTTACCGCTAATCAGGTAGGTCCCTCCGATTTCCATTCTGAAGTGTGGGGCAGTACAGGTCTCGCAAGTATGCTTTCGGGAATTGAAATCACGGAAGAAATGATTGCAAACGGAGAAGATGAAAAAGTGATAAAACTCGTTTCTCCAACAGCTTACGTGACGAAAGATACCGTTCCTTCCGTTCTTGCTTACGGCGGTACGGATATGATTGTTCCTTCGGGTAATGCCGAAAGAATAAAAGCAGCTTTTGAAAATGCAGGTGCCGTTCACAAGTATATTCTTTATCCGCTTTCAAATCACGGTCTGGGTCTTGATCCGCTTTGCGAAATGGAATATATTAATACCGTTGAACAGTATTGTGTGCAGTATTTCGGATATTGATTTCTGACAAACGATTGTAAATAAGGTGATTCAATGAGCAAATATTACAAATCCCGAAGCATTAAAATTGAATCAACGGGAGAGAAAATCGAGCAGCTGCCTGTCAGATCGACTATTCAATTCTTCCGCCTGCTTATACATTTGTCGGAGATATCGAACCATTTTATTGCGAAACGCTTACTTATATTGATAACTTGAAAAGTGCAGGAATTGAAGCGAAGGTTGATGTTTATCCGAACTGTTTTCACGCATTCGATATGCTCACTCCGTTCAGAAAAGTCAGCAAAGAAGCAACAGCAAAATTTGAAAAGGAATATCTGAATTGAAATTACCAAAATCACCGTTGCAGTAAATTATACCGCAGCGGTGATTTAAGTTTTGTTACAAACGATCAAAAAGCCCACAGAAAACCTGTGGGCTTCATTGTTATTTGTTGCAGTGTTTATCAAACGATGGGTTGAAAGCGTAAAAATTCTTTTCGTCAAGTTTGTCTGTGGCAAGTCTTAAACCTTCCCCAGTAATGGATTCCTGAAAAAACGACACATAAAGACAATTTTCGCAAAATGGATGGGGAATGCTCGGTTCAATTATGTAAAATAAAAATATTGCCTATTTATAATGTTTTTGATATACTGAATTTATATATAAACTTTTTTTATGGATTTTGTGAGGTTTACTATGGAAACAGTTCTTTCTTTGCCATTGAAAATACATAACAGAGAAATATGCAACAGAGTGGTTTTTCACCCTATGGAGGGGTGCGACGGTACCTTTGATGGTGGTATTGATGAGCTCACTCGCAGAAGATATCTTCGCTTTGCAAAAAGTGGAGCCGGTATTATCTGGTTTGAAGCAACTGCAGTTACCAATGAGGGCAGAGCAAATCCTCGTCAGCTGTTTCTGAATGAAAATACAAAGGACTCCT
>JAFQSY010000053.1 GCA_017409265.1 Clostridia bacterium
GAAGAAAACAGCCTTCGCACGCTGCGCAAACACTATAAAAACCTTATTGTTGTTCTTAATTGCGGCAGCGTTATGGATTTGTCTGTTTTTGATGAAATCAAACCCGATGCAGTGATCTTGTCAGGTCAAGGCGGTGCAGAAGGCGGCAATGCGCTTGCGGATGTGATAACAGGCAAGATTACTCCGAGCGGAAGACTTACTGACACTTGGGCAAAAGAATACGAAGATTATCCGAGCGCCGAAACCTTCGGCCACCGAAACGGTGATTTGGAAAATGAAGAATATTACGAAGATATTTATGTTGGCTACAGATGGTTTGACAAGCATAATATAAAACCCCGATATCCGTTTGGACACGGACTCAGTTATACGGAATTTTCATATAAAACCGAAAATATCAGCGAATGCGAAGCGGTTGTATCCGTCACGAATACGGGAGCATATAACGGCAAAGAAACTTTAATGGTTTTTATTTCAAAACCTGAAAGCGAAAACGGTTGTGAGAAGAAAAGTCTTGTTGCTTTCGCAAAAACAAAAACACTTTCACCCGCCGAAACTCAAAAAATCACTGTCAAATTCAATTTGGCGGATATTGCTTCTTTTTGTGAAGATAAATCAGCATTTATTTTAGAATCGGGAGAATACACCGTCTTTCTGAACAATACCGAAATCGGAAAATTTGATTTAAAAGAAAAGGTTTTGGAAACAGTAAAACCTATCGGAAAAGATATTCCTGAACAAATTATCAAAACATTTTCTTCTCCGATACAGTCTTTGCTTGACAGCCTCTCGGAACGGGATAAAATCCGCCTTGTAACCGGTGGCGGCTATGATATACGCTGCTATAACAATGTTATGGGGGCGGCAGGACGCACCTGTACAAAGCTGTTGAAAAAGGGTATTCCCAATATTGCAATGGCAGACGGGCCTGCAGGTCTGAATGTAAATCAATCGGCTTCTCTGACAGCTAATGCAATTCCTCGTTATCCCGACGGGTTGCCAAAAGATTGGAATTGGGGTTGGCTCAGAAAAATCAGCCCGATTCTGAAAAAAGCTCCGGGCAGATACAAAACCGTTTATCGCTATATGACCGCCTGGCCAAGCGAAACCGTGCAGGCTCAGACCTGGAATACACAGCTGATAGAAAAAATCGGTGCCGCAGTAGGCAGAGAAATGCTTGAAATCGGCGTTTCTGTCTGGCTTGCACCGGGACTGAATATTCACAGGAATCCTCTTTGCGGCAGAAATTTTGAGTATTATTCTGAGGACCCTGTTGTTTCGGGCAAGATAGCGGCAGCCATCACCCGAGGCGTTCAGAGTGCCGGCGGAGTGGGCGTTGCTCAAAAGCATTTCTGTTGCAATAATCAAGAAGACAATCGAATGAATGTCTCTGCCAATGTTTCTCAAAGAGCATTGAGGGAAATTTATCTTCGTGCATTTCGTATTGCTGTTACAGAGGGGAAACCTTGGACTGTTATGTCATCTTATAACCGTGTCAACGGAAAATATGTTTGCAACAGTTATGATTTCTGCACTCGTGTTCTCAGGAATGAATGGGGCTTTGACGGTCTGGTAATGAGCGATTGGAATGCAACTGAGCAATGCTCATATCCTCAGGCAATAAATGCGGGTAATGACCTGATTATGCCCGGCACAAAAGCCGTTGCAAAAAAACTTGAAGAAGAATTGAAAAACGGCAGACTCAACAAAGCTGCATTGAATTTGTCTGCGGGACGGGTTCTTGAACTGGTTTTCAAGAGTGAAGCCTGCAAGGATTTTCGATTGAAAGGATAAGAATTATGAGCGATACAGTATTTCCCCGAAATTTTCTTTGGGGAGCAGCATCCGCATCCGCACAAATTGAGGGCGGATGGAATGCAGATGGCAGAACTCCGAGCATCTGGGATGCTGCAAATCCGACACAGATAAAAAACAGTGAAAACTGTCACGATGCCTGCGACCACTATCACAGATTTCGTGAAGATGTTGCTCTGATGAAGAAAATCGGACTTAAAAGCTACCGCTTTTCCATCAGTTGGTCAAGAGTAATTCCCGAAGAAGGTAAAATAAATGAAGCAGGCATAAAATTTTATTCCGACCTCGTTGATGAACTTGTTTCTGCAGGAATAGAGCCTATGGTTACGGTTTACCATTGGGATATGCCAATATGGGTATTTGAAAAAGGCGGATGGATGAGTGAAAAAATTATTCCTCTGTTCCGAGATTACACCAAGATTCTTGTTGATGCCCTTTCCGACAGAGTCAGCTGGTGGATGACTATGAATGAACCGGGCTGCTTTATTATGAACGGATATATGCAGGGTGTTCATGCACCGTTCAAGCGTAATTATTTCGCACTTTCACGGCTTTCAAAAAACTGTATGCTTGCTCACGCAGAAGCGGTAAAAACAATCCGCAGATATTCAAAGAAAAAGCCTAAAGTTGGCGTTGCATTTTCTTCGGGGGCATTTGTTCCGCCGAATGATTCTCCCGATGAAATTGAAAAAGCAAGGCGAATGACAACCGAAACCTCTAACGGTTTGATGAGTAACCGTTGGTGGATGGATCCTATGATACTCGGGAAGCCTGTCCGGGCTTACGGAATTTATCATTCCGATGCAAAGAATATGGAGGCAATATGTCAGCCTCTTGATTTTATGGGGCTCAACATATACACATCGTTTAACTATGCCGGATGGGGAAACGGTAAAGAAATACCGCCCGAAGGTACACAGAAAAATTCTCTTGGCTGGGTAATAGATGAACGCTGTATGTATTGGAATGTCAAGTTCATGTATGAACGCTACGGTTTGCCGATAATGATTACCGAAAACGGTCTTGCCGCAAATGATATAATTGATAAAGACGGCAAGGTTCATGATCCGCAGCGAACAGATTTTATCCGACGTTATCTCGGTCAGCTGAGTCAGGCAATTTCTGAGGGCATTCCCGTGCTGGGCTATCAGCATTGGTCCGTTATGGATAATTTTGAATGGGCCGAGGGATATGAGCCTCGCTTCGGTCTTGTGTATGTGGACTATAAAACTCAAAAAAGAATAATCAAAGACTCTGCTTGGGAGTATAAAAAAATCATTGAAACAAACGGAGCCGAGCTTTGACAAAGCTGATGTTGTTGTACAGATTGTTTTTATAAAGTATTGGTCTTAGCGAGCAATGGATTTGTGCATACAAATCCGCAATTAAGGGGTCGCCCCTTGCACCCCACAGATAAATCAATTCAAGCCGCACGAATTATCATATCCGTGCGGCTTACTTGTTGAAACCTTGAGTTTATTTAGTGATTTGTTTTTAGCTGATTCTTATCGGTCTGAGCCGTACAAAATTAGCTTTTGTCTAATGGATTTTGTTTGTTCGAAGCAATATGTGTTCAGGAAAGCTTAAACGGTAAAATGTAATTCTTAATGGTTTGTAGTATGCTTTTATCAGTTGGTTTATATTATACCCTCAACAATAAATCAACTCGTGACTAACAATTTCTCTTGCCCGTGCTTCAATATTATTCATACGGGCAAGCCACTCCATTTGTGCATCTGATTTGAGTTGTTCCGTTATGCCCTCATTAACCTTCATCTGTTCTGCCAGCCGAGAGAACATAGC
>JAFQSY010000054.1 GCA_017409265.1 Clostridia bacterium
GAGCAATGGAACTCTACAGGTAGATCTCTTTCATTATACACAAATTTTTAAAGCCCGCAATCTGGTGGGTTAACTTTCTGCGCCCTTTTTTAGGTGCAACATCGCAAAATTTGGACTTGACAAACATTAGCTAGATTTGTTGATTATATCGGTGTTCCTACTTCAATTAAGTTACCATCCAAATCGTAGAATCTGACCACCTTTTGTCCCCAGCTGTGTGTCATCAGGTGATTGACATATTCGATTTCAGGGTAAAGTGTTTCAAGACGCTCTACAAATTGTTCTATGTTGGGTTCTTCAAAATACAACTCAGATTGATTACTGTTTGGAATTACACATCTTTTTGTGAATTGTTCCCAGTATCCCAATTCCTGTAAATATATATTATTCGTCAATTCCATATTCCCATCGTTGTCTTGAAGAAGTTGAAATCCAAACATATCACTATAGAATTTTAGCGCACGGTTACAATCTTTAACAACAATAAGTGTTCCTTTGTATTTCATATACGTTCTCCTCGTCAAATTCTTGTTTGTCTAACTGTTCGATATATTGGAATTTGCTGTTCTGTACAAAGCAGGAATTATACTGAATAAAGGCTCAAATAACTGCCGGCACTGCATACAGAGGTCTTGAAAATAAGATAAGACACGATGCCAAAACGCGGTAAGTGAGTCGCACATATCTTTTATGAAGCGCTCAAATTTTGTAAGTCTGTTGCTCTCATCATAACCGTTTTTATCTTTATAGACACGGACATAATCAATCAGCCATTCTATTGGATAGTTATTTTCGGGCTCATCCCAACCGCTGAAATCAGAATTTATATACATAGACAAAATCATGCACATTCTGTATTGCGGTGATTCCCTCGTCTGCGCTACTTCTTTTCCGTCAACATAAAAGGTTATTCCTTCTGGTCTCCAGTCCATAGCATAGGTGTGAAATTCATTAACATAGTCACTTGGGTCTCCATCCAATTCAACCCTGCTTGCCCATTCGTCAAGATCGGGATCATCCCAAGCATGGACCTTCGGTTCAAACACTCCCGGAGATTTAAAAAAGGTTTCCAAGACATCTATTTCGCCATTCTGAACAGAATCTGTTCCGTCGGTATCATCCTGAGCACCGATAAGCCACCATGATGCGTATCCGCCGCCACCTGTGTCAGGCATTTTCATTCTTATCTCAAAGTAGCCGTACTGTGTAGCATATCCTTCATAAGGCTCAACTTCTTTCTGCTGAGCTCCGCCGGGATGAAGATTATTCTTTTCCCAAGTCTGAATACCGTTGGCTATCCATAAAAGATTATTGGGATCTGCCGAGCCGGGCTGACCGCCGAAATAATCGGGAGAATCCTTTGTGATATACAGATTCAAACAACCGTTTTCAATTTTGTATCTTGCAGAGGAGCCTTCTGTGTTGGCAGTGCAGTGAGGCAGATATTGCGGTAGCCAATACTCCGTATTTAAATTGCCGTCATTAAATTCGGTGCTGAAATCAAGCACATAGCCATCCTTTTCGGGAACACATTCTTCGGCATATGCGACTGACGGCAAGCCGAGCAACATAGTTAAAACGAGCAAAAAAACCATACTTTTTCTGAACATGATTTTTTATCCTTTCGTACAAATTCTTATTTGGTTAATTTGATTATATCACTCATGCCAATAAAAAAGCAACAGTTTTAAGGCTGTTGCTTTCATTGACTGTCAATCAGATTTAATTAAACTGTTTTTAAATTCAGTTGAATCCCGTTCTTTTGTATGGTACAATAACAAAAAATCAAAAAGAGGGATATTATGAGCATCAGAATTAAAAAGATCGTTTGCATTGTAATGACTTTATGTTTATGTTCTGTCTTTTCAGGAGCATTCGGTTCGACTTCATTTGCGGCAAATGAAAATGACAGCGATACAGTTCTCTATGTTTCTTCCGATGCTGCAGATAAAGGCGAAGGAACGTTGGAGTCACCGATTAGTCTTTCAGGCGCAAAAGAGATGCTTAAAGGCATGAAAAATGAAAAGTCATCCGCAACAGTATATCTTCTCGGCGGAACATATTATTTTGATGATGCCTTATATTTCAATTCCGAAGATATGGCAAATGTTACTTATAAAGCCTATAACGATAGTGAGGTTGTTTTCACAGGGGCTTATAAAATAAGCGGTTTTGAAGAGAGCGAAGCCAACGGAATCAAGGTTTTTACAAAGCAACTTGACACTTCTGCAGATAATTGGTATTTTAAATCTCTTTTCAGTGACAACGGTGAAGTCAGGACAACCCGTTTTCCTGAAGAAGGCTATTTAACAGTTAAGGCTGCTGCACCTGAAGACGACCTTTGGAATGAGGAAAACAGACCTTGGGAATTCACTTACGGTCAGCGTTCTTTTTATGCAAATAACGATGATATCCCGGATGAGTTTCACAATTCAGAGGATGTCAATATTCGTATTCTCCATTATTGGCACGATGAGTTGATGAATATTAAATCCTACAATGCCGAAACGGGAAAAATCGGCTTATCAAGACCCTCTACAATGGAAATAAGAGATATTGACCGATATTATTTTGAAAATGTTTTTGAAGCCCTCAATGAGCCGGGCGAATGGTATCTCGATAAGGTTTCGGGCGTTCTTTATTATGTGCCGAAAGACGGTGAAAAAGCTGATACGCTCACTCTTTACGGTTCAAACGTCGACAGACTTATTGATATAAACGGTGTTGACGGAATTTCATTTGAGGGTATTCATTTCACCCGTACCGATTGGGCAAAGCCTGAAGCTGACGGCTTTTATGCAGGAACATGGTGGGAAGAAAACGATATGGATTTCCCTCAGGCGGCAATATTTGTTGACGGAGTTGTTGCCGTTAAATACGCAGAGAATATTCACTTAAAAAATTGTGAATTTACCTATCTTGGCGGCACTGCCGTAAAATTCGGATTCGGTGTGAAAAATTCCTCTGTTGAAAACTGTTATTTTGAGAATATCGCCGCAACGGCTGTCTATGCGGGCGGTGAAAACTGCTTATCCGAGCACGAAAACTATACGCAGAACATTACAATCAAGAACAATGAAATATATAAATACGGCAGGAAATTCTTCAGCGGAATCGGTATTCATATAACCTTCTGCGACACTGCCGAAGTGGTAAATAATGAAATTCACGACGGTTATTACACGGGTATTTCTGTCGGCTGGCTCTGGAGCTATAATTACCACGCAACCAAGAACATAAATATCAGCCGAAATCTTATTTATAATATCGGTCAAGGATGGCTTTCCGATATGGGCGGCATTTATATGCTCGGCAAACAACCCGGAACTGTTTTAAGTGAAAACGTTATTCATAATGTTGCCGCCGATCCCGGTGAAGGCGGTTACGGCGGCTGGGGTATTTATCTTGACGAAGGCTCATCCTTTATGACAGTTGAGAAAAACCTTGTTTATGCCTGCGGCAGCCAGAGCTTCAACGTTCACTACGGTGAAGGCAACATTATCAGGAACAATATTGCAGCCCTCAGCAGAGAAGGTCTGACGAGTCCCGGTATAGACAAAGGCGAAACCCACGCAACGGCGATGTATTATAACAATATTTTTCTTACATATAACAAAGCACCGATTTATATTGAAATGCTGAATCCCTCACATTTCTATGATAACGGCAACCTTATGTGGAGCCTTACAGAGGGCGATGAACTTTATTTCAACACAAGCGAATATGTTTACACCCTCAAAATGGCTCAGGACAAGGGATTTATTCATTTCCCGACTGTTGCCGACCCGATGTTTAAAGATGCCCTTAACTTTGACTTCACTTTAGCAGAAGACAGCCCTGCATTTGCCCTGAATTTTGAAGCATGGGATTATTCTCTGGCAGGTACAATTAAAGACACGGTAATAGGTCTTAACAGAGCAGGCGGTCAGACAGCCTATAATGCAGAATCCGAGTTGCAGCCCGATATGAAATTTGAACATAACATATTCGGAGGCTATATTCCTTATATTATATTTGTCCTTCCCACACTCCTGGCATTGGCTTGGCTTGTTATCGGTGTAATCAAGGGCAAAAAGACAGTAACATTGCCGATATTGGCGGCAGTTATTTCAGTGCCTTTGTTTGTTGCGGTTTATAATTTGTATCTTGAATGGATAGAAATTCTCTATTTCTTATCTGTATTTGCATTGGCGGCACTTGCTTCTGTTCTTCCCACATGCGTTGCAATTGAAAAAGACAAAACAAAGAAAGGCATTGTTTTGGCGTTTGTTGTCAACTTCATTCTTTCGGCAGGCATTTTTCTTGGTCTTGCAGGCATTCTTAATATGCTTTTGCGTCCGGGAAGCCCTGAAGTAATTTCACTTACCTGCGGAGCAATGTTTATCTATATGCTTGTTGAAACAATCCGTCTTATAAAGGCATACAAAACAAAATAATTTTATAAAAGAGAAAGGAACTGATTTTTGGTCAGTTCCTTTTTGATATATTCAGTTCTGTAAATTCTTATTTGGTCTTACTGAAAATTATCATAACACAAGCATTTTTTACTGTCAACAAAGAGGACCCTGCACGAGCTTGTGCAAGGTCCTTTCTCATTACTCCTCTGTTGTTTTGTTTCCTGAAGGAATTGATATGCAGCTTGAGATTGTTTCTACACTTGCTGCGTTTGCCTCTTTAAATTCTTCGGCATACGCAAAAACTGATTGGAAAAAGGAAACGGAACAGGGGGTGCAGCCATCTCATTACGTTGTTTATATTGATACAACGGATTTGATTCATAGATATAGAAACAGCTGGGATGATGTAGTGACAAGTTTGGTTTTGGATCTCAGTCGAAAAGATGCAAAAACAGCAGAGCCTAACAAGATACAGATTTGACATAGTTAAAGAGCGAGCTGCACTGAAATCTTCAGCTACAAGGCTTGTTAACATTCTTTTTTCTGAATTAAAAAAATGTTACCGACTCTGCACACCGCTTCATCTTATGCTCTTCTTTGTGAACTGCCAAGTGCCAAGCATATTTCCGGTAAGCGTCGGGGAGTTTCAAAGAACTATGAGCTGACAGTTGATTCTTCGGTTGGTATCGAAAAAAGCGTGAAAATGATCTTGCAGTACATAAAGGGACACATGACATTATGAACGAAAATGCGGTATGACCTAAATCATACCGCATTCCCGAAAACATTATTATACTGTTTTATTGGACCGCTCCCTGCGCAATGTTTTTGTGCAATGTCCTTTTCAAATATTTTACAGCAATGATAGTATCTTTCGTTTATACTCCAGAAACTCTTCAGTTAAATTGAAATCATCACGCCGTGGTTTAGGTTCTTTGATAATGATTTCTCCCGTTATTTCTCCGAGTGAACCTGACAGAAGATAGATTCTGTCCGAGATGAGAATTGCTTCGTCAATATCATGGGTGATGAAAAGAGTTGACAGTTGGATTTGCTCCATAACACTCAGATACCATTTGTGCATTGAACTTTTTGTGATAGTATCCAACGCAGAGAAAGGCTCATCCAAGAGGGCAACATCTTTTGAAAACATATATGTCCGCAAGAGTGCCGCACGCTGACGCATACCGCCCGAAAGCTGAGCAGGATATTTCTTTTGTGTTCCTTCGAGACCGAATTGTTCAAACAAAGGTGACACCTGCATACGTGCTTCTTTTTTCTTTTCACCTTTCAGTAAAAGAGGTAAAGCGGCATTATCCTCTATTGTTCTGTAAGGCAACAACAAATCCTTTTGCAACATATAGCTTGTGTGACCCGGTTGATTTGTTATGTCTTTTCCGTCAAGTAACACCTGTCCGTTATCAGGCGATAAAAGACCGGAAATGATGTTGAACAGCGTTGTTTTTCCGCCGCCGCTGACACCGAGTAAGCATACCAATTCTCCTTGATTCAGTTCGATGGAAATATCATTCAGAACGCGATTGCCGTCAAAGCTTTTACTGATATTTTTTACTTCTAACTTATTCATATCATTCGGGCAGATAATCGTTTGTAAAACCGAAATCGGGGTCGATTTTATCTTCAAGAAGATTCTTTTCATTAAGCCAATTATAGAAGGCAGACCAACGTTCAGGGTCAAATTCACCCCATTTTGAAGCGTCGGCAATGTATTCAACTGCGAGATATTCCTGACTTTCATAAACAAGCTTGCTGTTTGATTTGAGTTCGGGTGCGGCATCCATCAGAATATCTGCGGCATCTTTTGGATTCTCTACAGAATATGTATATCCTTTTGAAAGTGCTTCAAGGAACGTTTTGGCTGTTTCGGGATTTTCGTTAAGCCAGGCATTGTTGCCGATAATAACGGGAGTGTAATAATCAAACACAGGATTTATGTCTGCAAATTCAAAGTAATCTGTATCAAGTCCTGCTACCTGACAAGCTATACCTGCCCAAGCATAGAAAATCCATATTGCGTCAACAGAACCGCTTTTCAAAGCTGACACTTCATCGGTAACCGTTGATGGAATCAGCTCAACAAGGTCAAAATTACCGCCGTCGGCTTTCATTACATCACGGATTGTTTCTTTTTCAACATCCAAATCCCATGTGGCATATTTCTTGCCTTCAAGACCCTTGGGTGTATGCATTCCTTCGCCTTTGCGTGAAATAATGCCCGAAGTATTGTGTTGAATAACAGCGGCAACTGCGGTAACGGGCATCGCCGATTCGCCAATAAATGCAGGTGCAAGAGAATCTTGGAATGAAACTCCGAACTGTGCTTTACCCGAAGCTACCAATGCTACCGCACCGTCTTCTGGCGGTTGAACAATCTCAACATTAAGACCTGCTTCTTCAAAATAACCGTTAGCCTGTGCGACAAATATTCCGGTATGATTGGTATTAGGTGTCCAATCAAGAACGATTGTAATTTTGTCAGGTTCCGTTTTTCCGCAAGCCGACAAGCAGAAAATAATTGAAACTGACAGCATTAAAGCGATTATTTTTTTCATATTTTTTCTCCTTTATTATCTATGTTACGGTAAGGCATACATTTTTTCTCTGTAAATCCGACCAACGCCATAAGTGCAAGAGAAATTGCCGAAATAAGAAAAATCACGGCAAACATTTTGTCAAAAGCGAATGCTTTTTTTACTCGGGTCATATAAACACCCAAACCGCCGAAACCTCCGAGCCATTCACTTATAACTGCTCCGACAACGCTGTATGCTGCAGCTATCCTCAAACCTGAAAACAGTTGAGGTAAAGCCGATGGGAATTTGATATAACGAAAAATTTGTAAGCAGCCAGCACCCATAGAACGCAGCAATCCGATTGCATCTTTATCTGCACTTCTGAATCCGTCAAGCAGTCCGACAGTAACAGGAAAGAATGTTGATATAACTATCAGAACAATCTTCGGAGTCATTTCATAACCGAACCAAAGCACAAGAAGCGGTGCGATTGCAACGGAAGGGATTGTTTGCGTGATAATGAGTAACGGATAGAATGCTTTGTACAGAATATCAAATGTATCCATAAGCACAGCCGCACAGAATCCCACGCTCACTCCGAGAAATAAACCGATAAAAGCCTCTTGCAGAGTAATAACCGAATTTTCAAGAAGCAAAGGTAATTCGCTCACAAAAGCCTGCATTACCTCTATGGGTGACGGCAGCATATAAGACGGTATAAATCCCGTTGTGCAAAGCATTTGCCATAAAATCAACAATGCGGCAACGGCGGTTATCGACGGTATATTACGCTTGAGCATGTTTTTTAATCTTTTTGTCAATGGTCAGTATTTCGCCTTCGGGTCTGTAAACGACCTTTACATAAGCCGATACATTTTCCGCACCTGCTCTTATTGCAACATGCTGACATTCTTTGACAATATCCATCAGTTGATCATAGTCTTCACCTTCAATTGTGGTTTCAAACGGACCTACATGACAGTGCAAACCGCTGCTTTTGATGAATGCGATAACCTCATCCACAATGCGGATAAGGTCATCTTGGTCTTTTGC
>JAFQSY010000055.1 GCA_017409265.1 Clostridia bacterium
CAACATGAAATGTCTGAATAAGGCTCTTGCAACCACAGCACCCACAATGACTAGTGGTCTTAAGACAATGGCAGCTCATCTTGACAGCGGCGATCTTGATTACTTCCTCAACGAGGATATGTACCACGAGTTCACCATCGGTGAGCCCACTGCTGAAGTTAAGTATAAGGCAACATTTATTGTTGACGGAGTAACAGTAAGCGAAGAAGAATATTCAGAAGGCGAAGCAATTGTTGCTCCCGCAGATCCCGAGAAGGAAGGCTATACCTTTGCAGGTTGGGATGCTGAAGTTCCCGAAACAATGGGCAAAGAAAATCTTGTTTTCAACGCAACATGGACCGCTCTTAAGTATGAAGTTTCATTTGATAACGACGGTAATGTAACAAGCGGTGAATTTGAGTGCGGCTCAACCATTACTCTTCCTCAAGCAGCTGAAAAACAGGGTCACACCTTTGTTGGTTGGTTTGATGAAAACGGTAATGAGTATACATCAGAGTCAACAGTTCCCGTTGGTGGTGTTAAGCTTACTGCCAAGTATGAAAAGAACACCTACAATGTAGTTTTTGATGCAGATAACGGCAAGTGGGATGACGGGGAAACAGTAAAGACCGTTCCTACAGAGTACGGTGCAAAGATTGATACTCCCGCAGATCCTGAGAAGGAAGGTTATACCTTCGCAGGCTGGGATGCTGAAATTCCTGATTCAATGCCTGCCAATAATCTTACATTTACTGCAACATGGAAGGTAAATGAATATACCGTAACATGGATTGTTGACGGTGAAACAACCGAAGAAACCTATGAATACGGCGAAGAAATCGTTGCTCCCGCAGATCCCGAGAAGGAGGGTCATACCTTTGCAGGCTGGGATGCTGAAATTCCCGGTTCAATGCCTGCAAACGATCTTACATTCAACGCAGTATGGAATATCAATAAATATAATGTAACATGGAATGTTGACGGTAAAGAAACAACAGATCTTGTTGAGTATGGTGCATCAATTGTTGCTCCTGCGGATCCCGAGAAGGAAGGTCACACCTTTGCTGGTTGGGATGCTGAAATTCCCGCAACAATGGGTACTGAAGAGCTTGTTTTCAACGCAACATGGACTGTTAATGAATATACCGTAACATGGGATGTTGACGGTGAAACAACCGAAGAAACCTATGAATACGGCGAAGAAATCGTTGCTCCTGCAGATCCCGAGAAGGAGGGTCATACCTTTGTAGGCTGGACTCCCGCAGTTCATGAAACAATGCCTGCTGAAGATGTTGTATATACAGCAACATGGAATGTTAATAAATATACAGTAACATGGAATGTAGACGGTGAAAAGACCGAAGAAATCTATGAATACGGTGCAGCAATCGTTGCTCCCGCAGATCCCGAGAAGGAAGGCTTCATCTTTACGGGATGGGATGATGAAATTCCTGCAACAATGGGAACGGAAGACCTTGTGTTCAACGCAACTTGGAAAGAAGAAGTTGCAGTCTATTTCATGGTTGACGGTGAAGTTTACGTTTATATCACTAACAAATATATTGACCTTGCAGATGAATTGGCAGGTCCCGATAAGGAAGGCTATGCGTTTGATAAGTGGGTTTATGAGGACGGAACAGAAGTTGTATTCCCTGTAAGACTTACTGACAAGAACATATATGTATATGCAAAATATAGTGTTCGTTCATATAATGTAACATGGGATGTAGACGGCGAAAAGACTGAAGAAACCTATAAATACGGCGCAGCAATCGTTGCTCCCGCAGATCCCGAAAAGGTTGGTTATACCTTCACTGGCTGGACTCCCGCTGTTCTCGACACAATGCCTGCTGAAGATCTTGTATATACAGCAACATGGAAGGTAAATGAATATACCGTAACATGGACTGTAGATGGCGAAACCACAGAAGAAACTTATGAATACGGCGCATCAATCGTTGCTCCTGCAGATCCCGAAAAGGTTGGCTATACTTTCGCAGGCTGGACTCCTGCTGTTCTCGATACAATGCCCGCAGAAGATCTTGCATACGAGGCAACATGGACAAAGAATAAGTATAACGCAGTCTTTGATGCAAACGGCGGTCAGTTTGCTGACGGCGCATCAACTGCAACCGTTGCAACAGAGTATGAAGCAGCAGTAGTTGCTCCTGAAGCTCCCGTAAAGGACGGTTATGCATTTGTTATGTGGACACCCGAGCTTACAGACTCAATGCCTGCTGAAGAAGTAAAATATACAGCAGTATGGGCAGAGGGCGAAGGAACTCCTTATATCGTTGAAACCTACACAATGGATGCAAACGGCGAATACGGCGATGCAGAAATTGCTTATTACGCAGCAGAATCCGGTGAAATCACCATTACTCCCGACACAGAAGAAGGCTTCTCCGTTGATGAAGAACTCAGCGTGCTCAGCGGTGTTGTTTCCGATGCAGACATGCTTGTTCTTAAGGCTTATATCGCAAGAAACAAGTATACAGCTACATTTGATGCAAACGGCGGTTCATTCGCAGATTCAAATGTTGTAGCTGTTGAGCTTTACTACGGTGCAGCAATCGATGCTCCCACAGCACCTGTTATGGACGAATATAATTTCGACGGCTGGGATGCAGAAATTCCTGCAACAATGCCTGCAAAGAACCTCACATTCAAAGCAACATGGGTACTTTCACATGTTCATACCGAAGGTGATTGGGAAATCGTTAAGGAAGCAACCGTAGATGCAGAGGGCGAAGCAGTTAAGAAGTGTACCTCATGCGGCGAAATTATCGAAACTGCTACTATCGCAAAGCTTACCAAGGAACCTGCAACTATAGTTACAGATGATGGAGAGACCTTTGAATCAGGCTCGGAAATCACTTACGGTGAAACAGTAGTTCTTTCAGTTGACAATGTTCCCGAAAACGCAGAAATCGAGTGGACTGTTGAAGGTGAAGGCGTTGAAATCAGCGTATCTGCAGATGGTAAGACATGCGAGATAACATCAGTTTCAAGCGGTAAGGCAACAGTAAAGGCAACAATCGTTACCGAAGACGGAACAGAAACCGTTGCTGAAGTTACGATCAATTCGGATGCTTGCTTCTTCCAGAGAGTTCTTCACTTCTTCAGAAGCATATTCAATTTCGGTTTTATCAGAGATTTTTTCAGTAAGATATTCTAATCTTTGATATGTTAATCCCCGAGGAGCGTTTAGCTCCCCGGGGATTTTTGCAAGCCTTGACGATGCGGATAATTTAATGTATAATAAAAAAATATCGAAGGAGGTTATGAAAATGAAAAAACTTATTTCGGCTGTTCTTTCAATTGTTATTTGTTTCTCTTTGTTTCAAAGCATAGGATTCTTTGTTTTTGGACAGGAACCCGAAGAAACATATTCCGTAATTTTTTATGAGGATAGCACAAAATCAAATATTTTGTTTAAAAGAGAAAATCAGGCACCGGGAACGCCTTTGGTTCTGACTTTTGAGCCCACCAAAGAAGGTCACACCTTTATTTCATGGATTGATGCGGAAACAGGTGAAGCAATAGAGGTTATCAACGACGTTTTTATTGTTCCCGAAAAGGATCTTGAATGCTACGGAACATGGAGTGTTAACAGCTATAAGCTATATTACAGAGGATTTGGCGTTACACCGTTTAAAGAATATGATGTTATTTATGGTACACCTAAATCTGAAATGCCTGTTCCTGAAGAAGAACCTCAAAAAGCGGGATATGAGTTTATTGCATGGTCTGAATTGCCTGAAATAATGCCTGCGGGAATTGTTGATATAGTTGCTCAATGGAATGCTATAGATTTTCAAGCTAATTTTTATATCAATCCCGATGATGAAAATGCTTTCTATTCGGAATCGTATTCTTATGGTGATGAAATAGTTGCACCCGAAGAAAAGCCTTCAAAAACCGGCTATACTTTTGTGGGTTGGTCGCGTGACGGAGAAACGGTTACCGATGATTTGGGCACTGTCGGCGAATCCGATGCTTCAATATATGCTGTTTGGAAAGCAAATAAATATTTGGCAGCATTTAATGCAGGTGACGGTGAATTTGCTGATGGAACAAAGGAAAAGACGGTTTCTGTTGAATATGATTCCCAAATTGTTTTTAACGAAGAGCCAGTAAGAGAGAACTATATCTTTAATGGTTGGGAACCTGAGCTTCCTGTAACCATGCCTGCATCGAATTACACAGTAACCGCAACCTGGAAAAGGGTCGAGGTTTCCCATAATCTAAAAGAGGTTATTGAAGAGCCGACCTGCACTGAAGACGGCAAACGCTATAGTGTTTGCTCAGATTGCGGAGAAACAATAGGTGAAGTAACAGTTATTCCTGCAAAAGGTCACAGAAGCAGCGATTGGATAATCGTTGTTGAGCCTACCGTTAAAACTGAAGGAAAAAGAATTAAGAAGTGCACAGTATGCGGTTTTACTTTAAGCGAAGAAGTTATTGAAAAGCTTGAGAATACCGATAAGGATAATTACAGCAATGCAGAAATAAACATAAGGAATAACCCTGTTAACGCAACTCTCAATTACGGCGAAACACTCAAAGTTTATGCCGTGACCGAAAATTTTGCAAAGAATGAGCGTGTTGAATGGAGCGTTTCGGGTAAGTGTGTTGAAATAATCAATGCTGACGGTGTGAGCTGTGAGGTTAAGTCCGTGTCGGGCGGAACAGCAAAGCTGACAGCAACGGTTGTTGATGCAGAAGGCAATCCGGTAATGAGCGCCTCGGGAGAAAAAATCTCAGATTCGCAGTTTATTAATTCAAAGGCAGGTTTTATTCAGAAGATAATTGCGTTTTTCAGAAATCTTTTCGGTATTAACAAGGTTATTACCCAAACCGTTAAAAACTTTATTTAAAAATATAATTAAAAGGGTGAATTGTGCAGTGGCTTTTAATCTGCATAATTCACCCTTTTTAATTGACACGGCAGCATTTAGTGGTATAATATTAAAGAAATATCAAAGGAGGATTTTTATGGGAAAAAGATATTCTCTTGATATGACTAACGGACCTTTTTTGAAAAAAATACTTATTTTTTCTGTGCCGCTGATGCTGACAGGTCTTTTACAGCTTGCCTATAACACGGCAGACGTTGTTGTTGTCGGCAGGTTTGTCGGCAAAGAGGCTCTTGCGGCGGTTGGCTCAACAGGCTCGCTCGTCAATCTGTTTCTTAATGTTTTTCTCGGGCTTTCCATGGGATCGGGCGTTATGGTTGCCCGTCACATAGGCGAAAAAAATGAAAAAACAGTTCATGAATGCGTTCATACTGCAATGCTTTTAAGCATTATCTGCGGTGTAGTGGTAGGTATTCTCGGATTTTTTGCTTCTTCAGCTATGCTTCGGCTTATGAATGCACCTGAAGATGTAATAGATTTGGCATCTCTTTATCTTAAAATATATTTTCTCGGCTCACCCGGACTTTTAGCTTATAATTTTGGCGCATCAATAGTGAGATCGACGGGGGATACCAAGCGTCCGCTTTACATTTTGACTTTTTCGGGGCTCATCAACGTTGCTTTAAATCTTATTTTGATTATTGTGTTTAAACTCGGAGTCAGCGGTGTTGCGATTGCTACAATCGTTTCGCAGTATGTGTCGGCAATTCTGATTATTATTTATCTTTCAAGGATGCCAAATGCATGCAGGCTGATTTTCAAAAAGCTGAAATTTAATAAAACCGAGCTAAAAACCATTCTTCGTCTTGGTTTGCCTGCAGGTATTCAAAACTCTCTCTTTTCTGTTTCCAATGTTATTATTCAGTCAACGGTCAATTCCTTCGGCTCTGTTGCAATGGCCGGTATTGCGGCAGGCTCAAATTACGATTCCTATGTTTACACCTGCACAAATGCGGTGGCTCAAACTACAATGACATTTTCATCGCAGAATATGGGCGCAAAAAAATATTCGAATATTGGCAGGGTATACCGTCATTGCCTGATTATAACGACTGTTATCGGAGTCGGAATGGGAGCTCTCGGCTGTGTTTTCGGTAATCAGATTGTCGGTTTGTTCTCCGATGATCCCGAGGTTGTGGCAATCGGTGCGGACAGACTGCTTCTCGTTATGCCGTTCTACTTTTTCTGTTCTCTTATGGATGTTGCTGCAAGCCAGATAAGGGGAATGGGTAAGTCTTTTGAGCCCATGATTGTTTCTCTTCTCGGTGCGTGCGGAATAAGAATTTTCTGGATTTATTTCATCCTTCCTCTCAATAAAACACTTACCAATCTTTATTGGGCATATCCCGTTTCCTGGGCTGTGACTTTTTTTGTTCAGTTTTTGCTCTATTTTATCCTGAAAAACAAAATGAAACGTCAGGGCATTTTTGCTGACGAAGTAATATAAAAGGAGATATAACATGATTAATGTATTAAAAAGCTTTCTTTCAGTTTTAATGGCATTTCTTAATATCTTTGCATCTCCGATTTTCGGAGATTTCAACGCACCTGCAAAGCCTCTTAATCCCTCGGAATGCAAGCTGAATTTTGCAACAATTTCCGATATTCACATGACCGATGAGGTGCTTCGTTCACTTATGCTTGAAATCGGACTTTATGACATGGAAAATTCCGAATATCCTCTTGATGCGCTTGTTGCAACAGGTGATTTGACCGACCACGGTGAGGAGCAGGAGTGGCAGATGCTTGCTGATACCTTTGCAAAGCGCAATCCTGCAAAGAATATTATTCTTGCCCAAGGCAATCATGACACCTGGACAGAGGATGACGGCTACGGGCTTGCAAAAGAGTTGTTTATAAAGTATAACAAAGAAATTACAGGCAGAGAAATCGAAAATGAATATTACTCAACAAAAATTAACGGTTATACTTTTATTGTACTTGCGAGTGAGGATGACAGAACTTCAATGTTTATGAGTGATGCACAGCTTGCATGGCTTGAAAAAGAGATGAAAAAGGCATCAAAAGACGGACTTCCGATTTTTGTTGTCAGCCATTGGCCTCTCAATCAGTCGCACGGACTGCCCGAAACATGGGGCGATGATGAACCCGAACCCGATGACGGCGGAATCGGCGATCAGTCTGTGCAGGTTGAAGCAATTCTTAAAAAATATAATAATGTTTTCTTGTTAAGCGGACATATTCATAACGGTTTTGTTAATGAAAGACAGGCAGAAACCTACGGTTATATGAGTGTTGAATCCGACGGTTCTTTTCACAGCATTAACCTTTCGCCTTATATGTATATGACCGTAAGAGGTCGTGTCGCAAACGGAACGGGATTCAACTTCGAGGTTTATGAAGACAGAGTTGAAATCAGAGCAAGAAGCTATTCGGCAGGGGTATGGTATACCGATTATTGTGAAACAATTCCTCTTGCATAAAAATAAAGAGGCGCGATACAAATGAAAAAAATTACTGCAATTGCTCTGTCTGCCGTATTTCTGTTTTTATCAGCTGTTTCAATGGGCAGAAAAGAGCAGGTGACTGATATCTCTGTTAACAGAGATAATAACAGCGTTGAGATAATTGAAGCACTTGAAAGCAATGTGAAAGAGGCTGTCAGCGCGGCAGAATCCGCAGAAACGAACGAATCAAGTCCGCTGTCAGCTTTGGGTTATGTTATAGTTACTGATTATATCAAAACAGACGGCAAAACAGATGTATCCGATGATATACAGAATATTATCGACTCAAATCCAAACAAAACAATTTATTTTCCTGACGGAATTTATGTTGTTGATAAGCCGATAGTTACTCCTGCAAATCCGCGGAAAAGTGTTGATCTTCAGCTTTCAAACTATGCGGTAATTCGAGCGTCAGAAAGCTGGCAGGGAGGAGCTGTTATCAGCCTCGGCGGTAAGGATGCCGCAAATGATACCCATACCGTCGGTAGTAACTATTCGCTTACGGGCGGCGTTATTGACGGCAGCGGAAAAGCTGACGGTGTGAGTATTGATGGCGGAAGAGAAACAGCGGTCAGAAATGTTTCAATCAAGAATGTCTTGGTGGGCTTAAGAATTAAATACGGTGCCAACAGCGGCTCCTCCGATGCGGATATAAGCAATGTGAATATTATCGGAACAGGTGCAACGGATTCAGTCGGAATTTACGTTGAAGGCTTTGACAATACTTTCACTAATATCCGAATCGGAAATGTTTTTACCGGTGTTCATCTTAAGTCTTCTGCAAACTCTCTCAGAAACATTCATCCACTTTATTATTCAGATTACACCGATTATGAAAACAGCTGCGGTTTCTTTGATGAAGGCGGAAATAACATCTACGATTTTTGTTACAGCGACCAATTCTGTATCGGTTTCAGAACGGCGGAGAATATTTCAAGCATATATGATAATTGCTTTTGTTTTTGGTATACAGGTGCAGGCGGAAGAGAGATTGCCTTTAAAGCAGACGGAAGATTTAATTCTGTTGTAACAAATCTTCGTTCGGATTTCAGAGATGATACTGAAAATTCTGCACTCGTTGTCGGTGAAGGTTCGGGCGGGGGAGTCTTTGAGAATCTTCTTGTTAATGAAAACAGGCTCTCGGATAAATCTCACAAGATTTATATGAGGGGAAATTTAATATTTTTCTTAAGAAATTTATTCGTATAAACAAAAAGATGTGCGTTATGCACATCTTTTTGCTTTGCAGGGATTTTTATGAAAAAACGGTTAAAGTGTATCATTCAATAAGGACTGCCGCTTTTACGGATTTTGTATAGGGAAATCCGCGGTCGTTATAAGTCATATTAAGTCCGCCGGGGTTGCATGAGATTGTGTCTGCAATAATGCTTCCGTGAATATCAAAATCGCCTGATGAGAGAGCAACATTTCCTTTCGGTGCATATATTATCCCCCAAAGGTCAAAGCCGCCTTGCTGCGAATAAAGAGTAATATCTCCGTTTCTTGAATAAATCGAGAGAGTTGCTCCTGCTTCGTTATAAGTGTGTGTGCTGCCGCCGATCTTGATGTCGTCTTCGGCTATCATGCAGCCGCTCAAGGTTATTCCGCTTGAGCCTTGATTCGTTGAAAGAGTGCCGCCGCTGTAAACAATTCCTTTAATATAATATGCACCCTGACCCGATAAGTTAAGACTGCCTTTACGGTTTATTAAATCTCCGTTCAAGGTGAACGGACCGCAGATGTTTGCAGCCTCATCTGATGAGGATATACTGTTTCCGTAAACATAAACATCGCCTTTTATAATCGTTCCTCCGCTTTCAAGCTGAAGTGTTTCGTATGCATATACATTTCCGTTGATGTTCATCAGAACACTGCCTTGTTTTCTGAATGCGCCCATGCAATAAACAGCACCCTTGAATGAAGATGGTCCGCTTAAGGTTATATTTTTGCTGACATAGGTTTCACACTCGCAGTTAAGGCTGTATGTTGAACCTCTGTCAAGATTGCCTCCAACGTAAAAATATTCTCCGTAAACGCTTGTATTACCCTGAAGCGAAGCATCGCCTTCTACGTACAGGTTTTTACCGACCTTGAAGTCTTTTCCCCATGATGTAACCAGATTTCCTCCGCAGTAAACATTGCCAGTAACATAAACAGGGCATTGCGGATTGAAATCACCTTCAACATACAAATCACCGTAGATGGTAAGAAGCTCAGAGCTGTATCCTGTTGAAAGGTTTCCGGCACAGTATGTGCTGCCGTTGATTGTTATTACGGAATTGAGAGTTTTATCTGCCGTGTATCTGTTCAAATATGCTCCGCTGCCGGAAATGTGGCTGTACGATTTAACAAACATGTCTTCGTCTATTGTCTGAACAACAGCCATAATCATTTCGTCAAAATCGGGTATCTTCTGACTCGAAACATTGCTTTGCAGACCGTTTACCGTAACGCTGTATTGATTATATGTTGCGTTCTGTGCAGAAAAGACTGTTCCGGAAATACTGCTGCCGCTTCCTCCGTCTGCATTAACGTTTCCGTTACCAAAAATACTGCCGCCGATATTATAGTGTCCACCAAGATTAAAGGTTGAATTATCACCGTGGAAAATGAGATAGTCAAAATCAACAGCCATGTTTTTATCAACATATTTTGCAGCTGCTTTGGCATTTATCTGAACTGAATCTGTATTAAAAAGGCTTGCGACGATTGTTTTACTTCTTATCGAATCGGAAACACGGACAATTTCTTCCGACGGGAACTCGACTACAACGCTGTCGGTTGAAAACCCGTTTTTCTCAACGTATTCAAGAGCAACTGCTCTTGCTTTTGTTTCGTCAGGCATATATCTGACGGCTGCAAGTGCAGCTGCATCCATCGCGCTCTGAAGCCTGCTTTTCTGGTGATATTTAAGTCCCATGTCGGTGACGAGGGAAGCTACTGAAAGAAAGGCAACAAGCCCCAATGCGGCAATAACCATTACCGCGCCTTCTTCGGCTTTTGCAAACCTCTTTATGCGGTTCTTTTTTTTATTTTCTCTAAACATAATCTGCACTTCTTTCTTAAAAGGCAATTTTGTGTTTAAATATTCTGAATGTCTTCCATTGAGTGCTTGATTTGTTCCATTTGTTTTGTAAGCTCTGCAAGTGTGAGCTCTGCCTGATTGATATAATAGTCATGCAGTTTAAGCTCTTTCTGGACGGCGAGTCTTGTTTTTGCATGCTCATTTTCTAATGCATTGACTTTATCCGCATATTCATATGCCTGCGATTTTGCGTTGTCTTTAAGTCGTGTGATTTCATTTTCGCCGTTTTCAATGCGCTGAATAAGAACGCCGTTTTTGATTTCAAGCTCGGAAGCTGCCTTTTTGAGCTTTTCGTTTTCTATCGTTATTTCGCCAAGCTCCGCAACTTTGTTTTCAAGCTCTTCCTTCAATGTGCTGATTTCATTTTCTTTTGCTTCAAGCGATGTTTTTGCAAGCTCAAGCTGCGATAGCATGCCGTTATATTCGTTGAGAAGCTCGGAATAATTCTTTGATGAAGAGATAAGCTCACCGTTTTCGCGTTTAACAGCATCATTCTGAATTGATAACTGTCTGTTTTCACTTTCGAGCATTGCAATTTTTGCGGTAAATTCATCGAAAATCTTGTTGCTGTTCTCTTCAGGTTTTTGTTGCTTGAGATTATAGTTTTCGTTGTCGAGCTGTTCGATTTTTTCCTTAAGAGCAGCGATAACCGCTTCATATTCTTCTGTTTTATCTTCTTTTTTTTCAGCAGGGGATGCAGAAGTGTTTGCGGACTTCGCGTCAAGCTTTGATTTGCATTCCCTGTATTTTTGTGCATACGAATCTCTTTCTCTGTTTGAAAGAACAAGCTCTTCTTTAAGCGAAGAAAGCTTTGCTTCATGCATTCTCGAAGATGATTCATATGTTGTGTTGAGTTCTTCGATATATGAGATAACCTCTTCGGGCTCATAACCGTAAAGAACCTTTTTAAAGTTGATCTCGCCGATATCTTTAACTTTATTTCTTATTTTGTCCGAATCTGAATTTTGAGAAATATTGTTCTGTTTTTTTTCGCCGGAATCCGGTTTTCTGATAACAGAATTATCATTTTTGTTTTTTTTCATAAAAATCCCTCACTGTGAGATTTATTCAATCTCAAGAATATCGCCTGCACAAATGCCGTGATTTGAGGCGAAAAAGCTGTTTGCTTCAATAACGCTCTTCGCGTTTTTAACTGTTTTGCAGATTTTGCCCGGCTCAACGTTTTCGTCGATTTTAACAACCTCATACGATTCGGAAAGATAGATAACATCAATCGCAAATCTCATGTTCAGCATGTGAATCTGATTGCATGGCTTTATGTGCAGAGCGTAATCCTCATCAATGGATTTTCTGAACATCAGTCCCATGAAGCGCCTGAAAAACGTGTAAGCCGTTTCTGCATTCTGTGTTAAAATTTTACCGTTTTTTCTTATAACTGTTTTTTTCATAATTATTTTAAAATGTGTCAATAATGTTCATTACTGTCGGTCCCATAAGTATTATGAATACTACGGGGAAGATAAAAAGGAGCATCGGTATAAGCATCTTGATTGATGCCTTCATGCCTTTTTCCTTTGCCTGCTGACTTCTTTCAATTCGTAGCTGTTCTGACTGCGCTCTCATAACATTGTTAATCGGAATACCGAGCTGTTCAGCTTGAATGAGTGCGGACGCAAAGGTTTTCAGTTCGTCAAGATTTGTTGCATCGCAAAGATTCTGAAGAGCTTCTCTACGCGTTCTGCCCATCTGAATTTCTCTGTAAACGATAAGGAGCTCATCAATGAAAGGACCCTGAAGTTTTTGGGAAACCTTAAGAAGAGCTGCATCAAAACTCAAGCCTGCTTCAATACACACACAGAGCAAATCCATGGCATCGGGAAGCTGTTTTTTAATTCCCGTCTGGTGGCTTGATACTCTTGAGTTGAGATACATTGTCGGACCCATCATTCCGACAAGAACGCCCACAGCCAGAACGAGCAACATAATCATTGGCTCCATTTTGACAACTACCAAAATTATCATTGTCAGAAAAACTGTACCTATAAGAAATGCATATTTTATGAACTGAAAATCAGCCGGATCCATGAATGAGCCTGCCAGTCTAAGCTGTTTTCTTATTGCTTCAAGAGTTTTGTTTTTGTTGGCATTTTTCTTTTTAGGAGCGAATTTACTGAGCTTTTCAGAGAGCTTTTTAACTCCTTTGCCGAGGAATCTGTCATAAAACGAAAGCTGAAGCTCCTGAAAAACAGGCTGTCCTACTGAATTGTTGATTGAGTCGATCCGATTTTGCTTTTTATCGTTTTTCTTTCCGATGGGAGCGGCTATGAGAACAACAAGAATAAATGCTAAAAATGAATATGCAATAACCAAAAATTCCACAAGCTCACCTCCGTTTTAATATTCAATCGTGACAACCTTTCTGATTGCGAAAAATCCGATAATTTCCATAACAACTGAAACAATAAGCATTATTTTACCTGCCGTTGTTGTGAAGAATGTTGACATATAGTCGGGATTCATTACCATGAGAACAGCGGCTATACATATTGGCAGAGCACCGATTATCAGACCCGACATTCTTCCTTGGGCTGTGATTGAGCTGATTTCGCCTTTTATTTTGACCCTGTCCCTTATGGTATCGGATATTGTTGTAAGAATTTCTGAAAGATTGCCGCCCGTTGTTCTTTGGATAAGAACTGCGGAAACAACAAGCATCAAATCAGCACTTTTAACTCTGTCAACCATGTTGTTGAGAGCATCTTCCATTGTTGCACCGTATCTTATTTCGTTGCATACTCTGCTAAACTCAATGCCGATAGGAGCAGGCATATCCGTTGCAACGTTTTCCATTGTCTGCTGAAATGAAAATCCGGAGCGCAGACCGTTGCACATCATTATAAGCGTATCGCCGAGCTGTGCCTCGAAGGCTTTTATGCGTTTGCCTTTTTTTGTTTTAATAAATATTATCGGTGTGAATGCACCAATTGCCGCAAGAGTTGCGGAAGGCATAAGCCCTGCCTGAAAGAGGGCTGCAAGACCTGCGGGAACAAATGTAAGAAGAAGCCATATGATACAGAATTCTTCGGGCTTCATCATTATATCCGCAAGAATAAGCTCGTTGAATATTGTATCCATAAGCTTTTTTCTTTGAACGGATTGTTTTTCGGTTCCGCCGGTTGCTCTTGAAAGAAGCATGGATTTGCGTTTCTTTTTCTTTTCCTGAAGCTGAACCGTAAGCCCGCTTTTCCTATTTGTGATTTTATCAAATCTTTTTTCAACGCTCCGTCTGTCTTTTGTTGCGGTGCCCATAATGCTGACCCACAAGAAGAAGCTGAAGAGTCCGAAGGAGACGGAGAGTATGACTATACTAATCTGCAAACCATTCATTATTTACCGCCACTCCGTTTCCTCTTATTTTTTCAAGGCAGTTCGGTCTGACACCGGTTGCATGGAATTTGCCGACGAATTTTCCCGAGGTGTCAACCGTACCGTCGGTTTCATAAACAAATATATCCTGCATACTTACTATATCGCCTTCCATTCCGACAACCTCGGTTATGGAGGTGATTTTTCTTGTTCCGTCGCGCAGACGGCTTTGCTGAACGATAATATCAATAGCTGATGAAATCTGGTCTCTTATTGCTTTCAAAGGAAGCTCCATACCGCTCATAAGAACCATTGTTTCAAGTCTTGCAACAGTATCTCTCGGTGAGTTTGCGTGGGTTGTTGTAAGCGAGCCGTCGTGACCTGTGTTCATCGCCTGAAGCATGTCGAGCGTTTCTTCCGAACGAACCTCACCGACGATGATTCTGTCGGGTCTCATACGAAGGGCATTCTTAACAAGATTTCTGATTGTAACAGCGCCCTTGCCCTCAAGGTTTGCGGGTCTTGCTTCAAGGGTGATAACATGCTCCTGCTTTAGCTGAACTTCTGCCGCATCTTCTATGGTAACAATTCTTTCATCTTCGGGTATATATGATGAAAGAACATTAAGAAGCGTTGTTTTACCGCTGCCCGTACCGCCGGCAACAACTATGTTGAGCTTACCCCTAACACATGCTTCAAGAAAATGAAGCATATTTGGTGTAAGTGAGCCGAATTTTAAAAGCTGCTGTGCCGTTATCGGTTTTTTGCCGAACTTTCTTATTGTCAGAACGGGACCGATGAGCGAAAGGGGAGGGATGATTGCGTTAACACGTGAGCCGTCTGCAAGTCTTGCGTCAACCATGGGGCTTGCTTCGTCAACATGACGGCCTATGTTTGAAACAATTCGGTTAATAATGTTCATCAGATGCTCTTCATCTCTGAATTTTAAATCCGTAAGCTTAAGTTTTCCCTTATCTTCAACGTAAATTTTGTCGGGACCGTTGACCATGATTTCGCTGTAATTCGGGTTCTGAATAAGCTCTTCAATGGGACCGTATCCCATAATATCGTTGAAAAGGTCGATTGCAACCTTAACTCTGTCAATTCTCGGAATCATGAACTCGTCGTCATTGACTTTGTCATCAACAATTTTATACATTGCTTCGCGGTCAGATATAACCTTTCCGCTTTTGTTCATTTCGTCAATAATTGCAGTATGGATTCTGCGTTTAACATCAAGATAAGGGTCTTCCGGCATATCTTCGGTTACAGTTTTTGCTGCAGCTTCTTCTTTTTCAATCTCAACGGATTCTTTTTGAGCCTGTAGCTTTTTCTGACCGTCTATTCTTTCTAAAAGTCCCATATTATTGCCTCTCAATGTTTGTTATTTTTTAAAAAACGGTTTCCTTTTTGTTTCCTTTTCTTTTATGGGGACAACGCCTGTGTGTGCCTCGATGATTTTATCGGCAATGTCTGATATTCCCTTTGAGATTGCCGATTTCGGATGTGCAACGGTTACCGCAAGTCCTCTGTTTATGCTTGAAAGTGCAGCTGCATAGTCTGCGGGAACGGTTGCAAACATTTTTGTCTGGAACATCTCTTCAAAATCTTCGGTTTTAACAAGACCTTTTTCAAACTTGTTTAAAACAAATCTTATTTTTTCTCTCTGATGAAGTTGCTCGAGAATGCTGTAACATACTCTGGCATTGCGAAGCGAAAGAATTTCATTATTATAGATGAGAAAGATTTCTTCGCAGTTTTCGCATGCGGTAATTGTTGTATCGCTGAATGATGCGGGGAGGTCGATGATTATGTATTCATAATAAGGGCGCATGATATCGATTATTCTTTCAACATGTGCCGCTGTTACAAACTCTGCAAATTCGGAGCTTTTCGGTGCACAAAGAACGCTCATTCCGGTGCTGTGTTCAACGGCGAAACCGTTTATATTTTCAATAGTGATACCGCCTCTGTCCTGAACAAGGTCAACGATTGAATTTTTTGTGTCGATGTCAAGTGCCATTGCAACATCGCCGAACTGCAAATCAAGGTCAAGAAGCATAACCCTTTTTCCTGCCTTTGCAAGCTGTGCAGCAACGCCGATTGCAAGGGTTGTTTTACCTGTTCCGCCCTTTCCGCCGAAAAAGCCGAGAGCCTTGCAACGAACCTTTTTGCCTTCGTTAGTGTCAAGAACACGTTGCTGTTCGAGCTTATAAACCGTAGCAATTTGTGAGGAAAACTCATCACAGCCTATACCGTCTATCGGCAAAACCTTGCGTATTCCGTATTGTGCGGCTTTGTTGACAAGCTCAACCGAAATGCTGTCGTTTGCAAGAACAACGATTGTTCCTCTTGCAGCGGTGAGAAGGTCCTGAACAAAAGCGAATACTGATTCGGGAACATCTCCTCTGATGGCGCAGAGCACTACCTCGGGGAACTTATTGACAATCTTTGTTTTACCTTCGGGGGAAAATCCCGAATAACCGCTTATTGCGAAATCTTCGTCATTAACAAGATTTTTTATTTCTATCCGCAAATCAAGGTCGTCGGATAATATAAGCAAATTAATTCTTTCCATATTGTTACCTCTCAAACGAAATTAATGTTATTTCTCCGTTGTCGGAGGTGCCATTGTTATTTCACCCATTCCGTAGTTCGTTTTCGGAACGCTGTTTCTGCTTTCAGGGATTGATGCATTTGCAATGTCATCGGTAAGTCCGTGGCTTTCTTCGTGGGAAACGAGAACAACTCTGAAATTCTCATGACCAACCTCAAGCATTTTTGCAATCTGCTGTTTGTTAAGTTTAACGGTAACAGTTGCATATGTTGTTATTTCCGTTCCTGCATCCTGCAGAATGTTTGACGGGTAGTCGCTTATTTTGATAACGGGAACATTTTCGACAATAGGTTCAGTCGAAGGGATTAGTCTATCGTAAATATTGATTCGGTCATCTTCTTTTATAAAATATCCGACACCGTTTTCAATTTCCACAGAAATTGTATAGGCATACATGCCTTTTTCAAACTGATACGAAAGTCGTCCATCTGCTTTTGAATCACCTACAAGGGTAATTTTTCTGACCATGAGCTGTTCACCCATGAGGATTTTATCTGTTGCCATGTATCCGATAACGTCTTTTGCGTTACAAACAGTGCCGTAAGAAACGGCATTTACCGGCAGCTTTGTTTCCTGAAACATATCCTCGGTCAGAATTGTATTTTTTTCAATGTCCTGAACCGCAATCAGAACGGTTGCTTCATCAACACCCGTTACGATTTTGCTGGTTTTTAGCTCTGATGCGAAGAAATATGTTGCAAAGCCTGCCACAAGAGCAATTACAGCCGCTATTAAATATATCTTTTTCATAACAGATAATTACCTTTCTATGATTCAACCTTCATTATGACGGTTGAGGTTATTGTTTTTTCTTTGCCAAGAACCGTGCTTAACACGGGAGTAAAGAATGATATATCCGCTTCCATCGAAACCGTGATATCGCCGGCTGTCGGATCAGCAGGGGAGCTGTATTCAATCTCAATACTGACTCCGTCATTTGCGAAAACGGTTGTTGTAGAATTGTTGATGTGATTTATTATTGCCTGTGTGTTTGAGCCGTCCGCGGTATTAACAACAGCGTATCTTGCGCCTTCACGGCAAGCATTGTTCAGCGAAAGCTGATTATAAAACAGCCAGCCGAAATCAATTATTCCGCATAAAATCAAAAGAAATATCGGAAGAACCAGAGCAAATTCAACCATTGCCTGACCGTCTTCACGTTTATTCTTTTTTGATCTGAAATGCTTTTTCATTTTGTACCGTCACCTCCGCCGAAACGCTGATTATTTTCAAATTTAAAAAACGAAAGGGTAAGCTCGCTCGGCGAGCGAACTTACCCATAGGGTCACTTAATTTATTTTGAAAGAATTATGTCAGAATAGGGAGATTAAGCACCTGCAGCACCTGCATTGTCAATCTCTTCATTGACTTCGTTAAAGATTTCTTCAATCTTCGGACCGAGAAGTGCGAGAGCACCGATAACGACGATTGCTATAAGTCCGATGATAAGACCGTATTCAACCATACCCTGACCTTCTTCGTCATGAAGCCATTTTTTCAACATAATGTTACCTCCGTTCATTTTGGTAATGGATTTTTCATTTGCTTTTCTCTTTGCTTTGTTATTTTAGGTTAGTTTTTCTTTCCCTTTGTTAGAAGAGGAAATTAAGCACCTGCAGCACCTGCGTTGTCAATCTCTTCATTGACTTCGTTAAAGATTTCTTCAATTTTCGGACCGAGAAGTGCGAGAGCGCCGATAACGACGATTGCGATAAGACCAATGATAAGACCGTATTCAACCATGCCCTGACCTTCTTCGTCTTTGAACCATTTTCTTAACATAAGATTGCCTCCGTTCTTTAATATAATATTTTCATTTTTAATTTTCTTTGTGTTTTTATTTTCTCTTTTATGTTGATTGGAAATTATGCTCCAGCAGCACCTGCATTGTCAATCTCTTCATTGACTTCGTTGAAGATTTCTTCAATCTTCGGGCCGAGCAGTGCGAGAGCACCGATTACAACAATGGCGATAAGTCCGATGATGAGACCATATTCAACCATGCCCTGACCTTCTTCGTCTTTGAACCATTTCGCTAACATATTAATGCCTCCTTATATTTTTTACCCTTAACGTCGGGTATTATTGCCATTTTAAAAAAGTGCGGAAAAAACTGATTTTGATAGCTCACCGAACATCGGAAAAAGAACCGTAACAACAACTCCGAGTGAGAGATATGGCCCCATTGGAACCGCTGTCTTGAGTGAACCTTTCTTGGTGGCTATAAGATAAATCAAATAAAATATCAATCCCGCCGCCATAATGAGTGCCGCCTGAAGATATCCGAAAGCTCCTAGACAATAGCCGATTGCTGCGCTGTATTTAACATCGCCTGTTCCGATTGGGATTCCGAAGAACATCGGAAGCTGGTAAAGAATGAATCCGCCTGCAAGACCTATCAGAGAGGGGATTAATGATTCTTTAATCGGAACTCCCGTTGCAATCGCATAAATCAAAGCTGCCGTTCTGACTATCAGAATTGCCAAAACCGAGGAGTTAGGAATTTTCTTGATGTCAAGGTCAACGATTGCTATTGAAAGTGCGATTGAGATGTAAGCAACTGCTTCAAGCCGAGCTGCCGTATCCTTCATTATTGCAAAAACCGTAGCAAACAAGGCACCGGAGAGAAGCATCCAAACAACTATTGTTGCTGTGCTTTTGACTGTCTCGATTTTTGCCGTTTCATCTGTTCGCTTTTTTATCTGATAAATTGCTATCCGATTAAAAGCGAGAGCTGCGAGCAATCCGAGTGCACCGCCGTAAATAACATCAATCATAGGCTTTCGCCTCCGCTTCTTTTCAGGAAAATTTTTAGGTGGTTCCCTTTCCTTGACTTCATCATAGCACCGACTTTAGTTAATGTCAACACTAATTTTTTAAACTGTGAAAAACTTTTAGTCAAAATGCACAAAGTGCGGAAAAACTGTGGATTTTCAAGGGTTCTCAATGGTGCTTGTCATGCTTTAAATTGTGATAAATCCAAAAATTTTACCATAAAATCAAAATTTCACAACATTTCGTTCAAAAAACTTTTACATTTATGACAAAAAAACGTTAATTTTTGAGCGAAAACGGTTAAATATTCATTTTTTGATGTATGTATACATTTCCAATTTTTATTTTTATATGATGATGAATAACAATTCGTTATTTATGTAGTTTTTATTTGAATTTCTGAATCCGATAGGCAAAAAAAGTGACTGTTTTCAAAACAGTCACTTGAAAAATGCTTTTATTTGATTTAAAGTATCGAAAATCTGATATCAATTCCTGCAAAGATAAACCCAACAAGTGAACTAACAATGTTAAAAGAGAAAGTGTATTTTTTTACTGTTTTTTTGATAAACATTAATAAATAAAATAAAGTTTACATTTTGTTAACAAAAAAAATTTCACAAAATTCATCTTTGCGGTGTTTCTTTTTTGGATAGCTATGAAAAGGGAGGTATGATCGGATTACGGTATTCGATTGAGAGTTTAATGATGAAACAAGACAAAACAGATCAAGAAATCAGAGAACTTGTTGAAGTATACAGCTCCTTGATTTTCAGAATATCCTATTGTATTCTCTGCGATAGGGATGATGCTGAGGATGCGGTGCAGGAAACCTTTTTGAGATATCTGACCAAAGCCCCCGAATTTAACAGCGAAGAACATAAAAAAGCTTGGCTGATTAAGGTTTCTGCCAATATAAGCAAAAACATGTTAAGAATGCGCATCAGAAGGGGTGCAATTAATCTCGATGAGGTTAAGGAAATCGGAATCAGTGATTGCGATCTTGATACCTTTGAGCTGATGATGAGCCTTCCGCAAAAATATAAGCTTGTGCTTACTTTAAGGTATGTTGAAAATTACAGCAGCAAAGAAATAGCCGGAATTGTAGGCATAAGCGAAGAAGCGGTCAGAAAACGCCTTCAAAAGGGCAGAGAACTTGTCAAAAAAGAAATAGAAGGGATAGAGTCATTTTGATTGATAAAAATATAGAAGAATATGTTAGACTGGTGAGAAATATTACGATGCCCTCTGCAGACAGAGAGCATATAGCAGAGATTCTGATAGAAAAGGCACCTTTGAGAAAGGAATTTTCAATGAATTATGTAGCAGCCGCTTCAGTAGCGGTTTTGGTAGCTTTAAGCGTATGTATTCCGTTTGTACGTCGTTCAAAAATGTAAAATAATATCAGAGGTAATATAACAATGAGAAAAAACACAGCAAACCCGTTTTTAGAATTTGAAAACCCCGATTCACCGCTTGGCTTTGATATTCCCGATACTTCAATGTTCGGAATGCTAAAAATATCTGCGGAGAATCAGCCCGAAGGATCCGCTTTTGAATATTTCGGAACGGAATGTTCATATAAGGATTTAATAAGACGAATCGAAGAAATTTCAGGCGCATATTATGCTCTTGGTGTCAGAAAGGGTGATATCGTTACCGTTCTGATGCCAAATACTCCTGAAGCCGTTATCAGTATTTATGCTCTTAACAGAATCGGTGCGGTTGCAAACATTCTTCATCCTCTCTCGGCGCAGGAAGAAATCAAAAATCATATCAACAGAGTAAAAAGCAAGGTTTTGCTTTGTGTTGATATATGCAGCGAAAAGGTTGCAAATATTATTGATGCAACATCACTCAAAAAAGTTATTGTTGCATCCGCAGGAGATTCCATGCCGTTTGTTATGAAAAAGCTTTATGCTCTTAAGTGTATAAAGAATTATAAGTATGATAAGTCCGATAAAAGAAGATATATTGCATGGAAAGATTTTGCAAAGCTTAATAAGAATGTTAAGGAATACATCCCCAAGGGAAAAGAAAACGAAGAGGTTTCAATTATTCTTCACAGCGGCGGAACAACAGGTACTCCCAAGGATATAATGCTTTCAAACCGCAATTTCAATGCTTTCGGTATTCAGGCTGTTCTTACTTTGAGGGATGTCAGTGCGGGTGATAAGATTCTCGCGATTCTTCCTATTTTCCACGGCTTTGGACTTGGCGTATGTGTTCATGTTTCGTTCTGTTTCGGTGCATGCTCTGTTCTTATTCCGCAGTTCAATGCAAAGAAGTTTACAAGCATCATCAAGAAATATAAGCCGACTATGCTTTTCGGTGTTCCTACCCTCTATGATGCTCTTCTTAAGGCAAAGGGAATGGATAAGATTGATTTTTCATTTCTTAAATATGCCGTCAGCGGCGGTGATACTCTTCCCGAAAAGCTTGAAAATACTGTTAACAGCTTTTTCGCAGCGCACAATTCAAACGTTAAAATCTGCGAAGGCTACGGCATGACCGAAGGTCTTGCTGCGTTAAGCCTTTCGGTAGGAGATGATTATAAGTCCAGAACTATCGGCAAGCCGCTTATCGGTACCGAAATGTGTATTGTTGAGCCCGGAACAACCAATGTTCTTCCTGCTGATACAGACGGTGAGCTCTGCGTAAGCGGACCAACGGTTATGCTTGGTTACAGAAACAATCCCGAGGAAACAAAGAACACTCTCCGTACCCATGCTGACGGAAAGGTCTGGCTTCACACAGGCGATATGGCATCTATTGACAGCGAAGGATTTGTTTATTATAAGCTCCGCATCAAAAGGATGATGATAACATCGGGCTTCAATGTATATCCTACACAGATTGAAAGAGTTATTGAAGAACTTGATTATGTTGAAAAATGCATCGTCGTATCAATTCCTCATCAGTATAAAAAAGAAGTTGCAAAGGCATATATAGTTCTTAAAAACGGAACAGAAAAAACGGCTGAAACTGAAAATAATATCCGTGAATACTGTAAAAAGAAGCTTATGCATTACAGTGTTCCTTACAAGTATGAATTTGTTGACCTTCTTCCCAAAACGGCATATAATAAAATTGACTTTATGAAGCTTCAGAGGGAAAGTGCAAAGGAGGCTGTTTCGTAATGGCGAACAAGCCCAAAACATGGGGTTTCAGAGTTTTTTCTGCAATTCTTTTACCAATATTTCGTCTTTATTATAATCCAAGGGTTATAGGCAAAGGAAAGATTCCCAAAAAGGGTGCGGTTGTTATTTGCAGCAACCATAAGCATGTTATGGACCAATGCATGGCAGCGCTCGCTACAAGACGCCCCATAAACTATATGGCGAAGGCTGAATATTTTGAAGGTTCTTTCGCATGGTTTTTTAAAGTGAACGGATGCATTCGTGTTAACAGAGACGGCAATGATGACGAGGCAAAGGCTTCTGCAAATGCAGTTCTTGAAAACGGCGGAGCACTCGGCATTTTCCCTGAAGGAACAAGAAACAGAACTGACGGACTTTTGCGTGAATTTAAATTCGGAGCAGCCTCTCTTGCGTGCAAAAACAATGCGATGATGGTTCCCGTTGCTGTTACCGGTGAGTACAAATTCAGAAGCAAGAATCTTACCTCGAGAATCGGCGAGCCTTTCTCAACGGAGGGAATGACGGTAGAGCAGGCAAATGAACACCTTCGCAGCGAAATTGCAAAGCTTATGAAGCAAAACCTTGACGAAGGTTACGGTACTCCCGAGGAATATGAAAAATCAAAAAGATATTTTGAAGTATAAAAAATCAGCTGTCCGTTAGAGACAGCTGATTTTTTGCGCTTAACTGTTATGCAAAAATATTATTGATAAAATTTACAATTGCTTTGAGAATAAGATTTATTGAAATTCTCGGCATTTCGGAGAATCCGTTTGTGCCGTAATGCTCATAGAGCCATTGGCTGAGATTCTCAAAGAATGTATAATCCTTTTCTTCTTCGGCTTCAACAGCACCAACCTTTATAAGAATATCGGACAGTCTGTTTTCTGCTTTCTCAAAGTCACCGGCTTCGCATACGGTTGTGTTCAAAAGATTTTCTGCCTGTGCAACAGCGGCATTAAGCTCTGCTTTTTCTTCGGACGAAAGAGATGAAGCGTTAACTTCTTCTGCAGATTTAAGCAGAGTATGAAGATTTCTGACATCTCTGCCGATATTGAACTGCGGAAAATCGGGTGAGGAGTAGACATCCTTGATATCATCATGTGCAATAAGTTCCATTGCAATCTTGAGGATAACATCGTTATGCTGTGTCAGATCGTGTTTCTGACCGTCAAAATAGAAGGTTGTGTCGGGAAGAAGACCGGCCGAGGCGTCAACAACTCTGTCGGGAGAAATGTGGTTATGTTCAGGGTTGCTGCAATAGGTATTCTTCTGAACATAATCATCAGGAAGAGTTTCGCCGATGTTTGCCGCATATGCTCCCATTGACGTTGAATCAAGGTGAATAATATAGTCTGCGTTCTGTGTGTTCCAGGTTTCACCGACATTAATCATATTGAAGTCATATTGGGCAACGTTGAACACCTGAATGCCCTTTGCAAGAAGCTTTTGAATGTTTGCATCGGAGTTAAGCTGTGCCTGATAATATTTATCGGTCTGCTTTTTGATATTAGCCATTTCAGGGGATGAAAGGTATTTTTGTGCTGCAGAAGGATAATCGCCGGAGGGACAAAGAGCCCACATACTTGTGCTTCTTATCATGATATCTTCAACGAGAGTTTTAACACCCTTGTTGAGAGCTTCCATGAGCACTTCGTCGGGGAGGATTCTTGCTATAACCTCAATCATTCTTGCCGTGCCTTTATCCATGAGTCCGCTGTTTTCGAGGAAACCGTGATAGAGATAATCGGCATCAAGAAAGTTGATTCTGCCGTTGAAAACGTCGCCGATGATTGTTGAGCCGTCAAGTGCGGGAACAATATAAAGAACTTTGTGAAGATCATCCATAACCTCGGGATGATAATCAAAAATTGCGTTTGCAAAGGTTCCACCCTGGCTGATGGGAACAAGATTAACCTTGCTGTGACCCGTCTGTTCTTTAACCATCCGAATGTAGTCATAAAGCTCTTTTGCAACATCAATATGATTACCGAATGAGTTATATGTGAAATAGTAGAGATGATCCTTCGGAAGGTCTGTGGGATAAAGATGGAAAGGAATGTGGGAGTTGATAAGTTCCTGCTCTTCCTTTGTGCACTCTGAATAAGGTTTATAATATCTTTCAAGGATAACATTTCCCGTATTCTGTGCGTTTAGGTCGCTTGCGTTAATGCCAAAGCAGGTCTTGATTACATCTTCAAAAGCATCCGAAAGTCCTGCATCACGTTGAGTTATAAGTGTCAGAAGAGCAGGTACAAGCGCTCTTTTGATGATTTCGGGCAACTGAATGTATGCAGGAAAAGCGGAAATTCTTTTCCCCTCATCGTCGAGGACAAAGTCGCCGTTTTCATCGGCAACAAAAACACCAGACTGACCCAGACCGGGGATTATAATAGTGGGATAAAATTCGCAGTCAGAGCCGCAATCTGTTTTTCTTTCGCTTGCTGCAAAAGAGCCGATACTCATTGCTGAAACAAGCATTAATGCGCAGAGGAAAATTGAAATTATTTTTTTCATTTTGCACACTCCTTTAATTGATGGGAATATATTATCATATGTTTTACAATTTTTCAACAAAACATTAACAGATTTTTGTAACGTTTCGTGAGTTTTTTTGATTTTTGGGGAGTTTTAATGTGCAAAAGGACAGATTTTGTGTTGTAATAATCAACGAAGTATTATATAATCAAAACAACATCAAAATAATCTTGCAAAGGAGCGGTTTTGTTGAGCAAAGTAATGACAGCTGAAAAACTTGAGAAGCTGAATCGAAAGCGTGAAAAAGAAATAAGAAAATGGGAAAAAGAAAAAGCGAAACCTAAAAAGAATTTGTATTTCGTGTATCTTATTTTTATAATTGCATTGATTTACGCAACCGATGAAATTGCTTCGCAAATCGGAACTTTGATGAAAACGGAAATTGCAAACGACCTTTTTTCAAAATACGGTGAAAGCTCTGTCGGTTTGCTTGACATTCTTTCAATTCTTGTTGTGCCTTTTCAGGCGCTCGGTCTGCTTTACAGACCCCTTGCTGACCGTTGGGGACGTAAAAAATTTCTTTTGATTAACACTTTCGGCATGAGTTTTGCTATGCTTGTTATTTTTCTTTCCGACAATCTGTTTCTTTATTTTGTAGGTGCTGTTCTTGTGCAGTTTTTTATTCCTCATGATATGCATGTTGTTTATATTATGGAATCTTCACCGTCAAAGCACAGAGCGAGGATCTATTCCTCGATTAAATTTTTTGCCAACATGGCGGTAATGCTTATTCCACTTCTTCGCAAGCTTCTTATGCAGGATGCAACACAATGGAGAATGGTTTATTTTATTCCTGCTGTTGTCGGTGTTGTTACTTGTTTTATCGCTCTTTTAACTGCAAGAGAAACCGATTCGTTCATTGATTCACGTTTGAAATATCTTCGTATGACAGATGAAGAGCGTGAGGCGGAAAAGGCGCAAAAAAATTCTGAAAATGCGCAGGGTGGTCTTGTTCCTGCCCTTAAATTTGCGATGAAACATAATCAGCTTCGCTGGCTCTATATTACATCCGCACTCGCAAATCTCGGTTTTATCGGAACAATAAATTATCAGGTAATCATGTCCTACGGCTATGCGCAAAACTATGTTGAAAATGGTCTTTTTGCATCTCTCGGAGATGAGGTTATGAATGCTGTAAGCATTGGCCCCGTTACGGAAGCTCTGTTTATGTTCCCTGTCGGCTGTGCGGTTTCGCAGGTTATCATGGGCTTTGTTTCCGACTCAAAGGGAAGAAAAACAGCGGCGATTATAACTGCTGTGAACTGTCTTATTGCGTTTATCGGATTTTCAATTGGCTCAAGAATGGCATGGAATCCATATCTTGTTGGCTTACTTTGTGGGGCAAACATAGGCAGCTTCTATTCAACAAACGATGTTTTGATTATGATGATAGGCGAATCATCGCCTACGAATCTCCGCTCGTCAACCATGTCAGCGCAGTTTATTGTTACCGCAATCGGAGTTGCTGTTTCTTATATCATAGGTCTTCCATTGATAACCGTTCTCGGAAACAGTGTTACGGGAATTGTTTCGTTTGCTCTTCTTGTCCCCGGGTTTATTGCCGCATTTTTTTCTCTTGTGCGCAGAACACACGAAACAAAGGGTGTTGATATGAATAAAGTTACGGGCTGTGAATGGGATTAAAGTGTTGTTTTAAACGTAAAGCTAAACAGCTTTACATATTTGAATGCATAGATACTGAAAACCTATATAAATCAACGGAATAAAGCGATCTGATGTGATTTACAATGTCGGTTTTTAGCGAAAATTTGTAAAGTGATACAACTTTACACGCAACAAACAACAGATTCAAGTATTTGCTTTTGATTGTGAAATTATATATGATTGAGAGGAGAATATTATGGCGAAATATGATATTGTTATAGTCGGTGCATCAACGGCAGGCAGCTATTTTGCGAGAAGAATGGCAGAAAGAGGCTTCAGTGTTTTTGTTATTGATAGAAGCACAAAAGATAGAATCAGCCCCGATTACGATATTTTCCATATGGGAAAGGATGAAATGGATCATTTCGGACTCCCGAAAGTTGAAAAAGGCGACGGTATTTATGCCTTTGAATTTACCGAGTCGTATATGTATTCCGCTTTCGGAGGATATCCCAAGCCCTCTCCGTCACCTGTTGTTGGTATGCACAAGCATGGTTATATTGTGCGTATGAACGAATGGGCTGCTGAAGCAGGTGCAGAGATTGTTTATGAAGCTTCTTTTGTTGAATCCGTTTATGATGAGAGTGGAAAAATTTGCGGTATTGTATATGAGAAAGACGGAGAAAAAATATCTGTTGAGTGCCGTTTGGTTGCTGATTGTTCGGGTATTCCTGCGGTTGTAAGGCGCAGTCTGCCTGACAGCTACGGCATAGAAAAATTCGAGCTTACTCCCGATGATATCTTATTTGTAACTCTTCGATATGTTGATTTCACGGATAAAAAAGAGGAATGGATGAAATCGCATTTTTGGATTTTCTATAAATCATGGGTTGCTCCGAGTGCCGGCAGCGATGCGATTATCGGTATGGGCTCATGCTTTGGTTTTGACTATGTGGAAAAAGTTTATGAGCAGTTTACAAAAAATGTAAAGCTTCCGGCTCATAGGGTTAAATGGATTGAAAGGGGAATGACTCCTTATCACAGAGCGCCTTATTCTTTTGTAGCTGACGGATTTATTGCTATGGGCGATGCTGTTTGCATGACAAAACCGAATTGCGGAGAGGGTTGCACGGCGGCTCTTGTTCTTGAAGATATTGCAGTTGACGTTGCCTCAAAAGCGTTGGAAAACGGCGCTTATCCGACAAGAGAGTCGCTTTGGAGCATTAACAAAAAATATAATGGTACTCAAGGCAAAGAGTTCGCAAGTCTTCTTGCTTTGCTTGCGTCTGTTATCAGACACAGCGCAAAGGCAAATGAATTTCTTTTCAAACATGATGTTATATTCAGCAAAAAGATTCTCGGCGGAATGAGCGGAGGACTTACTTTGAATGTAACCGATTATCTTAAGACTCTTGTTTTTGTTGTTGTCGGACTTGCATCGGGTCAAATAAAGATTTCGGAAATAAAGAGCATTCTTTCAGGTGTTATTAACAGCGGAAAGCTTACCGAACTTTATGAGCGATTCCCTGAAACACCCGACGGATTTGATGCGTGGGTCAGAGAAGCGGAAGAGGTCTGGAGCAAAACAGACAGATTGGCTGACTGGAAGCCTATGGGATAATTTGATAAAACCGATTGGCATACCGTGGAATTTTATCTGCGGTATGCTTATTTTGTGATAGGAAAATTACGGCAACAGAATAAAAATTCAATTTGTATATTGATTATTTGTTATTTATAGTGTAAAATATATATAATTATATAAATATCTAAAAACAAAGAAGGCTAATGATGAAAAAGTTTCTGTCATTGTTTTTTGCAACGATTTTATTTTTTGATTGTTTTTTTATTGCTTTTTCTGTGTCTCCTCGCGTATCAGTTCCTGTTATGACTGTTAATGTGCGAACAGACGGAGCTTACGGTTATACAGATTACACATTCGTTGATGAAAACGGTAACAATCTTGAATTGCTTGACGGGAGCTTTGTGCCTTCGGGCGGTACGGCAAATCGACCTTCTGTTTCTCTTTTTTCGTCAAGAGCTTCGACTGCGATACCATCGTCGTTTGATGCAAGAGAAGCTGAATGCGTGACCCCTGTAAAATACCAAGGCAATTCGGGTAACTGCTGGGCATTTGCAACCATGAGTATGCTTGAAAGTGATGCGATTTTAAACGGTATGGATGATATTGATACCGCTGACTATTCTGAGGCTCATTTTTCATGGTTTACATCAAAAAGTCTGACCTCAAACGTTGCTGACCCGACTTACGGTGACGGAAGAGATGAAGAATCTCCGTTTTACGCAGGCGGAAATTGGTTGATTGCGGCAGGCTCTCTTGCGAGGTGGACAGGTGCTGCAGAAAATGTTGACTATCCATTCAGTCCGGTCAATCTTTCACTGATGGGAAATTATGATGAAAGCTGCAGATATGACCGAGGCAGCGGAGTTATCATAAAATCAGCTGAAGAGCTTACTGATATGAACGATGCAAAGCAATGGATAATGGATCATGGCTCGGCCACTCTTGCTTTTTATTTTGAAGATATATATTACCAAAGTGAAACATTTGCTTATTTTTATAACGGCAATAACACCCTTAACCATGAAATAACCGTTATCGGTTGGAATGACAGCTTTTCTTCCGAAAATTTTGTGCAGGGGTATCAGCCGCCGGGTAACGGCGCTTGGCTTTGCAAAAACAGCTGGAGTACTCAATGGGGTGACGGAGGATACTTCTGGATTTCCTATTATGACACTTCAATTGAACAGTTTGCAGGAATCAGCGCACAGCCTGCCGGAAATTTTTACAGAAACTATACCTATAACGGTGCCGGCTGGGAATCGTATATCGGCCATACGGGCAGCGCAAAAATTTCCAATGTGTTTACTGCAAAAGAGAATGAACTTTTAACTGCGGTTTCAACCTATACGATGCTTCCCGGGCATGAAATCAATGTCAGCATCTATAAAAATCTTCCTTCCGGATATACAAATCCTACGCAAGGTAATTTGGTTTATACATATTCAACTGCTCTTGAAAGAGCGGGATATCATACAATTGACCTTGAAACAGAAATTCTGCTTGAATCGGGAACGATCTTTTCGGTTGTTATTGAGTTTGCCACAGACAGCTCGTTTTATATTCCTCTTGAAGCAAATACAGAGCAGGGGATGAATGCTTATTCAAGTAATGCCTGCGAGAGCTATGTTTATCTGCCATACTATAATGACGGCTGGTATGATGCTATGGTGTATGGCTTTAATAATGTTTTTGTTCAGGCATTTACAAGGTGTGACCATGTTTATGAGAACAGAACGACAAATGCTACATGCGATACAGACGGTTTGAGAATAAATGAGTGTATTCAATGCGGAAAGGTCAGTCAAGAGGTTATTCCTGCTTTGGGTCACAGCTTTTCGGAATGGAGCGTTTATGTTCATGATTTTGAAACCGACAGAGAAATCAGCACAAGAAAATGCGCTCATTGCGGACTTGAAGAAAGCAGAAGTATCTTCTATGCCAAAAATGTAATCATGCTTGATGATTTTTTAGAAATGATTTGGGAACGTTTTATCTTTATTCTTGAAAAGATTTTTGGATGATATTAAGGGGATAAGATTATGAAAAAGAAAAATTCAACAATTTTGAAAGCTGTAGGAATAACTGCAGGTATCGTTGGCGCTGTCGGTTTTACGGTGTTTCATGAGATTATGCACAGAGATGCTTCTCTGCCTGAAAAGATGAGCAAGATTATCAATAAACAGCCGGAGCCGGTTGAGGTTCCTCCTGTCGATGAGAGAACGGTTTGGTTCAATAATCAGGCGCTTGAGGATTTTGAAATCATAAATGCGAGAGGCTTTAGACTCAAGGGATATCTTCTTCCTGCTGATGAGCCTTCTGATGTTTACGTTTTTTGTAGCCACGGATACAGGAACTGCGGAGCAGGAGAGTTTCATTGCATGGCAAAGTTTTACCATGACAAGGGTTATAATGTTTTTCTTGTTGACCATCAGGCGGCAGGCGAAAGCGAAGGTAAATACATAGGCTTCGGATATCATGAGTGTCGCGACAGTCTTCAGTGGCTTGAGTTTATGAATAATCATTTTGGCAAGGATATTCAGATTATTCTTCACGGTGTTTCAATGGGCAGCGCAACCGTTATGCTCATGAGCGGCAGCGGAAGACTGCCTCAAAATGTTAAATTTACCGTTGCCGATTGCGGATATACTTCGGCATATGACCAGTTTGTTCATAACACAAAAAGCATGCATGTTCCGGTTTTCCCGGTTATTAATGTCGCAAACTTTTTCAACCGTCTGATTTCGGGTTATGATTTCAAAGATGCCAATCCTCTTGAAGCGGTTAAAAAAGCAACGCTGCCGATGATTTTCATTCATGGAGCAAACGATGATTTTGTTCCGACTCACATGGTTAATGAGCTTTATGATGCCTGCGCAAGCAAGCATAAGGAGCTTCTGATTGTTGAAGGTGCTGCTCATGCTGAAAGTTATCCTACAGACAGCGAGACTTATGAGAATTTGATAAACAGCTATGCAGAAAGATACATAGTATTGCACTAAATGTTGCGAAACGTAGATTTTATATATCAAAAAAGTTTTGAATTTTGATAAATTAATTGTAATTTTCGGTTGTGGTTAACAGTTTTTTAGTATAATCGTACCTCCGAAAAAATGCGGGGGTACGAGAAAGTTTTGGTGATGAACAGAAAACTCGTCTTACAAAAGATATGATTATCAACAACACAGCTAAGCAGAAGGAAAACATTAGGTACGCTTCCAAGCGATTCCGGTATAGGAAGACCTTTGTTCGCATATGACGAACCTTTGGCTATGCCGGGGGATTATTACATTTTTTTGATAAATTTGATAAATAATCAAGTGCAACCTATATATTTTTTTACATAATAAACTATTTAAAATATATTAAAAATATGTTATCTTATAATATAATATTCAAATAAGATATTATTTGAAAAATATATGATTAATATTATTAAGATATTTTTTATGTTTTATGCAAGTGTTTGTAAAAGGAAATATGTGTATGAAAATAAAACCATTTGAGAATAAAGTTTGGCTTTCTTCACCTACTATGCATGGCGAAGAAATGGAATATATGAAAAAAACCTATGAATCCAACTGGATGTCAACGGTAGGAGAAAACATTTGTGAAGTCGAAAGAACAGTATCCGAAAATGTTGGTTCA
>JAFQSY010000056.1 GCA_017409265.1 Clostridia bacterium
CAACCTGTGTACTACCTTTGCCCAAAACCGCCACATCAGACCATTCGCTTGAACGGAAGATAAATTCATCGTTATGTCTATATTGCAAGAAATATCTGCATCTAATTTGAATTGAATGATTCTGCATATCAAATCTATACACTTGGTCATTTCCATTTGTTTCGCTGTAAACAGCATCTCCATAAAATTCTACCGTTCTGTCATCATTTAGATTTGCAAATGTGAATTTTGACACTTTATTAGTCCGAACAGAATTTGAATTATATCCTGCATAGTACGATCCGGTATATCCATCAAGTTCATCCCAATCAGATGTGTATTGCCATCCTTTCCCATCGATGTTGACATCATATTGCATATACAATCCAAACTGATAATACCCTTCGTTCTCAATACCATACTTTTTATAAAACACTTCACTGTCAACATCATATTCAGTTGTGAGTGCAACCAGTGAATCATCAAATACCGAATACATCACAATGCTGTCATCATGTGAATCATACGCATGCCCAGCTGTAAAATAATTCGGTTGAGCCGGCTTCGGAAGCTCCACATCTTTGAGCGTATCCGCTGCACTAACCGTAAATGTCATAACCGACAAGCACATCGTAAGTGCCAATAAAATCGAAAGTAATTTTTTCATATTCAAAAACCTCCTTCTTGTAGGGGACATTCACGAATGTCCCGCGGGCGGGCACGGAGACCCGCCCCTACGGGAAATCTCTTAATAAGAGATTTCCTGATAATCTTCGGGGATTTCAAAGAGCTTTGCGTCTGCTCCTTTTTCAAGGGAGATGATTTCTACAATGCTCTCTGTACCCATTACATTTGCTTTTATGATTTTGAGGTCTGCACCGTCAAATAAGTATTGCACGGTTTCGCCCTCTACGGTAAATTCCTCGTAATCGTAGGATTTGCCGCTATATTCCGTTTCACCCGATGAAACCGCCGTTTCATAATTTGCGGCTTCGTCAGAGAACATATCCATTACGGCTCCGTTATCTACCATCTGCATTTTCATCACTGTTTTTGAACTGTGGTCGATGATGTACTGATAGCCGTCTTTCATTACCATAATGCTTTTTTGTCCGGTATATTCACTTTCGGAATAAATCATATCGCCCTTATAGGCACTTTTCATTGTCATTTCCATACCCTCGGCGGTGGTTTTCATTTCCATTGTGTATTCGCCGCCTGAGAGGAATTTCTGGAAGTATGCAAGGGTTTTTGTGGAAGCTTCGGGAACTTGTTCTTCCTGCTGCTTTTCTTCAACCTGATTATTGTTCACTTCCTCGCCGCCTGCCGGTTCTTCGCCACCACCACAGGCAGCCAGTGAAAAAACCATAATGATTCCCAATAAAATTGCAATCAACTTTTTCATTCTGCTGCGACCTCCTTATTTTCAGTATTTTCTTCGGGTTCTTCATAGGTTATCTTAAAGTCCGAAAGGTCAATGTTTACATCGTCCTCTGTAACCGTGCCGTATTCAAAACCGGTTACATAGCTTGAAATATTTCTTGTTTCTGTATCGTTTATCTTGGTTACGGTTTCAATCTTCATAATGATACCTGTTTCTTTATCAAGATAAACTGTCTGAACAGATACGCCTGAGTCCTTTTCGATTAGATCACATTTTCTGCCGAGATATTCTGCCGAGCCGGTGATTTCTCTGTTCTTATAATTATCCTTTTCGGCTCTTGCACCGAAAACTGCCATTACATTACCTGTTTTCGGCAGGTATTCCTTTAAGTCGTGATGATCAGCTTTTGGAAGATTTACCATAGCCGCCTTTGCATCGCCCACATAGAGGAGCTGGGTTACTACAATACCTTCGTCCGTTTCTTCGTATATGGTGATTGGCTGTTCTTCGCCTTCGCCCTTTTTACTGTAAAGAACTGCTTTGCCGTCAAGAATTTTGAAGGTTAAAAGCTGATTGACTTCAGGCTTTTGCTCATTATAGAGAAGATAGAAGCTGATGGAAGTATTATCTTTTATCCACGCTGTCGGATTATATTCCTTCGGCTTGTTTTTATCTTCTTTTTTCTCTTCCTGTTTATTTTCGGGCTGTTTTTGTTCTACCTGCTGTTCTTCTTGGTTTGGGTTTTCCTCATTGCCCGATGGTTTATCACCGCAGGCAGCGAGTGAGAAGATAAATATTAAAGAGAGCAGCAGAGCTAATATTTTCTTCATTTCTTTATTCCTCCTTTGCTCTTGTGAAAGCCACGCCGTCAAAGGTTAAGTTATCGCCGTCAAGGGAATATGTAATGGTTTCCGATTCCTTACCGCCAAGCCCTAAAAGTGCTTTTGCGGTAACTTCCATTTCCGTGTCGCTCTTGATTTTGTATTCCATCTTAACAAGAACATCAAGGGCTTTCATTGCGTCCTCGGCTGCCTTGTCATCGCCGTCAGCAAGGGCTGTGAACATATCCTCGGTAAGTCCGTAGCGAACAAGACCGTCCTTTGTGAACTCAATGCCGAGACCGTAATCGGTTTCGGTTTCTTCATCTACAACGTGCCATACGCCTACAATGTTCTTTTCGTTCGGGTTGCCGCCACAGGCAGCAAGGGAGAAGATAAATATTACAGAGAGCAGCAGAGCGAATATTTTCTTCATGTTTTTCATTTTATTTTTCCTCCTTTGCTCTTGTGAAAGCCACGCCGTCAAAGGTTAAGTTATCGCCGTCA
>JAFQSY010000057.1 GCA_017409265.1 Clostridia bacterium
CGTTGAGGGTCCACCCGTTCCCATCCCGAACACGGTAGTTAAGCTCAACAGTGCCGAAAATACTTGGCTGGAAGCGGCCCGGGAAGATAGGTCGACGCCGACACTTTTAATTTAGCTGCCCAAAAGGGCGGCTATTTTTTTGCTGATGATAAAGTCGCTGAATCATAAACACTATACGTAAACGGTTATACAGGGAACGGTCTTGACCGTTCCTTTTCTTTATGTTATTATAATAATGTATATCTTGTTTTGCAGAAAGGAAGATGAAAATGTCTGATTTGAAGTGCTGGGAAAACCCGTATATCATTAAAGTAAATAAAGAGGACGGTCATAACACGGCTCTGCCCAGACCCTCTGTCAAGGAGGCTCTTGACGGCTCGGAGGCTCCCCTTAAATTCTCGCTTGCAGGCACCTGGAAATTCTATTGGCAGCAGGGCGTTGATGACCTGCGCACCGATTATTATGCCGACAATTATGACGACTCATCATGGGATGATATTGCCGTTCCCTCGCTTTGGCAGCTCAAGGGCTACGGTAAGCCCATCTACCTTTGCAGCTCGCTGCCCTCGGCTCTTTCATCGGTCAAGGGTGAAATTCCCAAAATCAACCATAATCTTAATGAACTCGGTGTTTATCGCCGCAGCTTTGAAATCCCTGAAAGCTTTGACGGAAAAGAAATCTTCATCCATTTCGGTGCTGTCAAGGCAGGCTTCTTCCTTTATATTAACGGCAGACAGGTCGGCTATTCGCAGGGTTCAATGACTCCTGCGGAATTCAGAATCACCGATTACGTCAAGGTCGGCGAAAATCAGATTATAGTTGAAGTTTACCGCTACACAGACGGCACCTACCTCGAGGACCAGGATATGTGGTTTCTTTCGGGTATTTACAGAGATGTTTATGTTTATGCCGAGGAAAAAATCTGCATCCGTGACTTTTTTGCAGACACCTCTCTTGACGACACATATAAAAACGGTATTCTTAACCTCGAAGTGACTCTTCAGAACTACGGTGAAGATAAGGACTGCGCTCTTGAAGCTGCAATTATCGTTGACGGCAAGCCCAAAAAGGTTGCCGCAGAAAAGCTGACCGCCAAAAACGGCAAAACCGTTCTCAACTTCAGCTATGTTGAGGAGAATGCTAAAGCATGGTCGGCGGAAGAGCCCAATCTTTATCACCTTGTTCTCTGCCTTAAGAGCGGCAGAAAGGTGCTCTCTGCAAAGAGTATCCGTATCGGCTTCAGAAGAATTGAAATCAAGGGCAACGTTCTCCACATGAACGGCAAGAGAGTTATCATCAAGGGCGTTAACCGCCACGATTTTGACCCCGACAACGGCTGGGCAGTTCCCACCGAAAGATATTATCAGGACCTTTACCTGATGAAGCAGGCAAACATCAACGCAATCCGTACCAGCCATTACCCGAATGCGGAATTTTTCTATGAGATGTGCGATGAGCTCGGCTTCTACGTTATGGACGAGGCAGATGTTGAAAGCCACGGCGTGCGCCGCAAGAACTGCCCCGGCGACAACCTTGAATTTAAAGAGGCTGTTGAGGACAGAGCCGAGAGAATGGTTCTGCGTGACAGAAGCCATGCATGCGTTTGCTTCTGGTCGCTCGGCAACGAGGCAGGCGACGGCAAAAACTTCGTTCACGAAAAGAACGCAATTCTTGCTCTCGACAAGTCAAGACCCATTCACTATGAAGGCGATTTTGACTTCACAAAGAGCGATTTCATCAGCCGTATGTATCCCGTTGAATATGTTGTTGAAGCAATGCGCAACCAGAAGGAGCTGAAAATCAGTCCCTATGAGAACATTGCGAACGCACTCGCAGCCGATAACAAGCCCATTCCCGAAGAAACTTATAAGACTCATCCCGTTATCTACTGCGAATATGCCCACGCAATGGAAAACAGCCTGGGCAACTTCAAGGAATATGTTGACGATTTCGAGAATTATGACCACATGTGCGGCGGCTTTATCTGGGACTACGTTGACCAGTCAATCCGCAGAGTTGAAAACGGACAGGAAAAATGGCTCTACGGCGGTGACTTCGGCGAGGGCATGTCGAGCTTCTATTTCTGCGCTAACGGCATCATCACCGCTGACAGAATGCCCCAGCCCTCATACTATGAGGTTAAAAAGGTATATTCAAACCTTGAGGTTACTGACTGCGATTGCCGCAGCGGTAAAATCAACGTTAAAAATAAGAATCTTTTCATAACAACAGAAGATTATAAGCTTAAGTGGAGCCTCACCGTCAATGGTGACGAAGTTAAGGGCGGCGAAATTGACAACCTTATCGTTGCTCCTCTTTCGGAGCAGGTTATTCAGCTCCCCGTAAGCCTTGAGGATTATCCCGAGGGCGAGGTTATTCTCACCGCATCATTCATCCTCAAAACCGACAAGGCATGGGCAAAGGCGGGCTTTGAGCAGAGCTTCCATCAGCTCATTCTTCGCGAAGAATCCGCAGCAAAACGCAATCCCGCAAAGGGCGAGCTCAAATTCCTCAAGAGCGGCTCAAACGTTAAAATTGTCGGCGACGGCTTCACGGCAAAGATAACTGCAGGCGCGCTTTCATCGCTGAAATACGGTGAGGAGGAAATCATTGAGGAAGGCTCTCCCCTGCGCCCCGATTTCTTCAGAGCGCTGACCGATAATGACAGAGAATATCTCAACTTTGCACCCCCGCTTGTCGGCATTCATCCCCTCTATCAGTGGAGAAGAACAACAGCACAGACCGTTGCACGCTCCGTCAAAGTGCAGTCAACACCCTCGGGCGTTGAGGTTAAGGTTAATTGGAATGCTCCTTTCGTTGCGGGCGTTGCAACAACCTATCTCTTCTCACCCGCAGGCGAGGTTACCGTTAAACACAGCGCAATGGGTCTGCTTCTTCCGATGCTCAAAGTCGGCATGAGAATGGGCATCAAGAGCACCTTTGAAAATGTTGAATGGTACGGCAGAGGACCTCATGAGTCATACTGTGACAGAAAAACAGGCGCAAAAATTGCGAAGCACGCAATGACTGTTGCAGAGCTTGAGCACAGATATATGCGTCCGCAGGAAAACGGACACAGAACAGATGTCAGAAATCTTTCCGTAAGCGACGATTCGGGCTTCGGAATCAGAATCGACGCCATGGATAAACCCTTCGGCTTCAATCTTGGCTACTATAACCCTGAAAAGCTCGACAAGGCAAAGCATCTCTATGAGCTTCACAAGGATAACTGCATCACATTGAGCATTGACGGTGCAATGAGAGGCGTCGGCGGCGACATGCCCGGCTGCGCTCACCTTCATAAGGAATACAGACTTAACAGCCATAAGAAGATTGAATTTGAATTCAGAATTTCCAAGAAGTGATATAAAATGACAAAAACCAATGCAATGCGGCTACTCGAAAGCGCAAAAATCCCGTTTGAAATAATGGAATATTCCGTTGATGAGAGCGACCTTTCGGGCAACTCGATTGCAAAAAAAACGGGTAAAGACCCATCGCAGGTGTTCAAGACCCTTGTTTTCAGCGGAGAAAAAAACGGATTCGGCGTATGCTGCATTCCGACCTGCGAGGAGCTTGACCTCAAAAAGGTTGCAAAAGCCTTCGGCGAAAAGAAGGTTGAAATGCTCCCCGTCAAGGATTTGCTCAAAACAACGGGCTATATCAGAGGCGGCTGCTCACCCGTCGGCATGAAAAAGCAGTTCCCGACCGTCATTGACGAAACGGCGATACTGTTTGACAAAATCTACGTCAGCGCAGGCGTCAGAGGAACGATGCTCGGCATCGAGCCGAACGCTCTTGCGGATTATATCGGTGCGAAGGTTGCCGATGTAACGGTGGTTGAATAAAAAATAACAGGTGTGACCAAAATCACACCTGTTTATCTTTTTATTCAGCTATTCTGTGACCGTCTTTAAACTTTACCTTGCCAATGAAGGGGATTTTAAGGAAACCGTCAAACTCGTCGCCGTCAAAAGTAACGGTAAGCTCGATATCCTTGCCGGGAAGAAGCGAGGTTTCAACAACCGCATTGACTGTATCATCATCCTCTTCAACACTCTTTACCGTGATATCTGGAATCTGAACTCCGGGGATATCAACATTGAAGCCGTAGCTGCCGTTGTTATCGAAAACGTCGAGCTTTACTTCGCCCGAGAAAAACATTGTGTTGACATTGCAAGCCCATTTGCCTAAACCTATCATATATAAGCTCCTTTCAATATATTTTGCTTTTTCATACTAACACATATTTATTTTTAAATCAATATATTTATGAAACAAAAACGGCACAGTTCCGAAGAACTGTGCCGCTATTTATTTAAGGATTAGTCAGCCTTGGGAGCATAGAGGTCCTTAAGACGAAGAAGATGGTCATATCTCTCAACAGCTGTCTTCTCTGCAAGAGCGAAGAGTTCTTCTGCTCTTTCGGGGAAGGAGCGTGTAAGTGATGAATAACGTGCTTCATTGAGAAGGAATTCTCTGTAGCTGCCTGTTGCGGGCTTGCTGTCGATGGTGAAGGGATTCTTGCCTTCAGCCTTGAGAGCAGGATTGTAACGGAACATGTTCCAGTAGCCGCAGTCAACAGCCTTCTTCATTTCAGCCTGGCAGTTAACCATGCCGCCCTTGATTGAGTGCATTTCGCAAGGTGCGTAAGCGATGATGATTGAGGGACCGTTGTAAGCTTCTGCTTCTGCAATAGCCTTGATGGTCTGGTTAGCATCTGCGCCCATAGCGATCTGTGCAACGTAAACATAGCCGTAGCTCATTGCGATTTCAGCAAGGCTCTTCTTTGCAATGCCCTTACCTGCTGCTGCGAACTGTGCAACCTGGCCGATATTTGAAGCCTTTGAAGCCTGACCGCCTGTGTTGGAGTAAACTTCAGTATCGAATACCATGATGTTTACATCTTCGCCTGCTGCAAGAACATGGTCAACACCGCCGAAGCCGATGTCATATGCCCAGCCGTCGCCGCCAAAGATCCATACGGACTTCTTAGCAAGATATTCCTTGCTTGCAAGAACTTCGGGAGCTGTGGGACAACCTGCTGCAGCTGCTTTTTCAAGTTCAGCAACGAGAGCTTCTGTTGCTGCGCCATTCTTTGCGCCGTCTGTGATTGTTGCAAGATATTCATCAGCAGCAGCCTTGAATTCTGCAGAAGCCTTGTCTGATGCAGCCATTTCCTTAACCTTTGCGATGAGGCTGTTGCGGATAGCATTCTGGCCGAGGTACATACCGAAGCCGTGCTCTGCGTTATCTTCGAAGAGTGAGTTAGCCCAAGCAGGACCAAAGCCCTTCTTGTTAACTGTGTAGGGTGATGTTGCTGCGGGACCGCCCCAGATTGATGAACAGCCTGTTGCGTTTGAAATATACATTCTGTCGCCGAAGAGCTGAGTGATAAGACGAGCATAAGCTGTTTCAGCACAGCCTGCGCATGAGCCAGAGAACTCAAGGAGAGGAGTCTTGTACTGGCTGCCGATAACGGTGTTGTCAGCAAGGTCAGCCTTAACGGTTACATTTTCAACCATGTAATCGAATACGGGCTGCATAGCATCCTGGCTCTCTCTTGAAACCATCTTGAGTGAGTTTGTGGGACATACGCCTACGCAAACGCC
>JAFQSY010000058.1 GCA_017409265.1 Clostridia bacterium
CCGGTTACGAAAACAAGGTTGCAACCAATATTGAAAAGATGGTTGAAATCCGCAAAATGCAGGATCAGATCCTTGAGGTCAAGATTCCCACCGAAATCGTTACCGATGTTGAGAAAAAGAAAGAGGTTGAGCGCAAGCTTTTCCCCGGCTATGTTCTCGTTAAGGTAGCAGTTACCCCCGATAAGGACAACCGTCCCGCAATGAGCGATGAAACATGGCTTCTCATCCGCAACACAAGAGGCGTAACAGGTTTCGTAGGCCCCGAAAACAAAGCAATCCCCCTTACCGACGAAGAAGTTATCAGGCTCGGAGTCGAGAAGAGAACGGTTGAGGTTTCATATCAGGTTGGCGACACAGTCAACATCATTGATGAAATCTTTGACGGATTCACGGGAGTTGTTGAGGAGCTGGATGTTGACAATAATATGGTCAAGGTTTCGGTTTCCGCACTCTTTGGCAAACAGACCACTGTTGAGCTTGAACTCGATCAGGTTGAGCTTGCCGAATAATCACGGTAATTTGAGGGTTTATCCCTTTCAAATTTAGCGCTTTAACAGCGCAGTCCGCTTATGCGTGGCTTCGTGGGAGGAGCAGAAGATGCTCCGCAATTTACCACATTATATGGAGGTTTTTAATTATGGCACAGAAAGTTGTCGGCTTAATTAAGTTACAGATCCCCGCAGGCAAGGCTACTCCGGCTCCCCCGGTAGGTCCTGCTCTCGGTCAGCACGGCGTTAACATTATGTCCTTCACAAAGGAATTCAATGAGCGCACAAAGAATGACATGGGTCTTATCATCCCCGTTGTTATCACAGTTTATGCTGACCGTACATTCAGCTTCATCACAAAGACCCCGCCCGCTGCAGTCCTCATCAAGAAGGCTTGCGGTATTGACAGCGGTTCGGGCGTTCCCAACAAGACCAAGGTTGCAACAATCACACAGGATCAGGTTCGCAAGATTGCAGAGCAGAAGATGCCCGACCTCAACGCTGCTTCAGTTGAAGCTGCAATGAGCATGATCGCAGGCACAGCTCGCAGCATGGGCGTTACAGTAGCTGATTGATGCACACTCGTGGGAGGAAAAATCCGATTTAACCACATGATTGGGAGGAATTAATTAACATGAAACACGGAAAGAAATATAACGAGAGTGCAAAGCTCGTTGACAGAACTGCACTCTATGATACCAACGCTGCTCTTGACCTCGCTGTTAAGACTGCAAGCGCAAAGTTTGACGAAACTGTAGAAGTTCACATCCGCCTCGGCGTTGACTCCCGTCACGCTGACCAGCAGGTTCGTGGTGCTGTTGTTCTTCCTAACGGTACAGGCCGTTCAGTAAGAGTTGCAGTTTTCGCTAAGGGCGCAGATGCAGATGCAGCTGCAGCAGCAGGCGCAGAAATTGTTGGCGCAGAAGACCTCGTAGCAAGAATTCAGGGCGAAGGCTTCATGGATTTCGATGTATGTATCGCAGCACCTAACATGATGGGTCTTGTTGGCCGTCTCGGTAAGGTTCTCGGTCCCCGTGGTCTTATGCCCAGCCCCAAGGCAGGTACAGTTACACCCGATGTTGCTAAGGCTGTTACAGAAGCTAAGGCAGGTAAGATTGAGTACCGTCTTGACAAAACAAACATCATCCACTGCCCCATCGGCAAGGCTTCATTCGGCACAGAGAAGCTTGAAGAAAACTTCAACACTCTTCTTGATGCTGTTATCAAGGCTAAGCCCGCAGCAGCAAAGGGTCAGTACATTCGCTCATGTGTTGTTGCAACAACAATGGGCCCCGGCATCAGAGTTAACCCCAACAAGGTTGGCACTGTTGCAGCTGAAGCATAAAAAATGCTTGACAAGCACAAATTTTTGTGCTATCATATCTAAGCTGTTCTTTTTAAGACAGCAGGTGCTTTTCGCATAAAGGTTATTTTAACCGCCTGCCGAGAGAGGATGCATACAAAGCTATATTGCTGATAAGTATGTTATGCCCTTTCTGCGGTTTGCGGAAAGGGCTTTGAATTTTGTATTTATTCCACACGGAGGTGAAAATAAATGCCCAGCGCAAAGGTTTTGGAACAGAAAAAGCAGATTGTCGCAGACCTTACCGAGCAGCTTCAGAATTCAGTAGCAGGTGTTGTTGTTGATTACAAGGGCATCAATGTTGCTGATGACACAAAGCTTCGTAAGGAGCTTCGTGAAGCAGGCGTTAAGTATTCGGTTGTTAAGAATACTCTTCTCGGTCTTGCAGCCAAGAATGTAGGTCTCGATGATATTTGCGGTGTTCTCGAAGGCACAACAGCTATCGCTATCAGCCCCGAGGATCACACTGCAGCAGCAAGAATTCTTTCAAAGTTTGCCGAAACTCACAAGAACTTCTCAGTTAAGAGCGGTTATCTTGACGGCAAGGTTGTTGACACAGCAACTATCGATTCACTTGCAAAGCTTCCCACAAGAGATATCCTTCTCGCAACAGTTTGCAACGCATTCAACGCTCCCATTTCAGCATTTGCCCGTGCTATTCAGGCTATTGTTGACAAGGGTGGTGCAGATGTAGCAGCAGCAGAAGCTGCTCCCGCTGAAGAGGCTGCTCCCGCAGCTGAAGAAGCACCCGCAGAAGCATAATTTAAACTTACAAAAAATTCATTAATTGGAGGAAAAATAAAATGGCATCAGAAAAGATTGCAGCAATGATTGAAACAATCAAAGAACTCACAGTACTTGAGCTTTCAGAGCTCGTTCACGCAGTAGAAGAAGAATTCGGCGTATCAGCAGCAGCAGCAGTTGCAGTAGCAGCTCCCGCAGATGCAGGCGCAGCAGCAGCTGAAGAGAAGACAGAGTTTGATGTTATTCTCGCTGAAGTTGGCGCAGAAAAGATCAAGGTTATCAAGGCTGTTCGTGAAATCACAGGTCTCGGCCTTGCAGAAGCAAAGGCTGTTGTTGACGGCGCTCCCAAGGCTATCAAGGAAGGCGTTAGCAAGGAAGATGCAGAAGCAGCTAAGGCTAAGCTTGAAGAAGTTGGCGCAAAGGTTGAACTTAAATAAGTTTATCTTTACAAAAACCGAAACCGCTGTGCAGAAATGCACAGCGGTTTTTTCCTTACTGATAAAGACAGAAATATTGCGTCACAGTTGACCAAAATTGATTTTGAATCGTATTATTATTGGAAGGATATTTTATTTTTCAATCATTGACTCAATTAAATTCATAACGATTCTTTTGTCTCGCTCGCTCAGGAGCGAAATTTTTTGGCTAATTTCATCTTTCAGATAATCATTTTGCTTTTTGGCTGAGCCTGAAACAAGATATGCCATATCTCCGTTGAGAACCGAGCAAATTTCAGCAAGCGTCTCCAAGCTTATTTTTGTAATTCCTCTTTCAAGCTGACTGATGTAACCGACAGACACATCAATTTGTTCAGCAAGCCACTCCTGGGTTTTGCCGGATTCCTTTCTTGTTGCTTTAATGCGTGAACCAATTAATTTGAAATCAACACTCATAACTATCACCTCAGATATATTCTGATACTGATAGCTAAAATAATACAGATATATATAACTAAAACTTAAGTTATAATTGTTGACTAAATAGATTTTTTAATTTATAATGAAGATATGAGAGAAATTTAGTTTATTTTAATTCGATTATATGTTATATTAAACAATTTGTGTAAGTCAGTTTTGTGCAAAACAGAGAAACTTTAAATTTCAAAAAATTTTTTGCGTAACAAATGCGGTTTTTTGTCATATATATATGAGAACTTTTCAAAGGGAAAATTTTACACTTTTGAAAATATCCGTATTGACGAAAGGTGGCGATTCCGATGACTTGGTTGTCAGCTCTTTGAGCAGATCTGTCTGCACACACAGTTGCAGCTTGACTGTTAGTTGCAGGAATGATAAAATTATTTAAAGGAGATGTTGTTATGACAGCAATTTTTTACAGGGTTATTTCGTTTGTAATGTCATTTATATTTGCAATATTCGGTTACGGTTCGTTGATTGGGGGCACACCGATTACCGAAGTGAAGGTTTTCGACCGGTCAATGGACGGATTTTTGGGTACTGCAGACGAAAACTATCACATTTTTTATACTTATGATGAGTGGAAAGATTTTGTTGAGGATTTATCTAATCCCGCGATGAAAGAGTTTGCCGAAGAATATGATGAAGACATTTTTAAAGAGCACAGCCTTGTTCTTGCGGATATAATGCTTGCTTCATCGGATTGGAAAGTAAAGGTTTGCAGTGTTAGTCAGGATGCGACAACTGTTGAAATTGATTACCTGAGAGTCAGAGAGGATGTGATTGGATTTCAGGCAATATGTTTTAACACAATTTTTGCTGTGACGGAAAAATATGTTGCAAAGGTTGAGTTCAATGAGATAGACCCAATGGAAATTCCTTTTATTGCGAAAGAAAGCATTCCTTATTTCTACAGTGTTGTTAATATTGATTCCGATGAGGAACCCGCCGAACAGTTCGGCTCGGAAACACATTTTTTTACCGATTATGCGAGCTGGAAAAGCTTTGTTGACAGCGGTAAATGGGAGTTTGACGGCTATGCCGACAGTGTGAATGAAGAATATTTTGAAAAAAACAACCTCGCTCTTTTGGTTATGTCACACGATGCAGGCTGTCAGTTAAGAATAAGTCAGCCTGCCGAAAAGGACAATATATGGCAAATCAACTATTACAGAGTATTTGAGCCAACCGTTAAGCCTGATATTTTAACATTGAATGCTGTGTTTGTTGAAACAAGCAAGAGAGTTACAAATGTTGAATTCATAAACGGCGGAGATTTCAGAATTCCGTATATGCTTGACGGTTCGGTATCGGCAATATATTGGTAAAGCAAAGGAGAACAATTATGACAGCAATAATTATGAAAATATTATCGGCGTTCATGTCAATTGTGGTGTTTCTTTCGGGTGCATTCCCTGCACTTTTCGGGGACAAAGAATACATAGATCCTTACGGCGATGAGGTGTATATTGGTGAGTTTCATAGTTTTAATGAGCCTGAAATTTTTAATGATTATGAAACATTAAGAAAAGTTAGGGGAAACACCTGCCATGTGTACGGATTGCCTGAAATATATGAAACGGAGTATTTTGAAGAAAACTCACTTGTGATTTTTTCTGTTGAAAGGCAGCATGAAGATTACAGAATATGGATAAAGTCTGTTGCTGAAGTTGGCGATACTCTTGAGGTTGAATATACTGTTATAACAGATGGAACAATGCACGATATGCTTTATCATTCATATTCAAGTGAAGTGATAATTGAAACAAGTAAAAACATAAAAAATGTTGAACTTAAAGAAAGCGAGATTGTAGTTCCGTTTGATATTGAGTACATAGATCAAGATCCGTTGATGTTGTTCAGAGACGGAACATATGTATAAATCAAAAACCGCTCGGAGAAATCCGAGCGGTAATTTTTATGTTTATTATTCGTCGTCTGCGTCGATCTTAGCTTCAGCAATAACCTTCTGAGCAACATTTTCGGGAGCTGCTTCATAGTGGTCAAACTCAAATGAGAACCAGCCTCTGCCGATTGTTACCGAGCGAAGAACTGTTGCGAAGTCGCCCATTTCAGCCATGGGAACCTCAGCTGTGAGCTCCTGCATCTTGGGGTTATCCTCGCAGGGACCCATGCCGAGAACACGGCCGCGTCTCTTTGTGATGTCACCCATGATATCGCCGAGGTTGTCACCGGGCATATAAGCCTTAAGAGCGCCGTAGGGCTCAAGGAGCTTGGGATTAGCCTGAGGCATACCGTTCTTATAAGCGATCTTGGCAGCCATCTTGAATGCCATTTCGTTTGAGTCAACGGGGTGTGATGAACCGTCATAAAGAGTTGCTCTGAGACCAACAACGGGGTAGCCTGCAAGAGGTCCTTTAAGGATAGCTTCTCTGAGACCCTTTTCAACTGCGGGGAAGAAGTTCTTGGGAACCGAACCGCCGACAACTCTCTCTGCGAATTCGAAATCCTCTGTCTGAATAGGCTCAAATTCAACCCAAACATCACCGAACTGACCGCTGCCGCCTGACTGCTTCTTATGACGGCCCTGAACAGCAACCTTCTTGCCGATGGTTTCTCTGTATGCAACCTTGGGAACTGTAAGCTCAACTTCAACGCCAAACTTATTCTTGAGCTTTGTAACAAGTGTATCAAGATGCTGCTCGCCGAGACCTGCAACAATCTGCTCTTTGGTTTCGGTGTTGGTGTAGTAGCTGATGGTAAGATCTTCTTCTGCGAGTCTGTTGAGACCTGCTGCAATCTTATCTTCTTCGCCCTTCTTCTTAGCTTTGACAGCCATGGGAAGGCAGGGTTTGGGGAAGCTTACGCCCTTGAGCTTGATATCTGACTTGGGAGCACAGAGTGTGTCGCCTGTCTTGAAGCTTGAAAGCTTTGTGATGATACCGATATCGCCTGCAAGGATTGCGGTTGCTTCTTCCTGCTTGCCGCCCTTGGGGAAGAGGAGCTTGCCCATTCTCTCGGTTTCGCCTGTGCGCTCGTTATAAGCGGGTGTATCAGGTGTGATTTTGCCCGAGATAACCTTGAAGTATGACATCTTGCCAACGAAGGGATCGGCAACAGTCTTGAAGCAGATAGCTGCAAGAGGTGAATTTTCGTCGCAGGTAACATCTGCTTCAGATGCAACGGAAGCAGCGTCGGGAGCTGACTGAACGATACTGTTGTTGATAAGGTCAACAGCTTCTACCATATAGCCTGAGCAAGCGTATACGGGGCAGATTTCGCCTGCAAGGATACCTGACTTGAGACCCTTGTCGATTTCTTCATCTGTAAGGGGAGTGCCCTCAAAGAATTTTTCCATAAGCTCATCATCTGTGCAGGCAACTGCTTCGATGAAAGCGTCTCTCATTCTGTTGGTTCTCTCATCATTTTCAGGCATGGGAGCATCTGAACGCTTGCCGTCTTTGTATGAGAAAGCTTCGTTTCTTGAGAAGTCAACATATGAAATAACCTTGTCGCCTTCAACATAAGGAACAACAACGGGGCAGATTTTGTTGCCGTATTCTTCCTGAAGTGAATCAAAGGTCTTGTAGAAGTGAGCATTTTCAGCATCGCACTTTGTGATTGCAAACATCTTGTTGATGCCTCTTTCGGTTGCAGCGGCATATGCCTTCTCTGCGCCTACATCGAGGGTGCTGCCTGAAGCAAGAACGATAAGAACTGCGCCTGCTGCACGGATACCTTCGCTCATGCCGCCCGCAAAGTCAAAAAGACCCGGAGTGTCGATTATGTTAATTTTTGTGTTTTTCCATTCATATGAGGCAACAGCCGATGCTATTGAACACTTGCGTCTTTTTTCTTCTGCATCAAAGTCCATAACGGTGTTGCCGTCAGCAACTCTGCCAAGTCTGTCTGTTGCGTTTGATACATAAAGCATAGCTTCTGCGAGGGTTGTTTTACCTCTGCCGCCGTGACCGGCGAGAACGATGTTTCTGATGTCTTTTGCACTGTAAGATTTCAAAGAAATTCCTCCTTGGTATGTGCCGCTTGCGAAATGAACGCTTAAGTCGGAAATAAATTATTTCTAAAAACTAAAATAATTACCACATTGTATAGGATTATATCACAAAAGTTTTTCAATTTCAATGATTTTTTTGGTGTTTTTAATAAAATTTAATTAAAATCAATAACGGAACGGTTCTGAAAGCAGAAATTTCAAAAACCGTTCCGTTATTCTCAGTTTTTATTGCGGCCCCACAGATGAATTATTCCTTCGTCGTTGAGAGCCTTCACAAGGAAGAAGGTAATGGGAAGAATGAAAATTCCGAGCACGCCGAAGAGCTGAGCTCCGAGGTACATTCCCATAAGCGTGAACACGGGATGAATGCCGATGTTCATTGAAACGAGCTTCGGCTCAATAATCTGTCGAAGCACGGAGATAATTGCATAAATCACTATAAGACCGATTCCCATTCCTATATTGCCCGTTATGAAGCTGATGAATGCCCAGGGCCAGAGTATTGTGCCTGTGCCGAGCACGGGAAAGATATCGACAATGGCTATAATAAGCGAAATTGCTATGATATAGCCGCTTTTATATATTCCGAACAGCTTAAGAATGTTAAGACCGATTGCAACTTCGCAGAAGGTTATGAGTATAATGGTGGCGTAGGATTTGAACATTTTTCCGAGAATGTCACCAAAAAGCTTTTTAACTTTTATGAGGTTTTTTTCATGCTCTTCCGACATGCTTTTCTTTATTGTTTTTGTGAAATTGTCGTAATCACAGGTCAGGAAGAAGCAGGCAACAATGCTGATTAGCGTTGCAGTGAGAAATACGGGGATTTGCTTTGCGGTTGAGAGCAGGCTTCCGAGAGGTGCCGTAATAATTGAAAGGTCAAAGCCGCCGTCAGCTGCACCGAAGGTGTTTTTTTGCTCAACGAGAAGCAGAAGGAGCTTGTCAACAAAATTGTTTATGGCATTTACGGCAGTTTTTTCAAGCGAATCAGGCAGGATGGTGAGGTGACTCACAATCCAGCTTTCGATGGACTGAATAAATTCGGGCAGGTTGTGAAGCTTTTCAATAAGATATTGCCACAGACCCTTGAATTCAACTCCTATTCTGTAGCCGACAAGCACAACGATACTCACGAGGGCCGCAAGAATAAGAAAAACGGAAGCGGCGGCAATTATTTTTTTGTTAAGCTTTGTCTTTTTTGAAATATGTCTTACGGGCTTTTGCAGAAACATGGCTATTCCGAATGCAACAATGAATGGAGCAATAAGCCATGCTGCATATTTTACAAAGAAATAATATGCGGCAATTATGAACGCATAAAAAACAAAGTTTATAAGCGTTGCCCTTCTTTTTTCAACGATATTCATTTTGTCTCCTCCAAAAAAATCCGTGTGAGAATATTTTACACCATTTTTTACTGTATGGCAACTTTTGAACGCTAAAATATATAAAAATTTAACAAAATTTAAAATAACACTTTATTATTTCGTGAATATATGATATTATGTATATTAATTAGTTAAAAATATACCTTAATCCGAAAGGAGCACTTTGTATGTATGTTGCTGTAATGGGTTATGGCGTGGTCGGTTCGGGTGTTGCAAGCCTTCTTAACAAAAACCATGAGCATATCCTCAAAAAAAGTATGCAGAGTGAGATGGAGCTCAAATACATTCTTGATCGCCGCACTTTCCCCGGCGACCCCTATGAAAATCTTGTTATCTCGGACTATTCAAAAATAGTTGAGGATGAAGAGGTTAAAATAGTTGTTGAAACAATGGGCGGTCTTCATCCCGCTTATGAATATGTTGTTGCGTGCCTTAAAGCGGGCAAGCATGTTGTTACATCAAACAAGGAGCTTGTTGCCGCAAAGGGCTGTGAGCTTCTTCAGATTGCAGATGAAAACAATGTTAACTTTCTTTTTGAGGCAAGCGTAGGCGGCGGTATCCCCATAATCAGGCCTATCAGCCAGTGTCTTGCCGCAAACGATATTGATGAAATTGCAGGTATTCTTAACGGCACGACCAATTTCATTCTTACCAAGATGATAACTGACGGCATGACCTTTGAAGAGGCACTTCTGCTTGCTCAGAAAAACGGCTATGCGGAGCGTGACCCGTCTGCTGATGTTGACGGCCATGATGCCTGCAGAAAAATCTGCATTCTTGCCGCACTTTGCTTCGGCAAGCATGTTTATCCCGATATGGTACATACCGAGGGCATCCGTGAGATTTCACTTTCGGATGTTGAGTATGCCCGTGCATGGGGCGGCGTAATCAAGCTTATTGCCAAGGCAAAGAAGCTTGAGGACGGCAGAGTTTCGGTTATGGTTTCACCTGCGTTCATTCAGAATCACAGCCAGCTTGCATCGGTTGATGATGTGTTCAATGCAATTCTCGTTCGCGGCGATGCTATCGGTGATGTTGTTTTCTACGGCAGAGGCGCAGGCAAGATGCCCACTGCAAGTGCGGTTGTTGCCGATGTTATTGACTGCGCAAGAAACATGAACCGCAAAAAGTTTATCGCTTGGCAGGATTGCACCGACGGCTATGTTGCCGATTATCTTGAAAATGTTACCGCTTTCTATATCAGGGCAACAACGGATGATGCGGCTGCAACCGTTGCAAAGATCAACGGTCTTTTCGGCGGAGTCACAACCCTTGCACGAGCGGATGCTCCGGAGGGTGAAATCGCATTCGTGACCGCACCCGTGAGCGAAAAAGAGCTGAGCGAAAAGCTTGCTCTTGTTGACGAAGCAAAAATCGAATCGGTTATAAGAATTACAAACTATTAATTCTTATTTCAATATTTGGAGGTTACTATGTCTTTAATTGTTCAGAAGTTCGGCGGCAGCTCAGTTGCAAACGCCGAAAGAGTAATGAATGTTGCGAGAATCGTTACGGATACCTATAAGGCGGGCAACGATGTTGTTGTTGTTGTTTCCGCTCAGGGCGATACAACCGACGATCTCATCGAAAAGGCTCAGGAAATCAATCCCAAGGCATCCAAGAGAGAGATGGATATGCTCCTTGCATCAGGCGAGCAGATTTCAATTGCTCTTCTTGCCATGGCTATTGAGAGCCTCGGCTACCCCGTCTGCTCGCTTCTCGGCTGGCAGGCAGGCTTCTCCACAAATTCCGTTTACGGCTCGGCAAGAATCAAGAAGGTTTCGGCAGAGCGTATCAAGATGGAGGTTGCCAAGAAGAATATCGTTGTTGTTGCAGGCTTCCAGGGTCTTAACAAGTATGACGATATCACAACTCTCGGCAGAGGCGGTTCAGACACAAGCGCCGTTGCAATTGCCGCATCAATGCACGCAGACCGCTGCCAGATTTATACCGATGTTGAGGGTGTTTATACTGCAGACCCCAGAAAGGTCAAGGGTGCCGTTAAACTCAACGAAATCACCTATGATGAAATGCTTGAGCTTGCAACCCTCGGCGCACAGGTTCTCAACAACCGCTCGGTTGAAATGGCTAAGAAATATAATGTTAAGCTTGAGGTGCTTTCAAGCCTTGTGCGTGCACCCGGCACTATTGTTAAGGAGGTAGCAGATATGGAAAAAATGCTCGTAAGAGGTGTTACAAAGGACACGGATGTTGCCCGTGTATCAATAATCGGAGTTCCCAATGTTCCCGGAATTGCATATAAGATTTTCGGCAAGCTTGCTTCAAAGAATATCAATGTTGATATCATTCTTCAGTCGGTTGGCAGAGGCGATACAAAGGATATCACCTTCACCACCGCAAAGTCACACCTCAGCGATACTCTTGAGGTTCTCGGTGAGCTTGACCTTGTTGCCGGTCTTGAAATCCTTACCGATACCGATGTTGCAAAGGTATCCGTTGTAGGTGCAGGTATGGAATCACATCCCGGCATTGCAGCAAAGATGTTTGAAGCACTCTTTGAGAGCGATATCAACATTCAGATGATAGCTACAAGCGAAATCAAAATTTCTGTTCTTATTGATGTCAACGATGCGGATAAGGCTGTATCTGCAATCCATGACGCATTCATCCCTGAGCTCAGCTGAGTTAAATAAAGAATAAAACGGGTCGGAATTCCTGAAATTCCGACCCGTTTTTGACTGCCGACAAAGTCGCTGAAACATAAACGAAATAATATGTTGAAAATAAGTCTTTTCCTTGCAGGAACAGCCCTTGTGCCTGTCCTTAATATAAGCATTGTCCAACCATTTTATGTTTTTCGTTTATTTGCCGTTTTTTCTCCCATCGGAGTACCTTTGTACCTTGGTACAAATTAAGGATACTGCGGTTTAGTCGATTTTACCGACAAAGCGGTAGATGATATCGATAACGAGTTCGGTTTCTCCGAAACTGTTCTCCTCGGTTTCGTGAATCAGTATCTTTTCAACCAAAGTGTTCAGCAGTTCGGCGGTCAGTTCTGTAGGATTGGAATATTGTTTTAGCATAGCAATCCATTTTTCTGCATTGTCGGTTGCTTTCTTCTCGGTTGAAAGTTCGGCTTCAAGAGTGTTGATTTTCTCATCAAGCTCTTGTTGTTCAGTTTGATATCGTTCTGACATCATATTGAAGTTGTATTCCGTGATACGTTCGTTTACCCAATCTTCATACATTTTAGCGAAAAGTCGGTCAACCTCGGCTTTTCGCTTTTTTGATTTCGTAAGTTCAGCGGTTCTGTTCTTCATTACCGCATCGAAATTTTTAGCATCGTTATCCACCAGTTTTTTCAGCAAGGCTTCCTCTTGTGTTTCGGCAAGCCTTGTCCAAAACTGTATTCTTGAAAGAATATACGGATAAAGTGTGTCATATCGGATGTAGTGTTGAGAACAGATTTCTTTGCCGTATGAGGAGTAACTGCTGCAATTGAAATAAGTGTATGTTTTCTTGTTGGTGCAATACCTCATACTCTTTCCGCAGTCCGCACATTTGATGAGTCCCGCAAATATCTGTGTGATTCCGGTTCTTGTTGGCTTCTTTCTGCTTTCCATTTGCTGCTGCACAAGGTCAAAGGTTTCTTTTGAAACAATCGGTTCGTGTGTGTTTTCAACCTTCATCCATTTTTCTTTCGGATTGCGGATCACCTTTTTGTTTTTATAAGAAACATTCGTGTGCTGAAAATGAATTGTGTTCCCTATGTAGGTTTCATCCCTGAGGATATTCTGAACCTGACTGAACCTCCAAAGATAATTGTTCTTTTGTCTTTCGGGATTGTCATAGATTCTTGCAAATCCGCCGAATCTCGAATATTCCCAATAACTCGGAACAGGTATTTTTTCATCAACAAGATAATTCATAATTTTTGAAAGACTAGTTCCGTGTGCCGCCATCTCAAACATTCGGATGACAATCGGTGCTGTTTCTTCATCGGGAATTATCTTGTTTTTGATTTCGGGATGTTTTTTGTAACCGAAGGGAGCGTAATTTCCCATTCTCTCACCTGCAAGGAATTTTGCGTGGAAAGCTTGTTTTGTTTTACGGCTTGTGTCTTTTGCATACCACTCATTGAACAAGTTTTTAAACGGGACAAAATCGCTGAGTCCGTTTTCCGTATCCTCGTTTTCAGCAACTGCAACATACCGCACTTTCTTTTCGGGAAACACAAATTCGAGATAGTAATCCATCATTATGTGTTCTCTGCCAAAACGGCTGAGGTCTTTGGTAACGATGCAGTTGATTTTGCCTGCTTCAACATCATTCATCATTCTGATAAATGCAGGTCTGTCAAAATTTGTTCCGCTCCATCCGTCATCTATGTATTCATCAACAACATTCAGGTTATTGGCTGTTGCATATTGACGGAGAATTGTGCGTTGCGATTCAATGGAGATGCTGTCACCATAGGTTTCGTCATCACGGCTTAATCGCATATATAATGCTGTATTGTAAGTTTGTTTCAATTAAAAATTCTCCTTTCTTTGAAACAACCCACGCTTACAATACTTTCCACTTAGATTATACTGTAAGCGCAGGTTTTATTCAAGGCTTTTTATCGGACAGTTACATTTGTTTTGACTGATAAACGACCAAATCTTCAATCAATTCTTCGACGGTTCTGCCTTCTGAAGGGAAATGTTCTGAAACTTTTATCATAATCCCATTACGACAGTAATGAGTTTCACCGTCGGAATTTTCAACATAACTGCCATCGGGGAATACAAAAGGCTTGCATCTCTTTCGCCACTCGGAAAGCCAATGTTGAGTACATTCTTTCAGAAAACTTTCGGGTGGTTCAAAAATCGGTTCGTAGAGTTCGCATAAATCGTAAGGATCATAATTGTATTCGGTGGGTTCGTAAGTATTGTCTGTCATTATAATCTTCCTTTCATTATTCAATATTTTGATATTTTGTCTTTCTGTTTGAGATTGGTTTCGCTCTGCTGCTTTGACATTTGCCATAACAACCGAAATGATATATTTTGCACGTTTGAGTTCTTCAAGGCTGCCGTAGTTGCTTTCGATTAAAGCTTCATCGGCAGCTTTTTCTGTTTGCAATTTTTCGAGTTCGGCTTTCAGAGATTTGCTTGTTGCCTTCGTATTTTCATCAACCCATCGCTTTGCCCGGCAGAAAGAATTCAACTCCTTACTGTGTTCTGTTTTGAATTTATCTCTGCCGAATTTCTTTTTTGTATATTCATCTGCAACTGGTTTAAATTTTGCATAATCGCCGTGGAACTTAATTCCCTTTTTGAGTTCTTTGATTTTATCATCGGCAGAATCAATACGGCTTTGAATTTCGGAAACTTCTTCAATCATTTTCCATAAAGAATCTGCGGTAGTGATGTTGCGTTGCTGAAGAAATGTTACTATCTGTGAAACTTGTTTCAGATCAACTGCAAGATCTTTATTGTAGAAATATCTGCTCTTACCACTGTGAGCTTCTTGCCGGGAATTCAGATAGTCGATGAGAATATCTGCGATTGTCGGTTCTTTTTCTTCTTTGAGTTCGGAAAGAATTTTCTTGATTTCTTCAACCCATTCTATCAATTCTGCAAGTGCTTTTCGTAAATGTTTTCTCACAGAGTTGAATTTCACAATGTCCCGATTCAGAGTGCCGAGAATTGTTTCTTCACCTCTGCGTTCCATTGCCGATACGGCGGGACCGAGATGAACTGTCGGTACTAAATCTATTCCCTGCCGTTCGTAAGAACGCATATCAATTCTTTCGGGTCGGTTATTTCTGATGAGATAATCATTCACTTTTTCTTCCCAAGCGTGACGCCAGATTTCTGCATTTTCTTTTTTGTTCCAATCAACTATATCTTCACGGTGACTGCCGATACGGTTGCCATGCTCATCAAGTTCATAAACTTTTCTGCACTTCGGAAGCCACTTTCCGTTTTCATCAATCGCTCTCATTGTCAGCATAATATGTGTGTGCGGATTGCCGTCACCTTTATCGTGAACGGCGAAATCGCAACACATCCCTTTTGAAACAAATTGTTCATAGCAATAACTTCTGACAAGCTCTGCATATTGCTCGGTTGGGATTTCTATCGGAAGTGCGATGATAATTTTTCGGGCGAGCTGTGAGTTCCATTGTGTTTCAACTTTCTCTGCAGAGTTCCAAAGTGTTTCTCTGTCGAGATATTCTCGTGGTGCGTTTTTAGGAAGAAGAATTTCAGAATGGATAACTTCATTTTGCTTTCGCAAATAATTTTTGGTTCGGTTATCATATTCCGAGAAAAGCTTGGAGCCGCTTTGGTAAGCGGCTCCTGCAACAGCGGATTTGTTTTCACTCCGCTTTTGTATTGACATTTGAAAATGGGTACAAGATATTTTTATCACGCTCCTATAATTTTTAGTGAGGATAGTTGCAAAGCAACGCAAGGGTCAAACCCTTGTCTGATGAAATCAGCGGAACTGTGTTCCGAGTATTTTTGAAGAAAATCGCAATGACACCGTCAACGGTGTATAATTGCGCACTTTTACAAAGTGGTGTTTTCAGGTAAAAGAAAACCGCCACACTGAAAGTGAAACGGTTTGATGAAATGTATATTTGATTTTTGTTTCAATAATAAGTTCAACAAATTTGTATTTCTTGTTTTTTAGATACCATATAGAACAATTCCAAGTATTCCCGAAATTATAACAAGCAGAATCGATGAAAACTCTTTCTTTTTAATTTTGTTCCATATCATCGGTACAGCAAACATAACGGTAAGAATTACCAACGAACGCCAATCAAATGAGATTGCAGTTGTTTTTATTGTATCAATTCCGAAGAATACAGTTAATGCCATTGTAACCGCAACAGACAGAATAAGTCCACCGAGTGCGGGTCGCATTCCGGCAATGAAAGTTTTAATTGCAGGATATTTAAGAAGATTTTTTATAATTGCCGCAACAAGCAAGATTATGATGAATGACGGAAGCACAACGCCGATTGTTGCGAGAAGTGCACCGAGAAATCCAGCCTGTTCATAGCCGATATATGTTGCCATATTGACGGCAATCGGACCGGGTATAACCGTTTCAACGCCGACAAAGTTAAGCAGTTCTTCTTCGTTCATCCAACCGTAGGATAAAACGGATTCTCCGATAAGAGAAAGCATTGCATAACCACCGCCGAATGCAAATGCACCGACTTTCAGAAAGGTTAAAAAGAGTTGAAGATAAATCATTTCTTTTCTCCTTTCGCTTTTCTTGTTTTAACAATGAAAGCCAAAAGACCGATAACACCTGCGGCAAAAATAAACAGTACGGATGAAACATGAATTTCTAAAAGAATGCAGAGTATCATTGCTATGCAGGTGACAGAGAAAGCAGCTATATTCAGCGGAGTTTTCTTCATTTTTTTCAGCATTTTAAAGCCTGCTGAAGCAATCAGATAAACAACACATATCTGAATTCCATTGAATGCCGCAGCAACGATTGCGATATCCATAAATCGCTCATAAAAAACAGAAACGAAATACATAATCACAAACGAAGGTATGCAAATTCCCACCGTTGCAATAACTGCACCGAGAAAACCTTTCAGCTTATAGCCGATATATGTAGCAACATTAATTGCAATCGGTCCGGGTGTGCTTTCAGCAATGGCAACGACATCCATGAATTCGTCGTGTTCAATCCATTTTCTTTTTGTTATGAACTCATTTTCAAGCAATGCAATAATCGCATATCCTCCGCCAAAGGCAAAGCATCCGATTTTCAGCATTGATATAAACAGTTGTAATATAATACTCATTTTTTCAACTTCTTTTTGTTCTTACAAATTCTTATTTGCAGAGGTGATTATATCATACGCATACGCAAAACTCAACTACACATTTAATCAAAACTGGTTTCGTTGCTCTCTCTGAATTGCTCAATCGCCCTGCCGACTGTTTCGGGTTGAAATGCAATTTTCAGAATTTCTTCGACCTGCTCGTCGGTCAGTTCATTGGGACAACCGAGAAATTTTTCAAGCATGGCTCCACGGGTGCAGAGTCTGTGAGTACGTTCTTTCCGTGTCAGTAAATTTATCTGTGACTCATAATATTTACTTTTGTTATGTAACCGTTTAATTTCAGCTTCACCCTTCGATAACATTTCACGAAGTTCGTCAACGGATTTATTTTTCAGATTTTCATTTGACAATAATTTATTCTCCTTTTTCTTTCACAAAAAATATTTTAAATTTCAAAACAAACAAATGTTCGATATAATTCTATATCATTTCAGCGGTATTGTCAATAGGCTATATAAAATGAGTTTTACCGTGAAATAATTATAGATTTTTTATTGCTTCTATGTTATTATTAAATTGGTTTATTATGAGAGGAGGCGGAATATGATTAAAACCCAGAAAAAGACTCTGATTTACCTTGTCTGCGCATTGGTTCTTGCAATGGCTGGCATACTCTATAACGGTATCAACTTTCCGCTTACCAACTCATTTTCGGGGAATGCATTTACGATTCTCCCTCATATGATTTTTGTTGCATTATCATTCGGTTGGGTTATTTCCGTGCGCCGCAGAATTCTTGATAAAAGAATCCGAAGCTATCTGATTTCCGTCGGTATGCTTATGTCATTCTGGCTTGCAGAGAGAACAACGAAATGGTTTTTTATTTCTGAATTTTCTGATTTGTGCCGATACCTGTGGTATGCTTTTTATATTCCGATGATTCTCATTCCGCTTCTCGGTGTGTTTATCACAACCTATATCGGAAAGCCCGAAACATACAAAATGCCGTGGTGGCTCAATCTTCTTTATATCCCTGCATTCGCACTCATTATTTTTGTTTTCACAAACGATTTTCATAATCTCGTGTTTGAATTCCCGAACGGAATTTACTATTTCA
>JAFQSY010000059.1 GCA_017409265.1 Clostridia bacterium
ATGCCTGCAGTTTTCCATAGCGGCATTTGCCCATTCGTTATCCGGTTCTTGATTGAGAACGGTTTGCAGTTTTTCAAGTGTTTCATCTGAAACCTGACCGGGACATAAATACAAGCCTCTGTAATCACAGTTGCTCGGCATAAAGGGTTCTAATCTGCGTTCAATCTCCTTAATGTGAACCTCCGTGGGTTTTAACGAAGCGGTAACAAAAAACAATATGGTTTTATCTTCAAGTTCCTCAAGAATTTCCATAATTTTTAGCGGTATTGCTTCTCGCTTCATTCCGAATCCGATCAGGTAAACTTCCGCCTGCTTTGTTATTTCTTCACAGGAAAGATCCGTTACAAATGTATCTGTTTGAGGAAGACTGTCAGCAATGCCGTGAGCAAGCTTTTCAGTGTTTCCCGAACCGCTTATATAAGCAATTTCATATTTCATTTGAATAACTCCTTTGTCGGTATTCGCAGGTTATGCTTTTCGCTCTTCCATAACGCTCATATATGCGGGACGGATAATTTTATCCGTGCATATCAGTTCTTCAATCCGATGGGCACTCCAACCCACAATGCGGGCGATGGCGAACATAGCGGTATATAGTTCCTGCGGAATTCCCAGCATATCATATACAAATCCGCTGTAAAAATCCACATTGGGGCTGACGCCCTTGTAGATGCGTCTGTGCTGCGCAATAATTTCCGGAGCAAGCTCCTCGATATTGCGATATAATTCCAAATCCTTTTCACGGCCTTTTTCCAGTGCGAGCTTTTCCACATAGCCTTTAAACACCCGTTCTCTCGGGTCAGACAGTGAGTAAACTGCGTGTCCCATGCCGTAAACAAGCCCTTTTCTGTCAAAAGCTTCTTTATTTATAATCTTTGTCAGATACGCAGCCACTTCATCTTTGTCGGAACAGTCGGAAATATGCTTTTTAATATCCGCCATCATTTCCATAACCTTGATATTTGCGCCGCCGTGCTTCGGCCCTTTCAATGATGACATTGCCGCAGCCATTGTGGAATAGGTGTCTGAACCCGACGATGTAATAACTCTTGTGGTGAAGGTTGAGTTGTTGCCTCCGCCGTGCTCCATATGAAGAATCAATGCAGTGTCAAGAACCTTCGCTTCGGTTTGGGTATATTTTTTGTCGGGACGCAGCATCATAAGAAAATTCTCTGCCGTGGAAAGAGAAGGGTCGGGTCGGTGAATGATCATACTGTCCATATTATCGGAGTAATTATATGCGTGATATCCGTATACCGCAAGCAGCGGAAATTCTCCGATAAGCTGAATGCACTGACGAAGAGAGTTGCTGACGGAAGTATCGGCAATGTGCTCATCATAAGATGCCAGAGTAAGAATGCTTCGGGTCATTGAATTCATAATATCTTTGCTCGGAGCCTTCATAATGACATCTCTTGTGAAGTTAGAGGGAAGTGTACGGCACTCGCCGATCAAATTCCTGAATTGACAAAGCTCCGATTCATCGGGCAGTTCGCCCATAAGCAGGAGGTAGGCAATCTTCTCATAACCGAGTTCATTTTCGCTCAAGCTGCTCAAAAGCTCTTCCACACGATATCCGCGATACCACAGCTCGCCGTCACAGGGAATCTTTTGACCGTCTTGTGTTTTTGATGAAACAATTTTTGAAATATTGGTAAGCCCTGCAAGAACGCCGTTACCGTTCTTGTCACGAAGACCTTTTTTTACGCCGTATTCCTCGTAAAGATTCGGGTCTATCGCATCATTTTTCTGACACAAAATTTCTTTGCCTGCAATGTATTCAATTATTTCCGACTTTATCATATGCCGTTCATCTCCTTTACTGTTGTTTATAAAAATTCAATTTTTTGCACTGTGATATATCTTGATATTTGTTGAAACTCTTTCAACATAATTTTTAAGATTTTCTTTTTCCGAGTCCGAAAAGCCTTCAAACAGAATATTAAAAAATGTGTTTTGTGCCGCTTGGCTTTCTTCAAGAATGGTTTTTGCCTTGTCGCAGACATTGAGATGAATTGAACGGTGATTGCCGTCAATAAATTCACCGGATACAAGTCCTTTTTCGTGAAGTGATCTCACCGCCACGGATACCGCCGATTTTGTTAATCTCCGCCCTTTAACGACATCTGTAGCGGTGTTCAGTTCCGGATTACCCGCAAGGAAAAGCAAGGTTATCATTTCGGCGTGTGTCATTTCGTGTTTTAAGCAAACCGGAGCTAAAATTGATTGATACAATTCTTTGCTCAAAAAGATATTTTCAAGAATATTATTCATAGAACCTCCCTATCAACGCAAACATATAGTTCACAAATGAACAGTTCAATTATAAACCGTCACAAACACCATGTCAAGCATTCTACCCGTAATGTCACAAATTATTTACATATGAAATTGGTGTGTTAACCGTACTGCATAAGAAACAACTGTTTCAGACAATTATGTTGATACATCGGTTGTGTTTTATTTGATATTTAATTTAAAATAATATGATATTATTAAAGCAAACAGGTTCCAAATCAAAAAAGTTTGAAACCTGTTTGCTGTTTTTTCGTTTATAAAGCAACCTCAAACCTTGCGCCGCCGTTTTTGCCGTCGGTCACGGATATTTCACCGCCGCAGAGGGTCAGGATTTTTTTGACGAGAGCAAGACCCAAGCCGTTGCCTTCGGATTTGTGCGAATTGTCGCTCTGATAGAACTTATTGAAAATATGCTTCTTTTCTTCATCACCTATTCCGCAGCCTTCATCCTCAACGGTGAAGGTTATTTTATCATCTGTTCTTTCCAGTTTCATTCTTATCAAGCCGTTTTCGGGGCTGAACTTGATTGCATTGTCGAGAAGATTGTTCCACACATGGAACATCAGGCTTTCATCGCCCGTATATTCAATCTCATCCAAATCAACATCAAAGTCAATTTCCTTTGCGCTCCATTTCGGTTCAAGAAGAACGATTGACTGCCTTATCTGCTCATCAAGACGGTAGGTTGTTTTCTTTGCCTGAATAGCTTTGTTATCAACCTTTGAAAGCAGAAGAATGTTGCTGACAAGCTCTGAAAGACGCTTTGTGTTGAAAAGTATCTTTTCGATATATTCGTTTTCTACTTCATCAATGTTTTCGGTATTCTGCAAAAGGGTTGCATAGCCGTCGATAGCCGTTATCGGGGTTTTGATTTCGTGTGAAACGTTTGAAACGAAGTCAGTCTGCAATGTTTCAGTTGCACCGAGCTCTTTAACCATAAGATTGAAATTTGTGTAAATATCCTGAATTGCTTCAAGCTTGCTTTTGGTTTCAATCTGTGTTTCAAAATCTCCTTCAGCAACCTTGTTCATTGCAGAGCTTAAATTTGTCAGCGGAGTAATAAGTCTTTTTGAAATAAATGACATAACAATTCCGCCGACGATTATGCTTACAAACACAATCCATATCAGATTAGGAATGCTTATCTGAACATCAAAATAATACTTTGCAATATATGCAAGCGAAAGCTCCAGCGGAATGGTTACACCGAAGCCGACGATGACCGAAGTGATAAAATATCTCCACAGCTTTTTTGAATTCGGATTCTTTTTCATTTCTTCTCCACCTTATAGCCGACGCCGCGCATAGTGACGATTCTGAAATCGGTGTTATCCTTGAAGCGGTCACGCAGTCTGCCGATATGAACATCAACCGTATGGGTATCGCTCACGGCATCATAGCCCCATATCTCGTCCATCATCTGCTGACGGGTAAAGATTTTGCCCGGATAGGATGCCATTTTATACAGAAGCATAAATTCCTTCTGCGGCAGAATCATGTTTTCGCCGTTGCAGGTTACGGTTAATGAATCGCATTCCATAACGGTTGAGCCGATGGTCAATTTTCGTTCATTCATAACCTGTGCTCTGCGGAGAAGTGCTCCCACACGAAGCACCATTTCGTTAACATTAATGGGTTTGACCATATAGTCATCCATACCCGAAAGGAATCCGAGCCGCATATCGTCAAAGGCATCCTTTGCGGTAATGGTCAAAACGGGTATATTGTTGCCTGCTTCACGCAGGGAGTGAACAAGCTCGTAGCCATCCATAACGGGCATCATTATATCGGAAATTATGAGGTCAAAATATGTGTTATCCATGGCATCAAGTGCTTCTTTTCCGTTGGAAACACCCGTTACCGAATATCCGTTTTTAAGAAGAACATGTGTGAAAAGCTCACGAAGCTCAACATCGTCTTCAGCAATAAGTATTTTAAACATATGAATCACCTCTCGGTTTTATTTTACAGTTAATATGTGAACAAATCAAGAAGGTGCAAAACGGACAGCACCATTGTTACGGAACTGTCCGTTCAGCGGTTCTGCGGAGGAACCATATACGAAAAAACTTGGAGGAGATTAGAAACATCTGAAAATAAAATAGCAAACGGGAACAACGAAAAGTGTACTGTCAAAGCGGTCAAGCACTCCACCGTGACCGGGCAGAAAATTGCCGAAATCTTTGATTTTGCATTCCCTTTTTATGTATGAGAGGAATAAATCTCCGAGCAATCCGAAAACCGATCCGACAATACCCATAACAATAAAATTCAGCCAAGGCACGTCGGTTTTGCAAAAATGAAGGATAATTCCGTAAATGAGCATACCGAGTATTCCGCCCGCAACTCCGCCGAATGCACCTTCAACGCTCTTTTTCGGGCTGATTGACGGTGCAAGTTTATGTTTTCCGAATTTTGAGCCGATAAAATATGCTCCCGCATCCGCACACCAAGCGGATATAAACGGAATCAGAGCAAGATTTCTGCCGTTTTCAAGGTTCATCATCGGGACAAGAAGCGAGATGAAGAACGGAAAAACATAAGCACCGAAGAATGATGCAAAGATTGCGCTTGTGCCGCTTTTTTTCTTTGAAGATATTTCAGCAAAAAACAGAATGAACACAAAAACAAACATCATTGCAATAAACATA
>JAFQSY010000060.1 GCA_017409265.1 Clostridia bacterium
AAAAGAGTTAAAATCACACTTTCTTGCACCGAATGCAAACAGCGCAATTACAACACAATGAAAAACAAGCAGAACACACCTGACAGGCTGGAGATGAACAAGTACTGCCGTTTCTGCAGGAAGCATACTCTCCACAAAGAATCAAAATAAGCGGGAGGATTAACCTATGGCTAAAAAGGAAGTTTCCCAAGCTGCAGAAAAAGTTGCCGCCGCTGAAAAGAAAAAAGAAAAGAAGCCTGCTAACCCCAACGGAAACATTTTCGTAAGAGCCGGCAAGGCAATCAAAAAGTTCTGCAAAGATCTCAAGGGAGAGATCAAAAAAATCGTTTGGCCCGACAGAAAGACTGTTCTCAAGTCAACTCTCGTTGTTCTCGCAGTAGTTGCAGTCTGCGGACTTGCAATTTTTGCTGTTGACCAGCTCCTTGCTCTTGCGCTTTCGCTTCTTGAAAGAGCAGCTGAAAGCATCGGCAATTCAGCTTCAGACGTAGTTGCTACAGCTACTGACGCAATAGTCGGCTGATACAGGAGGATTTCAAATGTCTGTTGACACAAGATGGTATGTAGTCCATACCTACTCCGGTTATGAGAACAAGGTTGCAAGCAACATCGAGAAAATGGCTGAAAACCGTAAAATGCAGGATCAGATACTTGAAGTAAAGATCCCCACAGAAATTGTTACCGACGTTGAGAAAAAGAAAGAGGTTGAGCGCAAGCTTTTCCCCGGCTATGTTCTCGTTAAGGTAGCAGTTACGCCCGATAGGGACAACCGTCCCGCAATGAGTGACGAAACTTGGCTTCTCATTCGTAACACAAGAGGCGTAACCGGTTTTGTCGGTCCCGAAAACAAGGCAATTCCCCTTACCGACGAAGAAGTTATCAGGCTCGGAGTCGAGAAGAGAACTGTTGAAGTTTCATATCAGGTTGGCGATACCGTCAACATCATCGACGAAATCTTTGACGGATTCACGGGCGTTGTTGAGGAACTGGATATTGACAATAACGTTGTCAAGGTTTCAGTTTCAGCACTCTTTGGCAAACAGACAACAGTTGAGCTTGAGCTCGACCAGGTTGAGCTTGCCGAATAATCACGGTAATTTGAGGGTTAATCCCTTTCAAATTTAGCGCGTTTTTGCGCAGTCCGTTTTAACGGGCTTCGTGGGAGGAGCATAAATGCTCCGCAATTTACCACATTATATGGAGGTTTTTTAATTATGGCACAGAAAGTTGTCGGCTTAATTAAGTTACAGATCCCCGCAGGCAAGGCTACTCCGGCTCCCCCCGTTGGTCCTGCCCTCGGTCAGCACGGCGTTAACATCATGTCCTTCACAAAGGAATTCAATGAGCGCACAAAGAACGACATGGGTCTTATCATCCCTGTTGTTATCACAGTTTACGCAGACCGTACATTCAGCTTTATCACAAAGACCCCGCCCGCTGCAGTTCTCATCAAGAAGGCTTGCGGAATCGAAAGCGGTTCGGGCGTTCCCAACAAGACCAAGGTTGCAACAATCACACAGGAACAGGTTCGCAAGATTGCAGAGCAGAAGATGCCCGACCTCAACGCTGCATCAGTTGAAGCAGCTATGAGCATGATCGCAGGTACTGCTCGCAGCATGGGCGTAACCGTAACTGATTGATGCAAACTGTGGGAGGAAAAATCCGATTTAACCACATGATTGGGAGGAATTAATTAACATGAAACACGGAAAGAAATATAACGAGAGTGCAAAGCTCGTTGACAGAGCTTCACTCTATGATCCCGACGGCGCTCTTGAGCTCGCCGTTAAAACCGCAAGTGCAAAGTTCGACGAAACAGTTGAGGTTCACATTCGTCTTGGTGTTGACTCACGTCATGCTGACCAGCAGGTTCGTGGCGCTGTTGTTCTTCCTAACGGAACAGGCCGTACTGTAAGAGTCGCTGTTTTTGCAAAGGGCGCAGATGCAGATGCAGCAGCTGCTGCAGGTGCAGAAGTTGTCGGCGCTGAAGACCTTGTTGCAAGAATCCAGGGCGAAGGCTTTATGGATTTCGACGTATGTATCGCAGCACCCAACATGATGGGTCTTGTTGGTCGTCTCGGTAAGGTTCTCGGCCCCCGCGGTCTTATGCCCAGCCCCAAGGCAGGTACTGTTACTCCTGACGTTGCTAAGGCTGTTGTTGAAGCTAAAGCAGGTAAGATTGAGTACCGTCTTGACAAGACAAACATCATCCACTGCCCCATCGGTAAGGTTTCCTTCGGCGCAGAGAAGCTTGCTGAAAACTTCAACACTCTTCTTGACGCTGTTATCAAGGCAAAGCCCGCTGCTGCAAAGGGTCAGTATATCCGCTCATGCGTTCTTGCAACTACCATGGGCCCCGGCGTAAGAGTTAATCCCAACAAGATTGGCTCCACTGCAGCCGAAGCATAAAAAATGCTTGACAAGCACAAAAATTTGTGCTATCATATTTAAGCTGTTCTTTTTAAGACAGCAGGTGCTTTTCGCATAAAGGTTTTTGAACCGCCTGCCGAGAGAGGATGCATACCAAAGCAAATAGCTTTACTATGTATGTTCATGCCCTTTCTGCGGTTTGCGGAAAGGGCTTAAATTTTATAATTACAATGTAATCATTTTCCTACGGAGGTGAAAATACATGCCCAGCGCAAAGGTTTTAGAGCAGAAGAAACAGATTGTCGCAGACCTTACCGAGCAGCTTCAGAATTCAGTTGCAGGTGTTATTGTTGACTATAAGGGTATCAATGTTGCAGACGATACAAAGCTCCGTAAAGAGCTTCGTGAAGCAGGCATCAAGTATACAGTAGTTAAGAATACTCTCCTTGGTTTTGCTGCCAAGAATGTAGGCCTTGATGACATGTGCGGCGTTCTCGAAGGCACAACAGCTATCGCTATTAGCCCCGATGATCACACCGCAGCTGCAAGAATCCTCTCAAAATTTGCTGATACTCACAAGAATTTTTCAGTAAAGAGCGGTTATCTTGACGGCAAAGTTGTTGACACAGCAACTATCGACTCACTTGCAAAGCTTCCCACAAGAGAAGTTCTTCTTGCAACAGTTTGCAACGCATTCAATGCACCCATCGCTTCATTCGCAAGAGCTATTCAGGCTATTGTTGATAAGAGCGGCGAAGCTCCCGCAGAAGCATAATCAAATTAATTAATTATAAAATCTATTTATTTGGAGGAAAAATAAAATGGCATCAGAAAAGATTGCAGCAATGATTGAAACAATCAAAGAACTTACAGTACTTGAGCTTTCAGAGCTCGTTCATGCAGTAGAAGAAGAATTCGGCGTATCAGCTGCAGCAGCAGTTGCAGTAGCAGCTCCCGCAGCAGATGCAGGCGCAGCAGCAGAAGAGAAGACAGAGTTTGACGTTATCCTTGCTGAAGTTGGCGCAGAAAAGATCAAGGTTATCAAGGTTGTTCGTGAGCTCACAGGTCTCGGCCTTGCAGAAGCTAAGGCTGCTGTTGACAGCGCTCCCAAGGCTCTCAAGGAAGGCGTTTCCAAGGAAGACGCTGAAGCTGCTAAGGCTAAGCTTGAAGAAGTTGGCGCAAAGGTTGAAATTAAATAAGTTTGATTTCATAAAACTATCCGTTCTGTTTCGGCAGGACGGATTTTTTTACACAATTATACTCTCTGATAGAAAAATTCTCTTAATAAGAGAATTTGCTTCAATAAACAGGTTATTGTTTCTTTCGGCAAAACAGGTTATTATTAGCTTGTAACCACGGCCGGGTTAACTCAAAAATGAAAGGTGATATTACTATGACAGTTTATTTTGGTGAAAATCTTAAAAAGCTTCGCAAATCCAAGGATCTCACACAGGAGGCTCTTGCAGATTTTCTTGGCATGTCTTTTCAGGCGATCAGCAAATGGGAGAGGGGTGACACCTTCCCTGATATAACAATGCTTCCTGTAATTGCTTCATTTTTCGGTGTTACCGTTGACAGCCTTCTTGGTACGGATACAATTGCAAAAGAAGCCAAAATAAAAGAATACTGTGAAAAATATTCCCGCTTGTGGAACGAAAGGAAAATAGATGTGGCAAGGGATATGCTCAAAGATGCAGTCGTTGAATTTCCCGGCAATTATGACTTGCTTTCAAAATATCTCAATGCGCTTATTCAGGCACAGTGTGATGATGATTATAAAATAACAATAAAGGAAGAAGTGCAGAGAGTATATGATATGATACAAAATTACTGCACGATTGACAGCATAAGAATCTGGGCGAAGAAGCTTATGTGCCGTTATCTTCGTGACTTGAGTCTTATTGAAAACAGCGGAGTTGATATTTCGGATGCAGAAAAAATTCTTTCCGAGATGCCGATTATGCAGAATACAAGGGATTATGAAGCAATGTATATGTATCCTCATGATGATGAGAAGCGTGCCGCTGCATGTGCAAACGGAATCACAGAAATGCTTCGTCTTTTCGGTGAAATAATGAACAGAAAGTACAAAAGCTTCCTTGATGCCGATGATGACATCGCTGAAGCATATATCAATCTTGTTGAAAAGGTTATGCCTGACGGAGACTACGGAAAGAGCTGGTATCTTGTTGTAATACACACTCAGAGAATCGGTGTAAAAAAATATCTCAGCGGTGATGAAAAAGCAGCGCTTAAATATTTTGAAAAGGCGGTCAGACTTGCAAAAAGGTATGACGAAATACCCGAAGTGAGCGTTCATACTTCACCTGCAGTCAAAGGTGTTGTGTATGATAAATCCAAGGCATACAGATTCTGGGAAGGCTCATTCTGTGAGGATGTCAAAGACGGACTCAGAGACAGACCCCAGCTTTCGGATGAATTTAAAAACAGCGAGGAATTTAAAAGGATTCTTGCAATAGAATAACAGAAGCGGGAAATCCGCCTTTTATTGACAGATGTAATTCTGCACATGAACCAAAGCAGATTTTGTGCCGGTACAATTAGTAAAATGGGCTGTAAAAAACAGCCCATTTTAGTTATCCATCATCGATTGCATAAGATTAACAACTATTTTTTTATCTCTTTCTGAAAGCAAAGAGAATTTTTCAGAAACCTCATTTGCAAGATATACGTTTTGCTCTGTTGCAGAG
>JAFQSY010000061.1 GCA_017409265.1 Clostridia bacterium
GACGGACTGTAACCGCATTTTACGTAAGGATCATCGGTCTGATACGGAATGGGATTATCAATCGGAGCAAAGGTTTTGCCGTAATCAAAGCTGATGAACATATCCGCACCCGTGTCGCTTTCGCCTCTGACGGAGTGTTTGCCTGTAACAACAAGTGTTCCGCATTCGCCGCCGACGGGTGTCCACGCAACGCAAGGAGATGAACCGAAAGTTTTACCGCCTGCGGAAACTATCTTGCCGTAATCCGAAACATCACCCCAATTATCGAGAGAAGTTGACCTTTTGCAATAAATCGGATTCATGAAAATACCGACCATCTCGTAAACCATTAAGTATTCGCCGTTGCCCATTCTGGTAATTGAAACCATACCGGGTCTGAGTGATGAATCGGAGCAGGCAACACATTCGAATTTTTCGCTCCAATTAACAAGGTCGGTTGTGTATTTATAAACAAGCTTCTGCGAATGCTCGGGGTCTGAATCGTCAGAATAGAAACAGAAAAGTCTGCCTGTTTCTTCCTCATAAATCAAATATGGCTCCCATACTCCCCAATCTATTCCGCCTGCTTTGTCAACGTTGCAGAAAGCGTTAAACGATTTGCCCGCATCGTTGCTTGAATAAAGGGTTATCGTGCTGTCCGTAACGCCTTCGCCGTATATTGACGTTGCGGCAAGAATGACCGTGCCCTTTTCAAAATCGCCGATATCCGCAGGCAACTCATAAAGGAACGGCATCCATTCGTTCCAGTAGCCTTCGTTAAGGTTGTCTTTCACCGTGCAGACGTATTGCCACGTTTCAGCATCATCGTTGCTCTCGTATATGGGATAAGTGTCGCCCCACTTCTCAAACGTTGCGAGCAACTTGCCGTTATCAGCTTCATTGTTCTGATAGCGGAGCTTTATGATTGAGGGATATTCAACCACGTTTGCGTTGTTATCCGCAGGAACATATATATCGTTCACGGACTCAATCTCAAACTCAATCGGCAGATGCTTATATTCAAAATTCAGACCTGCACTCGGAAACATCGTTCCAAAAACCGTCAGCAACGCAAGCAAAAAACGAAAAAGAACCATTTTATCTCAATCCCATCGTTGAATTATAATAATCACATTATATCACAAATCTTTCTCGTTGCAACAGGTTGCATACCGAAAACACACAAGCTCCGCAGGAAAACTCTGCGGAGCTTGATATGTCATGACCCTCAAATGAAAGGAGGAAGGGATTTTTATATGAATGTGTCGTGTGTAAATTTTGCGCCTAAACGAAAACCGGAAACAAAAGCATCAGTGAGACTTTTAGCTGTAAATTCGATGTACTTGTCCGTGTATTTCAGAAACAATGCTTTTTCATCACCTATCAGCTTATCTGAAATCTGCTTTTCAAGCTCGGTCAGATCATTAAGTTTCCTCTTCAATTCTGCACCGAATTCAGGATTATACGACTGAGGCTCAAGGTTGCCATAATATAAATCTTCTATAAATCCCATAAAATCTCCGTTCCGATAATTATTGTTTCTTCTGTAGAATATTATATCGGATTTCATGGCTCACGTCACGTTTCAAAGCGCACAATCTTTAACGCGAATTTAGCATTATGGCCTCTGTAGCGCACAAAAGCCGATGGTTCAACTCCATCGGCTCTTTCTGATATATTAATTAAAAAGATTATAAACCGCACCAAGCAGCTTGTAAAAGCCTACTGCAAGCGGATTCAGAACATCCCAGAACCATTCCTCATAAACAACAGTCCATTTATAGGGCACTCTGTAAAGATAGAGCAATTCGCAGTCCGAAAGAAGGTTTGTTCCGCCTTCCGAAAACAGAACGGCATTCATTTCTTTAAGATCATTGTGAAGCTTTTCGCCCTCCGACATCCAAACATACGGGAACTGACAGCGTGAAAATTCGCCCCGTTTGTTTGCGGCTTTCCAGTATCTCCACGAAAGCTCCGTTCTGCGAATCTGCTGAAGCTGTTCATCATCTTCGGCAACAATCTTTGCCTTTTTCCAGAGCTCATTGCATTTTTCAACATCTTCATCGGTCATATTATAAAGTGTGTTTTCAGCCGACTGATAAATTGAAAGATGCTTACTGTCGGTAACAGCGTGTTCCGTTATGATGTCAATAAATTCTCTGATATAGCGTCCGCCCGGACCGTAAACACCGTTAAGATAGCCGTCCATTTCGGCTTCATAATCAAGATAAGGATTCTGCATAAGCTTTGAGAGAAGATATGTCCTCATCTCGGCAAACTCGGCATCGCTGTTATCGATATAATAGTTACCTTCTTCATAAAGACCTTTGACGTTGTTCTCATAGAAAATCTGAACATTTCTCTGAAGTACGCCGAAATTCGGGAATATGCAAAGCGTATTTGCGTAGTTATGAACATAATCCCAGATATAAATTCTGTTGCAGATTTTGCCCCATTTACGAAGGTCATTCATAAAATCAACATTCTGCTCACATTTCGGGTCATCAAGAGTATGACCGAAGCAGCATTCAATCGAGCAAAGTCTGACAATAACATCCTCACGGGGAACAACCTTTGTGGGTGCTTTTCTTGTGTACTGATAAGCGAAGGTATCAAAAACAACGTTGTCGTAGCCGTGTTCTTTTACTCTGCGTGCAATTTCGTTGACAAAAGTAATCATCGTACCCGACTGCGAGCCGTTTTCATCGTCAATCGCCTTGCAGTTATTGCACTGACAATAATCAAAATTATCGTGCTGAGTGAGTGAAACAATCTGAATATCCGCATCGGGGTTGTGCTCCGATTCAAGAAGCTCGAGCACCTCTGCCGTCACGATATCTTTCACCTTCTCATTGGTGAGGCAAAGCTGATTGGGTGTTCTCTTGCCGTTTCTGAGTGCGAAATATTCGGGATGCTCCTCAAAATATGTTTCGGATTTGCAGAAAAATGTTGTCATCGTATGACAGAATCTGCCGAGATATTCAACGGCCGTTCCTTGTTCTGCGGTAAAATCTCTGTAAGCACCACCGATCAGACCGTTTGCAAGTGAGAATTCGATATCACGGGAGCTTGCGGTGTCTGTTTCCGTATATTCAAAAAACGGAGTGTATTTGATATCTATATCGGCAGGAACGGTGAGAGTGCTGTTTTCAGGAGCGATAATCACCTGCGTCTCATACCAATGACAGCCGCAGAATTTTTCAAGAAATGCATAAACACCGTTTATAGTACCCTTGTTTCCTGCACCGTTGATGATAATTCTTTTATCGGTTGAGGTGATGATATAGCTTCCGTCGGCGGACTCCGAAAAATCAGTTTTATCTCTGTTTGTTTCGCCTACGCAGATTTCATATTCCGAAGAATCAAAATCGTTAACAATCTCAATGTTTTTGCCCGTAATTCTGTCAAGATAATGCTTTAATCTCTGCGAGGCATAGATATCCGTTGCCGAAGCATCAGAGGAAACAACAATCACGCTTTCATAAACTTTTAATCCGTTTTCAGCCGCAAAAGCGGTAAACGGCACTGATAATGCACCGATTATCAAAGCAAGCACCACACTTAAAAATTTTTTCATATTCAGTTCTCCTTACTGCGGATATATTCATCTTCCAATTCGTCAAGCCTTGCATAGCTTTCCGCCTGACTTATAACACGCTGCGCCTCGATATAGGGTTTAACTGCACGGCAATACAGCGAATATCTGTGCTCTTCAATTTTGATCAACTTCTGAACGTCCGATTTTTCAATTCTCAAGCTCCTGAAATCCTGCTTGAGCTGCGGTAAATCGTCCTTTAAACCAAATTCCTTTGCAGCTTTTATTCTGTCGGAGATTTCAAGAATTTTCAGCTGAATGGCATTTTCCGTTTCATAAAGCTCATCAAGCAAAGCCGTATCGTAGGGTTCAATTCCGTTTTTATAATATTTTCTGAAGGTACGCTTTGCGGTTTCTATATTTTCCGCGCGCATCAGAGCGTTTCTTCTGCGGTTTATCTGCGTCTGAGTCTGTGCAGGATAGCTTTTTATTTCTTTTTTCGATGGCAAGATGATTGCCGCCATAAAGCTTTCGGGGCCGTTTGCCGTCAGCATACGTGCCTCATAAAGCTCCTCCATTCCTTCGGGAGTGTTGTATTTATCAAGCTCCTCCATAACAAACAAAGCAATTTTTATTTCTTCATTTTCTTTTTTCAGCAATGAAATCTCTTTTTTACCAAGTCCGCTTTTTTTCGCCGCTTCGATATCGTGAGGTGTTTTGGCACTCAGGACTCTTGCCTCTCTGATAATTTCAATCGCCTCCGCGAAAGCTTCTTCGTTATGCTGATTGCGTGAATAATCCTCAAACATTGCACGGATTTTCAGCACCTTGATTATTGCCTTTTGCTTTGTTTCGGTGAAGTCATAGAAGAAATACGGTATAACATTGAGCGCCGCTCCGATTGCCGACGCAATAATCAGAACGGAGCATATGCTTATGAAATAGTCACGGTTATTGAGCACGTCATAAACAACCGAGCCGTCGTAGCCCAAGGACAAAGCGGTTTCTTTATTAAGACCCGTTCTGTCATAAATCGCAGGCAAAGCAAGACCCGTAACCATTGTTATCACGTTGCCGATAAGCCCTACCGCCGAAAACATACCGTCGATTCTCTCGCCCGTCATATAGTGCTGATAATCCCTGATATCGGCATTGACGCTCGGGCCGAGCAAATGGCCGAGAGATGTGATGAACTGATTAATAAAGGTGAAAACAAGGAGAATCCAGATAGCTCCCGGCTTCCCTGCCTGAGCGATTACGGGGAGCATCATAAGGATAAAAATTACGCTCAGGGCATTGGTTATGATAAGTATTTTTTTCTTTCCGTGCTTACGGATAAGAAACGGACCGACAAGATTCGGCCAGAAGGACGCATTGCCTGCAATGGCGGTAATCACGGCATACTGCCCTGCCGAGCAGGCATCCTGATAGTTATACATCCACTGCATAATGTTCTGGAAGCCGATTTCAAGGAAGCCAATCCAGCCTGCAAGCGAAATAATCCAGAAATATTTGTTCCTTGCAACCGCCTTGAACGCATCAACAAACCTTATCTGCGTACGGTGTGTTTTCGCCTGAACGGTTTTCTCTTTTGTGTTTACGTAAATTATCATCGACACCAGAAAGCCTGCCAGAAGCATGGGCGGATAAACGTAGCGGTATATTCTGATATCGTAGAGGGTATCCTCCCCCGTTACCGCCCTTGCGAGAAGCGGAAAAACAATTCCGACAATCGAGGGGGAAAGATTTTCCACAACGTAGCGTATTGAAAGCACGTCGGAGCGCTCAATACTGTTGGGCGACAAGACGTTTATCAGGCTTTCATAAGAATCATTGAAGAAATTATAGAAAAACTGGAATGCAATATTGAAGCCGAGCACAACCGCACACTTTGCGAAAAGGCTCATATTTTCATAAGGCATCCACAGAAACAGCGAGCCGAGAATCGCCGTGGGCAAGCCCATTGTTATGAGGTACGGGCGGTATTTGCCCTTCATGCTCCTTGTGTTGTCTATCATCTGGGCACGCAAAGCCGTCAGCGGAAACGCCGTCAGCAGGCTGATGATATAAATAATCTGCAAGGGAATCGGATCAATGCCTATCGTGTTGCCAAGCAAGGTATTACCCGTTGAAATTATCATCTGCTGGAAGCAGTAAACGATAATTCGCACACCGATTCCGCCGCCTGCAAGCGAAGCAATCTCCTTATAGGTCATATACCTGCCTTCGGGCGGAGTTTTCCAGTATTTTTTTGCGAGAGTCAGGAAGCCGGTTGCTTTGTCTTTAATATTCATAGACAAACTCTCCTTATATTATTTCTGAAACACAACGGTTGTAACGGATTTAAGGGATATCGCAATGATTTCACCTGCACGCATTCTGCTTTCTTCAAGATTTTTTTCGTTGTCCGTAACTGCAACAAGCGCATCGCAGGTCAGCGCACAGCTTTTTTCTTTATCCGTCGGATTCGCTATGATAAGAACGGTTTTTTCTTCATTTTCAAAGGCAATAAGCATTACGTCAGCATCGTCGCTCTTTGCCTCAATCCGCTTTGCGCCAAGCGGTATGTATTTTGAAAAATTGCCCGTTGCGTAAAGCCTTTTCGTGGTTTCACAGCTCTTTTTTTCGATATCAAGATAAATAAGACCGTCGTGATAATCATAATGCGAGCATGCAATCCAATGCTGCCACGAGGTAACGCCGAGCAGCGTAAAATCCTCAATCATAACCTTTACGGTTTCAAGAGCGGAATCCATATTCGGATTCTTCCCGCCGACCATATGAGTCCACTCACTCATTTTTATCGGCATATCGGGATAATGCTTATCCATCCATTTTCTGTATCTTCGGAGAAAGCCGAGTCTTTCGTTAAAGAAAGGCAGAGGCTGATGCAGAAAATATGAGTGCAGGTCAATGGAATCAATACACTCGCGCACCTCAGGATATTTCATCAGATTGCGCGTGTACGACTTGTTAAACCAGCGGATATCTCCGTTTTCGACGCCCGAAAGCTTGACGGATGAAAGCTTACTGCGTTTCCGAAGCTCCCTTGCAAAAGTAAGCATAACCTTGCCTGCCTGACGGGGCGAATAGTGGCAACCCTCCTGCCCTCCCGTCCAAATCCAGAAAGGCTCGTTGATCGGAGAAAGATATTTTATCGGCAAGCCTTCGTCAACAAAATGCTCCGTAACGTCAAGGCAGTATTTCGCAAAGGGCAGGTAATTCTTTTTGCTTAAATTCGTTCTGAAAAGCTGATGCTTTTTAAGATGCGCCCAACCGTTTTTGGTCAGCCTCTCGATGGGAGAATTCACAAAAAGAATAACCTCCTGCGCACCGTCACGCACAGCCTGACGCATCATATACACCGCATTTTTGTCACGGCTAAAATCATATCCGCCGTCAGCCGTATCAAAGCTTTCTGTTCTGCGTGCAAAATCGGAATATTCTCCGTTTCCTCTGTGAGCAGAGCCGCCGCCGATATTATATCTGTATATATTCATACCTATGCCGTCGGTCTTGCTGAAAAGCAAACGGGATATGACGTTGCGTATTTCTTCGCCGTTTTCGTCTTTGTTATCCCAGCCGCCGACAATCTGTGCCCACCAGGCACCGCTTGCGCCGATGCCCTCATAGGTCTGGAATTTTTTGTTGCTGTCAATCTGTATTTTCACAGTAACACCTCACAGCATAAAACAAATTTATCAGAATTTATTATAGCTCACCGTTTCTTCCATAGGTCTGTAAACCGAGTGCCTTTCGTTGGGAACTTCATCGGGTGCAGGATAACCCATCACAAGAAGTGCAACAGGCTCGATGTTTTCGGGAATCTCAAATGCTTCACGCATTTTGAATGGATTGAAGTGCATAACCCAAGTTGAGCCGACACCAAGCTCCCACGCCTGAAGCATCATATGAGTTGTGACAATGCTCGCATCAACAATGCCGCACTGTGCACCGTCATAGGGTCTTGTCCAGCATTCGTCCTTGTTGTAGCATATAAGCATTGCACAGGGTGCATCAAAATGGCAGCGAGTGCATTCTTTCAGTTTTGTAAGGGTTTCTTCATTGCTCATAACAAGAATCCTCTGTGGCTGATAATTGCAGCCCGTAGGCGCAATATGCCCCGCTTCAAGTATTTTCTCAATAACCTCTTTTTCAAGAGGTTTGTCCGTAAATTTCCGCACCGAATATCTGTCGGTGGCAAGGTTTAAAAAGTTCATAACTTCACCTTTGTGTATTCGATTTAATAACATATTATCAATCTCCAATCAAATTATTTCCTCTTTATTTTAATGTACATTTTTCTGTACTTAATTTTCAAGAATTACCAGATACTCTCTCAGTCTTTCGTTTACATATTCTGCGATGAGGGCGGTCATTTTTGATGCATTGTTATTACGGTAATAGGCATCGAATGCTTCGTAGTAACGCTTGCGGTCGGTGAACTTGACGTTTATCGGCGGATAGCCGTTGCGGATGAGGTCAAGGTTCAGAACAAGTCTTCCTGTTCTGCCGTTGCCGTCGATAAAGGGGTGTATGCCCTCGAATTCAAGGTGGAAACGGGCGATACGCTCGATGATATTCATCGTTTCGGCACGCTTTTTGTCTTCAATCAGAAGTCCTTCCATCGCAGGCTGAACCATATACGGCTGAAGAGGCTCTGCATAAGCTCCCATGATGCGAACGGGGATTCTACGATAAACGCCCTTATCTTCAGGTCTGTTGATGAGAACAAGGGAGTGGATTTTTTTGATTACGCTCTCGCTGATGGGCATATCCTTTGTTGCAATATCCTGCACATAAAGGAACGCATCTCTGTGTCCAACCGCCTCAAGGTGGTCTTTGAGGGGCTTCTGGTCTATGGTCATACCTTCAAGAGCCATTGCAGTTTCTTTAAGCGTGAGAGTGTTTCCCTCGATAGCATTGGAGTTGTAGGTGAATTCAATCATAAACTCTTCACGAAGGCGTTCAACTTCACCTGCAGTAAGAGGACGCATCTCGGAAAGACGAGCCTTTTTCGCTTCGATATCAGCAAGAATATTATATTTCACTCTGCCGTCAGCAGGTTTTTGTGCATTTTCGGGAATCATATAAAGCTTACCTTTTTGAATCACGCCTTCTATTTTGCCTTCTGCACAAAGAACACGGACTCTGCGGGCTGAAATGCCCCATTTTTCCGCTGCTTGAGAAACTTTTATATAGTTCATAGAGTTTACCTCCGTCTAATTATACCTATATGAATAAAATATACCACCTTTCAGGAATAATATCAACAGTATTTTTTGCCGAACGCAATTTTTTGTTCCCAAAATCAAAGTTATCGTTCGTTTTATACCGAAAAATGTGCAAGGCTGAATCACGGTTTTATCGTCGGATTCAGCCTTTTGCTTTTGGTTTTAAGTTTAAAACGCCTTTATTTCGCGTTTAAATGCGGCTTAAATCAATTTTACGGTATTTGTGCGACAAAGTACGATAAAATTCGATTACGGAGCATTAAAATGCAATTCTGCAACAAATCAATCTGTGTCAGTAAACTCAACCCCCACATTCCGATTGGAGTGTGGGGGCTGCACATTCAAGTGTCTGTTATGAAATTTTGGGCAATGAGATAAGCACAGAATCGGTTATCGGCTCCATGCTGAATACAGCGAGCGACCTGAAAAACGACTCTTCATCTGAATAGATAATGATTACACCGTTATTATTTTCTGTACGAAGAGGTCTAATAATCAACTTTCTGTTGTGTTTCGTAATAATCTCAACCTGCTCGTGGACTTCCTGCGGCGGCACGCTGCCGTCTTTAAGAATGGTTTTTTTATCCGTACTCAGATAATTGATATGTATTCCTGTCCTTTCGGAATAAGTCATCAGACTGAAATCTCTTCCGTCATCAATTATTCTGGCAATTGATTCCCTTCTGCCATCCGCAAAGAATTGAGAAATAAGGATTCCGCCGCTGACCAAATCTTTTTCTGCGATGAATGAATTTGATTTGCCTTTAACAAAAATAAAATCTACTGACATTATAATTTTCCTCCAATTTTAAGGATGTTACAACAACTCTTAATATCTATTCCGAAGAATTTGAAGAGGCAAACGCAGCAAGTGTAGAAACAATTTCAAGCTGCATATCAATTCCTTTAGGAAACAAAACAACAGAGGAATAATGAGAATGGGCATTGCACAAGCTCGTGCAATGTCCTCTTTTCAAGCGTCAAAACCGCATAAAACAAGCGAAAACTCATTTGGATGAATGGAATGAAGTTGACAGTAAAATCCGCCCGTGTTATGATAA
>JAFQSY010000011.1 GCA_017409265.1 Clostridia bacterium
CATCTTCTGAACTCTTTCGAGCAGTTTAGGCTGCACAAAAGGTCCTTTTTTAACGCTTCTGCCCATTATTATCTGCTCCTTTCACTTACTTGTCGTTACGACGCTTTACGATAAGCTTGTCGGACTTCTTCTTTGTATTTCTGGTCTTGTAACCGAGAGCGGGCTTGCCCCAGGGGGTAACAGGACCGGGTCTGCCGATGGGTGACTTGCCTTCACCACCACCGTGGGGGTGATCGCAGGGGTTCATAACCGAACCGCGGACTGTAGGTCTCCAACCCATGTGACGCTTACGGCCGGCCTTACCAACCTTAACATTTTCATGGTCAACATTACCTACCTGGCCGATTGTAGCCATGCAGCCTGCGGGAACATTACGAAGCTCGCCTGAGGGAAGTCTGAGAAGTGCATAAGCGCCTTCCTTAGCCATGAGCTGAGCTGAGTTGCCTGCTGCTCTTGCGAGCTGGCCGCCTCTGCCGGGATAGAGCTCAATGTTGTGTATGATTGTACCAACGGGGATGCTGGTGAGGGGAAGTGCGTTACCTGCCTTGATGTCAGCGCTTGTGCCGGCAACAACGGTATCGCCTACCTTAAGACCTGCGGGCTGAAGGATATATCTCTTCTCGCCGTCTTCATACTGAAGAAGTGCAATGAAAGCTGAGCGGTTGGGATCATACTCAACGCTTGCTACTGTTGCGGGAATATCGAACTTATCTCTCTTGAAGTCGATAATACGATACTTTCTTCTCTGTCCGCCACCGCGATGACGAACTGTGATTCTTCCGTAGCTGTTGCGGCCGCTGTTCTTCTTGAGTGAAACAAGAAGGCTTCTTTCGGGAGCAACCTTTGAAAGCTCGGAATAATCTGTAACCGACATATCGCGTCTTGCGTTGCTTGTCGGCTTATAAACCTTAATAGACATTTTTCTACACTCTCCTTATAGCGGCTTTGCGGAGCAATGTCATTCTCCATACCTTACCGCCGGATTTATGGTTTTTCTGCCTAGCCGCTGTGAAGCGGCAGCTTATTACATCATTCCGTCAAAGAAATCGATGGTCTTTGAATCTTCTGTAAGAGTTACGATTGCCTTTTTGCGGGAAGCTGTGAAGCCCTCGAAGCGACCGTATCTTCTGAGTTTACCGTCAGCATTGATGGTGTTTACCTTTGCAACCTTAACTTCAAAAAGCTCTTCAACTGCCTTGGCAATTTCGATCTTGTTTGCATCCTTGGCTACTTCAAAGGTGTACTTGCGGTCTGCAATGCCGTCCATGCTGTTTTCGGTGATGATGGGGCGGAGGATAATATCCTGTGCTAACTTGCTCATGCGTAAACCTCCTCAATTTTGCTTACTGCATCCTTGAGAACAACAACTGTGTCTGCGTTGAGGATTTCGTAAACATTAAGTGTGCCGACAAGAGTTGTCTTAACGCCTTCGATGTTGCGAGCTGAACGATAGATAACATCATTCTTCTCGGGAAGAACGAAGAGAACCTTCTTGCCTGTTTCAAGAGCCTTAACAACATTTGCCATTGCCTTGGTCTTGATTTCTGTAAGAGTAAGTGAATCAAGAACGATGAGCTCGTTATCAGCAAGCTTTGCTGAGAGAGCTGACTTGAGAGCAAGTCTTCTGACCTTCTTGTTAACTTCCTTCTTGTAATCACGGGGCTTGGGACCGTGAGCGATACCGCCGTGATACCACTGGGGAGCTCTTGTTGAGCCCTGTCTTGCGCGGCCAGTGCCCTTCTGTCTCCAAGGCTTCTTGCCGCCGCCGCTTACTTCTGCTCTGGTAAGAGTAGACTGTGTACCCTGGCGCTGGTTAGCAAGATAGCTGACTACGCAGAGGTGCATAGCGGGAATGCTGGGTTCGATGCCGAAGATGCTGTCTGCAAGATCCATATCAGAGAGCTTCTTGCCGGCCATATCGAAAACTGAAACTTTAGCCATTATTCTCTACTCCTTCCTTATGCTTTCTTAACTGCGTCACGAATAACAACGATTCCGCCCTTGGGGCCGGGGATGGCACCCTTGATTGCGAGAAGGTTGTTTTCTGCATCAACTTTAACTACATCAAGATTCTGGATTGTAACTCTTTCGCAGCCGAGGTGACCTGCAAGCTTCTTGCCCTTGAATACTCTTGAGGGGTCTGAACAAGCACCGAGTGAACCTGCGTGTCTTGCAACGGGACCTGTACCGTGTGACTCTTTGAGTCTTGAGAAGTTCCATCTCTTGATTGAACCGGCAGTGCCCTTACCTTTGCTTGTGCCGACTACATCTACCTTTTCGCCTGCTGCAAAGATGTCTGCCTTGAGGATATCGCCAACATTAACGCTTTCGATATCGATTTTGAACTCCTTAAGTGTTTTCTTAGGAGCTACATCAGCCTTCTTGAAGTGGCCTGTCATAGGCTTATTCACGCGCTGAACCTTTACATCGCCGAAGCCGAGCTGAACTGCTTCATAACCGTCGTTTTCGATTGTCTTCTTCATAACGACTGTGCAGGGGCCTGCTTCAACAACTGTTACGGGAATTACATTTCCCTTTTCGTCGAAGATCTGAGTCATACCGATCTTCTTGCCGATGAGTGCTTTCTGCATATTGCTTTCCTCCTGTTAGGTTATTGGTTGACTCCTCCGAGCCAACATGACCTGCATTTGTTGAAATTAAAGCTTGATTTCGATTTCAATGCCTGCGGGAAGCTCAAGACCTGTCAGAGCTTCAACTGTCTTAGCTGAGGGTCTGATGATGTCGATAAGCCTTTTGTGTGTTCTCTGCTCAAACTGCTCTCTGCTGTCCTTATACTTGTGAACAGCACGAAGGATTGTTACGACTTCCTTCTCTGTGGGAAGGGGAACGGGACCTGATACCTGAGCGCCTGTTCTCTTAGCGGTCTCAACGATCTTTTCCGCTGCCTTGTCAACAAGGCTGTGGTCGTAGCCCTTGAGTCTGATTCTGATCTTTCCCTTAACTGCCATGTGAACGCCTCCTTAGAATTTGGCGGGCTGTGAATTGCAAATTCGTGAAAACCGACCCGGGTGTTTCAACCCGTCCGATTTAAAAACCGGAAAAACATATTTCCGGGTTAGCTTTCCGCTATTTGCACATAGGTATCCCGCAACAAGGCTGCCCGGGAACGGCAGACCTTAAGCAAGGACACAATTCGCCCGGTTTAAAATCGGACATACTCCGCAGAAATTTCCCGCTTCGAAGAGCGGCCACCTCCTGCATCAACGCATATCAGCATGGTTTTCGATGATTTTCGGGCATAATTACCCCTTTGACCGAAACCCGTGCTTGGATATAATAACATAATGCAAATAGCATGTCAATACTTTTTTGATATTTTTTTAACTTTTTTTGGAGCCCGAATCCCAATGATATCAAGGGTTTCGGTGCTTTACTGCGATAAATCGAACCTTGCCGCAAAAACACATATATAAAATGTATATATAATATAAAATTAAACCACGATATATTGTGGTCAGAAGAACAAAAAATCACAATTTCTGCGTTTTCAACAAATATGATTCGAAAAGTTTGTTAAGAATGACAAAGTTTAATTGCAAAAAAGACCCGCCGAAGCGGGTCTTGAGATTATTCTTTCGGTAAAATAACCGTTGCTTTGAAAAGGTCGCCGTCGATTTTGATTTCAAGTCTGCCCCTCTGCAGCTCACAGAGATTCTTTGCGATTGAGAGCCCCAGACCGTTACCCTCACTTGTTCTTGAGGCATCGCCTCTGACAAAACGTTGTGTAAGTTCATCTGCCGAAACTTCAAGAGCCTGCTTTGAAATATTCTTGAAAACAATCGAGCATTCGCTTTCACCCTCGGAAACCTCAACATAAGCTCTTGTGCCATCCATTGCGTATTTTCTTATGTTGGAGAAAAGATTTTCGACAATTCGCGAGGTTTTCTGCGAATCCGCCATAACCATGACAGGTGTTTCGGGCATACGGAGCAGAATTTCGATGTTTTTATTACGCAACTCATCCTCGTGTTCACCGACAGCCTGTGCAGCAAACTCGCAAAGATTAATCTTTATGGGGTGGATTTCCATTGCGCCCGACGAAGCCTTTGATGCTTCAACCAAATCCTCGATAAGCTTTTTCATCTTCTGCGCCTTTTCATCGAGAATACTCACATATCTGTTTGCATCCTCGCCCTCGATGTCACATTTTTTGAGCAGGTCAACGTAAGTCACGATTGAGGTAAGCGGAGTTTTGAGGTCGTGTGAAACGTTGGTTATAAGCTCCGCTTTCATGCGCTGGTCACGGACTGCACTTTCAACCGCATTCTGAAGCCCGTCCTGCATGGAAAGAATATCCTCCGCAAAGCGGCACATGAACGGCGGCATATATTTTGTGTCAATTTTGCGGTTAAGATTCCCGTTTTTAATGTCTGTAACCGCCTCAAAAATCCTGTCTGCGGAAACGATGATGAGCAGAATAAACAGAATAATCGCAATGTCGCCGATAATGCCGAATATCGTCATCACAAAAGCAGTAAATTCATAATAGTCTGCCATTGCACCTATAATCATATAGTATATAATGGTCGCAACAACAAACATCGCCGCCGATATGCAGGCAATAATCTTGAACTTTGTTCCCTGACCCTTTGAATAATCGCAGGTAATTATATACCTTATTTTTTCGGTAAATGCTTTTAATTTTTTCCAAAGGAATCTGAAAACTTTTCTGAACGGCTTGAGAAGAAACTTGCAGAGCTTGACAGCAAGTCTGATAACAAGACCGCAAAGGGTATGCTTCCAGAAGGTCTTGTTTCTGATGTTTCTTGCAAAGCTCATATTAAGAGCTGTCCAGATCATGAAGAAGCCCGCAAAGCAGACAGCAATAAGCTCGCTCGTCATAAGGCTGACGGTGTTCATCCATGCCTGAACAAACTTTACACCGTCATAATAATAATCATGCGCCATTCCCGTCGGGTCAAATTCGCCGATAACGATAAAGAATGCCGCAACAGCAAGGCAAGCCATCGCCGAAAGACCCAAAGCCCAATTGATTTCGGCAGGAACTTTATCGGTGAAATTGATTTTTATTCCGTCGGCGGTTTTACCCGCAACGGCAACAAGATAAATGCATGCCGCACACGCAAGCAGGAAGGTTATGAGGGTAAGCGATAAAAGAAGCACGGGAGATGTGAGATGAACAGCACAAAATTCGTTATATGCCTGCTCGGAAATTGAAAGCGCATCAATTGTTTTATATTGAGGCACTGCAACATAAGCAGCGACAACATCTTCGTTATATCCGCTGACAAAATTCTGGGTTTCAAGCTGGCTCTTCGTATAATAATCGCTGAACATCCACTCGCGCAGAAGCCCGAACACACTCTGACTTTCAGCAAGCAGAGAGCCTTTATATAATGTATATTTACCGTTACTGTATCCTTCCGCAAAGCGCTCGCTGCCGAGCTTTTCAAGAATCTGCGCCTGGGTGTCCTTTGCGGTTATTCCGCAGTTTGTAACAGCAACGCCCGAATTATAAATTATCGCATAGTTGATATTTTCAACGGAATCCATATAATGATTGCTTGTGTTATGGCTGTAACACATGCTTTCAAGCTCGTTCCTGCGTTCAGCTTCGATAATTCCTATAACAACATCTTTTTCTGTTTCTCCGAAGCAGGTATAATCGTCAATCTCACCCAGAACACGGAGAGCCTTACTGATATCTTCGATATACATGGGAACGCTTCCCGATTCATGAGGGTCATACACATTAACCGCAACTCGGGAGAAATTCTCTGTAACCTGTGTTACAGAGGTTATCCGGGTCTCTTCAAATTCAACATAATCCAGAGCATAAAAATCCTCTTCGGATATAAGCTCTCCGTTGTAGCTGAAATAATAACCGACATTATTATAGTTGAGGTAATATCTGTAACGGTTCTGCGCGTCGAAGCGCACCTCAATCCCCGAGTTCTCAAGAAGGTTATAGGCCTGCGTTACCGCAAGAAGTCTTTCATCATATATCCGGTTAATTCTCTTTCCCTCTGTTGTTTTCTCAAAGTCTTCAATGGTGCTTACCCCCGAAAACTGCGCAGAGAAATACATTTCGGTTATAAATCTGTTCATCTGATAGCGGAAAGACGGAGTTTCAAAATAACTTTTGCTTGTGTCGCTCGCATAATGGGCAAATGCTCTGATAAACATGCTTCCGAAGAAGCCCGATGCAAGAAACATGATAACCGCCATGACGAATGCGGCAGTTTTCATTCCCCTGCTGTTAATATTTTTCGATTTTGTAGCCAATGCCCCACACCACCTTTAAATATTTTGCGTCCTTGGGGTTGATTTCAATTTTGTCACGGATTCGCTTGATATGTACCGTAACCGTCTTTTTGGAGTCAAACGCAGGCTCATCCCAGACAGCCTCATAAATCTGGTCGGATGAAAGAACCCTGCCGAGATTCTCCATAAGTATGCTCATGATTCCGTATTCTGTTGCAGTAAGCTTAACGGGCTCGCCGTCAACAGTCAGCTCTTTTGCAAGAGTATCAAGCGAGAGTCCCCCCGTTGTTATAACGCCTTCCTTTTTCTCCATCGAGCCGAGAGCCGTGAACCGCCTTATCTGCGATTTCACCCTTGCCATAAGCTCCAGAGGATTAAAGGGCTTTGTTACATAGTCATCCGCACCGAATGAAAGACCCGTTATTTTGTCGGTATCCTCACTCTTTGCGGAAAGCAGGATAATGGGAATGTTGTGCGCCTCACGGAGCTTGAGCGTTGCCTGTAAGCCGTCAAGACCGGGCATCATTATGTCAAGAATAACGCAGTGCACCTCATTTTTCTTAACCTGCTCAAGCGCCTGCCTGCCGTTTTCGGCACGCAGAACATTATATCCCTCGAGTTTTAAGTAAATTTCAACGGAATCGAGAATCGCGATATCATCATCGCAGACGAGTACGGTATACATGCTTTCACCTCAAAAATCAATTCACCCACGGAACAATTATGATTATAACGGGGCGTAATTACAAAAAGGATAGCAAAAAAGTTACAAGTTTATTAAGATGTAAACAAATCCCTCCGACAAGCAGTCGGAGGGAAATCAATTTTTACTGCTTTCTTACATCGCCGCAGCAGTTCTTATATTTCTTTCCGCTGCCGCAGGGACAGGGGTCATTGGGTCTTGCCTTTTCTTTCTTGCGCACGGGCTGCTTTTTATCCGAGCCGTCCGTTGCACCGCTGGTTGCGGTAATTTTAGCGGTCTGCTCACGCTTGGTTTCTTCCTGACTCTTGATAACAACGGTCAGAATCTGCCTTGCGGTATCTTCACGGATTGCTTCGGTCATGCCGTCAAACATATCGGAGCCGACGTTTCTGTAAGCAACAACGGGGTCGGTCTGACCGTATGCACGAAGTCCGATACCTCTGCGCAGCTGGTCCATTGCGTCGATGTGGTCCATCCACTGTCTGTCAACGTTGCGAAGAAGAATCATCTTTTCAAGCTCACGCATAATCGGCTCGCCGTTTTCGCCGATGCCGAACTGCTCTTCACGTGCCTCGTATATTTTATGCGCTCTGTCAAGAAGCATCTCACGGACTTCTTCCTTATCAAAGCCGTCGGTGAAATCGTCGGGATTTGTGAGCCAGCCCTTGAACTTATCACGCAGACCGTCAATATTCCAATCCTTCTTTGACATGCTGTCGGAGCAGAAGAAATCAACCGCATCATTGATGCTGCCCTCAATCATACGTGTGATGACAGGCTTGAGCTCCTCACCGTCAAGCACCTGATTACGCTGTTTGTAAATAAGCTCTCTCTGACGGTTCATAACGTCGTCATACTGAAGAACGCTCTTTCTGATGCCGAAGTTTCTGCCCTCAATCTTCTTCTGGGAGCTTTCGATTGTGTTTGAAATCATCTTTGCTTCAATGGGCATATCCTCGGGAGTTTTGAGGGTGTTCATAATGCCCGTAATTCTGTCGCCGCCGAAAAGACGCATGAGGTCATCCTGAAGCGAGAGAAAGAATCGGCTTGCGCCGGGGTCGCCCTGACGTCCTGCACGGCCTCGGAGCTGATTGTCGATTCGTCTTGATTCGTGGCGCTCTGTGCCGATGATGAAAAGACCGCCTGCCGCACGCACTTTTTCTGCCTCGGGCTCAATTTCTGCATCATATTTCTTTTCAAGAGCGGAATATTCGGCTCTTGCCTGAAGAATTTCTTCATTATCGGTTTCCGCAAAGCCCGTTGCCTCAGCAATAAGCTCCTCGGAATAGCCCTTTCTGCGAAGCTCCGACTTTGCAAGATATTCGGCATTACCGCCGAGCTTGATATCGGTACCTCTACCTGCCATGTTGGTTGCGATTGTTACTGCATAGGGCTTACCTGCCTGCGCAACGATTTCAGCTTCCTTATCGTGATGCTTTGCGTTGAGGACTTCATGCTTGATGCCCTTTCTCTTGAGAAGTGCACTCAGAAGCTCGGATTTCTCAATCGAAACAGTACCGACAAGCACGGGCTGTCCCTTTGCGTGGCATTCTTCGATGGTCTGAATAACCGCCATATATTTTGCCTGCTCTGTCTTATAGACAACATCAGGCAGGTCGTTTCTTATCATGGGCTTGTTGGTGGGGATTTCGATAACGTCAAGGCTGTAAATCTGATTGAATTCGGTTTCCTCGGTCATCGCAGTACCCGTCATACCCGAAAGCTTTGTATAAAGACGGAAATAATTCTGGAAAGTGATTGTTGCGAGAGTTTTGCTCTCATGCTCAACATTGACGTTTTCCTTTGCTTCAATTGCCTGATGCAGACCCTCGTTATAGCGTCTGCCCATCATAATACGGCCCGTAAATTCGTCAACGATAAGAACCTGATTATCTTTAACAACATAGTCAACGTCGCGGCGCATAACACCGTTTGCCTTAAGAGCCTGATTGATATGATGCTGAATTGTCATATTCTCGGCATCCATGAGGTTTTCGATATTAAAGAAAGCCTCTGCCTTGGCAACACCGCTCTTTGTGAGAGTTGCGGTCTTTGCCTTTTCGTCAACAACGTAGTCGCAGCTCTCGTCAACAAGGTCATCAACCTCTTCCTTTGAATTGACTTCCTTGATTTTTACGCATTTGAGCGAAAGAGCAAAGCGGTTTGCCATTTTATAAAGGTCGGTCGATTTTTCTCCTCTGCCCGAAATAATAAGCGGAGTTCTTGCCTCGTCAATAAGGATTGAGTCAACCTCGTCAACGATTGCGAAATTATGACCTCTCTGTACCTTATGTTCTTTATAAACAACCATATTGTCACGCAGATAGTCAAAGCCCATTTCATTGTTGGTTCCGTAAGTGATATCTGCGGCATATGCCTCTTTGCGCTCTTCGTTCTCCTTTTCATGGATAATAAGACCGACCGAAAGACCCATGAAACGGTAAACCTTGCCCATCCACTCACTGTCACGGCGCGCAAGATAATCGTTGACAGTAACTATATGAACGCCGTTGCCCGAAAGAGCATTAAGATATGCAGGCAGGGTTGCAACAAGGGTTTTACCTTCACCCGTCCTCATTTCAGCAATCCTTCCCTGATGCAGAATAATACCGCCGATAATCTGAACGGGGAAATGCTTAAGACCTATAACTCTCCACGATGCCTCACGGCAGGCGGCAAATGCCTCGGGAAGAATATCGTCAAGTGTTTCACCGTTTGCAAGGCGCTCCTTGAACTCGGGAGTTTTTGCCTGAAGCTGCTCATCAGTCAGCTTTGCATACTCCTCTTCAAGCTTCAAAACCTTGTCGCAAAGCGGGCGCACACGCTTAACTTCTTTTTTGGAATAGTCGCCGAAAATTTTGGTTAAAAGACCCATTTTTGTACCACCTCAAAGGTAAATAATTTTTATGTTGTAATATCGGATTTTTTATGATAGAATTTTTAAAAAGAACGAATTACAAGGAGAGTTTCTGCCATGCCGAAAAGAGAAGACTACATTTCATGGAACGAATATTTTATGGGAATAGCCCTTCTTTCCTCTTACCGCAGCAAGGACCCCAACACACAGGTCGGCGCCTGCATCGTAAACGACAATAATAAAATCATGTCCGTCGGCTATAACGGCTTCCCCAGAGGTTGCAACGATGATGAGTTCCCCTGGGAGCGCACAGGCGAAACATACGACACGAAGTATCCCTATGTCTGCCACGCAGAGCTTAACGCAATCCTCAACAACGGCGGTTCAAGCCTTGAGGGCTGCAAGATTTATGTTGCTCTTTTCCCCTGCAACGAATGCGCAAAAGCAATCATTCAATGCGGAATAAAAGAAGTTTATTATCTTTCCGATAAATATGCGGACACTCCCGGCACCAGAGCCTCAAAGCGCATGTTTGACTCTGCAGGAGTTAAGTACACTCAGCTCAAGCCCGCAAAAGATGAGCTTGTGGTTGATTTCAGAGAAGAGAATATCTGATTTAAGGACAGCCTTTACAGGCTGTCTTTTTTAGTGAAGAGTATAAACCACACTTCCGACCTTTGCGCCAGTCGAATCAAGCGCACGTACGCTCATAACGCTCGAGCTGTCAAGCCACACAAAGCTTGCACTCTCGTCAAAGAGCATGGGCTCTGCAAAAACAGCGGGCTCTGCCGAGCCGTCGGCTGTGCAATAAATAATACTCTGCACCGATGCGCCGTTTGCGTTTGTTTCGCCGAAGGATGCGAAAACAGCCTTTGTGCCGTCGGGGCTGACGGAGAAAACATCCGCCGAAGCAAGGCTGATATCCTTGAAAGTCTGTGTTGTGCCCGTCATAAGGTCGGTCATAACCAGACTGTTTTTATTTATAAGATATCTGCCGCACTGCATATAATCGGTAAAATAATCGCCCTCAAACTGTGTGAGGAGTCTTTCCTCGCCGTTGACAAGATTCATGTTGGCAAATCCCGACTCATTCTTCTTGAGATAGTGCATGCCGTTTGAATCGCTCACAAACCATACCCCGAGGATATCCTTAACAACGATTTTGGGTCTGTAAGCATTTGAAAGCTCCATAACATCGGCTCTTCTGCCCTTGTCGCTTTCGTTATAATATCTTGACGAAAGAAAATATTTTGAGTTGCCGAGATTCTTCACCGTATCATCGGTAAGAAGAGTCCAGTCCTGTCTGAAAGAGCCGTTTTTATCAATCATTCTTGTGTGGTTTGAAACATATGTTGATGCGGAGCCGTTTGAAAGGTTGAAATTATAGATTTCCGAATAAAGCTTGTCTGCCTTGTAGAAATTATCCTTATCAAAATCGGCAAGGAGAAGATAACCCTCACCGTAACCCGCAGGCTTTGCGGTAAGCTTTACGAATGCGTAGGAATAAACATCAACATCGGCGCTCATATCCGATGTGAAAACGCCGTAACCGCATGCCCTGCCGTCTTTTTCAATATATTTTACAGTCACGGGGATTGTTTCATAGCTCGCCTTGAGATTTGCCTTGACGGATTTAACCTCAAGAGCCGAGGGATTCATCGCACCGTTTGCATATTCAAAGAAACTGACATTGCCGTCAAGCGATGCAGCATAGTAAACGCCGTCAAAATCAGTCGGAAGATAGATTTCGCCGTTTATGCCCTTAACCGAAAGCGATGCGCTCATTGTATAATCGCTCTGCTCATATGAATATACCACGGGATCGGGGTCCTTATTTATAATCTGCTTTTCGCCGTTGTTTGATATAAGAAAAACAACACCTGAAACTATCATCACTGCCGCAAGAACAGCAGTAATTATTTTTAATACTTTTGAATTCATTTTATTTCTCCTCTTTTTGTTCTGCGCTCTGCATTATGAACTTTGCGCTCATATCTCAATCTCCAGCTCAACGGGACAATGGTCCGAGCCGAAAATTTCGTTATGGATTTTCGCCTCCTTCAGCTGCTCTTTAAGTCTGTCAGAAACAATAAAATAGTCAATTCTCCATCCCGCATTCTTTGCTCTCGCGGAAAATCTGTATGACCACCAGCTGTAAACTCCCTCAAGGTCGGGATAAAAATATCTGAACGAATCAACAAATCCGCTTTCAAGCATCTCGGAGAATTTTCCTCTCTCCTCATCGGTAAATCCGGGATTTTTGCGGTTTGATTTCGGATTTTTAAGGTCGATTTCCTTGTGTGCAACGTTCAGGTCTCCGCAGAAAATAACGGGCTTTTTCTTGTCAAGCTCGCATATATATTTTCTGAAGGCATCCTCCCACTCCATACGGTAGTCAAGACGCACCAGACCGTCACGGGAGTTAGGAACATAAACTGTTATAAAATAAAATTTATCAAATTCAAGCGTTATGACTCTGCCCTCGGTGTCATGCTCGGGAATACCCAAACCATATGAAACCGAAATCGGCTCTTCACGGGTGAAAACAGCTGTTCCCGAATAGCCCTTTTTCTCGGCATAATTCCAGAACTGATGATAGCCCTCAAGGTTAAGCTCCGCCTGACCCTCCTGCATCTTCGTTTCCTGAAGGCAGAAGATATCCGCATCAAGAGCCGAAAAGCTCTCATAAAAATCCTTTGAAAGGCAGGCTCTGATTCCGTTGACATTCCACGAAACAAACCTTTTTACCGTCATACCGCATAAACCTCCATTTTAGTTTATAGTATTATACCATAAAATTTTTAATCTGTCACCTATAAATAATATTAATATTATGTAAACATTCATAAAATTTCGTCTGATTTTTTGGAAAACCATTTTTGCGTTACGCACTTGACAAAAAGCCGATTATGGAGTATTTTTATATTACAAGTGCGCAGATTCTCAATGAACTGTGCAAAAATTTCATACTAACTTTCAGGAGGAAGAATCATGAAAAAAATTCTCGCAGTTCTCCTCGCAGTTTCAATGCTCTTTGCATTTGCAGCTTGCGGCGGAAAAGATGAAGGCACAACCACAACAGCTCCCGCAGTTGAAGACACAACCGAGGCTCCCGTTGCTGACGTAACAGAAGAAGCTCCTGTTGCTGACGTAACAGAAGAGGCTCCCGTTGCTGACGTAACAGCAGGTAATCCCACAGAAGCAGCTTCAGAAGCTGCATCAGAAGCTGCATCAGAAGAAACATCAGAAGATGCTTCAGCAGTTGCTGACGTTGAAATGACAAAGGCAGAATTCGTTGCTTTCCTTAACGCTGAAACAGCAAAGGCTGCAAAGGGCTCATACAACTTCAACAGAAACTGTGAATACACAAGCCCCATTGATGTTGGCGGTGCAACAGACATTCTTAACGGCATTATCAGTGCTATCGACGAAAACTCAAACCTTGACACAGTTGTCGGCGGTTTCCTCGGTATAGGCACAAAGAAGGGCACATACCCCAAGGATAAGCTTGATGAGGATTACAGACTCAAGGCTACATCTCTTAAGGAGAGCGACCTCGGCTCATTCAGCTATGCAAACGGCGTTTACAGCTTTACACTTGCTAATGCAACCGATCCTAAAAAGACAGGCGCAACTCCCATCTCAAGATTCACAAATGACTTCATCACACACGAAGAAGTTGTTGAAGGCATTGCAGAATTCACAACCGCTATCAAAGTTAACAGCACAACCGTTAACTACAAGAACATTAAGGTTACAGTAACAGTTGAAGGCGGCAAGATCACAAACATGACATATTCATATGCATTTGATGCAGTTCTTGCTCTTAAGGCAGTTGTTACCATCAACGGCAACGGCGCTGCTGTTACAAAGGCAACCTATTCAAACATCAAGTATTAATTTAATCACACGGTTATACCCTCCGCATTCAGACGATGCGGAGGGTATTTTTTGCCGTATAAAGAAAAAGCCGAGGCCAAAAGCCTCGGATTTTTCTCGTATAAAACGGGGGGGACAAAAGATGGTAGTGTTTAAATTAATAAATTATTTCTCTGCCTGCTTGGAATATTTGAGAGTATAAACTATTCTCATCAGCCATGCTTCGGCAGGGTTGATAGCCTTCGTCTTGCCGAATACCTTTGAGGTGAGCAAGGTGAGGCTGCTTTTGCTCATAATCATGTCAACCGCCTGTGCGTCGCCTTCGTTTGCGCCGCAGCAAAGAGCGCCCATATCCTTGATAAGTACCGCATTTTTGCCTTTGATTTTCTTTGCGGCTTTTTCGGGAGCTTTTGCACATTTGACGGTAGGACCGCAAATCTGAGCAAAGTCATCAAGCAGAGGCTTCATTGTTTTGCCGAACCTGGAAACGGCAACAACCTCGCTTGAAGCGTTATGAATTATATTGTTGAACTTGGGACATGCAATATAGATGTCCTTGTGGGCATTCAGAACATTTGCAAGATTACCGATAGCGGATGACGGACCGTTAAGCTCCATCAGAATTTCGTCACCGTTTTCGCTGTTTGTGAAAACGATTTCGCCGCTTTCTCTGTTGCAAGTACTATTATACAGCATGGATTTATCAATTTCAACAGTTTTTTCGGATTTTGTGAGCTTGTCAGCAATTTCTGAACAGAAATCATCAAGATTATCCGATTTTAAGCCGAGCTTTTCTTTTGCGTTTGCAAGGATATAATCTGCGCAGACCTTTTCAAGCGAGTTTGCGACCTCAAACGCCTCGTCGCTGTCCTTACCGAAGCAAAGAGCACCGTGGTGAGCCATAATAACAGCCTTTGAAGGGCCGAGCTTAAGGGCATTTGTTACGCCTTTGCGGAGCTTCTTTGTGCCGGGCAGACCGTAGCCGCCCATGTGGATAACATTGCCGATAAGATTTGAGGCTTCGCCTGCAACCTTTTCAATACCGTTTGAAAGCGCACTGATTGCGGATGCAACCTTCTGATGAGTATGGATAACAAAATTTGCATCGGGGAACTGCTTATAAACCTCGGCATGAATGCCCTTTTCCGATGAGGGCTTAACGTTGCCGCCCCATTCGAGAGTGTTGATTGCAACCTCAACGATATCATCGGGCTCAAGACCGATATAGGGTTTGCCGCTGGGAGTTATAACAAAGGTTTTATCGTCAACACGGCAGCTTACATTGCCCCATGTTCTTGCAATAAGACCTTTTTCAACAAGTCTTTCGCCTGCTTCGATAACAAGCTTTTTTGCGGTTAAAACGTCCATAATTTCATTCCTTTCAAAATAACATAAGTGAATAGTGAAGAATGAAAAGTGAAAAGTTTCGGAAAAGGTAAGGATTAATATAAAAAGCGTCGCAGACCCTTAACTGTTCACTCTTCACTATTAACTTTTCACTGTTATCGCAAAATTAAGAATAAGGCGGGATATCGGGTATCCCGCCAATTTTTATAGAATTATTTCTCGAGACATACAATATTCTCGAATACCTTGTCAAATCTTGCAACTGCATCGTCAATCATTTCTTCTGTATATGCAGCGCTGGTGTAAAGACGGCTGCCTGCGAGAGTTACAAGACCCTCTGCCATGTAAGCAGCGCCCATGTGGGTCATTTCCTTCTTACGAGCCGATGTTGCATCAAGAACTGAAGGAATTGTCCAGGGCTTCTTCCAGTTGATGGAGAAGTTGAGAGTACCAACGGTTTCAAGATGGCAGATTGAGCCCTGATTGAATGCTACGAAGGGAAGATTTCTCTTCTTGATGATTTCCTGAAGACCTGCTGTAAGTCTGTCGCCCATCTGAGCTGCCTTGTAGCAAGCGTCTGCCTTTTCCATTTCCTCAAGCATTGTGTAACCTGCAACGCAGCTGAGGGGGTTAGCAGACATTGTGCCGCCGCAGAATGCCTTCTTAATCTTCTTGCCTGTATCGTCAAGACCTGCACCGAGATGCTTCATGTATTCCTTCTTGCCGCCGAGACCGCCTGCGCCGGGATATCCGCCTGCCATAACCTTACCGAATACGGTGAGGTCGGGCGAAACGCCGAAGTAACCCTGTGCACCGCTCATGCTTACGCGGAATGCGGTAACAACTTCGTCAAAGATAAGGAGTGCGCCATACTTGCGGCAGAGAGCTTCAACGCCCTTGCAGAAGTTCTTATCAACGGGTCTTGTACCGCTTTCGGGACCGACGGGCTCAAGCATAACAGCAGCTGTGCCGCCTTTGAGTCTGTTTGCCTTAAGCTTTCTCTCAAGGTCATTGAGGTCGCCGGGGAAAAATTCTTCTGTATCTCTGAAGCAGAACAGGGGAACACCTGTTGCCTGAGTAAACTTTGAGCCGGGAACACGGATACCGTAGCCGAGCTGATCTGACCAGCCGTGGTAAGCGCCGCCCATCTTGAGAATCTTCTTCTTACCTGTTGCAAGACGTGCAACACGGATAGCTGTCATACAAGCCTCTGTACCTGAACCGAGCATACGGAACATATCAACAGAGGGAATAAGCTCTGAAATCTTCTTTCCGAGCTTATATTCATATTCGTGGAAAAGACCTGTTGAAGGACCGCAGGTATTGAGAAGCTCAATAACCTTTTCACGAACTGCGGGAGGATTGCTGCCAAGAACGGTGGGGCCGCCAGCCTGAAGGAAGTCATAATATTTGTTGCCGTCGATATCATAAAGATATGCACCCTCTGCCTTTGTAAAAACGAGGGGGAACGGATAGTTGAAAGCAAGGTTATGCTGAACGCCGCCGGGGATAACCTGCTTTGCTTCCTCAATCATAACCTTTGACTTTGCACACTTCTTGTCAAAATACTCTGCTTCATAATTCTTGAGAGCGTCGGGGCTGATTGAATAAATAGGCTTTTTGATGAGTTCGTCAAGCTGCTTCTGAACAGCCTGCGCATCGGGGTAATTGATAATACCGTGATTTGACATTTTCAAAATCCTCCTTAATAGAAAATATTGTTACCTTTATATTATAACATGGTGTTTTTGATTAATCAAGTATGTGTTTTCAGTCTTTTGTCCGTTTTTGTAACATCAGTCAAGACCGAGCTTCTTTGCCATTTCGGCGGTTTTGAGCTCGAGAAGCTTTGAAACACCCTTTTCCTGCATGGTTACGCCGTATAGCATATCCGCCTCGTCCATTGTGCCTCGTCTGTGAGTGATGAGAATGAACTGCGTGTTGCCCGTCATTTCTCTGACATAGGATGCGTAACGGCTGACGTTTACATCGTCAAGAGCTGCCTCAACCTCATCAAAGATACAGAACGGAGCGGGTGTGACCTTGAGAATTGCGAAGAGAAGTGCGATAGCCGCAAGACCCTTTTCACCGCCCGACAGAAGGTCGATATTCTGAACGTTCTTTCCGGGGGGCTGGACCCTGATGTTGATGTTGCATTCAAGAACATCCTGCGGGTCATCGAGAACAAGCTCTGCTCGTCCGCCGTCAAACAGCTCCTTGAAGGTGTCGCTGAAATGGTTGTTGATGCGTCTGAACTGCTCTCTGAAGCGCTCCGCCATCTTGCCTGTCAGCTCTTCGATAAGCTTGATAAGCTCTTCACGGGATTTCTCAATATCGCCTATCTGAACGCTCATGTATTCGTATCTTTCGGAAACCTCTTTGTATTCCTCAACAGCGCCGACATTGACGTTACCGAGAGCACGGATTTTATTTTTGATTTCCTGCAGAGTGCGCTGTGCCTTTGGAATATCATCAAGCACGATATTCATATCCGCAGCCTCACGCAGCGAAAGCTGATACTCGTCATAGAGCTTGTTCTGCGCTGTTTCAAGCTCACGCTGCATTGCATCTCTGCGCTCCTCAAGCCTTGCAAGCTCACCGCCGAGCTTTTCTCTCTCGGAGGTCATTTCACGCTCTTTGTTTCGCAGCGATGTGCTTCTTGCTTCGCCCTGCGTGCGCTTTTCACGAAGCTCTTCTATCTTTTCGTTTGTCTTTACCGAATTTTCACGCAGAGAAACTGCTTTTGCTTCCATTTCGGCAATGTTTTTGAGAATGCTTTCGTTTTCCTGCTTAATCTGTGCGATTTCCTCGCCCAGCATGTCCGCACGGCGGCTGAAGCTCTCTTTTCGTTCAATACAGCCTGCAACGGTTTCGTTGTTAGCCTCGATATCCTTATGAAGCGCAACGATTTCAAGATTAAGAGCATTCTGAATTTCTGCGGATTCCTCACGCAGCTTTTCGAGCGATTCACGCTCTGCGTTGAGTTCGATAAGCTGTGCGCCCAGCTTTTCGCTCTCTGCTGCAACGGCTGAAATCTCTTCCTCCGCCTTCTTTTCGGCTTCTTCCGATTCAAGGATTCTTGCCTTTGCTCTTTCTTTTTCTGACTCAAGCTCGCCGATATGACCCATTGCGGCGGAATATCTGTCTTTTATGAGGTTCAGCGCACTTTCGGCTCTGATGATATCCTCCTGAGTCTTTATAAGCTCTGCCTCGCTCGCATCAAGCTCTGCCTGAACAAGCGCAAGCTCTTCGGAGATTGATTTGAAGCCCGACTGCTTTTCGTCAAGCTGCTTTTCAAGCACGGCAATCTTTTCCTTAAGGCTCTCGATTTCGGTAACTCTGCTCAGAAATCCTGCTCCCGAGCCTCTCGAGCCGCCCGTCATTGAGCCGCCTGCGTTGAGCACCTGACCGTCAAGAGTAACAATCTTGAAGCGGTAGGAATATTTCTTCGCCATGTCGATTCCGTTATCAATATTGTCAACAACGGCAGTTCTGCCGAGAAGCGAGCCGATGATTTCGGAATACTTGCCGTCAAATTCAAGCAGCCTGTCCGCCATATCGACAAAGCCCTCGCATTTTTCAAGACCTTTTTCAGTGAAGGGTCTTGATTTAACGGAAGTCAGCGGCAGGAATGTCGCCCTGCCGGCTCTGTTATCTTTTAAGTAGTTAATCGCTCTTTTTGCGGTGTTTTCGTCATCGGTGACGATATTCTGAATCGCCGCACCGAGAGCTGTTTCGATTGCAATTGCATATTCGGCAGGTGCGGAAATGAGCTGTGAAAGAGTGCCGTGAATGCCTCGGAGAGCTCCCCTCTTTGCCTCTTTAACAACCTTCTGAACGCTGCCTGCATAGCCGTCAAGATTCTTTTCAAGGTCATCGAGCATCTTGATTCTTGCATTCTTCTGATAAATATCAAGATTGATGCTTTCAAGCTCTTTGCGAAGCTTTTCGACTTTTTCGGCTCTTGTGCCGATAATCATTCGGTAGCCGTCGAGCGCATTTTCATGCTCCGCCGCCTCATCATTAAGACGGTCAAGCTCTTTTTGGGCGGCTGCCTTTTCGTTTTCAAGAGCGGTTATGACTCCGCCACGGGTTTCGATAACCTCGTCTATGTTTGCGATTCGTGCCGCAAGCTCATGCTTTGCGGATTCTGCGGTTGATTTTTCAACTCGCATATCTGCAAGGCGGAGAGCCGCCGCGGTTATTTTATCGTTGATTTCTCTTGCTTTTTCGCTGTTTTCGCTGTTCTGACCCATGAGCTCACCGAGCCTCTGAATCTCTGCGGAAAGAGCTTCTTTTTTCTGTGCTGCCGCCGCCTCTTTTTCGGCAGTATCCTTTTGAGCCGCCTCAATCTGCGCATCGATTTCAGCCTTTGAGCTTTCGCTGTCACCCATATCGCCCGTGATACGCTCAATGGTCTGCTCATTATGTTCAATCGTGTTCTTTTCAACGGCAATCTTACCGTCGATAACGGCTGCCTCTTCCTCTCCCTCGGAGATGCTCTGGCGCAGACGCTCAATTTCAAGAGTCATTTCCTGACCCTCTTTGATTGCCTGCTCAATCTGTGCGATAAGCTCAACAAGCTCGCTTTCAGTCTGCTCGTACTGTGACGAGGCAACCGAAAGCTTATGCTCCTGCTCACGCAAGCCGTTTTTGGATTTTTCTATTGTGTGAAGCCACAGACCGATTTCAAGAGTTTTCTTTTCATCGGCAAGGGCAAGGAATTTCATCGCCTTTTCGCTCTGGATTTTAAGCGGACCTATTCTGCCCTCAAGCTCTGAAAGAATATCACGCAGACGAACAAGATTTTCCTCCGCCTGGTCGAGCCTTCTGTTGGCATCGGCACGTCTGTAACGGAATGCGGAAATACCAGCCGCCTCTTCAAGCATATCTCTTCTCTGCGTTGAACGTGCGGAAACAAGGTCTGCAATTCTGCCCTGGCCGACCATTGAATAGCCGTCACGTCCGAGACCCGTATCCATGAAAAGCTCATGAATATCTCTCAGACGGCAAACCTCGCCGTTGATTTTATATTCACTTTCACCCGAGCGGTAATAACGTCTTGTAACCGCAACATCATCCCTATCGCAGTTGTTAAGACCTCTGTCGGAATTATCAAGGCGCAGAGTTACCTCGGCATAACCCAGAGGCTTTCTCTGGCTTGTACCGCCGAAGATGACGTCCTCCATCTTGGAGCCTCGGAGAGTCTTTGTTGACTGCTCACCGAGCACCCAGCGCACGGCGTCGGAGATGTTACTTTTACCCGAACCGTTGGGACCGACAACCGCCGTTATGCCTTTGCCGAATTCAAGCACCGTTTTATCCGGAAAGGATTTGAAGCCCTGCATTTCAAGCGCTTTTAATATCATTTAATCACCTTAATTTCGACCTCGTATTTTGAAAGTCCGTCTTTACCTTTTACGGTACAGTCATAACCCTTTTCACGAAGTCCCGTAAGATTTTGTTTCTTCTGTCCTGTCATTTTGGAGATTTCGCACGGCGCAACAAACAGCGTATAGCTGCCGCCGCCAAGCTTTTCAAGCTCTCCAAGCGCATAATTATAATAAATTCTGCCCTCGCAAAGCTCACGGAGCGCAGGATGATACGCACCGCCCGCAAAGCCTTCCTCCACTCCGCCGCCGGAATGCAGACCGACTCTGATAACCCTTATTCCCACGTTCTCAAACATGGGGATAAGTCTTGCGCAAAGCTCAACTGTTTCGGGTATGCCCTTGGGGACAAACTCACCGCTCTGCATAAGCTCATGCAGCCTTGTCCCTTTTATGACAACGGTAGGATAAATTCTCACCGTGTCGGGAGCAAGGGAGATGATTTTTTCGGCGGTTTTGATGCTGTCGGCATCCTCGGAGCCGTAAAGCCCCGTCATCATCTGCAAGCCGAGCTCAAAGCCGTATTCCTTTAAAAGAGCGCACGCATTGCACACCTGCTCTGCAGTATGCCCTCTTTCGTTGAGAATGAGTACCCTGTCGTCAAGGCTCTGTGCGCCGAGTTCAACTGCGGTTACTCCGTATTTTTTAAGAATTTCACAGATTTCACGGCTGATACCGTCGGGTCTGGTTGAAATTCTGATTCCCTTAAATATTCCTTTTTCAACGTATTCATAAGCCGCTTCAAGAAGCGAGAGCATGTATGAACGCTCAACCATCGTGAAGCTGCCGCCGAAAAACGCAATTTCGCCGCCTGCCGCATCGCTCAGCGAAAGAGATGCAATTGCAGTCTGCGCCGCAGCATGCACATCGGCTTCGGTTATATCCTCTTGGCTGCCCGAAATGCTTCTTTGATTGCAGAACGAGCACATGTGCGGGCAGCCCTTATGTACCACAAAAAGTGCAATATTAACGTGCCTCATTTTATACCCATAAGCGCAAGCGCTTCCTGCGCGGCATGCTGCTCTGCGAGCTTTTTGCTCTTGCCCGTGCCGCTGCCGATAACATTGCTGTTAAGATGCACCTCAACGGTAAAGGTTTTTGCATGGTCGGGTCCGCTTGAATCGATGAGAACATATTCGATATGCTCCTCACGGTTACGCTGGATAACCTCCTGCAGAAGCGTTTTATAATCCTTTGTTTCATCAAGCGCATCGTGCCTCGGAATGAATCGGAGCACGATTTTGCTCGCTTCCTCAAGTCCGCCGTCAAGATAAACTGCCGCAAGCACAGCCTCGAATGCATCCGCAAGAATTGACGGTCTTTCGCTGCCGCCCGTTCTTGTTTCGCCCTTGCCGAGCCTTAAAGCAGGGCCGATTCCGAGCTCCTTTGCAAAAAGGCAGAGCGCTTTTTCGCAGACTCTTGCTGCTCTGTGCTTTGTAAGCTCACCCTCGGGTGAATCGAAATTCTCAAAGAAATACTTTGCAGAAACAAAGCCGAGAATCGAATCCCCGAGAAATTCAAGCCTTTCGTTGCAAACCGTGCCGTCAGTCTGCTCGTTTGCAAAGGAGGAATGGGTGAGAGCAGTTTCAAGCAGAGAAATATCCTTGAATTTATAGCCCAGATTTTCCTGAAGCCGAGCCAGATTTTCGTTCATTTCTTTCACCTTGTTATTCTTCAATCATTTCAGCAAGCTGTGAAACGGAAACTTCTCCGCTTATTTCCTCGCTGAACTCCACATCAAATTCATTTTCGAGAGCCTGAACAAGCTCATCGATTTCAATATCGTCGCTGACAAGCTCGCCGAGCAGAGTTTCTCCGCTGACGCTTGATTCGTCGCATCCGAGTTCTTCGCAAATCAGTGAAATCAATTTTTCAAGCAATAAAAACATTCCTTTCAAAAACATGTGTTTTTAATGAAAAGTTAAGAGTTAAGAGTGAACAGTTAATGGTGGGCGCTGCCCACACCCCAAATAATAATCGGGTAAGGGCATAGCTCTTCCAAAAATCTTCACTATTCACTTTTATCTTTTCACTTTAAGTAACAGGAACCGTTTATTAATCAATTTATTAACCAATATTGAGCTGATTTTCAAGTTCTTTTAATCCGCGTTCGGCAAGCGCCTCATAACGAAGCTTTTTATCTCTGATTTTCTCGTCAAGGGGCGGAACAAGCCCGAAGGCTGCGCCCATCGGCTGAAAATTCTTAACGCTGCCGTCGCTGATATATCGGGCAAGTGCTCCCGTCATGGTAAGCTCGGGAGGAACAAAAACATCTTTGCCCAGAATTTTATTTGCCGCATTTATACCTGCCAGAATACCCGATGCGGCGGACTCCATATAGCCCTCAACACCCGTTATCTGACCTGCAAAATACAAGCCCTCTTTTCCCTTGAAGCCGAAATCGCTGCCGAGATGGCGGGGCGAATCAATGAAGGTATTGCGGTGCATAACGCCGTAGCGCACAAACTCCGCATTCGCAAGTGCGGGAATCATTGAAAAAACCCTTTTCTGCTCGGGAAATTTTAAATTTGTCTGAAAGCCCACAAGGTTATACATCGTGCCTGCCGTGTTTTCCTTGCGAAGCTGAAGATTTGCCCACGGTCTGTGACCTGTTCTCGGGTCGAGAAGTCCTGTGGGCTTCATGGGACCGAAACGGATTGTGTCGTGCCCTCTTGACGCCATGACTTCAATGGGCATGCAGCCCTCATAAACACCCTTGCGCTTATCAAATTCATGGGTCGGAGCGCTCTCCGCTGTTATCAGTGCCTCATAAAACGCTTCGTATTCCTCTTTGTTCATAGGGCAGTTGATATAGTCGTCAGGAGCACCCCTGTCGTATCTCGACTGCATGAACGCCTTTTCCAAATCAATGCTTTCCGCTGTCACGATGGGCGCCGCCGCATCAAAAAAGCTTAAGCTTCCGCCGCAGAGCTCCTTGATTTTATCCGAAAGAGCGGCCGATGCAAGCGGTCCTGCTGCAATGATTGCAACGCCGTCGGGAATTTCGGTTATCTCTTCCCTGATGAGCGTTATCTCCTTGCGGGAAAGGATTTTTTCGGTTACGAGAGCCGAGAATTTATCCCTGTCAACCGCAAGAGCGCCGCCTGCGGGGACTGCCGTTGCCTTTGCGCATTCAACGCAGAGCGAGCCCATAAGCTCCATCTCCGCTTTGAGCATGCCTGCCGCACTTCCCGTACGCATTGCTTTAAACGAATTTGAGCAGACAAGCTCTGCCAGACCCTCGCTTGAATGGGCAGGGGAATAACGGACAGGCTTCATTTCATAAAGCTCAACCTCTATTCCTCTGTTTGCAAGCTGCCATGCAGCCTCAACTCCGGCAAAACCGCCGCCGACTATTTTAACCTTATCCATTGCTCTTTTTCTTTCCGGGAGCAGCCTTTTCATAGCCGCAGCCCTCGGTCATGCAGACAAGCTTTCCGGTTTTCTTCTTGAAGAGAGCCTTGCCGCACTCGGGACAATTCTCCTCTGCCGGGGGATCCCAGCTCATGAAGTTACACTTGGGCCAGCTGCCGCAGCCATAGAAAACGTGTCCCTTCTTGGACTTTCTTTCGATAATCTCGCTGCCGCAAACGGGACATTTTGCGCCCGTATTGACTATCAGGGGCTTCGCATTTTTGCACTCGGGATAGCCGGGACATGCAAGGAATCTGCCGTAACGACCCGTTTTGATGACCATCATTCTTCCGCACTTGTCGCAGGGGATATCGGTTGTGTCCTCCTCAAGCTGGATTTTGACGTTTTTCATCTCAACCTTTGCCTTATCGAGAGTTTTCTCGAAATCGGTGTAAAACTCATCGAGCATCTTAACATAGTCAACCTCGCCGCCGCCGACACGGTCAAGATTTGTTTCCATTGAAGCGGTGAACTTTGTATTGACTATTTTGGGGAACTTATCCTTGAGCAGACCCGTTGTTGCGCAGCCGAGCTCTGTGGGAGCAAGCTGCTTTGCCTTTCTCTGAACATATCCTCTCTTGATAATCGTTGAAAGGATAGTTGCATAGGTGCTCGGTCTGCCGACGCCGTTTTCTTCAAGCTCCTTGATGAGCGATGCTTCTGTGTAGCGTGCGGGGGGCTGGGTGAAATGCTGATTTGAGTTAAGCTCACGGAGCTTGAGCTTTTCTTCTGCCTTAAATTCGGGAAGAATGCCCTTGTCTGTTTCCTCTTCGGGAAGCTCATAGAGCTTTGTGAAGCCGTCAAACTTAACCGAATAGCCTGCTGCGGTGAAGACGCAGAATTCGTTTGCATTTTCATCCTTTGAGGCGATGATTTCAGCCTTGACGGTGTTCTGAACACAGCTCGCCATAAGGCTTGCCATGAAGCGCTTCCAGATGAGGTTATAGAGCTTATACTGGTCAGAGGTCAGACTGCCCTTGACTGCTTCGGGAGTCATTGAGGGGGATGAGGGTCTGATAGCTTCGTGACCGTCCTGAGCATTCGCTCTTGATTTATAATATACGGGTTTTTCGGGAAGATATTCGCTTCCGAAATTATTTGTTATATATTCGTTTGCCGCCGCTCTTGCTTCTTCGGAAATTCGGAGCGAATCGGTTCTCATATAGGTTATAAGACCCATCATTCCGATACCCTTTACGTTGACACCTTCGTAAAGCTCCTGTGCAGCTCTCATTGTTCTTTCAGCCTGGAATCCGAGCTTCCTTGAAGCCTCCTGCTGGAGGGTTGAGGTGATAAACGGAGGAGCGGGATTCTTTTTTCTTGTTCCCTTTTTGACGGATTTTACGGTATATTCCGCACCGTCAAGGCGGTCAAGATATTTCTTTGCCTCTGCCTCGTTTGAAATCTTGATTTTGCCGTTTTCATCGGAATAAAGAGTTGCGGTGAATGTTCTTCTCTGCGAGGTTGCAAGCTTTGCGTCGATAATCCAGTATTCCTCGGGGTTGAACGCATTGATTTCTTCCTCGCGGTCAACGATAAGTCTTACGGCAACGCTCTGAACTCTGCCTGCGGAAAGACCTCTTCTGATTTTCTGCGAAACAAAGGGACTGAGTCTGTAACCGACAAGGCGGTCAAGGATTCTTCTTGCCTGCTGTGCATTAACAAGGTCAAGATTAACCTTCTTGGGGTTTGCCATGCCGTTTGCAATACCTGTCTTGGTAATTTCGTTAAAGGTAACCCGGTTTTCTTTGTTAAGGTCAAGACCGAGCACAGTTGCAAGATGCCATGAAATTGCTTCTCCCTCACGGTCAGGGTCGGCTGCGAGATAGACTGCTTCGCTCTCGTCAACCTTGCTTTTAAGCTCCTTGACAAGCTTTTCCTTTCCCTTGATAAGCGCATATTTCGGCGCAAAATTATTCTTGACATCAACGCTGAGCTTTGCTGCGGGAAGGTCTCTGACATGTCCCTTTGAAGCAATAACCTCATAGTCCTTGCCGAGATATTTTTTGATTGTATTAGCTTTTGCGGGGGACTCAACTATAATAAGTTTGGACATTGGTTTTTTCTCCCTGTAAATTTATGATTTAAGCTTGTAGCTGTTTTTATTGTCAATTTCAATTAATTCCATAATCTGAAGCTGCATGAGCGCCGCAATCACCCTTGAGGGCGATATTCCGCTGCCTGCACAGATTTCATCATGGTGGAGAGAACCCTCTCCGAAAAGATTATAGACCGCCTCACAGTCCGGGTCAAGACCGGAAACGCTCTGTTTTTTAACTGTTTGTAAATTTTGGCTTTCTTCGGGAATTGCAGACTTTATCGGTTCTTCGCTGATTTTGTCGAGATTGAGTCTGTCGGGATATATTGCCGCATAAGAAGCGAGAACATCCCTTGCACCTGCAACCGCTTTGGCTCCGTCCCTTATGAGGGCGTTTGCGCCCGTATAAGACGTCGTGAGAATGCTGCCGGGGATTGCGTAAACATCTCTCGACTGCTCCGCCGCACGCTTTGCAGTTATCAGCGAACCGCTCTTTTCGCCTGCCTCAACAACAAGAACTCCGTGGCTCATGCCCGAAATAATTCTGTTTCTCGCAGGAAAAGTCTGCCTTGATGCGCCCGTCATGGGCGGATATTCGGTAACAAGTGCGCCGTTTCTGCTCACTTCTCTGCGCAGAGCCTCGTTTTCTCTGAGATAGTCAGTACCGAGTCCGCAGCCGAGAACGCATACGGTCTTTCCGCCACCCTCGATTGCTCCCTCATGCGCCGCGCTGTCAATTCCCAATGCGCCGCCGCTGACTACAACCGCACCCGCTTTTGTAAGGTCGGAGCTGATTTTTCGGGTGATGGCGATGCTTTCGTAGCAGGGCTTTCGGGTACCGACAACTCCGATAATGACCTTTCCCCTCAGGCAGCTTATATCGCCGTCAACATAAAGAGCAAGCGGCATATCGGTAAGCTTGCGCAGGCCTGCGGGGTAAATCAAATCGCCGGGTGTTACGATATCCCAGCCGTATTTTTTACAGATTCCGACAATTCTTTCGGCATCCTCAAGCTTGACTTTACGAAGTTTTTCAAGCTGAAGCTTGGTAAAAACACCCTCAGATATCCGTTTTTCTTCCGATGCTTCAAAAATCTTTTTCGCAGTCATAAACGACGACAGAATCGCATCGTTTCTGGTCGACGGCCCAAGAGCAAGAGAAAGCCATACCCAATATTCCGTGTTCTCCGTCATCGTTTCAGCTCCCATGCAAGGATTGCCGCCGCTGCCGATGCGTTGAAGGATTCGGCCCTGCCGCTCATCGGAATGGTGACCTGTGCCGTGCATTTTTCGATAACTTCCTTTGAAAGACCGGAGCCCTCGTTGCCCACGCAGCAGATAACTCCGCCGCTCATTGACACCTTGCGGATATCCTCCGCCGTGCTTTTCGGCACGGATGCGAGAGTTTTCATTCCCATGGAATTTGCCTTTCCGATAAGCTCTTCAAGACTTTCCGAAGAAATCACGTTCATTCTCAAAAGTGAGCCCATTGAAGCTCTCAATGCCTTGGGGTTATAAACGTCGCAGCCGCCGCTGACAATCAGGCCGTCAAGCCCGAGCGCCTCTGCGCTTCTGCAGACCGCTCCGAGATTTGAGGGGTCCTGCAGATTTTCAAGGGCAAGATATTTGCCGTCGGGATTAAGACTCTTTTCATCTGCACTCGGCTTCATTTCGCAGATGCAGAAAACGCCCTGCGGATTTTCGGTATCGGAAAGCTTCTGGGAAACTTCTGTGCTTATTTCATAGCATATGCCGCTTTCAGCAACTATGCCATCAACATAATCCGAATATTTCCACAGAGCCTTTGAGGTGAAAAACGCCTGTTTGATAACAATACCGCTCTGAACGGCATCGGAACAAAGCCGTGCGCCTTCGAGAAAAAATTCCCCCGCCTCTTTTCGCAGCGAAGCGCTTTCTCCAAGACGGACGGCGTATTTGATTTTTTCGTTTGTTCTTGCGGTTATCTTCTCCATAATATTCTCACTATATTGTTTAAATATTTAATACCTTTTATATGCATACTTTTTGTCGAAAAAAGCCCGCAACAATGCAGGTTGTTTTTTTAACAAAAACAAACAATCAGAGATGTAACGGAATGCCACATCTCTGATAATTGAATGCTATGATTAGTTGAGAGCTGCCTTTGCCTTTTCGGTAAGAGCAGTAAATGCTGCGGGATCTGCAACAGCGATTTCAGCAAGCATCTTTCTGTTAAGATTGATGTCTGCCTTCTTGAGGCCGTTGATGAAGGTTGAATAGTTCATGCCGTTCATCTTGCATGCAGCTGAAATACGGGAAATCCAAAGACGGCGGAAATCACGCTTCTTCTGCTTTCTGCCAACATATGCATAGTTGCCGCTCTTCATAACAGCCTGCTTTGCAGTCTTGAAGAGTGTGCTCTTTGAGCCGTAGTAGCCCTTTGCCATCTTGAGTACTTTATTTCTTCTCTTGCGAGTCATGAGTGCGCCTTTAATACGAGCCATTTTTTATATCCTCCGTTAATCTAATAAGTTAAATTCAGCGTTCCGAATTATTTATAAGGAACAAGACGCTTGATCTGCTTGCAGTTTGTTACGTCAGCAACAGTTGTCTTGCGAAGATTTCTCTTGCGCTTTGTGTTCTTCTTGTTGAGAATGTGTGACTTGTAAGCATGGGCGCGGATGGGCTTGCCGCCCTTTGAAATCTTGAAGCGCTTCTTTGCGCCGCTGTGAGTCTTAATCTTAGGCATGGTTATTTCCTCCTTAATAATATAAAACCTTTTTACTTTGAGCTTTTCGGGGCCAGGAACATCAGCATCTGTCTGCCTTCAAGCTTGGCAGGCTTCTCGACACTCGCACAGTCAGCCATAGCCTCCGCACAACGCTGCATTGTTGAAAGACCGAGATCGCTGTGAGCCATCTCACGGCCTCTGAAGCGTATGGAAACCTTGACCTTGTTGCCTGACGCAATAAATTTGCGTGCATGGTTGATTTTGGTGTCAAAATCGTGGGTGTCAATGTTGAGAGAAAGTCTGATTTCTTTGATTTCGATGGTTTTCTGGTTCTTCTTTGCTTCTTTCTCTTTCTTTGCCTTTTCAAATCGGAACTTACCGTAGTCCATAATTTTGCATACGGGCGGTTTTGCCGCAGGAGCAATCTTAACAAGGTCAAGATTCTTGCTTTCTGCAATCTTGAGAGCCTCTGATGCCGACATGATGCCGAGCTGCTCACCGTCGTTAGAAATAACTCTTATTTCTTTATCACGGATTTCCTCATTGATTTGCTGTTCTTTGCTGCTGATGTTAAAGCACCTCCAACATAAAATTAAAAAAGCGAGGCAGGAAAACTCCGACCTCGCTGTTAATCAACGCTCTTCACGCACTTACAGTGCATAAAAACTCAAGCTATTGACCGACGCGGGGCGTTTCCCGGAAGGTGAGAGCAACACCTGCTCTGCTTTATTGTGCAAGTTATTCTAATATATATCCCTCGATTTGTCAAGGGCTTTTCACAAATTTTTTATTTTATTTTTCCGATAAGCATTAATCCTGCAGAAATTGCAAGACCGATGCCAAGGAATAACACCGCTGTCAGTCCGCTGAAAATATAGCCGAGTGACGTGCAGTAAAGCGCGGCACAGAGAATGAAGGCAAGGGCGGTCAGAACAATCTGGATAACCGAACCGAGCTTCTTCTTCGTTACGATATTGCACGATGCGGCAACGGCACGGAGCATTGAATAAGCTGTGCCGTCGTGGATGATTCTTGCGGGAAGTCTGTCGCTGACGGCATCTCTTCTTCTCTTGAAAAGTCTGCCTGCAACCGATGAAAGTACCTTGAAATTCTGCTTGGGAATGCCAAAGCTTTCGGAAATCAGTTCTTCCGTAACATTAACATCGTTTGTTCTGACGAGAATCTGTATTCCGTTGCTTTCAAGAAGTTTAAGATAGCCCTCAAGGTTTTTATCAACCGCATAGCTGACAACAAAAAGAGCCGCTATTTTGCCTGCAACGGCAAGATACATAACCTTTCTGCCGCTGTGGGAATATCTTTCTTCAAGTGCCTTTTCGGGCACCTCGATGTTATGGTTAACAAGCAGGTTTCTGTTGCCGAGAAGCACCTTCTGATTATGGATTCTTGCAGCGATACCGAGCTTATCCTCATAAACAAGTTCCTTTACGGGGGGCAACAAATCCTGCCTGCCGTCAACAACCTGCTCAAAGCTCTCACGCAGCGGTCCGCCCGATTTGATAATCAGCGCCGCAGCATAGAGAAGCACATCGTCGATACGTATATTCTTGAAATCCTTCATGCCGTGCATTGTGCAGCGTGAGCGGTCAAAAATATCTGCGGAATCAAGCACAACCGCATTTGCGAGAGAGGTTTTCTCTGCCGCATCGAGGCTTGCAATCATCGTGCCCGTAACGTTAAGCCCGTGGTTTGAGCTTCTTGCGATAAACGCGGGAATAAACGATGAAAATACGGGTGCACTCATGCAGAAGGTGCATGCGAATGCCGAAAATGCGCTCATGACGCTCTTTTCAACAATTCCTGCAATAATTGCAACAATTGCCGCCGCACCGAAGGCTGCGGGAATGAGAATCTGCATCAGTTTTTTATCGCCCGATTCTGTTTTTGAGTTTTTGACAAAATCCGAAGGGAACGCAAGCTTTGAAGAATAGAGCAGCTCTGCATTGCCCATCATAAGACCTCTGCCGAGCTCAAAAATCTCGGATTCATTTTCAAACGGGTGCACCGCATACATATTATGTTCGTACTTGTATGCGCATACCTCGAAGTTACCGAGAATCCGCTCCGCATCCATCTTATCGGCAAGCTTTCCGATAAGCACGGCAAAAACAGCCGCCGCCGAAAAAACAGCGGTTTCCGTGCCGCTGCCGCCGATAACCGCGGCAAGGGTATTCTGTAAAAGTGCAACAACAATCGTCAGACTAACGGCTGTTGAGCTTATTATCTTCTTTTTGAAAATGCCTGTCAGACCGTCAACAAACTTAACGTTATCAAGTGCCGCCGCAACGATAAGAAGAACGGCATTTATAACGCACATTGCTGTTGAACCCTCAACAAACATCTGCGTTTCGATTGAAAGCTTTTCTGCTATTCCGGGAATAAGATTGACGATTAACGTAACCAAAGCAACCGCACCGACTGAAACAAGTCCGGTTGTTGCCTTTCTGGCTTCATCGCTCAGCCTTTTATGGATTGAAGCACGCTCCGCAGGTGAAGAATATTCGTTTGCAACGGGCTTTTCCTCTTCCATAGCCTGCTCAAGCTTCTTCTCTTTTCTCTTTCTGGCTTTCTCTGCCTTTGCAACATCCTCAGGCGGAGCTTCATAATCGCCGTCATCAAAATCCGAATCAAGGTCAATCGCTTCGATGAGCTTGAAGTTTTTCGCCTTCTGCTTACGCTTTTCCCAGAGCTGAACCTCAACATCTCCCTCGCTTTGCTGGACGGGAACGGTTTCATCGCCCGTGTCAAAGCCCGTCAGAACAATCTGACCCTCAACGTCATCGCTCATGCTCGCCTGCTTTTTGGCAGATGAGCCGACTGCGTCCATGACCCTCGTTTTTTCGTCAACAATTTCCTTTGCATCCTCAGCGGCAAGCACCCTGGGCATTGCCTCGAGTCCGCTTTCATCAGCTTCTCCCGACTTTTTGACGATTATTCCCGACCTGTCAACGGGACCGTCGGCAACCGGCTCGATTTCAGCCGTCTGTTCAAGCTTGAGAGTAGTAAAAAATCTTGTTTTATAGTCCGATTCTTTGATATGAACGTTTTCTTCTTTTTTCTCTTCTGACTTTCCGAAAATCTTTTCGGCAGAAGCATCATCGTCATAAAAAGCCTTGATTTCGGCAGGCTCTTTTTTCTCTTCACTTTTCTTTTCGGGCTCCTGCCATGCAAACATCGCGTGGCTCGGCTCGGGAATATCCTCGGGCACGATGACGGTTTCTATCTCAAAGAGGGCTTCGTCAAACTCATCCTCTTCTTTTTCAAAAAATCTTTCCTGACCGTCAACATCCAAATCCTCGGATACGGAAGAAATGTCCTGCATTTCCTCCTTCGGCTCTTCAACAATCGGCTTAAGAGTGAAAATTCCCGTGTCAAATTCACGGCTTAAAATTCTTTCAAAATCCTTGGCAGGAGTTGCAGGCTCCTTTGATTTCGGAACATATTCCTCGCCGTTTGTCTGCGCAATGAGCTTGTCAATATCATCAATCGACCAGGTTTTTGACGGCTCTTCGTTTCCGGCATCCTGCTTTGATTTTTTGACTTGAGCAAGAATTTCCTCAAGCTCATCATTGCCCGAAGTTTTCTTTATAAATTCATCCAAAGCATTCACCTACCTGTTCTTTGCAATTTCATACATTAATATTCCCGCAGCTACGGAAGCATTGAGGGAATTGATTTTTCCTTTCATGGGCAGGGACACGATAAAATCGCATTTTTCTTTAACAAGTCTGCTGACTCCCTTGCCCTCGGAGCCGACAACCAGCGCAACCGCACCCGAATAATCCTGCTTATCCCAGCGTGTGCCGTCCATATCGGCGCCGTAAACCCAGAAGCCTTTTTCTTTGAGCTCATCAATTGCGGAAGGAAGATTTGACACCCTTGCAACGGGAACATATTCAACCGCGCCTGCCGAAACCTTACCGACGGCATAGGTTAAAGCAACTCCGCGTCTTTTGGGAATTATTATTCCGTGAGCGCCACATGCATCGGCGGTTCTGATTATTGCGCCGAGATTATGGGGGTCCTCAATTTCATCGCAGACAATAACAAACGGGGCTTCACCCTTGCTATCCGCATTCTGAAGAATATCCTCAATTGATGAATATTCATGGACTGCCGCCCAGGCTGCAACACCCTGATGGTTTTCGCCCTCGCAGAGCTTATCGAGCTTGCGGCGGTCTGTTTCTTTTATAACAATACCGTTATCACGGCACTGACCGATTATTTTTCCTATGGAGCCGCCTCTTTCACCCTTTGCGACCAGCAGACAGTCGATGGCTCTGCCGCTTTTGAGTGCCTCGGCAACGGCATTGCGCCCGATTATAAGTCCCTGACGCTCATTCTGCATTTCCATAAAGCAGACTCCTCCTATTTTCAGCTATATTCAATCTATTATATCACAAAATAACGCAATTGAACAGTATAATTGTAATTTTTACAAAAAATTTTTTGTAAATAATAAAATACACAGATATAAACTGACAGTTTTTTTGAAATCGGTATGTAAAATTAAACTGAATGAATAACGAAAAATAAATAATGAATAATTTCGGATAGGCTTCGCCTATGACCGATTATTCAGTGAAAAGCGAAGGGTGAATAGTGAAAAGTTACGAGTGGGCGTTGCCCACACCCGATTATTAAATTAGTCATAGGCGGAGCCTATCCTTAACTTTTAACTCTTAACTATTCACTTGAAAATTGCGTTGCAGACTCTGCGTTCTGTACTCTGCACTCAAAAACGACCCTTAATTTCGCATTACGGATTTAAGAAAGGACTTTTAAAATGGAAAAACTATCTTCTTTTGACAGCCCCGATATTGCGGACAGGCTGTGGGACAGGGGAATAAAAATTCTGACCTGCTCGCTTTACTTTGTTTCGGGCTTTATTCTTTCGGGAGCAGAGCTTCTGTCAATGAAAATACCCTTGAGCATCGGTCTTGCCGCCGCCTGCACGGGATATGAGCTTGTTTTTTCGGCTCTCGGCGGAGTTCTGGGCGCAGTTCTGCGGCTGAATGCAGGCGATGCGGTAAATGCCGTTATTCCGCTTGCAGGAGCAGTAGGCACGGTTTATGTGCTTGAAAAGCTCTCAATCCGAAAAAAACGGCGATTGATTCTTTCTGTCAGCGTTTTCGTTTTCTGCTTTGCATGCAAAACGGCGGTCATGTTTTCCGAAATTCCGTCGCTCTCCGAATTTATGCTGATTTTCTGTTCTTCGCTTCTCTGCGCAGGCTCGGTTGTTTTTTATTCGGGTACGGCAGACTGCATAAGGCGAAAACAGAATATATATCTTCTCGATAACCACACTCTCGTCTGCATCGTCACAACTCTGTGCACCCTTTTGCTCGGCGCTTCGGATATCAGCCTTCTCGGCTTCAGACCCGCAAGATTTTTCGGTTCTTTTGTTATCCTGACAGCGTCATATCTTTTCAGTCGCTCGGGCGGAAGCATTGCGGGAATTTCGCTCGGCGGCTGCATAGCTGTTTCGGGGACAAGTGTTGCATTGAGCATCTGCTACGGAGTCTGCGGTCTTCTCTCGGGTGTTTTTTCAAAATTCGGCAGGTTTGCATGTGCCCTGACCTTTTCACTCACGGCGGGAATATCCGCTCTTCTTGACGGCTCGGCAGAGGGTATCTCCGTTTTTGCCGAGGCTGCGGCGGCTTCGGTTGTTTTTACGGTAATTCCCGGAAAATATCTGCGCAGAATACGCAGAAATATTGTCAGCCCGAGTGTAAAACGTGCAGAAAGCGAGTTTTGCTCCGCAGGTGAAAGACTGAATGAAGCGGCAAAGGCAATCGGCTCGGTTTCAGAATGTGTTGCATCGGTTTCAAAGGGCATTGAGGCGCTTTCCCCCGCAGGCGATATAATGGTCTGCATGAGGGTGCGTGAGAGGGTCTGCGCCGAATGTCCGCTGAAAAACACATTCTGCCCCGAGGAAGGTGAATTTGCGGAGATAACGCAGAAACTCTCGCAGGGCGAAACGATCAGATGTGAGGACTTTTCGATAAATTTCAACTCAAAATGCCCGAGTGTACCGAGGCTTGCAGACAGTTTCAACCGCATTTACGCAGGTCAGAAAGCGGTCAACGCCATACAGGCAAATTCCGCACGCAGCAGAGAGCTTGCCTGCGGTCAGTTTGACTGGATATCAATGCTTCTGAAGGAGCTTTCAGATGAAATCGGCAAGGGCGCACAGGTACTCTTTAATAAAGAAAAAAGCGCAATGAGGGTGCTTGCTGATAACGGCTTTTCGGTTTTATCCGTAAGCTGCATCAATCCGCCGTCGGGTGCATTAAGACTCACATGCATTGTTGAAGATATCCCTGCATCAACCTCTCTTTCACGTCTGACAGCGGAGCTTTCACGTGAGCTTGAGGCACAGCTTAATCCGCCGAAAATAAGAGAAGTAAAAAACGGAAAAGAGCTGCTGTTCATAAGAAAAGAAATGTTTAAAATCCGCATGGGCTCTGCGGCTGCAAGCTGCGGAAATCAAAAGCTCTGCGGCGATTATTTTGAATGCTTCCGCACCGAATCCAAGGCATACATTATTTTAAGCGACGGAATGGGTACGGGCGGCAGGGCGGCAATCGACTCGGCGATGACCGTTGAGCTTTTTTCAAGGCTCATCAGAGCAGGTATCAGCCTTAACACCGCTTTGAGCATCACAAATTCCGCTCTTTCCGTCAAATCAGACGATGAATCGCTCTCCACTCTTGACGTTGCCGAAATAGATTTGTTTGACGGAAACACGGTCATTTACAAAGCCGGTGCCGCGGCATCATTCTACACCTGCTCGGGAAAAATAAGGACTGTTGAAATGCCGTCAACTCCGCTGGGTATTCTCTCAAAAGTGAGTTTTAACAAATATACTATGCGCCTGCGTGGCGGCGATACGCTTGTTATGGTCAGCGACGGCATTCTCGGCAGCGGCAGCATCTGGCTTAAAGACGAGATAAAAACCTTTGCGAGCGGACCCGACGCAAGCGAGTTTTCGGAGAATATTCTTGAATCCGCAAGACGCAGATGCGGCGAAAAATTTGACGATATGACGGTTATTGCCGCCGTTGCTGAAGAACTTTGAAAAATTTTTAAAAAATTTTGAAAAAAAGCTTGACAAACCGTGAACAAGGGTATATAATCATCAAGCATTCAAAAAACGCCGTTGCGTTTTTTAGTCGGTGTTGATGACGTTGAGGGTCCACCCGTTCCCATCCCGAACACGGTAGTTAAGCTCAACAGTGCCGAAAATA
>JAFQSY010000062.1 GCA_017409265.1 Clostridia bacterium
CTTTCTTTACTTCCTCTTTAAGCATTTCAAGCTGTTCATATTCCACCTGATGATAAGCGTCGTCTATTCCGACAAAGTTAACACCGCCGATGATATGAGAATTAAAGAATATATTAACAGGATATCCGCCGATTTCTTCCAAACTGTTAAGACGGTAAGCCATATCCTCTTTTATGCCGTCGTATTTTGCATATTCGTGATTGCCTGCAACGAAAAGAAACTTATCCCGCTTTAAAAAATCCTTTGCGAATTCAACGCAAGGCTTTGATATGTAGTCGATAAGATCTCCGGTATGAACAATCAGATCGCAGTTCTTTTCACCGTACTTTATCAGCTTGTTGAGATTTCGTACACTTCTTTTCTCGTTTCGTTTTTTGCCCTGTCTTATCATATTCTCAGAGTCACTGTCACAATAAAACGGGAGATGTGAGTCTGTCATATGAAGAATTTTCAGCGGTTTTTCGAGACCTATTTTTATTGTGGTTTTCTTTATTTTCAGCATAATGAAATTTGTTTCTCCTTAAACAAGCTCGGATTCGTGATGCGTTTTCGAAATCCTCGGTGCCGCACCCGTGAGGTGTGAAATATCACGGTATTCACCTTCATAATCCGCAAACAGACCTTCGGGAATTTGCGATGTCCAGCCGTTTTCATCAAATTCGGGAGCCTTAATTCCCATAGCGTAAAGCACAATGGCGGCAAGGTCACGGATATTCATTTCTTCTATTTCGGTTTTGTTTATTCCTTTGCCTGTTGCGGCAAAGGTTACATATTTTTCTTCATCTGTCCATCCGCCGTGACTACCCTTGCAGTTTTCATCATTGGAACCGCCATGGTCGGCAATAACAATAAAAATTGTATCTTCAAGCATTCCGGCATTTTTAACTGCAGAGTAAACATCTCCGATAAGCTTATCAACCTCGTGAATACGCTCGATAAAAGCAGGAAGTCCGTAACCCGTTGAATGTCCTGCACCGTCAATGCTGTCAAAATGAACAAACAGAAAATCGGGCTTGTTTTCAATGATATATTCGCAGACAACAGGTGTCAGTTCATCATCGTGTACCGTTGCGTGAGAAACGCCGATGTTATTTTCAACTATACCGTAAGTGATGGGATTCCAGTCACAGTATGAACCGAGAACTGCATCGGGATACGCTTCTCTGATTCTTCTGAAAAGCGAAGGTAACGGAGAATTTACATCATAGGGAACAGAAGAAACTATGCCGTTTGTAAGCCCGTGAATTTCGGGACCGACACCGATAAGCATTGACCCCCAGCACTCTGCACTGATGGTGGGGTTTGAAGAAAGGGCTTTATATGTGATTGCACCTTTTTCAAATATTTTGTCAAAGTTCGGTGTGTCGGCATCTTTAAACCAACTGCCTGCACCGTCAACACCGATTACTATTACATGTGAGTATTTTTTTGACATAGTCATTTCTCCTGTTTCTTTATAAAAGTTGCATCAAAGGAAGAACCTCCCGGATTATGTCAGGGAGGTTCCGAATTGTATCAGTCCCATTTCTTGTTCATAACAACAAAGTTCATTCTTTCCTGAATGCTCGGACCGCCGTGACCTGTTCCGACTCCGCCGTGGTCTGAAGTAACGATAATGAGCCAATCTTCCGTATTATATGTTTCTCTTGCCTCGATGGCTTTGATTACTTCGTAGCCATAATTATCCTCTTTAAGAAATGCATTTTTATAAATAGGATTGTTAAAAGAAAATCCGAAATCATGTCCTGCAGAATCTGTGTTTTCATAAATAATAAACACAAAATCAGCACAATCCGTGCTTGTTATTTCTTCCATGGCACCTGTGTGAATATCTGATTTATTTTTGCGAAGGTTAAAATCAACGTCGATGTCATTCTCTTCGCAATAAGCTTTTTCGGTATTGTATGTTGCACCATCCCTTGAAAAGTGGCCCTTCCACTTTGTGATAAATGCGGCGTCATCAATAATGTTCTCTTCAACAAGAGAAGTCATTAGAGTTTTAGGCTCAAGGTCTTTTGTTATTCCGTTGCCTGTAATTCCGTGAACGTCAGACCAAACGCCCGTAAGCATTGAGCACCAGCCGGGAGCAGTTGAAGTTGCCTGAGTGTTTTCGGCAGGATAATTCACGCCTCCGCAAAAGGTAAGGTTGATTGATGCACCGTTATCAAGAAGATAGTTGATTGCACCGTTATCCTGTTTTTCTGCAAGAATATCTGCGCGACAGCCGTCATAACCGATTATGGCAACCTTCTTTTCGGTTTTGCCTTCGGGTAATTCAGATTTGAAATGTTCATCAATGATGCTGTAAACATCTGTAAACGGGTAAGCAGTTTCTAAAGTGTTTTCATAGCCGACTGATGCAATATTCTGTCTGTAAAATTCTTCGGTATCATTTTCGTCTTTAAAGTATCTTGTGAAATATAAAGCCAGAGCGCCTGCGATAATTCCGAGAATAAGAACAACGGAAACAACCGAAAGAATTATCTTTTTCTTGTTTTTCATTTCAGTACCTCAAAAAGTTTGAATTTCACTTTTTATTTTTCAAAATATATTGCACCGCTCTGAGCAAAAATCAAGGGAGGCAAATCCATTCCCTTTTGTTCGGGGATTCTGGATGCGATTGCAACATCGTGGATTTTACTGTATATGAATCCGGGTTCAAAAACAACATGAGCGCACATAAAACCTTCTTTTTTCACAGGCAGAGTAACAGAATAATCTTCCGTCTTTTTGGCTGTGTATGAGAAGCATTCGCCGTCACGGTCAAAAACAATCAGCTTGTGCTTTCTGCGAAGTTTTTTAACATTGATTGTAATGCTTGTTTCATCGGTAAGTTTAACGGTATCGCCAAGCACGGAATCGCCGCTGACGATATCAATAAATGTTGTGCCGACATCAAAGCATATTGTGGTGCGACCCTTAACGATAGCATCTAAAATATCTTCGGGAGAGTTTGATTTTGCATAAACATAAGTAACAGGCCAGGTTAAAAGATTGGTGACAACATAATCTCTGTGATAATCGCTGCCGCCGACAACGGGCAGCTTGTGTCCGTTTCTCAACTGCTCATGCCACCATTCGGTGCATTCGAGATTATCAAAGTGTGTCGGTGCGTTCCATACCTCGAGAACGTCCACATCTTCAGCTTTCATTTCCCATCTCCACGGACATTGCTTGCAATGAGGATGGTTCATACAGATTACCGCTCCGCGCTCTTCTGCCTTTGTCTTAACCCTTAAAAAATCCTCATAGCTTTCGCAGGTGTCATAATCTTCTTTATCAATAACATCTTTGA
>JAFQSY010000063.1 GCA_017409265.1 Clostridia bacterium
CAGATACCGAGCATAAGACCGTCACGCTTTTCGAGAAGCTCTGTTACAGCCTGCTTGATTTCGGCATTTCTGAAGAATGCGGTGATGAACTTACCTGAGCCGTCGGGTTCGTCGCCGCCCGAGAAGCCGCCGGGAACAAAGATAATCTGGCTTTCGCCGACCTTCTTTGCGAAGTCCTCAACGGATTTTGCAATGCTTGCAGCAGAAAGATTGTTGATAACAAAGATTTCTGTCTCTGCACCTGCTCTTTCCGCATATTTTGCCGAGTCGTATTCACAGTTTGTGCCGGGGAATACGGGAATGAGAACCTTGGGCTTTGCGGTTCTGATTGCAGGCTTTGCAAAGGTTGTTGCCTTATAATCGAAGGTTTCAATCTTCTTTTCGGGCATTGCGATGTTGCAGGAATAGATATCCTCAAGCTTATCCTCATAAACGGGAAGAAGCTTTGCAAAATCAACTGTTTCCGAGCCGTATGTGATTGCAGCCTTGTCGGTTGTATAGCCGAGAAGAGTGCCGCAGTCGGTGTCATCATTAAGCTCAATGATGAATGAGCCGTAGGAATAGCCGAAGATATCGGTGAGTGAAACGTCGGCAAAGTCAAAGCCGATGCCGTTACCCATAGCCATCTTGAGAACAGCTTCTGCTGCGCCGCCCATGCCGGGAGTATAGATTGCGGCAGCCTTGCCTGCGGTTACGAGTGCATAAACCTCATCGAAAATCTTGAGGAGAGATGCTGTATCGGGCAGATTGTCGGCTGTATATTCGGGTTTGAGCATAACAACCTTGTGGCCTGCTGCCTTAAATTCGGGAGAAACGATATTCTTGATGTTTTCTGTTGTTACTGCGAAAGAAACGAGTGTGGGAGGAACGTCGATATTCTCGAACGAGCCGCTCATTGAGTCCTTACCGCCGATAGCGGCAATTTTGAGGTCCATCTGTGCCTTGAATGCGCCGAGGAGGGCTGCAAGGGGCTTGCCCCAGCGTTTGCCGTCCTTCATGGGCTTCTCAAAATATTCCTGGAAGGTGAGATATACTTCGTTGAAATCCGCACCTGCTGCGATGAGCTTTGAAACGGATTCGATAACTGCGAGATATGCGCCGTGGTAGGGGCTCTTCTCGGTGATGAAGGGATTATAGCCCCATGACATGAGCGAGCAGGTTTCGGTATCAGCCTTCTCAACGGCAATTTTATGTACCATTGCCTGAATGGGAGTGAGCTGATTCTTGCCGCCGAAGGGCATAAGAACGGTGTTTGCACCGATGGTTGAGTCAAATCTTTCCGAAAGACCTCTCTTTGAGCAGATGTTGAGGTCGCCTGCGAGAGATGCGTACATATCGGAGAATGAGCCGTCAATCTTCTTTGAATAATCCTCAATCTTTGCGGGAGCGATGTCAATGTGTTTCTCTGCGCCGTTTGAATTGAGAAATTCGCGGCTGATGTTACAGATTGCCTTGCCGTTCCAGTTCATAACAAGATAGGGCTTTTCCTTGACGGTTGCAACGATTGTTGCCTCAAGGTTTTCGCTTGTTGCAAGCTCGCAGAAGCGCTCTGCGTCTTTAGCTTCAACAACAACAGCCATTCTTTCCTGGCTTTCGGAGATTGCAAGCTCTGTTCCGTCAAGACCCTCGTATTTCTTGGGAACGGCATTGAGGTTGATTTCAAGACCGTCTGCAAGCTCGCCGATAGCAACGGAAACGCCGCCTGCGCCGAAGTCGTTGCAGCGCTTGATAAGGCGTGATGCCTCTTTATTTCTGAAAAGTCTCTGGAGCTTTCTTTCTTCGGGTGCGTTACCCTTCTGTACTTCCGCACCGCAGTTCTCGAGTGACTTGAGGTTATGCGATTTTGATGAGCCTGTTGCACCGCCGCAGCCGTCACGGCCTGTACGTCCGCCGAGAAGGATAACAACGTCGCCGTCCTCGGGTCTTTCGCGGCGAACATTCTCTTCGGGAGCGGCAGCGATAACTGCGCCGATTTCCATTCTTTTTGCAACGTAGCCGGGATGATAAAGCTCGTCAACAATGCCTGTTGCAAGACCGATTTGGTTACCGTATGAGCTGTAACCCGCCGCAGCAGTTGTAACAATCTTTCTCTGGGGGAGCTTGCCCTCGATTGTTTCGCTGACGGGAACAGTCGGGTCGCCTGCGCCTGTTACACGCATTGCTGCGTAAACATAGCTTCTGCCTGAAAGCGGGTCACGGATTGCACCGCCGATGCAGGTTGCAGCGCCGCCGAAGGGCTCGATTTCTGTGGGATGGTTGTGGGTTTCATTCTTGAAAAGAAGAAGCCATTTCTGGGTTTCGCCGCCAATTTCAACGTCAATCTTAACGGTACATGCGTTGATTTCTTCGCTTTCATCAAGCTTGGGAAGAAGACCCTGCTGCTTAAGATATCTTGCGGCAATGGTGCCGATATCCATAAGATTTACGGGCTTTGTTCTGTTGCAAGCTTTTCTTGCGGCGATATATTCGTCATAAGCCTTCTGAAGAAGGTCATCTTCGAATTTAACGGAGTCAATGTTTGTGAGAAATGTGGTATGGCGGCAGTGGTCTGACCAGTATGTATCAATCATTCTGATTTCGGTGATGGTCGGGTCTCTCTGCTCGCTGATGAAATATTTCTGGCAGAATTTAATATCGTCAAGGTCCATTGCAAGGCCGTAATCGTCAACGAAAGCCTTAAGACCTGCCTCGTCAAGAGCAATAAAGCCGTTAAGAGTTTTAACGGTTTCGGGGATAACGTAATCCATTGCAAGGGTTTCGTATTCCTCGAGAGAAGCTTCTCTTGATTCAACGGGGTTGATGACGTACTTCTTAATCTGTGCAAGCTCGTCATCGCTGATGTTGCCGTAAAGGCAGTAAACCTTTGCTGTTCTTACGAGGGGTCTTTCACCCTTTGAGATAATTTGAATGCATTCTGCGCAGGAATTTGCTCTCTGGTCAAACTGACCGGGGAGAAATTCAACGGCAAAAAGTCTGTCGCATTCAAGGTTCGGAGTCTCAGTGATATCATCAAGCTGAGGCTCTGAAAGAACGGTGCCTTTTGAATAGTCAAAAAGCTCCTTTTCGATTTTTTCAATGTCGTATCGGTTGAGGATTCTTACATTCTCAAGGCTTGCGATGCCGAGAAGCGAAACAAGCTCGTTTTTGAGCGAACGTGCTTCGTTGTCAAGACCGCTTTTCTTTTCAACATAAGCTCTGTATACCATAATATATTAAACCTCCAATGCTTTTTTGCCGATATCCTTTCGGTAATAGGCATTTTCAAAATTAACGGTTTTAACGGTTTCATATGCCTTTGCAACTGCATCGGCAAGAGTATCTGCGGTTTCGGTAACGCCGAGAACTCTGCCGCCTGCGGTTAGAAGTTTACCGTCGGCAAGCTTTGCGCCTGCAACGTAAATATTTTTATCAGCGGGCATGGTGATTTCAAATCCGCTGTCATATTTCTGAGGATAGCCGTCAGACGCCATAACAACGCAGCATGCGCTCTTATCGCTGAACTTAACCTGTTCCTCGGAGAGAGTGCCGTCTGCAACGCTCTTCATGATTTCGAAAAGGTCGCTCTCGAGAAGAGGAAGAACAACCTGTGTTTCGGGGTCGCCGAAACGGCAGTTATATTCGATAACCTTGGGGCCGTTCTTTGTTATCATGAGTCCGAAGTAAAGGCAGCCCTTGAAGGTTCTGCCCTCGGCGTTCATTGCATTGATTGTGGGCAGGAAGATTTCTTCCATGCATCTCTTTGCAACGTCAGCCGTGTAATAGGGGTTGGGAGCGATTGTTCCCATACCGCCTGTGTTAAGACCCTCATCGTTATCCTTTGCTCTCTTGTGGTCCATTGAAGAAATCATCGGAACAACAACCTTGCCGTCGGTGAATGAAAGAACCGAAACCTCGGGACCTTCAAGAAATTCCTCAATAACAATCTGATTTCCGCTTTCGCCGAACTGCTTGTCCTGCATGATGGATACAACAGCATCCTTTGCTTCATCACGGGTCATGGCGATGATAACGCCCTTGCCGAGTGCAAGACCGTCAGCTTTGATAACGGTGGGAATGGGAGCTGTTTCGATATACGCGAGAGCCTTTTCGGCATCGTCAAACACTTCGTAAGCAGCGGTGGGAATGCCGTACTTTTTCATAAGATTTTTGGAGAAAACCTTGCTGCCTTCGATGATTGCAGCTTTTGCCTCGGGACCGAAGCAGGGAATGCCGAGCTTTGAAAGCTCATCAACCGCGCCGAGAACAAGGGGGTCATCGGGAGCAACAACCGCAAAGCCGATATCGTTATTTTTTGCGAAATCAACAATTGCGGGGATATCCTTTGCGCCGATTGCAACGCACTCTGCGTCAGCGGCGATGCCGCCGTTGCCGGGGAGCGCATATATTTTTTCGATTTCTTTGTTTTCCTTAAGTTTTTTTATGATGGCGTGCTCTCTTCCGCCGCCGCCGACCACAAGAACCTTCATTGTGAACCTCCGTGTCTAATTAATGAAAAATGAAGAGTGAAAAGTGAAGAGTTAATGGTGGGCTTTGCCCACACCCAATATATTCGGTTATAGGCGGAGCCTATCCGAAACTTTTCACTATTCACTTTTAACTTTTCACTGAAACAATTTCTTCGCAAACCTTTTCCGCAGAGAGCGGAAGAATTATCCATTCAGCCTGCTCCATAACTCTTTTCTGAAGAGTTTCGGGGGTATCATCAGGCTCTATGTCAACGGCTTTCTGCATGATGATGCGTCCGCCGTCGGGAATTTCGTTGACGAAATGAACCGTTGCACCCGTCACCTTGACTCCGTAGCCGAGTGCTGCCTCATGCACACGCAGACCGTAGAAGCCTTCGCCGCAGAATGACGGAATAAGAGAGGGGTGAACGTTGATTATTCTGTCTTTATAGTGATTTGTGAAACGCTCGGAGAGAATGCTCATAAAGCCTGCGAGAACAATAAGGTCAATTCCGTCGCCGTCAAGCAGCTCGATAAGTCTGCCTTCAAAATCGGGAGTTTCCTTTTTAAGAACGGTTTCGGTTTTTATTCCTGACTTTGCGGCTCTTTCAAGGGCGTAAGCGCCTGTCTTGTTTGAAATGACAAGCGTAATTTCGCCGCTTTTGATTATTCCTGCCGCCTGCGCATCAATAAGCGCCTGCAGGTTTGTTCCGCCGCCCGAAACAAGAACGGCAATGCGGGCTTTATTCATGATATTTCTCCTTTTAGCAAATAACAACCTTTTCGTCTGACTTGATGATTTCGCCGATGATGTAGGCATCCTCGCCGTTAGCCTTGAGAACTTCAAGAGCTTTTTCAGCCTCGTCCTTTGAAACAACGATGCTCATTCCGACGCCCATGTTGAAGGTGTTGAACATATCTCTCTCGGGGATGTTGCCTGTCTTTGCAATAAGGTCAAAGATAGGAAGAATCTTAAGAGCTGATTTGTCAATCTTTGCGCCGAAGCCGTCGGGAATGCTTCTGGGGATATTCTCATAGAAGCCGCCGCCTGTGATATGTGAAACAGCCTTGACTGTTACTTCCTCAAAGAGAGCGAGCATGGGCTTTACATAAATCTTTGTGGGAGTGAGGAGAGTTTCGCCGACTGACTTGCCGCCGAGCTCTGCAACGGGAGTTTTGATATCAGCGTTGTCAACGTCAAATACTTTTCTTACAAGTGAGAAGCCGTTTGAGTGAACGCCGCTTGAGGGAAGAGCGATAACAACGTCGCCTTCAGCCATCTTTGTGTTGTCAAGAACCTTATCCTTATCAACAACGCCTACGCAGAAGCCTGCAAGGTCGTATTCGTCAATGGGATAGAAGCCGGGCATTTCAGCGGTTTCGCCGCCGATGAGAGATGCGCCGGACTGAACGCAGCCTTCAGCGATACCCGAAACGATTTCGGCAATTTTTTCGGGAACGTTCTTGCCGCATGCGATATAGTCAAGGAAAAGCAGGGGCTTTGCGCCGCAGCAGATGATATCGTTTGCGCACATTGCAACGCAGTCGATGCCTACTGTGTCGTGCTTGTCCATGATGAAAGCGAGCTTGAGCTTTGTGCCTACGCCGTCTGTACCGCTGACGAGAACGGGCTTTGAGATGCCTGTAAGGTCAAGCTCGAAAAGACCGCCGAAGCCGCCGATATCGGACATAGCGCCCGCTGTGAGAGTTCTTTTGATGTGGGTTTTCATGAGTTCAACCGCTTTGTAACCTGCGGTAATGTCAACGCCTGCTGCTGCATAGCTTTCGCTGAAGCTTTTTTCCATAATTTATTCCTCCTGTGATAATTCACGAATTTTATATTGTTTTATTATCCTTTGCCGTTCCAGCAATAGGTACATATACAATCTTCGGGAAGTCCGATTGCTTCCACAAGACCTGCAATTGACTGATAGCCGAGGGTTGTGAGCTTGAGTTCTTTGCAGATGATTTCGCGCAGCTTCTTTCCTCTTTCGGTTGAAGCGTCGCAGTATTCATCAATATATTTGTCGCCTTCCTTGCCCTCAAGGTCGTGAATAACACGGCGGGCGATAAGATCGTCATCAGAAGTGTTGCGTGAGAAGTTGAGGTATTTGCAGCCGTACATAATCGGTGGGCATGCGGAGCGCATGTGAACTTCCTTTGCGCCGTGGCTGTAAAGGAAATCAATCGTTTCGCGCATCTGGGTGCCTCTTACGATGCTGTCGTCAACAAAGAGCAGGCTCTTGCCCTGAATCAGGTCGTGAACGGGTATCATCTTCATCTTTGCAACCTTGTTACGCTCGCTCTGGTTTGTGGGCATGAAGCTTCTCGGCCAGGTGGGAGTATATTTGATGAAGGGTCTTGCAAACGGAATATCGCTTTCGTTTGCGTAGCCGATTGCGTGGGGAGTGCCCGAATCAGGAACGCCGCTGACGTAATCAATGCCGTCGCAAAGACCTGATTTTTTGTCTTCCCTTGCCATGATTGCGCCGTTTCTGGCTCTCATAACCTCAACGCTGACTCCTTCGTATCTTGCGGTGGGATAGCCGTAATAGCTCCAGAGGAAGGCACAGATTTTGAGCTTTTTCTGCGGCTCGGCGAGAGTGTGGACTCTGTCGGGATAAATTCTAACGATTTCGGCAGGACCAAGCTCCTTGACTAAATCGTAATCAAGCTTTTCAAATGCAAAGGATTCGAATGAAACGCAGTAGCCGTCGGAATCCTTGCCGATGAGAATGGGAAGCCTGCCGACCTTATCCCTTGCAGCGATGATGCTGCCGTCCTCCAGAAGAATAAGAACGGAAAGAGAGCCGTCAATCTTTTCCTGCGCATAGCGTATGCCGTCAACAAAATTATCTTTCTGATTAATCATGGCGGCAACGAGCTCGGTTGAGTTGATTTTGCCCGATGTCATGGTTGTGAAATGGCAGCCGCCGTCTGAAAGAAATTCGTCTATAAGTTCATCGGCATTGTTGATGCAACCGATGGTCGTTATTGCGTAAACGCCGAGACTTGAACGGATAAGGATGGGCTGCGGGTCGCTGTCGCTTATGCAGCCGATGCAGGCATTTCCCTGCATTTCGTCACATATTCCTGCGAATTTTGTTCGGAAAGGCGAGTTTTCAATGTTGTGAATATCACGCTGAAAGCCCTTTTCCTCGTTGACTGCTGCCATGCCGCCTCTGCGTGTGCCGAGATGCGAATGGTAGTCAACGCCGAAAAACACGTCCAGAACAACGTCTCTTCTTGACGTTGCGCCGAAAAATCCTCCCATAGTTTTACCTCCGGTAAAGTTAGTGCGTAATTAATCTTTATTTATTGAATTTTTCTTCAATCTTTGCGTTTGCTGCGAGAACCTTTTCGGTTGCCGCAGCTCTTGCAGATGCGAGCTTTTCTGCAAGCTCAACATCGGAAACAGCGAGAATCTGTATAGATAACAAAGCGGCATTGACTGCACCGTCAATCGCAACCGTTGCAACGGGAATGCCTGCGGGCATCTGAACAGTTGAGAGAAGTGCGTCCATGCCGTCAAGAGTGGATGATTTTACGGGTATACCGATAACAGGGAGGGTGGTGTTGGCTGCAACTGCCCCTGCAAGGTGCGCTGCTTTGCCTGCGGCGCAAATGATTGCACCGAAGCCGTTGAGAATTGCATTCTGTGAGAAATCCTTTGAATGCTCGGGTGTTCTGTGTGCAGAAAAAACGTGAACCTCATAGGGTACACCGTAATCCTCAAGAGTATTGATGGCTTTTTCAACAACAGGCAAATCGCTGTCGCTGCCCATGATAATTCCGACCTTTTTCATAGTCATCCTCCTTGATTCTTTATTATATAATCATAACCTTGATAATTATACAATATAATAGGCATCCATTGCAAGAGCTTAATAAGTAAAAATTAATAAATATTTATACCTTTGTTTTGTTACTAACACCGAAAGGACAATATTGCCTTTGCGCGGTATTGACAAAAGGTATTTTTATATGTTAAAATTAATAAAATCTCGGGTACAGCAGTATCCGATTTTTTTATGTGCAAGGAGTGTAGAAAATGTCATTAATGACTTTATTCATTACAGCCGTCGGTCTTTCGATGGATGCCTTTGCCGTTGCAATCTGCAAGGGACTTGCCGTTAAAAAGGCAGGCATAAAGCAAATGGTGCTTGCAGGCTTGTGGTTCGGCGGATTTCAAGCTCTTATGCCTTTTATCGGTTATCTTTTCGGCTCAACGCTTAAGGAATATGTTGAAAAATATGACCATTGGATTGCCTTTATTCTTCTCGGACTGATTGGCTTCAACATGATAAAAGAAGCGCTTTCCAAAGACGATGACTGCGATTGTGAGAGCAAGTCGGGCTCAATGGCAGTCAAAGAGATGTTTACCCTCGCCGTTGCAACGAGTATTGATGCGCTGATAGTCGGTGTCGGTTATGCTTTTCTTCCCGATGTCAACATTGGCGCTGCCGTCGGCTTTATCGGTGTAATCACCTTTGTGCTTTCGGCTATCGGCATAAAAATCGGCAATGTTTTCGGAATGAAATTCAAGTCAAAGGCAGAGATTACAGGCGGTGTTATCCTCATTCTCATGGGACTGAAAATTCTGCTTGAGCATCTCGGGATAATTAATTTTTAGTGAAAAACGAAGAGTGAAAAGTGAATAGTTACACCCTTCACTTTTAACCATTAATTTGCTAACAGGGGTGATATATTATGCCTCGCAAAGATTCCAGAAACACAAAAATGAAAATCGTCAATGCCGCATGGGAGCTGTTTTACAGAAACGGTTATGAGAATACCACGGTTGAAGAAATTGTTGATGAGTCGGGCACCTCAAGAGGCTCTTTCTATCATTATTTTGACGGAAAAGAAGAACTCCTCAGTTCGCTTTCAAGCCTTTTTGACAGCAAATATGAGGAGCTTAAGGAAAAGCTGACCGATAGCATGACTGCTTTTGAAAAACTGATGTATCTCAACAAAATGCTTTTTGTCATGATTGAAAACAGCATTCCTCTGGACTTGCTTTCAAGGCTTTATTCCTCGCAGCTCACAATGAAAGGTGATAAAAACCTGCTTGATCACAACAGAACATATTATAAATTGCTTCGTCTGATTGTGCTTGACGGGCAAAAAAGCGGAGAATTTCGTGAGGATGTTTCAGTTAATGAAATAATTAAAGCCTATGCTCTTTGCGAAAGAGCAATTATCAGCGACTGGTGCCTTTGCAACGGAGAATATCCGCTCAGCCGCTATTCGGAAACTCTTCTTCCGATACTTTTTGACGGGTTTTTGAAGAAAAAATAATTTTTATCAAAAAAAGGTTTTTATTGTATTCTTGTTTTTGTATACCGTAAAAACCCAATAATATCAACATATTTCAGCTAAAAATAAAACGGAGTACGGGTTTTATTCTGTACTCCGTTCTGTATTCCATTCTTGTTTTGTTTGTGTTATAATCGCACATATTTTCCAGGAAAGGATTTTGATTTTTATGACATCACAACTTGCGGCATTTATTCTTTATTTTGTCGTTGTTCTCGGAATCGGACTTTTCTTTTTCTTTAAGTCCAAGGGAACGGGCGAAAAGGACTACTTCCTCGGCGGACGCTCAATGGGTCCGTGGGTAACGGCACTCAGCGCACAGGCTTCGGATATGAGCGGATGGCTGCTCATGGGCTTCCCCGGAAGCATTCTTGCTTTCGGTATGGGTCAGGTCTGGATCGGTATCGGTCTTGCGCTCGGTACGGCTGCCAACTGGATTTTTATTGCACGCAGACTTCGTAAATTCTCGCAGGCTGCAAACGATGCAATCACAGTTCCGCAGTATCTTTCAAACAGATTTCTCACAAAGAGCCCTGCTCTTCAGATAATCTGTGCAGTTGTTTTCCTTGTGTTCTTCACAATCTATGTTGCATCAAGCTTTGTTGCAGGTCAGAAGGTTTTCATTCAGGTTGTTCCCCAGCTTGAAAGCAATCCCAACCTTGCACTTCTTATTTTCGCAGCAATTATTATTGTTTACACATTCCTCGGCGGTTTTAAGGCAGTTTGCTGGACTGACTTCTTCCAGGGTCTTATGATGCTTGCAGCTCTTCTTGCTGTTCCCTTCATGCTTGTGTTTGTTCAGGAGCTTGATTACAGCGTATTTGAGGCTGTTGAAGGCGGCGTTAATCCCCTTAACCCCTTCTCTGCAAGCTGGCAGGATATCGCATCGGGTCTTGCATGGGGTCTCGGTTATTTCGGTATGCCTCACATCATTGTAAGATTCATGTCAACAAAGAATGCGAAGGTTCTTAAGAAGTCGGCAACAATCGGTATCGTATGGGTTGTGCTTTCGCTCGGCGCAGCTATTGCAATGGCTATTCTCGGCAGAGCATTTGCTCCCACTCAGGCACTTGTTCACGCAGGTCAGCAGGAGCTTGTTTTCGTTACTCTCGCACAGAAGCTCTTCCCCGGATTTGTTGCAGGTCTCCTTCTTTCAGCTATTGTTGCTGCCGCAATGAGCACCGCAGACTCGCAGCTTCTTGTTGCTTCATCATCCTTTACAAGCGATATTTATAAGCCTGTTTTCAGAAAGAATGCTTCCGATAAGGAAGTTCTCTGGGTTGGCAGAATTGTTGTTTTCATCATTGCCGTTATTGCTTATTTCATCGCAAGCAGCAAGTCAGAGGGTGCAGCAAGCATCATGACTCTTGTTGACAATGCATGGGGCGGTTTCGGCTCGGCATTTGGTCCCGTTATTATTCTTTCACTCTTCTGGAAGAGATTTACTTATAAGGGCGCAATCGCAGGCGTTATCGGCGGCGCGGTTGTTGACGTTCTCTGGATGAACTTCCTCACAGAATCAACAGGTGTTTATGAACTTCTTCCAGGTTTCATTGCAGGTGCACTTTTTGCAATCGTTGTTTCACTCATCGACAAAAAGCCCTCCAAGGAAGTTGAAGAGCTTTATGATTATGCAGTAAGCTCCGAAATCGAATAATAAAGATAAAATTAATGCCCTCGGTTTGTGACCGAGGGCATTTTTATAATAAACGGAAATTATCCTACGATGAGTTGTATTTTATAAAAACTAATGCAGCAGATAAAATCTGCTGCATTAGTTTTGTGTTATACATCCTAAATGTTAGTTTGTTTTAGATTAATGGTGTGTCCATTTCTTATCTACCTTTCTTAAGAGAGTACAGTAATATATTATGATGTATCTCTGTATATATGTTAACATGAATATTTAAACTTGTCAACAATATTATTCATCAGCCATTTTTTCCGTTTTTCCGGTATATCCTGAAATAATATCGTTTTGAATTCCTTGTTTTTTTTCTTTTATAAATGTTTTATCTTTTTTATCTTCTTCACACCATTTTTTGTATAAAGAAATTATGTTGGTGTAGAACAATTCAAATTCGGTGTTTGTGGTGCAGATGAAAGGATAAACATAATTCACAAATCTAATAAACGTTTGATGTAAAGAGATATATAACATATCTCCTTCAGCAATGTTTTGGTTAACAGACATAGCAAAATATTCTAATTTGTTCATAGTGCAGGAAACAAAACATTTAAATTTTCTGGTAGCGGCTTGGTTTATTTCATTTTCCAACTTATTTTTTGAACAAAAAGCACCGTCTTTAGTTTTTTTGAAATTCTCTTTGCTGTTTTCCTCAAGTTTTTCCAACTCATCTGATCCGATAACATTATAAATTAACGAAAACTCTTTAATTATGTCTATTTTAATTGCTTGTTTAAAAATTTTGTTGGAGTATGATTCCAGTTTGTCCAATTCTTTCAGTGCGGTTAATGTGAAGTTTTCAAAACTTTGATTGCTTAATATATCGGATAACTCTTGCGGAGTTTGTTCGTTATAGTGTTTAGCTAATACGTTTTGAATAAATGCCATGTCAATTAATAAATCGTTTGCATAATTATTTGCTAAACCCAACGCGAACTCTTTTCTTGCACGATGTTCATTTCTTCTTGAATCTCTTACATAAAAAAAGACTTGAACTAACAACAAAATACATGAGCAGATTGCAATGTAGTCTGCCGATGCAGATAATATTGTGTCTATATTCTTATTCTGTTTATAATACCAAAAAAGTCCAATGAGGTATACGACAGAACAAAGTGTAGCAACAATTACTGTCAATGATGTTAATTTGTTATGACCTATTTTTTTTATGATTTTTTTTATAATTTTTTTCATGGCTTATCTCCATTATTTTTTGTAAAATATTATATCATTTTTTGAAAATTTGTCAAATTAATGCCCTCGGTTTGTGACCGAGGGCATTTTTGCGTCTTATATAATTACATTAATCCAATAATAGAGAATGGAATAAAACATTGAAAGAAGCTCTTTAAGTCCGAGTGATTTAAGAACAGAATCAAAAGCATCAACAAAAATCAAATCATCGAGGGGCGAGCCTGCCTGAGCGCTGACGTATCCGCCTGCATTCTCAACCGCCTTGCCGTTGTCGAGCTTAAAGCTCTGCGTGCGGTAGCCGACGGGTGTTATTGTTGCGGTAAGATAACAAACGGTTATGTTAACGGGTTTTCCGCTGATTTCGGGGATATCGCCGTCAAATTCAAGCTCAATGCTTTCACCCGGCGCAAGCTTTACAAAGGGATTTACCTTGAAATCAAGGTCGATTCCGTCGCAGTAAACAGCTGAAAGTCTTACGTCGTTTTCCCAGCAGCAGTTGGTGACAACGAGAGTATCCGATTTGCCGAGAATGCCGGGCTGACAGCCCTTGAACTGTGCATAAACCGAGGAAGAGGGATTTGTTGTATCCTTAAACTGCGGATAATTTTCATCGCTGTAAACATCGGTGATGTTATCGGTGAAAAGCAGGGTCATCATAAGGGTTCTTGTGTAATTATCCCAATAGGTCATGCCGTGGAAAAGACCGTTGACAAACCAGGTGTTATCAGGCAGATAAGCGGTTGATGCGTCAATATCCATGGCAGGCGAAACCTTATCTTTGCCGCCGCAGGGATTTTTCTGAATATATCCGTCGGCAAATCTTTCGCCGTAAGGGGCGCAGGTTGCGCCTGTTGAGGCGTTTGTTGTTATGATTCCGTCGGAGTTTTCGTTAAGACCCGTCACGATTCTGTTGCCCGTGCCCGCAATAATCGAAATATTCATTCCGTTTTCGATGCATTCGGTAAGCTTTTCTCCGACCTTGGGAAGAATTTCATAGTGGAATCTGTCGCTCTTTTCAATCAGAGCGGCGCTTTTTTCGGGATCAAGAAGCTGTTTCTTTGTTGCTTCGTATTTATCGGTGGGAATGAAGTCCCAAAGACTGCCCCAGTAGCAGACGAGGCGGAGCACCTGCGGAATGAGCTCTTTGAAAATGAGGTCGACGAAACCGAGCTGTTGAGCCTTGACGAGCCAGTTGTAGTCCTCTTCGGTGCGCGTACCGTGTTCAACGAATCTGATGAGGCATTCTTCGTCAAAGACGATGTTGTTTGTCATGGCATCATATGCGATGCCTGCTCCGCCGATTGCGGGGATTGTCAGAACGGCATTGTCAACATCGTTTTTCCAGCCGTAAAGTGTGAGATAAGTTGCCGTTACCTGACCGCCGTGGCTGACTGCGAGAAGATTTACTTTATCTTTTCCGGAGTGCTTTTTAACATCCTGAATAAGCTCGTCAAGCTGTTTTGCGCAGGCTTCGGAGCCCATTCTGAAATCGCAGGTGAAATTATATATATTTTCATCTCCGATGTATTCAGCAAACTCACGAGCCATATCCTGCTCTTGTCTGTGGTCGCCGTTGGGGTGGGTTATCATGAGGTTTGCGTTGTTGACCTCTTCAGCGGTTGAAACGGTGCGCTCAAGCTCATAAGTGCTTGTGCCGTCGGGGTTGCAGCGCATCTTTTCCATAAAAACATTGATGCCGCCTGCGAGCGTTGTTGCGATTATTTTGGCGTTACCGACTGTCAGTGCGCCGAGACCGACTCCGATTTCAACAATGTCGTTAAGCACGCGCTCGAGAATCAGGTCCATGTTAAGACCCCAGACCATTTCGCCCGTTTCGGTTTCGGTCAGTGATGAGGAGCTGAAGCCGGGAACGATAATCAGCGGTAAATCTGAAATATCCTTTTTGTCAAGCTTACCCGATGCCGATGCAAAAACTGTGCAGGAGCTGAAAATAAGAATAAGCGAAAGAAGAACGGAAACAAATTTTTTCATGATGACCAACCCTTCCTTAATTCTGTTTAGATAATAACATATAATGCATAAAAATACAATTAAAATTCTCTGATTTTTCTGACAAGCTCTGCAACGGGCAGCCCGACAATGTTGAAATAATCACCTTCGATTTTCTCAACAAGGGTGCAGCCCCTGCCCTGAATGCCGTAAGAGCCCGCTTTATCCATGGGCTCGCCGGTGGCAACGTAGCTTTCGATTTCTTCATCTGTCAGGTCATAGAATTTAACCTTGCTGACAGTTGCAAAATTCTCGGTTTTTTCTCCGCAGGCGATGCACACACCCGTTATAACCTCATGCTCAATGCCCGAAAGCATGCGGAGCATTGAGCAGGCATCGGCTTTGTCGGCAGGTTTTCCGAGAATTTTATCGCCAGCAACAACGATTGTGTCAGCGCCGATAACAATGCAGTCGCTGAAATCATCTGCAACGGCAAGGGCTTTTTTCTTTGCCGTCATTTTTGCCGCATCAATCGGAGGAGTTCCGTCTGGAATGCTCTCGTCAACATCCTTGACTTTTATCTCAAAATCAAGACCCGCCGTTGCCATAAGCTCTTTTCGGCGGGGCGATGACGATGCAAGAATTATTTTTTTCATTTGATAATCCCCCTGCGCTTCATCTCGGCAACTCTCATGACAAGTGCCTGCGTTTTTCCGTCAACGATTTTGCCCGAAACAACCATGTCAACCGCTTTTTCAAGAGGGATTCTTTCAACCTCAAGATATTCGTCATCGTCGGGGTGCATCTGGGTTTCGGTCAGGTCTTCGGCGGCATAAAGATAAATTATCTCGCCGCAGTAGCCGGGGGTGGGATAGAACTTGCCCAAATCGTGATATTTTGCGGCAACGCAGCCCGTTTCTTCCTCAAGCTCGCGCTTGCCTGCTTCAAAGGGGTCCTCGCCCTTTTCAAGCTTGCCTGCAGGCAGCTCAAGAACGACTTCCATATAGGGATATCTGAACTGGCGCACAAACATCAGCTCGTCATTATCCGTCAGAGCCGCAACGCAGACACCGCCGTTATGCTCAACAACCTCACGGGTGCAGGGCTTGCCGTCGGGAAGCTCTGCCTTATCACGGCGAACGTTGATGATTTTTCCGTTATAGATATAATTCTTTTCAACCGTTTTTTCAAAAAGCTCCATAATAGCTCCTCCAAAGGTTTTATTTCGATTTTGAAATGAATATTATTATCAAAAAAGGGGTGGTTATAAATGGATTATATCACAAAACCTGCGGTAATGACAGCCGAAAATCAAAGAAAAATGATTTTTTCTTTAAAAAAATCATTTCCGTTTCTCGGAGTGAGAGTTATCGGCAAATCTTTGTGCCAAAGAGGGATATTTTCTTTGCATATCGGCAGAAGCGAAAACCCGCTTCTGATAGCGGCAGGCTTTCACGGTCAGGAGTGGCTGACAAGTCTGCTTGCCCTGCATTTTGCGGAGCTTATTCTCAAATCAAAGGCATGCGGAATGACTGTTTCCGGCGCAGATACCGCATGTATAAGCAGGGAAATAATAATTGTACCCTGCGTCAATCCCGACGGAGTGCAGATTGCAATCAACGGCATTGACGGTGCGTGGAAATATGCCGAAAATGTGAGAAAAATTTCGGCTTCGTCTGACGAAAAATGGAATGCAAATGCACGTGGTGTTGATATAAACCATAATTTTGATGCAGGCTGGGCAGAGCTTCGCAACATGGAGATTGATGAGGGCATTCTCGGTCCGTCGCCGAGAAGATACGGCGGATATATGCCTGAAAGCGAGCCCGAAACCCTTGCTCTTGTTAATCTGACAAAAGCGCGCAGACCAAGAGCGGCAATTGCGCTTCACAGTCAGGGAGAAGAGATTTTCTGGGAATACGGCAAAAACAGACCGCCCGAAAGCGAACGCCTTGCACGGATTTTTGCTGCCGCAAGCGGTTACACCCTCGTTGAGAATGATGGGCTTGCATCGCACGGCGGCTATAAAGATTGGTTTATCGAATATTTCAATAAGCCTGCGTTCACCGTTGAAATCGGAAAGGGCGAAAACCCTCTTCCGCTGTCTGATTTTGAATCAATTGTGAAAAAAACAGTTCCGATGCTGACTCTTGCGGCGATATTATGAAAAAAGCGTACCGTTCGGTACGCTTTCAGTCTGTTTATCCCCCGTAAAAATACTGTGCCCAGCAGAGATTGCCGTCCTTATCGGGGTCAGCGGCAATGCCGATGCCCGTTTCGGTAAAATCGGGGTTCATGATATTTTCATAGTGTGTTTTGGAGTTTTTCCATGCCTCGCAGACAGAGGATGAGCTTGAGAAGCCCCAGCCGATGTTTTCGCCTGCAAGACCCGTGCTGAATCCGTTTTCACGCATAAGGCTGAAGCAGGACTGAAGATTGGGTCGTGTGTGGTCATGGTCGCCCGACCATGCAATTTCTTCTGCTCTGACGCAAGCGATTTCTGTCAGCTTTTCGTTGAGCTTTAAGGGTTTGAGTCCGCCGTCGGCTCTGTAACCGTTGATGATTGAGAGAACTTCGTTGATTTTGCTGCGGAACTTTTCGCGGTTTTCCTGCGCGGCAGGCAGCAAATCTCCGTAATCTGCATGGTAAAGAATGCGGTCTACAAGCTCCGAATTGATTTCTTCTTTAACAAGAACTTCGGTGCCGTCGGGCTGCTTCTCATAGTATTTTGTCACGATTCTGTGGCATACAACGCCGTATTTGAGCTCCGTTGCGTAATCGTCCTCACTGACTCTGAAATCGAGAAGCTCAAGCTCGGTTGTTTCGGGAGCTTTCACCGTTGTTGATTTGGAGGTGGTCGGTTTTTTTGTTGTGGTTGCCTTTGCCGTTGTTGTTAATTTTTTTGTTGTTGTCACAAGTCTTGTCACGGTTGTTGACAGCAGGGTTGTCGGCTCGGCTGTTGTTTCTTCCTGCGTTGTTTTGGGTGCGGTTGTGGCAGGGTTTTCGGTTGCCGCTTCAGCGGTTGCATCCGAGGGAGTGGCTTTTTCTTCGGGAATTTTTGTGCATGCGAACAGACCCGATGCCATAATGACTGCAAGTGCTGCCGCGAGAATACGTTTTTTCATGTTAACTCCAAAAAATAGTTTATACTTTATCAAACACAACAACAGCAGCGAAGATATCGCCCTTAACAGAAATATCAAGAGTTCCGTTCTGAAGCTCTGCAAGGCTTCTTGCGATTGAAAGTCCCAGACCGTTGCCGTCGGTGTGTCTTGAGCTGTCGCCTCTGACAAAGCGTTCAAACAGCTCGTCGCCCTCAACGTGAAGAGCGGATTTTGAGATATTTGCAATGCGGACAAATGCTTTTCCGTTATGTTCTTCAAGTGAAATTTCAACATCTGTTCCGCTTGCTGCATATTTACAGGCGTTGTTGAGAAGGTTTGAGAAGATTCTCCAGAGCCATTCACCGTCGCCCATAATGAAGATTTCTTCTTCGGGAAGAGAAACTCTCGGAATAAGCTCACTCTGTTCAAGGCGCAGGGCAAATTCTTCGATGGTCTGCTCAATAATGATGTTGAGGCTCGTTTTTTCTTTCTTGACTTCAATATTGCCCGAGGATATCTGCGAAACCTCTATAAGATTCTTTGCAAGCACAGCGAGCTTGTCCGTGTGTTTTGCAACAATTGCAAGATATTTCTTGCGTTCCTCCTCGCTGATATTATCGCGCTGGAGGAAATCAACATAGCTCATTATTGATGTGAGCGGAGTTTTTATGTCGTGCGAAACATTGGTAATGAGCTCATTCTTGAGCCTTTCGCTTTTGAGCTCCTGCTCCATCGCCTTGTTGATTTCTTTTCTTATCTGGTCGAGATTTTTGCCGTGGGATTTGAAAGCGGCAATGCTCAATTTATCGGTAACGCCGTCGCCGAAAACACCGCCTGCAAGCTTTTCGCCCTCTTCTCTTATATAGTTGAGGTTAATCGCAACCATAACGAAGATGGGAACAATCAGAAGCCTTGTCATGCCCCAGACGATGAGGAACATTGTGAAAATTCTTGCGGAATCGCCGCCGAAAATGCCGAGATATGCCATGGCAATGAGGATTGATGCTTCAAAGATAATGTAAAGCGAAATTCCTGTAATAACCTTGCCCATGAAGGTCATATCGCCGAAAGCCTTTCTGACCTTTCTGGGAGTTTTTCTTTTGAATCTGCGGTAAATCATATAAACTACTGTGTTTTTATAGAATTTACCCATTTTGACTCTTACGGAGACCGTCATAAGATATGTCATGAGCAGCATGACGAAGGCAACGAAGGTAATGACAACAACAAGGTTGTTGAGAACCATGTTAACGTCAGCCGCCGAGGTCAGCCCTATAACCATCCACGCAACCGCAAAGAAGGCGATGATTGCAACCGTGCAGATGTCGAGCGGAACCTTGTCGATAAATCCCGGAATTATCTCGCCCGTTTCGGGGTCGGTTGTGCCTGCGTTTATGGTTACGAGCGAAAGAAGAATAACGATTATCAGAAGTGCCACAAACAGAACAACGAAAACGAAATATTTGAGGGTGTTAGCGGCATCAATCCAGTCAAACGCTGTTTTGTAGCGGTCGGAAGCCTGATTTTCGTCAATGAGAATTGCATAGTTGATTTTCAGCGGAATTATTCCGCCGTTTTCATCGGTAACGTAGAAATCCGAGGAGCCGAGATAATCCGTGCGCTCCTTTGCAAGCATGTAGGAATAACCTCCGGAGGGCTCCCATAACAGCCTGCCGTTTGTGTCAAAAACGGCAAAAACGAAATTTGTTTTTTCGGGTGAAAAGTAATCGACGTAATAGCCGAGCCGATAATGGTTATTCTGCATAACGGAGTCGGCTTTTGCCAAAGCGATGTCCGAGGAATCGTTGAGCATGCTTTTATAGAAATCCTTTGCCATCTCACAGTCATCCTGCGAATAAATCTGAACCGCTATTGTTTTTGCTGTTTCGCCGTTGTTATCCTTGTTATAAAAATCATATTCAAACAGATATGAAATTCCGAGAAAACAGCCGACAACGATAATGGTCAGACCGATGAGAAGCACCGTTGTTGCCGAGGTATCGGTTGTTGAACGAATCTGTTGGCGTTTCATTAAGATTACTCCTTATTAAGAGAGTCGGGATTCTTTTTGCTGACCATTTTATAGCCGTGACCCCACGATACGGTAAGATAATCGGGGTTTGCGGGGTCGATTTCGATTTTCTCACGCAGGTGGCGGATATGAACCGTAACCGTGTTTTCCGCGCCGAGAGGGTCATCGCCCCAGACCTTGCGGTAAATTTCTTTCGGCGAAAAAACCTTGTCAAGATTCTGCATAAAGAAGCGGAGAATCTGCATTTCTGTCGGAGTCAGGTTGACGGGTTCGCCGTCAATGGTGCAGGATTTTGTGCTGTCATCAAGCTCAAGTCCGCCGTTGCGGAGAACACTCGGATTTTCAGCTTTAACAGCATTGTCCGACCCGCCGAAACGCACATATCTGCGAATCTGCGATTTGACTCTCGCCGTAACCTCAACGGGGTTGAACGGCTTTGTTATGTAGTCGTCGGCGCCTGCGTTAAGACCGAGAATTTTGTCGGTATCCTGGCTTTTTGCGGTCAGAAGAATAACGGGAATGTTGTTACCCGAGTCGCGAAGCTTTGCAAGGGCGCGGATTCCGTCCATGACAGGCATCATGATATCCATGAGAAGAAGATGAATGTCTTCTTTCTCAATGATTTCAAGAGCCTGCTTACCGTTTTCGGCTTCGAGAATGTTATAGTCATTTCCCGAAAGATAGATTTTGAGCGCTGAACGGATGTCAGCCTCATCGTCGCAGATAAGAATGTTATACATTTTGTTTCCCCCTTACCATTTCTTATACGGACATTTCTGCTTTGCGAATGCCGCCCGAAATTCGGGATAACATCCGCATTTAAGACAGACTCCGCCCGAAAGATGCTCACAACCTGCACAGATGTCAAGACGTTTGCCGTACTCCTCCCCGTTGCATCTTTCATTCGGAGAAAGCCTGTCAATATGTTCTTTTATGTTTTTGTATGTATCTTCTCTGCCGCAATTGAGAAGAAAACAGCGTTTGCAAATATTCTCCTGCATTACTTTATTACAAATTTAACAACGCTGCAGGGCGGAAGAGTTGCGATAAAACCGTCTTTGGTAACCGAGAAATCGGTAAATTCACGGGTTTTAACAACATCTTTTTTCTCGAATGAGTTGTAATCCCACGGACTGCCGCCAAGGATTTCAGCCTTGATTTCTTTAACTTCAAAATCTGCAACCTGACATTTGATTTCAGCGCTCTCATCAGCCGAGGTGTTGGTGACGGTTGCATAAATAACACCGTTTTCGTCAACCGATGCACTTTCAATGAGCTGCGGATATTTTCCGCTTTCAGCCTCGATTTCCGAGGTGGTGATGTGGGAGCCGAGCAGGGTGTTTTCCTGATGGTCTTTATACATTTTAAATACGAAATATGTCGGTGTGAGAAGCATCTCTTCGCCGTCTGTCAGAGCAACGGACTGAAGAACGTTGACGGTCTGTGCGATGTTTGCCATCTTCACTCTGTCGGAATGCTTGTTGAAAATGTTGAGTGTCATCGCCGCAACCATTGCATCACGCATTGTGTTCTGCTGATAGAGGAAGCCGGGGTTTGTGCCGGGCTCAACGTCATACCATGTGCCCCATTCGTCAACAATCAGGCCGACTCTCTTATCGGGGTCATGCTGATTCATGATATCGCCGTGACGGCGTACGAGCTCCTCCATTTTATAGGCTCTTTCCAAGGTAAGATAATACTCGTCTTTTGTAAATTCAAGCGAACTTCCCTTGCGGTTCCAATCATGGGGAATGGTGTAATAATGGAGTGAAAGACCGTCCATTCTGCTGCAAGCCTTTTGCAGGAGAACCTCTGTCCAATGATAATCAAAGCAGTTTGCACCGCAGGCAATTCTGTAAATATGCTTGCTGCTGTCGTAGTCACGAACGAAGGTTTCGTAGCGTCTGAACTCGTTGGCATATGCCTCGGGGAGCATGTGGCCGCCGCAGCCCCAGCTCTCGTTACCGACGCCGAAATATCTGATATCCCAGGGCTTTTCGTGACCGTTTGCCTTGCGCAAATCCGCCATGGGAGAAGTGCCGTCAAGAGTCATGTATTCAACCCATTCGTTCATTTCCTGAACGGTGCCCGAACCGACGTTGCCGTTGATATATGTATCGCAGCCAAGCTGACGACAGAGCTCGAAATATTCGTGAGTGCCGAAGCTGTTATCCTCAACAACTCCACCCCAATGGGTGTTTATCATTCTTTTTCTGTTCTCTTTGGGTCCGATGCCGTCCTTCCAATGGTATTCGTCGGCAAAACAGCCGCCCGGCCAGCGCAGAACGGGAATGCCCATGTCCTTAAGAGCATCAACAACGTCGCAGCGCATACCGTTGATGTTGGGAATATCAGAGTTTTCGCCTACATAAAGACCCTCATAGATGCATCTTCCGAGATGCTCGGAAAAATGACCGTATATATCTTTGTTTATTTTTGAAATTTTCTGATTGGGATTAATAAGATATTTTTCCATAAATAATTTCTCCCTTTTAAGGCAATATATAATTATTATATCAATAAATTACGGGTAAATAAATAGTTTTTTGAAAAAATATGACTGAAAAGAGCGCAAAAAATATTAAAATAGCTCTTGACAATTGGAAATGACTCTGCTATAATCTCTCTTGCAGTTGCGGATGTAGCTCATCTGGTAGAGCGCCACCTTGCCAAGGTGGAGGTAGCGAGTTCGAGCCTCGTCATCCGCTCCAAAAAGAAACCACTCTGAATTTCAGAGTGGTTTTTCTTTATATCAGCATAATAAAAATCACCGCAGATTCTTAAAGAAACTGCGGTGATACTTTTTTAGAATGAGCCATCCATGAAAAGAACGTCATAAATGAGCTCGGGAGCCATAATGAGGAATCTGGGGAGCCATTCCATGATTGCATAAGCTGCAAGTCCCATAAAGCTGGGAACAACGCTCAAGTAATATTCAATTTCGCTTGTTGTGTTGTCGCCTGTGAAGGTGATTTTGTTCTTGCCTGTCTTCTTCTCAAGGGAGAAGCTGTCGTGAAGAGTGACTGTGGGAGCTTCATTCATATCAATGAAGTTGCCCTCTTCATCCTCTGTAAGGTCGGAAACAACGTATGAATTAAAGGTGAGCTTTCCGCCGTCGATTGCGATGGTGTTGAAGATGCCGCCCTTGTAGTTTTCGTTAATGTTATCATAGCTTTCACCGTCCCAGTAGTTGCCGCTGTTCTGGGTGGTGAGAGTGTTGATGAACGATGTTTTCATGAAGTGGTCAACAAGGAAGTTGCGCACGCCGTATCTCTTTGTGCCTGCAGTTCCTGCAAGAACATAAACAGCACCGTCTTTATCAAGCTTGTTGCCGGTGAGAGCCTTTGTTCTGAGATACTGATGGTCATGACCGCTCATAACAAGGTCGATATCGCATTCGTCAACAACCTTTGTGAGGCATCTCTGAAGATAGAGAGCATCGGGCCATTTGCCGTCCTTGCCGAGGGTGTAGGGTGATTTGTGCATGCAAACGATTTTCCAGTCCTTGTCAGTGCCGTTCATGTCATTTTTAAGCCATGTGAGCTGGGGAATTGACATTGAAAGAAGGTCGTTTGTGTTGAGAACGGCGATGTGAGCATTGCCGTAGTCGAATGAATAGTTAACACCGTTGAGATTCTGAACGCTTTCGCTTGTGTCAAGGTTGAACATATTGTTGAACCAATCCCATACGCCGAGACCGTCGTGGTTGCCTGCGATGGGAACGAGAGTGGTGTTGAGGTTGATTGTTTTCATAGCCTCATCGTAGAAGTCCCATTCTTCGTTGGTGCTGTCATTTGTGAAGTCGCCGAGACCAATCATAAACTCTGCGCCGGGCATGTAATCGAAAGCTGTTCCGATAACTCTTGCGGCTGATTGGAAATTATGGAGATTGCTTGCCTGAACATCACCGAAAACGATAAATTCCGACTTGCTGTCGCCGTTATCTGTTACAAACTTACCTGCCGCGCTGAAAACTTCGCCGTTACCGACTTCATAAAGATAGGTTTTGCCTGCTTCAAGACCTGTAACGGTTGCCTTGTGAACATAATTGCCTTCGAACTCAAAAACATCTGCGCAATTAACTTTTGCGTTTACCTTTGCGCCGTTTTCATCGAAAATATTGACAACGCTTGAGGTGTTTGCCTTGGTGTACCAAGTGATACCCTTTGAGGTTGAGGGGTCGCCGTTAACAACAACGGAGATACGGAAGGGAGATGCATCGCTTCTTTCGGTTATGACCGCATCTGTGTTGGTTGCAGGAACGGTCGATGCCGAGAAAACAGCGCCGCCCGAAACAAGCGAGATGCAAAGAACAATGCTTAAGATGCTGATAAGAACTTTTTTCATTGTTTTATTATCCTTTCAATTATTTAAGAGGGATTGAAGTGTCCCATTTTGTGAGCCATTCGCCTGTACGGCAGTTTCTTGCTCTGAAGAGAACTTCATCGTCGTAAACCTCAACGATATATGTAAGACCTGAGCCGTTGCCGCCTTCCTCGCCGTCTTTGTTCTCAATGGAAAGTGCGGGAACATTGATTGAATGGAAGCCTTCGATCTGCTCGTAGCTGTACTGACTGAAGCCTGCATGAAGATGACCTGTGATGAGAATAACTGTCTTATCGTTTGCGTGCTTTGCAAGAAGAGCCTTGATATCGTCGTTCTGGTCACCTACGGAGCCAGCTTCTTTGTTTGTACCGTTACCCCATGTTGTGGGAAGGTTGTGAGTAAGCTTGAGGGGCTGGTGGAGAAGAACAAATACGGGCATACCGTCTTTTACTGAAGCGATTTCGCTGTCAATCCATTCGAGCTGCTCGGGGCTGATATATGCTTCTTCCATCATTGTTTTATCTGTGCCCATAACGATGAATTTATAGCCGTTGACAACCTCTGAATATGCATATTTTCCTTCTGCATAAGCGTTCTTTGTCATGCTGTCATTGCCGTTGAGGGCATTTGTGAATTTTGAAAAACGTGCGTAGCTCTGGCTGTATGCACGGAGTCTTACGTCGTGGTTGCCCGAAGCCATGATGTAGCGGGGAGCAACGCCCTTAAGCTCGTCATAAACAAGCTGATATTCCTCTGCAAGACCGTTTTCTGCGATATCGCCGATGCCGACGATTGCATCAAGTCTGTCTGCGTTGCGAAGGTCAATGCAGGATTCCTGGAATGCCTGATATCTGTCGAACAGATAGTTTGAAACCTGGGGGTCTGCAACTGTTGCAAAAACGAGTTTTGCGTCATTATTCTTTGCTTTGATAACCGCATCGGTTGGGGGTGCAACAACACCGCCGTTGAATGAATAGATAACGGAGATGATGAGTGCGAAAAGCTTAAAGAAAATCTGCTGCACAAAATTGAGTGCCATAAAATCGCCTCCAATAAAAAATATAGTATTAGATTACCACTTCAAACTGTAAATGTCAATAAATCACTTTACCAAACTCATAAATTTACATTTTTATTGATAGGTTTATACAAATAAATTATAAAAAACTTGTGCAATTTGGAATATTTAAAGACTTTACAAACCGAACGAAAAGTGTTAGTATAATCAATGGTGTTTAACTATTTCACTAATAATGGTTTAAAACTTTTAGGAGGAAAAAGACTATGGCAAGAAAAATGAAGACCATGGACGGTAACAACGCCGCTGCATGGGTGTCATATGCCTTCACAGAAGTTGCAGGCATCTACCCCATCACTCCGTCAAGCCCCATGGCAGACTATGTTGACCAGTGGTCAG
>JAFQSY010000064.1 GCA_017409265.1 Clostridia bacterium
AAAGAGCACTCGATCTCCTGTCAAATGCATCTCCTCTTATGGATATTTACCGGGTTGAATCTGAGAGTGCTTTCAGCGCATTTGTAAAAAAAGACTGCATGACTTCCGGCAAAAGAAGATCCATTCTTTCCGCATTGCCCATCCACACGCTTTCCGAAGAACTGCTTATGCAGATTCTGGGACATAATTCTGTTGATGAGGCAGATAAGAATCGTATTCTTGCTTATGCGGCAGAACAACGGCAGCTGTATAAAACCGTTTTGGAAGAAGAGAGTATAACCGATGAGATTCCTGTCATCAGCGAATCGGAATTTAAGGAGCATCCTATGTTGCTGCCTCTTTCGGAGATCTTCTACGAAAAGGATATTGCGTATACCTACGAAGAGTATTTACTGCATATGGATCAAACCCTTCGCTACAGTCAGGAGCAAGAAAACTATATCATCAAGCAAAACAGCAACTATCCGTTTAGAAATATACAAATTCGTATTCTTGAAGGGAAATGGGTAGTTGTATCCAAAAACAAGGCGCCGGCAATTCATTTTGTCATTCACAATCCGCAATTGCGATCTGCCATAGAAAATATGGTTATTCCGAACTCCGAAGAAAACGGTGAAGCATAAAAGAATGGTTGTATCTCACAAAAGTTTTTAAAGGAAAGTCAGTGAATTTTCACCGACTTTCCTTTTTTGCAATGTCCATCATATTTCTAATAAAGCTTATTCCTCCACCCGTGTGAGAGTGTAGGTGCCGCCGACGGTGCCTTCGCCGCCGATGAGCGTGAGTGTGTTATCCTCAACGGTGAATGTATATGTGCCGTCACGGACGGACTCATTTTCGTAGTCGATGGAGATTTGGTCTTTCTTGATATCGTAAGAAAATTCATAGGTGACATTAGGCAGGAGCAAGGCTCCGTTTCCATCACCGCTGAACTCATAAGCGGTTGTACCGTCCAAATTCCATTTGCCTTTGAGAACATCGGTGCCGCCCGAACAGCCCTTGACTATCAGCACGATAATCAAAATCAGTAGGTTAAATAAGATTATTGCAGAGCAAAATATCTCAAAAAGAGAATTTGCAAAACGGATCGGAGTTTCTGAAAACTATGTTTATACTCTGACCGGCGAAAGCAAAAAAATCACTACTCTTTCTTCCTCCCTTGCAAAAGTCATTGCAATGGAATTCGGCTACGACGCCGAGTGGATATTACATGGGGATAAAGATCCAAAGCGAACATAACGAGCAAGACGTCGCATCGAGTTTGATGCGGCGTCTTTCATATATTATTTTGATTATAGATGTTAATTACCTGCTTTTGCTGTTTTAGAGCATACTCTACCGTCTGCCAAGCGCCGCCCTTTTCGTGCTCAATATAGCAGATAATCAAATCGGCACGGTCAACCATTTCACGGTTACGAATTTGGATTGCTGATTTAGGATGCGCCTTTGACGCAGCATAAGATATCTCTACGTCAGTGTAGTAATTGTGGAATGATTCTTCGTTATTCAGATAATCTGCAGTAGGATATGGCAACACTAACACAAGCCCGTTGTTATCATCCCTTACATTTTTTTGTACACGAAGAACTGTTGACGAAGCACACTGGTCAAATTCACCATTACGTCCAACTAGAAAATCTACATATTCTTTTTCGTTAATAAGTTTTCTGATTTGCTCTTCAAGCAATGCTTCCACCTTTAAAGGATTGTCAATATATCTGTGACCGAAAAAGGCAACCGTATAAATATCTAACACATAACCCATACCTTTCAACTTAATCATATAATACAGTTTAACATAACGGTATGCACATTACAAGTCTTGGGTATAAAACCGTTAAGTTTGGCGGTAAAATATAATTAAGAAAGGTGGTGAGGCTATGGATACACATAAGAGGCTTCGTCAGTTATTGGATGAGCGCGGATGGACTGAATATAGATTATCAAAAGAATGCGGTTTGTCCGAATCTACTCTTGCAAATATTTTCAGAAGGAACACTTTACCTTCAATAAGTACATTAGAAGCAATTTGCGCTGGATTCGGCATTACAATATCCCAGTTCTTTGCAGACGGAGATATGGTTGAGATGACACCTGAAATCAAAGAACTCTTTGACTCTTGGGTTAGCCTCACAGCCGAGCAGAAAAAAGCAGTTATGCAGATGATACGTACGCTAAATTCTAATAAGTAAAAAAAATAAATGCCGCCCACTTGGACGGCATTTATTATGCAAATTATTTGATATATTTATTACAAGCTTTTTCTAGAGAAAGAAAATCATTGCAACGTTTTGCAAGAGCAGATGAAGTTCCGTCCTTGATTTTAATCTTGTAAACATTTTGAGCATTTTTGCGAATCTTCTCTTGTATCGATTTAATAAAACGATACTCAGCAAGAAGCAGAGCACGATAATGCGGATCTCTTTCGCTTCTAATATCTACATACTTTCTTTCTGTCAAAGGAACAGGAAACATATTGTTAAGGTTAATTACTGCGTAATCCTTTACCTTGATGAAATCTACTGCCTCTTTCATTCGGTGATGTTTTTGCTTAAAAGAAGAAAGCGGAGCGAAATAATCAAGACCATTGATCTGAAACACA
>JAFQSY010000065.1 GCA_017409265.1 Clostridia bacterium
CTTCCCAAAATGAGATTGAAAATATCTATTCTCTTTGCGGTGTGGATAAAAACGGAAAAGCAACAATTATACTTACTTATTACAGCGATAATGACTCTTTGCCCAACAAAAAAATTTCGTTGGATTTGGGTGAAAAGGGGTCATACGAAATATATAAGGTTGATAACGGGCACAACGGAGAACTTGTAGCAGTTACAGATAACCTTTCATTTGAGCTGGAGCTTTACAGCATGGTGCTTATTAAAGAAAAATAAAAATCATTTTCATATTTTGGTATGAGAGGTATAATCAATTCTATAAATTCCAATTTGTCAGACTATCCTCACAAAAACACTGAACCACCTCTTATCGGTGCTTACCGCACCGGTTGAGGTGGTTTTGTAGGTTCTGCTCTTTCCCCTGCCGATTGGATGGAACTTGAGCTGTAAAAGGAATAATTCCCTTTATTTGTTTTCCATTCTCAGTTTTCCGAAAAATGCTATTAGCTTGTAGAATGGTTGTAAGAAATAATAAATCCGTTCACCTTTATCAAGCTCATTGAATTTTATGTTTCTGATAACGGGATGCTCAGAATAATCCATGTCAACCGACTGACTGTTATATGATTTAAAACTTGTGCCGTTTTCGATTGAATAAAAGTTAAAACCATGCTGACCGTCAGAGGTTGAACGCATAGAATTGAGAAATGTTATTTCACCGCCGGACATTATGAGTGCCGGCTCTGTTTTTGACGAACCGTCGTGACCGACATTAACAAAAACCGCATTGCTGTTCACGGAATTTAAAAATGATTTTCCACCGTAAATAAATGTGTTGAACACCGTAGCATCTTTGCAGGAATTAAGTCTGATATAATCGGTTTGAATTCTTGTTATTGGGATAAAAACATAATCAAACAATTTATCTTCTGTCAATCGGGGAATTCCGAGCTTTGCATAGCCGTTTCTCGGCAGAGTGTTTGCGTTCTGCAGGCAGCCCTCAATAAAAGCACCGTCACATTCCGTAAGGCTGAACATGGACTCATAACAGCAGCCTATTATTTTTTTCATAAATGCGTTGTCAGAATTTTCAAGCTTTATTCCGCAGCTTGCAAGAGTAATACAGCAGTTGACTGCGTAAACATCATTGAATTCCGAATATATAACGGGCGATGTTTTCATATAGTTTCCGCTTTCGTCAACAGGGTTATTGAGCGGATAATCAACTCTTATTCCGCTGATACCCGATGAATCACCGCCCAAGGTGATAAGCGGTTTACTTGAAGGATCATAACCGTAATATGAAAGAATCAGAGTTCCGCTGCTGTTATCCCTCTGACAGCGGGTCGCAACAGAAGACGAGCCTCTGAACTCAACCGCTGCAGGCACGGTTATCGGGTTTTCAAAGCGATAAACTCCTGCAGGAAGATAAACAACTCCTCCTGTCACAGCAGCCTCATCAAGCTTTGCCTGAACTGCTGCCGATGCGTCTGATTTTGCTGTTTTATCGGCAGAAACAACATATAAAATATCATTGGGCTTTGCGTGAGTATGTTCATAATCAGGCGTGTATTTGCTTGTATCAGCATTATAAATACGGATATTTTTGCCCTTGACCTTACCTTCAATCTCTACATTAGTGAGCACGGTTGCGTTTTTGCCGGGGTCATATATTGCATATTTGCTTCCCTTAATAACGCCGTTGCTTATACCTGTTCCCCATGAATATCCTCTCTGAATAATATTGTGTTCGGGGATATAAATTCCGTAATCACAATCGGTTATATAAAGGTCTGTAAACTCCCCGCTGAAGGTATAACGAGTGCCTTCTTTGACAAAAATTCCATATAGCATATCTGAAACTCTGACATTCGCAAACTCAGGCCACTCAAGGTCGCCGATAATAAGACCGAATGCGTTTTTGCGGGTATAATCATCAATCTTCCGTCTTTCGGGGGAATTAAATTCAGCTCCCGCCTCTGCCCAATACTCATTAGAGATATAAAGAGTTTTTACCGTGTCAACATCGGCTGAATTATGTGCGTTCAAGCCCTGATAAAGGCAGGTTCCTTTAACATTTTCAATCGTCAGCATTTCGTGACACTCATAAATTCCGTTTTCGCATTCGGCACTTGCACCGATTCCTCTGTAAGAATTTATAAGAGTACAGTTTTTGATTGTTGAGAGCATATAATCCTCATTACCCACAACATAAAAAGTAAAAGGATAAGGCTTGACAGCGTCTATCTCCTGTTCGGGATACCATACCGTAAGACCAATCGCACCCGCACTTGCGCCGACTTTAATCAAAGCAGGATTCATTGCATCGGTGCTCTCAACATCCGCAACAATAATTGTTCCGTATTGCTTTCCTTCATCGGGATCCTGATAATCGCCCATCAGCGTTACAAACTGGCGGATATAAAGACTTCCGGTTATTCTGTATTTTCCTTCAGGCAGCCATACCGTTCCTCCGCCGTTTGCAGCACAGTCATCGATTGCCTGCTGAATAATCGAAGTAACATCCGTTTCACCGCTCCTGTCGGCATTGATAACGATATCGGCAATAACAACATCGTCTGTGGGATAAACGGTTTCAATAATTCGAGGTGTAATTGCTCCGTCTGACGCAAAACACGGAACAAACGCATTAATTGCAATTAAAACACAAAACAATAAAGAAATCAGCTTTTTCATTGTATCAGCTCCTGTTTGTAAAGTTGTCATTATACCAAATATTTTATCGCTTTCTTTAAGATATGGTCTGCAGTATATTTCATGCCAACACCGCCCTTCGTTTCTATATTATAAATCCGTATTTGGATTATGTCAAACATGGTATAAATTCAGCAAATAATATCGAGTGACCGTACAAGGTCGCCTCTTCTGTTCCTTTTTTTCTAATTTATTTAAAATTCTTTGTTTTTTCATTTCAGTTCTCACAGTCTGACAGGCCCTTGGCCACTGCAAATGTATTTGTTACGGTTCATTGTTTATCAAAGCAACTTAACACAAAATAATTTTTAAAAAAATATTGACAAATCGAAATCTTTTTGGTATTATATCTATCGTTGCGAATACACACATATGGGCCATTAGCTCAGTTGGTTAGAGCAACCGGCTCATAACCGGTCGGTCCGGGGTTCGAGTCCCTGATGGCCCACCATAATTAATATAGGGGTATAGCTCAGTTGGTAGAGCAGCGGTCTCCAAAACCGCGTGCCGAGGGTTCAAGTCCTTCTGCCCCTGCCATTCAAGTCCCGAAACCGTTGATATACAAGGGTTTCGGGATTTCTCTTTTCGAAAAATAATTTTTTCTAACACTTTTGACCCTTTTTTCTAACATTTTTCTAACACTTTTTCAGGCTTTGTTTTTTTATCGGCACAACTTTTGTGCTGATTTTTGCTTTTTTTAAGCCTTTTTCCGACCCTTTTACGGGGTCTTTTTTTGTTTCTGAAAGGGTCTTTTCTTCAAACACCTTTTCTAACACTTTGTCCTCTTTTTTCTCTTGTTCCGAATTTAATTTATCAAGAGTGTCTGCGATGCTGATTTTTGAACTCTTATCAACGTGAGCATAGAAATTAAGTGTTGTTGATGCACTTCCATGACCGAGCCATTCCTGAACCTGAACAACCGAAAATCCGAGATTGAGAAGATTGCTCGCAACGCTGTGGCGTAAATCATGCAGTCTTATCTGCGGTAGTGTACTGTTCTGAATGACTGAGTGAAAAGTGCGTGTCAGATAATTCGGTGCAATTACTTCGCCGTTACCCCATGTGCAGACATAGTCATTATATATGTAATAATTGCCCATAAGCAGTTTGCGTTCATCCTGAAGCTTCTTCTGTTCTTTCAGAAGGTCATAAGCCGTATTGTTCAACGGCAGAGTTCTGTAACTGCTTTCTGTCTTGGGATGGTCGGTGTAATTGCCGCCCGTGTGCTGCTGAAGTGTTTCGCTTATTGTTATTGTGCGGTTGATGAAATCGACGTTCTTCCATTTAAGACCCAGCACCTCACTTCTGCGGAAACCGTAAATTGCACAAAGTCTGACGGGCAATTCAACGGGACTTCCTTTGAACAGAGAAATAAGTTCGTCAAGCTGTTCGTGGTTGAGAAATTCAGCTTTGTATTTCTCTTTCTTCGGCAATCTTGCAGAGCTTGCGGGATTGAGCGGAATATATCCTTTTCTGACCGCATCGGCAAGTGCCTTGCTTATGTTCTGATGGTGGTGCCTTATTGTTGTTGCGGAAAGTGCCGCACCGTTTTCGAGATTGCTTTCGGGTCTGAGAAGCGAGAAATAATAATCCTCAAGGTCGATAGGCTTGATTGACTGAAGCTGAATCTTCTTGTTCCTGAAATACGGAATAATGTGATTCGTCATATTACCCTTATAAGAACGGAAGGTGTTCGGTCTGACTTCTTTTTCAATCTCTGTCAGCCATATTTCAAAGTATTCCGCAACCGAAATACCGTAATAAACGCCGTTATGGTAGTTCCATTTTTCAAGCTCCTGATTCAGGAATTGCTCGGCGTTTTTCTTGTTGCCTCTGACGGGCAGACCCGTGCTGACCCATTTCTGCTTTCTTTTGCCGGTTTCATCTCTGAGATTGACAACGGCATAATACTTGCCGTCTTTGATTTGCAGATTGCCTGTTACCATTGAAACTCCTTTCTGATTGGAAAACAGTCAATCATTCCGTAATTAAAATTATACATAATATTTTACTGTTTACAAGAGTTAAGACGCTGTTTCGAGAAAATTTATAACGCTTGTTTTCGGAATGATATATCGTTTGCCGATTCTGATAGTTTTGATTTTGCCTTCCTTGACAATGTCATAGGCGGCATTTCTGCCGATGTGAAGCATATCCTGAAGTTCTTCAATGCTCACAACGTCGGGGTAATCTCTGAAAGTATTATTCATTTGTTTCTCCTTAAGATAAATTTTGATAATATGCAAATTCCGCCGAAACAGAGTTTGCTATGGTTGTCGGTGCATTGAACAAAGCCGAAATCAGATATGCTTTTATGTTTTTAATTTTTGTTTCACTGCTTTCAATACAACCGATAATGTATTCAATGTGTTCTGCAGTAAGTTTTCTGAATCGTGAAATAACAACTTCTCTCGGAAAATCACTCCCGCCGATTCTGACGGTGGAGCTTGTCCCGGAAATAACATCTGCCATAATGAGAATTATTTCTCTGACTATTTCCGCATCTGCGTTTATGCAATCATATTCGATCTGTTCTTCGATGCTTTCTATCAACCGTTCATACTCGATAGATGGATGGAGGTAACTGATGTTGTTGTAACTGTTGTTATTATAGATTACTTCCGATATTGAGAACTTTTGATTTCCGTTTTCGGGAACTTCTGAATTCTCATTATCGGATTTCTTATGTACTGTTTTGAGAATTCTCAGAACGGATGGTAAAACAATGATTTTATTCGGTTTCCCGCAACCTTTTCTTTGCTTGAAAATAAGTCCATGATATTCAAGTTCGTTGACAAGTCTTACCGCTTTTCCGTGACTACAGCCAAGCTTTATGCAGATTTCTTGAATGGTGTAGTACACAAACAGATTACCGTTCTTATCCGTAAATCTGTCCGCATTTATCTGCGATACCCCCATCCTGTCAAGAATAAGAGAAAATAATAGTTTGGCTTCTGCAGATAATCCTGAAAAA
>JAFQSY010000066.1 GCA_017409265.1 Clostridia bacterium
CAAAAACTTATTAAAACTTAACTAAAGATTATTTTAATACATTACAACAATAATTACAAGAGCAAACAATAAAGGATATCATATCACTGATTGTTGCTGAACACATTATCACATCAAAAAGAAGAATTCCATTAAAATTTCACTATTTTTTCACTATTTTTCATTAATTGCAGTGGATATATATTGTTTTTCAAAATATACAAATCGCAAACTTATATCAACAAAACCGCAATAAACAGTTATTTTAAGCAGCTGATGATACAATATTATGGGCGGTATCGCCTTATACACCACTAGACAGAAAAAAGAACAGATGCCTTTATGGTATCTGTTCTTTTTGTTTATCCTTATTATTAAATAATGAAATAATAAATACTGTTGAAATAATCATTATAAATCCGATTATATCGACCGATGAAAATTCGGTTTTCAGCCACACAGCGGAGACAACCGTTGCCGCAACGGGCTCAATGCTTGAAATAATGCTTGCCTTTGTTGCTCCGATAAGATGAATCCCCTCGAGATAAAAGGAATACGCAAGTACCGTTCCGAGAATAACGATTCCCGCAACCGCCGCAATCAGCGGCAGGCTTATAACCGGCATTATTTCCCACGGTCTGAAAACAAACATCAGTGCAATTCCGCCGATAAGCATTCCCCAGCCGAGCACTGTCGGCGTATCCGATATCTTCAGAAGCCTCACGGGTATCAGAGAATAGCAGGCAAGAAAAACAGCCGCAAGCAACCCCCATATAAGCGCTTCGGGGGTGACCGTAAAGCTACCGATGTTTCCGCCTGTTGCAATCAAAAATGTTCCTCCGACGGCAAGAATTATTGCAATAATCTCCGCCGCTGTGGGGAGCTTTTTATTTCTGATGCACATGAACACAAGTATCATTGCGGGCGAAAGGTACTGCAAAACCGTTGCCGTTCCTGCATTTGAATGCTCAATTGCCGTAAAATATGCATACTGACACATTATCAGTCCGAATACCGTGAATGCCGCCATACGAAGAAAATTGCTTTTTCCGTTCCACACATCAAATATTTTCTTTTTATTCTTTGCGGCACAAAACGTAAGCAGAATGATTCCCGTTAAAACCATTCTTATCGGCACAAGCCAATTTGAGCTTACATCATGATATGTAAACAGATACTGACCGCATGAACCCGAAAAGCCCCAGAATATTCCGCCTGTAAGCGAAAGGACAATTCCAAGCGCAGTTTTTGACTTTTTCATTAATACCACCTTGCGAATAATAACATAAACAGAAATCAAATGCAACATAAATCGGCATAACATTCATCGTTTTGGTCTATAATTTTTATAATAAAACGCAGATTTTTCGCCTTGTGTTCCGAAGTTTGAAAATTCAAGAAAAAATGAGAAAATCGCAGATAATCAAAGATAATCTCAAGTTTCGGCGTTTAAATCATCATTTTTGACCTTTTCTGACTTTTGACCTTTTGACCTTTTCTGATTATAATGTGGTTAAGGTCAAAGAAAGTCAAAGTCAAATTTAACGATAAAGAAAGGGCTGATAAAATGAGCCTGAGCAACGAAATTGCAAGGATGCTTCTTGAAATGTTAGAAAACGACGGCACAACCGAAATCCAGCGCAACGAGCTTGCACAGACCCTCGGCTGTGTGCCCAGCCAGATAAACTATGTTATTTCTTCTCGATTTACTCCAGAGCAGGGATATATCGTTGAAAGCAGAAGAGGCGGCGGCGGATACATCAAAATCACCCGCATGAAACTTGACAGACCCTCGCTGATAATGCACACAGTTAACTGCATAGGCGATGCGCTTGATTTTGCAACCTGCCGTGCCAATGTTCTGAATCTTCTCCACAGCGGAGCAATCAATACACAATGCGCAAAGCTGATACTTGCCGCTACGGGCGAAAATTCGCTGCGTGCCCTGCCTCCTGCCGTTAAGGACAGAATAAGGGCGTCGATTTTCAAACAAATGCTTATAACAATAGATTCGGGAAAGGATGATTGATTATGTTATGTCAGAATTGCGGAAAGAATGAAGCAACAACCCACATCAAGCAGATTATCAACGGCGATATGGCGGAAAGCCATCTTTGCTCCGACTGCGCCGCACATCTCGGTTATTCGGATGTTTTCTCAGGCTTCGGACTGAATCTATCCGAGCTTTTCGGCGGATTTCTCGGCGATATGATGCCCTCGCTTTCATCGGGCAACACCCCGAGATGCCCCAAATGCGGCACCTCGTTTGACGAAATCGCCCGTGACGGAAGAGTAGGCTGCGCCGACTGTTACAGAACTTTTTACGATAAACTGCTTCCGTCAATCCAGCGCATTCACGGAAAGATAAAGCACAGCGGAAAGACTGTTTCTGCAGCGCCCGAGCAGCCGAAAGTTGAAACTGCCGAAGAAAAAATCGCAAAGCTCAAGGCAGCAATGAATGAAGCCGTTGCAAAACAGGACTTTGAAAATGCGGCAAAAATCAGAGATGAAATCAAGGCTCTTGAAGGAGGCGAAAGCAAATGAGTAAATGGTATATTGACAAAGGTGACCAGGGCGATATCGTTTTAAGCACACGCATACGTCTTGCAAGAAATCTTGACAAATTTCCCTTTCCTGCAAAGCTTGACATTGCAGGAAAAAACAAGGTAAACGAGCTTATTAAGAGCGTTCTTTTTGAGAATGACAGAAAGGATTTCAGCTTCATTGAAATGAAGGACCTTTCGAGAATCCAGGCAGTTTCTCTTGCAGAGCGCCACCTTATCAGCCCCGAATTTGCCGCAAAAAAAGACGGCAGCGCACTTGTTCTTTCGGCAGACGAAAGTGTTGGCATCATGCTCTGCGAAGAGGACCATATCAGACTTCAGGTTATGAAGGCAGGTCTTGCTCTTGAAGAAGCATATGATATCGCCGACAAGCTCGACAGCATGCTTGATGCAAAACTCAAATATGCTTTCGACGAGAGAATCGGATATCTTACCCAATGCCCTACAAACCTTGGCACGGCAATGCGCGCATCGGTCATGCTTCACCTGCCTGCACTTACCCGCTGCGGTCAGATGAGCAGGCTTGCAAACACCGTTTCAAAGCTCGGTTTAACAATCAGAGGAGCTTACGGCGAGGGCTCACTTTCAAAGGGCGATATCTATCAGATAAGCAATCAGATAACTCTCGGCATAACGGAAGAAACGGCTATTGCTAACCTCAAGTCAATAGTTTTGCAGCTTGTTGCGCAGGAAAGAGCGGCAGCGGCTGAAATCATCAAAAATCCTGTTGAAGAGGATAAGATTTTCAGAGCGCTTGGAGTTCTTAAAAATGCGCGCCTTTTAAGCACAGATGAATTTATGGAGCTTATTTCGGTTGTCAGACTCGGTGCGGCAAGAGGACTTGTTGACATTCCCATTGAAAAAACCAATGAGCTGATAGTCAGCATGCAGCCCGCAACAATCAGCGCCGCAAATCCCGACGCATCAAATGCTTCGGCAAGAGATGTTATCAGAGCAAAAACCGTAAGGGAGGCTCTTGCATAACAAATAAAATTTATAGGGGGATAATGTATGTATAGATTTACGGGCTTTACTCAAAAAGCCAACGATGCGCTCAACAGCGCAATAACTTCAGCTGAAAATCTTGGCCATACCTACGTTGGCAGCGAGCATATTCTGCTCGGTCTGCTTGCGGAAAGCGGAGGCATGGCTCACACGGCGCTCACCGCCAGAAAAGTCACTTATAACGAGGTTGAATCGGTGATCAAAAGCAGCATAGGCATCGGTTCACCCACCGTTCTTTCACCAAACGATTTTACTCCGAGGTCAAAAAATATTATTGACACGGCGATTCTTCAGGGCAAAAGCATGGGGCATTCCTATATAGGAACCGAACACATTCTTATGGGCATTATCCGTGAAGGCAGCGGAGCCGCAACGGAAATTCTGACCCGTCTTGGTGTTCAGCCGCAGGATTTGCTGACCGACCTTACAAATGCACTCGGCAGCAGCGGTCAGCCCTCTGCATCAAAGAAGGAATCAAAAGAAAAATCGGATACTCCCACATTAAGCCAATTCGGCAGGGATTTGACCGTTCTTGCCATGCAGGGCAGGATTGACCCCGTTATCGGCAGGCAGAATGAGATTGAAAGAGTTATTCAGATTTTAAGCAGGAGAACAAAAAACAATCCTTGCCTTATCGGCGAACCCGGCGTGGGCAAAACCGCAATTGCAGAGGGTCTTGCGCTTAAAATTGCAACGGGCGAGGTCCCCGAGCTGCTTCGCAGCAAAAGAATAATTGCCCTCGACCTTACAGGCATGGTTGCAGGCACAAAATACAGAGGCGATTTTGAAGAAAGAATCCGCAATGCAATCGAAGAGGTCAAAAAAGCGGGCGATATTATTCTTTTCATTGATGAAGTCCACACTCTTATAGGTGCAGGCTCGGCAGAGGGTGCCGTTGATGCGGCAAATATTCTCAAGCCCTCACTTGCAAGAGGCGAGCTTCAGGTCATCGGCGCAACAACACTTGAGGAATACCGCAAGCACATCGAAAAAGACTCCGCTCTTGAAAGAAGATTCCAGCCCGTAACTGTCGGTGAACCTACCGAAGAGGAAGCTATTGAGATTTTAAGAGGCATACGCGATAAATACGAGGCACACCATAAGGTAAAAATTACCGACAGCGCAATTCTCGCCGCGGTCAAGATGTCATCAAGATATATCGGCGACAGATATCTGCCCGACAAAGCTATTGACCTTGTTGACGAGGCGGCATCGAGAGTCAGACTGAAAGCGTTTACCGCACCGCCTGATTTGAAGGCTCTTGAAAACAAGCTTAAATCCCTCAACGAAGAAATGGAATCAGCCGTTAATTCGCAGGATTTTGAGCGTGCAGCGGAAATACGAGACGAAAAAAACAAGGTTGCTTCGGAGCTTGATAATGAGCGTCAGCTCTGGAAAGAAAAGAGCAGCCGTTCGACGGGCGAAGTCGGTGAGCAGGAAATTGCCGCAATTGTTTCACAATGGACGGGAATCCCCGTTGTTCAGTTAACGCAGAAAGAAAGTCAACGTCTGCTCCACATGGAAGAGGAGCTTCACGCAAGAATCGTCGGTCAGAATGAGGCGGTCAGTGCAGTTGCAAGAGCCATAAGAAGAGGCAGAGCAGGCCTTAAAGACCCGAAAAGACCCACGGGATCATTCATCTTTCTCGGTCCGACGGGTGTCGGCAAAACCGAGCTTTGTAAAACACTTGCAACATCCATGTTCGGCGACGAAAACGCCATGATAAGACTTGATATGTCCGAATATATGGAAAAGCATACGGTTTCAAGGCTTGTCGGATCTCCGCCGGGCTATGTAGGCTATGAAGAGGGCGGTCAGCTTACCGAAAAGGTGCGCCGCAAACCCTATTCCGTTCTTCTTTTTGATGAAATCGAAAAAGCTCATCCCGATGTTTTCAACATGCTTCTCCAGATTCTCGAGGACGGCATTCTCACCGATTCACAGGGCAGAAGAGTTGATTTCAAAAACTGCATCATAATAATGACCTCAAACGTCGGCGCAAAAATGATTGCGCAAAGCGGTGCAGGCACTCTCGGATTCGCTCCTCAGGCTTCCGAAACAATGAACGAAAAGAAAATTCGTGAAGCTGTCATGGGTGAACTGAAAAACGTTTTCAGACCAGAATTTCTCAACAGAGTTGACGATATAATCGTTTTCCATCAGCTCGGCAAAGATGACATCAATGAAATCGCAAAAAGAATGCTTGCATCTCTCTCGAAAAGAGTCAAGGAACTCGGCATGGAGCTTGATTTTTCAGACGCTGCTGTCGAAGCAATCGGCAAAGCAGGCTTTGACCCCGTTTACGGCGCACGTCCGCTCCGCAGAGCCATTCAACAGCAGATTGAAGATAAGCTGTCGGAGGAAATGCTTGAAGGCAAGCTGATTTCGGGCAAAAAATATATCTGTAATCATTCAGACGGCAAATTTAACTTTGAAGAAACGCAAAATACAGAAGATTAAATCAACACCCGAGCATTCCGGAAAACAAGGGATGCTCGGGTTATTTCTTTAACAAGCTGTAAATTCTTTATTGATTTTCTTATAATGCTATTGTTTTTTTAATTAAAATCTGTCATAATGCAATAGTAAAAACTGCTAATTTTTTAAAGTACGGAGGACAAAATATGAAAAAATCAATTATCGCAATAGTCGCAGTCGTTGTTGTCGCTGCAATCGCAGTCGGCGGCTACTTCATTTTTTCGGACAAAGAAAAGACAAATCCCATTTCGCTTTCGGTTACAAAAGATGATTTTACCGAAAACGGAAATCTTCTTGTTGCTCTTGTCAGAAACCCCGACAGATATCAGGCTGCTCTTGCAAATGAATACGGCATGGGTGAAAAGACCGCTGCCGATTTTTATGAAGCGCCCGAAAACTGGCTTGCATATGAACAGATTATCAGCATCACCAACAACAGCGAAGAAAACGTTACCGTTTACGGCTTTGAAGTTGAAAATAACGGCAAAAACGGAGTTTATGTTAACACAAAGCTTGGCGGCGACCTCGGAATTTCTCCGAACGGAACAGGCCCTGCTTCCTTCAGCATTCTTTTTGAAAACGGTGACCTTACAATTGAAGAATGCCAGGCTCTTGTTGACGAAATGAACATCAAGGTTATTTTCTCAAAAACTCCCGCCGAATATGATGACGGCAGCGAAAGTATTGAAGAAACCAAAACTGCAATTATTGAAAAAACAGACGTAAAATAACAAAGAGGTTATTCAAACCATGAGTTTTTTTAAACGCAACGCATCCCCCTCGGGTCCTCCCGAATTTCTGATAGTAGGGCTTGGAAACCCCGGAAAACAATATGAGCTTACCCGCCACAATGCAGGCTTTCTTTTTGCAGACCTGCTGGCGGATAAAAACAATGTAAAATTAAGCAAAATCCAATTCAAATCAGTGACCGCCTCAATCGAATTAGGCGGTCACAAATGTCTGCTTATGAAGCCCCAGACCTTTATGAATAACAGCGGCGAGGCTGTCAAGCAGGCAGCGGCTTTTTATAAAATTCCGCCCGAAAAAATCATTGTCGTTTTTGACGATATTTCTCTCCCCTGCGGCAAGCTTCGCATAAGGCGAAAGGGCAGCGCAGGCGGTCACAACGGAATAAAAAGCATCATCTATCTTATAAATTCGGATAATTTCCCCAGAGTCAAGCTCGGAGTCGGCGAAAAGCCTCACCCCGATTATGAGCTTGCGGATTGGGTGCTTTCCAATTTCAAGAAAAATGAAATACCTGCTCTGCGCGAAGCTGCCGAAAATGCATGCTCCGCCGTTGAGCTTATGATTCAGGGCGAAACCGATAAGGCGATGAGCAATTTCAACAGTTAAACTTCTGCTACATTCCAGTCATTGACGCGATGTTGCCAAGCACTCCCTCAACGCTTTTCATGCACTTGATGGCATTCTTTCTGCACGCTCTTTTGCTGCTCTTTGTCATCATTTTCGAGCCCGCAATAACCGCTGCCGTACCAACAGCAAGACCGATTCCCATGCCTTTCATAACGGATGCGGTTTTTGAAGATGAAAGCATCATTTCTATTCCCTCCAATCAGATATTTTCATAAATATTTTGTCCGTTCAGAGTGAATAAAACAATGTCAAAAATTTTTAAGGAAGTCATAAAATGTCAGTTTTAAATATAGTTCTGGTTGAGCCACAAATTCCGCAGAATACGGGAAACATTGCCAGAACCTGCGCTGCAACGGGAGCAAGGCTTCACCTTGTTGAGCCGATGGGCTTTAAGGTTGACAACGCAAAGCTTAAAAGAGCAGGTCTTGATTATTGGCACCTGCTTGATATAACCTATTACAGCTGCCTTGACGATTTTTTTGAGAAAAACAGCGGCGGCAACTTCTTTTATTTTTCAACCAAGGCAACGAAAATATATTCACAGGTTGAATATCCCGACAATTGCTATCTTGTTTTCGGTAAAGAAACCGCAGGTTTGCCCGAAGAGCTTCTGTTTGAAAATCAGGAAAGCTGTGTGCGTCTTCCGATGATAAACGACAGCTCCGCACGAAGCCTCAACCTTTCAAACTCCGTTGCAATCGGCGCATATGAAGTCCTAAGACAATGGAATTTTCCCGAGCTTCTTACCAAAGGAAAACTTACAAAATTTGATTGGCATGAATAGGAGAAAATAAAAATGAAACCTGTCAACATTCTTTACAAAGCTCTCAATGCAACGCTGACAGCACAATCAAAACATGTAACTAAAAAGAAAGCAGCCATTCCTCTCAAGGATGCGGATTATATCTGCCCCTCAAAAGCAAAAGGGACAACCTTCTCTCTCGGCTATTCAAAGGAGAAAATTCTGCCCGACGATATTGATAAAAAGAAATATTACATAGCAGGTTACGGCGAAAACAAACCTGCAAAGGGCGTTCTTGATGCACCGCAGACACATGCCGTATGGCTTGATGACTTATCCGGCAAGGGCGGAATAGTCCTTGTTTCGATTGACGATGTCGGAATGCTCATCAGCGATGTCAACAAGCTGCGCGCAAGACTTCACGATTTTGCAATGCTCAGCGGCTGCAGAAGCATAAACATTGTCAGCACACACTCCCATGCAGGCATCGACACCATGGGCATCTGGGGTCCTCTTCCCTTAAGCGGCAAGGACCCGAAATATATGGAGCTTGTCTTTTCACAGACCGTAAAGGCTGTCAAAGATGCATACGCAAACCGTAAAAACGGCAAGCTTTATCTCGGAAAAACAGAAGTACCCGACATGCAGGAGGATATCAGAACCCCGATTGTCTATTCAAAAGCCCTCACCCGTTTGAGATTCGTTCCCGATGACGGCTCAAAGCAGACATATATCATCAACTTTGCATCGCATTCCGAATCGCTTCAGGGTTGCAACGAGCTTGTCAGCGCAGATTTCCCCTGCTATTTAAGAGAAAAAATTCTTGAAGAAGCGGGAGCAGAAACACTCTACTGCGTAGGCGCTATCGGCGGAATGATAAGCATGGATATCCCTGATGAGCAGGAAATCCGCAAAAACGGCAACGATTTTTCCGAATCAACAAAGCGAATCGGACGTCAGCTTGCCGACTACGCTCTTTCAATAAAGGAAGAGGATGAAATTCTTCTTAACGCAAAAATCGGCAGCTTGACTCAGGAAGTCTATTTTAAGGCAGAAAACACTATTCTTCTGATTGCCGCAAAGGCAGGAATCCTCAAAGCAACAGAACACAGAATGCCCGATAAATCGGGATTTGCAATGAAATCTGAAATCAGCTATTTTGAGATTGATTCTCTCAAAATTCTCATGCTCCCGTGCGAAATATTCCCCGAGCTTGTTTACGGCGGATATCTCGGCGCAGAGGAATCGGCAACGGGCAAGGGCGGCGAAATCAACCCTGTTCCCCTTAAAGAAATCATCGGCGATGATGTTATGATTATCGGACTTGCAAACGACGAGTTGGGTTACGTTCTTCCGCCCAACGATTTTCTTCTCCATCCCGAAGCTCCTTATTTTGAAAACGGACGTGACCGCCACGAACGCAGACATTACGAGGAAACAAACTCGCTCGGACCTGAAACCGCAGTTAAAATTGCAGAAACGGTTGCAAAAATCGTTTCAACAGTTGAAAAATTTAAAAATATGTGATAATATATATTTTAACTAATAGAAAGGACTTAACTCTTATGAAATCAGCTCTTTGTTTATTCCTTGTTCTTGTAACAGTTACCCTTTGCTTCTTCGGATGCTCAAACATCCCCGACGAACCCGCAACAACCGACACAATGGTCCAGTCATACGTTAACCCTTACGGCGAAACAGCCGCTCCTCCCGTTAATGTTGATCCCACAGAGGGCGGTACAACAATGCCCGTTCAGTATGTTGAAACAGTCAACAACGTTGAGCTTGTTATGAGCAGCTATTATGTTTATAAAAATTCCGTTGCAAAAATCACAAGCGTTGAGCTTGAGGATGACGGCTTCTCGGTTAATGCCGACGGTTATGCAGATGTTGAAATGACAGCTATCGGTTCCAGAAAAGAAGGCATGAGAATAGGCTACACCGCATTTGACGAAAACGGCGAAATAGTCAGGAAGAGCTTCCTTCTTGCAACTCTTGATGGTGTTAAAGAAGGCGACACCTGCGAAGACCGCCGCTTCGACTTTCCCAGAACAGCTGTTAAAATCGTTTTCCATAATTACGTTGAAGCAAAATAATTTTACAAAAAATTATCCGCATTGAGCCAAACTCAATGCGGATTTTTTATTACATACCTCTGCGTCTTACGCAGTTTTCAAGCTTGATTGCGTCGTAAACCCCGTTATCAAACAGTTCGCATACACTTTGATATTCTTCAAGTAAAAGCGTTTCGAGAGTTTTGTTTTCTTTTATGCAAAGCGCAACAAGCTCGCCCGTTGCCTTGTAAGCATCTCTGAAGGGCAGACCCTTTGAAACGAGATAATCGGCGCAATCGGTGGCATTGATAAATCCGCCTGCTGCAGCCTTTCTCATGTTTTCGGGAATTGCTTTCATAGTCTGAATCATCGGTTCAAGTGTGACAAGGCAGATTTTAACTGTATCGAACGCATCAAAAATCGCATCCTTATCCTCCTGCATATCCTTGTTATAGGCAAGGGGCAGACCCTTCATAACGGTGAGCAGCGTCATAAGGTCGCCGAAAACTCTGCCGCTCTTTCCTCTTACAAGCTCTGCAATGTCGGGATTCTTCTTCTGCGGCATGATGCTTGAGCCCGTTGAGAATGCATCGTCAAGCTCAACAAACTTGAACTCCCAGGAGCACCAGAGAATAATCTCTTCGCAAAGTCTTGAAAGATGCACCATACAGATAGAAAGTGCGCTTGCAAGCTCAATGCAGAAATCTCTGTCCGCAACACCGTCAAGTGTGCTTCTTGTGAATGAATCAAAGCCGAGAAATTCGGCAGTCATTGACCTGTCAATGGGATATGTTGTACCTGCAAGTGCACCGCTGCCGAGAGGCGATGAATTCATTCTCTTTGCGGCATCCTCAATCCTGCCGAGGTCGCGGGTAAGCATTTCGATATATGCAAGAAGATGCGCCTTAAAGGTTATGGGCTGCGCTCTCTGAAGATGAGTATAGCCCGGCATAATCGCATCTGCATATTCGTTACCCTTATCATCAAGTGCCTTGATAAGCTTCTTGACAAGAACAAGAGTTTCGTTACACTGCTCACGCAGATAAAGTCTTACGTCAAGAGCAACCTGATCGTTACGGCTTCTGCCTGTATGAAGACGCTTGCCTGCATCGCCGATTCTTTCGGTAAGAGTCTGCTCAATGAATGTATGAATATCCTCTGCATTGGGGTCAATAAGAAGCTCACCCGACGAAATCTCATGTCTGATTTTCGCAAGCTCGGAGCAAATCAACGCACCGTCATCGGCGGGAATGATGCCTTTTGCTGCAAGCATCGTTGCATGGGCAATGCTGCCCTCGATATCCCAATAATACATTCTTGAATCGGTTGCTATTGATGAATTGAAATCATTGGTTTTTTTATCCGCTTCCTTTGAAAAGCGGCCTGCCCATAATTTCATATTTTTTATTCCTCCTTATACGGGAAAAAGAGCCGTCATAATGGCGGCTCTTATTATGTTTTTATTTGTTTGCTTCTCTTTCTTTTTCAAGAATTGCCTTAACCTTGATGGGAAGACCGAAGAGATTAATGAATCCTGCGGAATCCTTCTGGTCATAAACTTCGTCTGCATCGAATGTTGCAAAATCTTCGCTGTAAAGTGTATAGGGTGAGGTTACGCCTGCATTGATGATGTTGCCCTTATAAAGCTTGAGCTTAACATCGCCTGTAACAGTTTCCTGTGTCTTATCAACAAATGCAGCAAGGGATTCACGAAGAGGAGTGAACCACTGACCGAAATAAACAAGCTCTGCATACTTGTGAGCGATGATTTCTTTATAATGCATTGTATCTCTGTCAAGAGTGATTGTTTCAAGAATGTCATGAGCCTTGAAGAGGATTGAACCTGCGGGATTTTCATAAACACCTCTTGACTTCATGCCGACAAGACGGTTTTCAACGATATCGTTGAGACCGATGCCGTTCTTTCCGCCAACCTCATTAAGATATTTGATAAGCTCAACACCGCCCATTTCCTTGCCGTTAACAGCTGTGGGAACACCCTTTTCAAAGTGAATGGTGATATATGTGGGCTCATCGGGAGCCATTTCGGGTGAAACGCCCATCTCGAGGAAGCCGGGCTTGTTATACTGAGGCTCGTTTGCGGGGTCCTCAAGGTCAAGACCTTCGTGTGAAAGATGCCAAAGGTTCTTATCCTTTGAGTAGTTGGTTTCTCTGTTTATCTTAAGAGGAATGTTGTGTGCCTCTGCGTATTCAATTTCTTCTTCTCTTGACTTAATGTCCCAGATTCTCCATGGAGCGATTATTTCCATCTCGGGTGCAAAAGCCTTGATTGTAAGCTCAAATCTTACCTGGTCATTGCCCTTGCCTGTGCAACCGTGGCAGATAGCGTCTGCGCCTTCAGCTTTTGCGATTTCAACAATTCTCTTTGCAATGATGGGACGTGCAAAGGATGTACCGAGAAGATATTCCTTCTCATAAACTGCGCCTGCCTTAAGAGTGGGAAAAATGTAGTCGCTTACAAATTCATCCTGAAGATTTTCAATGTAAAGCTTTGATGCACCTGTCTTGATTGCTTTTTCTTCAAGACCGTCAAGCTCTGTGCCCTGACCTACGTCGCCCGAAACAGCGATAACTTCGCAGTTATTGTAGTTTTCCTTGAGCCAGGGAATGATGATTGATGTATCAAGTCCGCCTGAATAAGCGAGAACAACTTTTTTGATTTCTTTCATAATGATTTCTCCGTTCGTTTTATTTTTATGCACTAATTATACATCGAATATTCAAAAAATCAAGCCATTTTTGAATATTTATGCAAATTTGTCGTATTTAACAAAAATCAACCCCAAAAAGGCGATTAACCGAGCAAAAGTCCGACTTTTTTCTTGGCTTTTGTGAGAGTTCTGCCTGCAATGCGTGCTGCCTTCTCCGCTCCTGCAGCAGCTGTGTCAATAAGATACTGCTTATCAGCCATCAGACGCTTATATTCTTCCTGTACGGGGCGAAGCTCTTCAATAACAGCCTCTGCAACCTTAACCTTAAAGTCGCCGTAGCCCTTGCCTGCAAATTCTTTTTCGATTGCATCGAAATCAAGACCCGTGCAACATGAGTAAATAGCCATAAGGTTGTTGATTCCGTCCTTGCCGTCTGCATAGCGGACACAAGCTTCGCTGTCGGTAACTGCTGACTTGAACTTCTTGAGGATTGCCTCGGGAGTATCAAGCAGCGAAACCGAAGCCTTGGGGTTGGGGTCGCTCTTTGACATCTTCTGTGTGGGGTCCTGAAGGCTCATAACTCTTGCGCCGACCTTGCCGATAAACGGCTCAGGGAGAGTGAAGGTATTGCCGCGGAGAGAGTTGAATCTCGTTGCAACATCTCTTGCAAGCTCAAGATGCTGTTTCTGGTCTGCGCCGATGGGGACAAAATTTGCCTGATAAAGCAGGATATCCGCAGCCATGAGAACGGGATATGCAAAAAGGCCGACATTAACATTATCCGCATGCTTCTGTGATTTTTCTTTGAACTGTGTCATTCTTGATGCTTCGCCAAATTGGGTGTAGCAATCAAGAATCCATGCAAGCTCTGCATGAGCAGCAACCTGACTTTGAATGAAAACAATGCTCTTCTCGGGATCCAGACCGATTGAAAGAAGAATTGCATACATTTCAAGAATCTGCTGGCGGAGCTTTGCAGGCTCGGGGTGAATTGTAAGAGCGTGAAGGTCTGCAACTGCGTAAAGACAGTTATAGTCATCGCTCATTGCTTTCCAATTTTTAAGTGCGCCGAGATAGTTGCCCAAGGTCGGGATCGACGTGGGCTGAATCATGCTTAAAACTATCGGCTTCTTTTCAGGAGCTGTATTTTCCATAAATTTTACCTCGTTTAATTAAAGTGAACGTGCAACCTCGCCGAGAATCTTAACACCTTTAACGATACCTTCGTCAGAGGGAGTTGAAAAATTCATGCGAATATAGCTGCATTCTTTGTCGCCGTCAACCATCATTGCGTTGCCGGGAACAACGGATACGCCTGCGGTGCTTGCTTTCTTGACAAAATCGAGCATGTCAATGCCGTCATTGAGCTTTGCCCAGACGAAAAGACCGCCCTCGGGTCTGTGATATGTAAGAAAATCACTGAGTTCTGTATCAACGCAGTCACAGAGAAGATTGAGCTTGCGCTTATAAATCTCTCGGATTTTGTTGATATGGCCCTCAAAATCGCATTCGGTAAGCCACTTGTAAACAACAAGCTGTGAAATCAGCGGAGTGTGAACATCCTGCGTCTGCTTCGCAACGGTCAGCTTTGCAATAACAGCCTTCGGTGCAAGCACATAGCCGACTCTTATGCCGGGAGCAACAATTTTTGAGAACGAACCTGAATAGATAACTATTCCGTCCTCATCAAAGCTCTTGATTGCAGGAACATCCTCACCTGAAACACGAAGGTCACCGTAAGGATTATCCTCAAGAATAAGCACTCCGTATTTCTTTGCAAGCTCATAAACAGCCTTTCTCTTTTCGAGCGACATTGTTGTGCCTGCAGGATTCTGGAAATTGGGAATTGCATAGATAAACTTAACATTTTTCTCTGTTTTAAGCTTTTCTTCAAGACGTGCGATGTTGATACCGTCGCTGTCAATGGGAACTCCCACAAGATTTGCACCGTAGCTTCTGAAGCAGTTGAGAGCACCGATGAATGAAGGTTCTTCGCAAAGAACGGTATCACCGTAATTAACAAAGCACTGGCTCATGAGGCTCATCACCTGCTGTGCGCCGCTGACAACGATAAGTCCATCGTTATCATCACCTACGCCGTATCTGTTTTTGCAAAGCTTGATAAGTTCTTCAACAAGAGGAGTGTAGCCCTCGCTGATTCCGTACTGAAGCGCAAGAACAGGGTCACTTTCAAAAACCTCGCCGACTATTTTTTTGATGTCGTCAACAGGGAAAGCATCGGGAGCGGGATTGCCCGCAGCAAGAGGAATTGTATCACCCGAGCTTTTGAGAATCTCTCTGATGATTGAGGGCTTGAGAGATGCAACACCTTTCGCAAAATTATAATCCATTTATATTTTCAGTCCTTTCGGGATAAATGCTTTGTTATTTTTAATAATAGTAAAGTATAACACACAATATAAAAAAAGTAAACAAAATATTGAACGATAATTTCAGTTATGATATAATTTTTGCAGGTGATAGCTATGAATTCAAAATACAAAGCAGTATTTTTTGACTTTGACGGAACAATTGCCGACACGGGCGACGGAATTTTTCACTCCGTTAAATATGCAATAAAAGAATCCGGATATCCGCCGATAAGCGATGAGAGCCTGCGTACCTTTATCGGGCCTCCCGTTTTTGATTCGTTCAAGCGTGAGCTCGGCATAGATGAAGAACAAAGTGCCTTTGCCGTTATGAAATACCGCGAGGAATACAGCCGTGAGGGTATCTTCCGCTTCACGCTTTATGACGGAATCCAGAGTCTTTTAAAAGAACTTAAAAAGCATGAGATACAAACCGCAATTGCAAGCTCAAAGCCGTATAATTTTATCCTGCGCATTATTGATTATCTCAACTTCGGCGATTTGATAGACTTTATTTCCTGTCCTTTGAGCGACAAGGCACACGAAAGCAAGGTTATTCTTGTCAGCAGATGCGTTGAGCATTTTGAGATTAAAAAGAATGAGGCAATCATGGTCGGCGACAGACATTTCGACATCAACGGCGCAAAAGGCGCAGGAGTTGAAAGCATAGGCGTAACCTTCGGATACGGCGATGAAAAAGAATTGAGCAATGCAGGTGCAACCCACATTGCTCATAATGTTGATGAAATCCGAAATATTATTTTTTTCTGACCGCTTTTTTGGAAATAATTCCGTAAAGCGCATAAAACAAAACAATGCTCACAAGCATTATCGCAGGAATAAGAATACTTCCGTCCCTTATCAATGCAAAAATTGATGAGGGACTTTTCATTTGTGCATAGGGAAGAGAAAGAATATTGTTATCTCCCGTGCAGAAATAGATAAATGCCGTCACGGCAAAATAAACCGGCATAGCTTTCAGACAAAAATCCTCTGTTCTCACAGCAAAAAGATTCGGAAGCTCTTTTTTGATAATGTTTTTCTTTGCGATTACTGCGGTAAAAATCAAACCGGCAGCACAGATAATCCCTATGAAAATATAGGTCAGAATATCCTCATCGTCAAACCAACCTTTGTATACAACCCATTCCGCAACTCTCATGCCCGCAGGTCTTGCCGTTGTTACAACAAAGGTTGCAAGCAGAGTCATAATCGCACTGTAAGCCGTATAAAGCTTTGCGTTTTTCATGGGCATCTTATATTCGAAATAGCCCTCGCCGCCCGTGATTTTCTTGGGCAGGCATACTATCAGAAGCAGAATCCCGAAAAAGAGGAAAAATCCTGTCAGATACTCCCAGAGCGACCAGTTGCCGCCCTTAAGAAATTCGGGTGCATTTAATTTTCTGAAAAATCCTCTGTCCGAATCAAAGACCATAACGATATCCGCAAGAGTAATCGAAACAGCGCTGATAACGTTGACTGCAAATGAAATAAAAGCCGTAACCTTGTCTTTCTTTGCAACAAGTGTTGCAAGTGAAAGCACAAGCGCACCTGCGGAATAAGAAATAATTCTTATTGTTGCGTAATAGTTTCTGCCGAACGGTATTTTCTTAAACCATGCCTCGGAGCCAAGATTTTTGATAAATGCCATCATAGGCGAATAGTCAAATCCTCTGTCGGCAAGACCCTCCTTGAACGCCTCAACGGCAGGAGCATTGATATGGGGAGCTATATAGTGGGCAACGGTAAACTCGAATGCATAAACAACAACATAAAATACCGCAATAAGAGTTATGTAATGCCATATTTTATAATCTTTCTTTGAGAAGAGCGAGCCGATGAACATTGAATAAAGCGGCATCCAGCCAAAACCGAGAAGAAGCATAGCCGCCATACCCGACCACGGACTAATTTCAATAACTGAAACTGCTTCTTCGCCAGTAAACGGCACGGTGCTGCCGAGATATCCGCCCATCTGCGAATTGAGAGTGCCCCATCCTCCGTTGGTTATTCCGAGAAGAATAACGGCAATCGGGAGAGCCTCAAGGCTCATTTTTCTGCGATTTCCGTAGAATGCAAATATAACAAGGGTGAGCATAACTCCGACGGCAAACATGCCCCACATTGAGCCCCAGCCGTGAGTGCCTCTGACTCTCCACATAAAACCGCCTATTATCGCACTCATAAGCACAAGCAGAGCTTTAAGCGCAGGTGTAAGGCGCCTTGCGTTGATGAAATCGAGATTATCTCTGTTAAGTGTCATAAACCATCATTTCCTTTCCGTCAAAGTCTTTCCATATAAATCTGCCGTTTTCAAGGGTCATATAGCCGTGCCATGAATTTTCTTTGGGAATTGAAACCGAGCCCGGATTGAGATAAACATAGCTTTCATGCTCCGTGCAATTCGGAACATGAGTATGCCCATGGAGAAGAATATCACCATTTTGCAGTGGCGGCAGATTGCTCTCGTTGAAATTGTGACCGTGAGTCAGATAAACAAGGCGGCTGCCTGCGGTGATTATTGCATAATCAGCAAGAATCGGGAAATCCAGCACCATCTGGTCAACTTCCGTGTCGCAATTACCTCTGACGCAGAAAATTTCACTCTTCATTGAGTTGAGAAGCTCAATCACTTTTTTGGGAGCATAGCCCTCGGGCAGGTCGTTTCTCGGTCCGTGATAAAGAATATCTCCGAGAAGAATAAGTCTGTCCGCTTTTTCGTTTTTATAGGCTTCAATCAGCTTTTGACAATATAATTCGGAGCCGTGAATATCGGAGGCAATTAAATATTTCATACATATTTCCTCGTTTGCGAATTTATAAACCAATTATAATATAATAACCTCCGAATTGCAACCGCAATCCGAAGGTTATTTTTATTAACTGTTTTCTTTGAAACGATTAAGGAAATGCTTTGTTCTTTCGTTTTGCGGATTGTTGATAACCTGCTCGGGGTCGCCTTGTTCAACAATAACTCCGCCGTCCATAAATATAATATGGTCAGAAACATCTCTTGCAAATGCCATTTCATGGGTAACAATAACCATTGTCATCTTCTCCGCCGCAAGGCTCTTGATAACCTTGAGAATTTCGCCCGTAAGCTCGGGGTCAAGAGCAGAGGTAGGCTCGTCGAAGAAAAGAATATCGGGATTCATTGCAAGCGCTCTTGCAATTGAAACACGCTGCTGCTGACCTCCCGAAAGCTGGCAGGGGTATGAATCGAGCTTTTCGGAAAGACCGACCTTTGCAAGAATATCCTTTGCGTTTGAATTTATTTCTTCAAGAATCTGCTTTTTGTTTTTGCGCCATTCATCACGCTTTTTCGCCTGCAGTTCGCACGCAAGAGTAACATTCTTCAGAACGGTATACTGCGGAAAAAGGTTAAAGGACTGGAAAACAAGACCGACCGCAAGTCGGTTTTTGCGGATTTCTTCTTTTGTGAGCTTATGCTCGTTTTCGCTGTCAAAAACATAGTTGCCGTTTACCGTTATTTTACCGCTATCCGCCTTTTCAAGCGAGGTTATGCAGCGAAGAAGAGTCGTTTTTCCGCTGCCCGATGAACCGATAACGGAAAGCACCTTTCCCTCTTCAAGGTCAAAATCAATACCCTTGAGAACATGGTTGCTGCCGAAGCTCTTATGTAAATTTCTGACTTCAAGTATCGCCATTTCAAATCCCTCCGTCAGTTATGATAATAGTTGAGCTTCTTTTCAATCTTGCCGAAAAGGACTGTGAGAAGTCCGTTGAAGATGAGATAGAAAGCTGCTGTATAGAACATCGGCCACATAAGACCGTCGGACTTTGCAAAGGACTGTGCGCTCCAGATGATTTCATAGACCGCAATTGTTCTTGCAAGGGAGGTATCCTTAACAAGAGTTATGATTTCATTACCCATGGGGGGGATAACTCTTTTCACAACCTGCATGAGAATAACCTTGAAAAAGGTTTGCGATTTGCTCATGCCGAGAACCTGGCAGGCTTCGTACTGACCCTGCGGTATTGACTCAATACCGCCTCTGTAAATTTCCGAAAAATAACAGGCATAGTTGATTACGAAAGCAATGATTACCGCCGTAAAACGGTCCATAACCGACCATGAAGCAAGCCAGCTTATTATAAAATTAGGGTTGGCAATATCTTCAGCCCATGCGGCAACAAGACCGGGGCCGTAGAAAACAACTATAAGCTGTAGCATCAACGGAGTTCCTCTGATAACCCATACAAAGGTTTTTATAAGCCATTTGAGCGGTGCAAATTTGCTCATTGAGCCAAAACACACAATAAGGCCCAGCGGCAAAGCGCCAAGAAGGGTCAGCGCAAAGATTTCGACTGTTGTGCCGAAGCCTCTGAGCAAATCAATCGTTACTTCCCAAAACATAAATTACCGTTACCTTTCATCAGTCATGAAAAGGCAGAGGGTTCATCGCCCTCTGCCGAGAATTTTTAGTTGATTATGCGAGAGTGAGCTCGTACTTGTCGGCAAGACCCTGAAGAGTGCCGTCAGCCTTAAGCTCTGCCATGATTTCGTTAACAGCAGCCGTAACATCTGAATCCTGACGGAATGCGATGCCGTATTCCTCTGTTGTGAGCTCAAGTGCATAACCGAGGTCAGCATAGCTTGTGCCTTCACCTGTCATTGCGTTTGCCATTGTGATATCGATAACGCAGGCATCAACAGCGCCGCTCTTAACTTCGCGAAGAGCATCAGCCTGGGTGAGAACTGCTGTGCATGTAAGACCGTTATCTGTGATAGCCTTTTCACCTGCGGAACCAGCTTCTGCAGCAAATTCAAGGTCTGCAAGGCTTTCAACTGTTGCATAGTCAGCAAGCTTATCAGCTGCCATAACAACAACCTGTGCATTCTTTACATAGGGATTTGAAACGCTTGACTGTGTGAGAGCTTCGTCTGTGATGGTCATGCCGTTCCAGATACAGTCGATGGTCTTTGCTTTAAGCTCATAGAACTTGCTGTCCCAGTCGATTTCAATGAACTCAACTGTTACACCGAGCTTTTCAGCTGTTGCGCGTGCAAAATCTGCATCAAAGCCAATCCATTCGTCGCTGCCTGCTTCCTTATAATCCATGGGTGCATAGTCTGTGATACCGACGATGAGTGTGCCCTTGCCCTTGATGTAAGCAAGATCGCTGTCTGCGTCTGTGTTTGTTGCAACGTCGGGAGCGGTTGTTTTTTCAGCATCTGTGTTGCCGCCGCAAGCTGCAAGCGAGAACATCATAAGCATTGCAAGAACCAAAGCAATTATCTTTTTCATTTGTTTTTACTCCTTTTGAGCCACAATCGGGCTTTTTTATTGTAGTATTACATTAACACAGTAAAGCGGTTTTGTCAACAATAAAAAATGTTTTTATAAATTGTAATAAAAAACGGCAGGACCCACCCTGCCGTTTTGAGCATTATACACTTGCATCCATGCGGCTGTTGTAGAGTTCACAGTAAAATCCCTCTTTTTTCATCAGCTCATCATGGCTGCCCTGTTCGATTATATTTCCGTCTTTCATAACAAGAATTACATCTGCATTTTTAATGGTTGAAAGTCTGTGGGCAACAATAAAGCTCGTTCTGCCCTGCATCATGGTTGAAAAAGCCTTCTGAATGCGTATTTCCGTTCTCGTGTCAATTGAAGACGTTGCTTCGTCAAGAATAAGCATGGGCGGCAGACAAAGCATAACTCTTGTTATGCAAAGAAGCTGCTTCTGACCCTGAGAAAGACCCGAAGCCTCGTCAGAAATAACGGTATCATAGCCGTTGGGCAAACGTTTTATAAAGCTGTGGGCATGAGCCGCCTTCGCCGCAGCGATGATTTCTTCATCTGTTGCATCGGGCTTACCCATAGCGATATTCTCTTTGACCGTTCCCTCTTTAAGCCATGTGTCCTGCAAAACCATACCGTAGCTTTTGCGCAGGCTTTCACGGGTTGCACCGTTGATATCAACTCCGTCAACGCTGATTTCCCCTTCGTCAACATCATAGAATCGCATAAGCAGATTAACAAGAGTTGTCTTTCCGCAGCCTGTGGGACCGACTATCGCAACTCTGTTGCCGCTTTCAACGGAAAGATTGAGATTTTTGATAAGCTCCTTATCTTTTGAATATGAAAAAGCCACGTTTTTCATCTCAACCCTGCCGTCAACATTTTGGAGCACCGCCGCATTTTCCGCATCGGGAGTCTGAGGCTGCTGCTCAATAAGCTCAAAAAGTCTTTCGGCGCAGGCGAGAGCATTCTGAAGCTCTGCGATAACACCCGAAATTTCATTGAAGGGCTTTGTGTACTGGTTTGCATAGCTCAAAAAGCATGAAAGTCCGCCGACGGTTATCGAGCCGCTTACCGCCGCAAGCGCGCCCGTCAGACCGACTGCCGCATAAACCATGCTGTTGACAAATCTTGTCGAGGGATTGGTCAGCGATGAGAAAAATATCGCCTTGAGAGAATATTTCTGATATCTCTCATTGATTTCATCAAACTCTTCAAGCGTTTTTTCTTCTCTTGAAAATGCATCGACAATCTTTTTGTTGCCTATCATTTCTTCGGTAAAAGCAGTCTGTTCTCCCCTTGTTTTTGCCTGCATCATGAACATTGAATGCGTTCTCTTTGCAATAAATCTTGCAACAAAAAGCGAAAGCGGAGTGAGAATAACAACAACAAGCGATATTTTGAAATTAATGGATATCATAAATCCGAGAGTACCGAGAATGGTGACAACACCCGTAAAAAGCTGGGTGAATCCCATAAGAAGTCCGTCTGCAAACTGGTCTGCATCCGAAATAATACGGCTTACGGTATCGCCCGACGGCTTTGAATCAATATAGCTGAGCGGCAGAATCTGAATTTTTTTCATTGCCGCATTTCGGATATCACGTACAACTCTGAAAGTGATTCGGTTATTGAGAGTGTTCATTATCCACTGAGCCGCCGCTGTCAGAAGTGCAAGAATGCCGATGCCGATAAGGCAGGGCATCATGCCCTCAAAATCAACCCTGCCCATGCCGACTACAAGGTCGATTGCCTTACCCGCAAGAACGGGAATATAGAGAGTCATAGCAACGCTTAACGCAGCGAGAATAATCGAGAAGAAAAGATGCACCTTGTATCTGCCGACATAGAAAAGAATCTTTTTCAGCGTACCCTTGTTCATTTTCTTTTTCATGCACTCTCCTCCTCATCAAACTGCGAGAGATGGATTTCTCTGTAAACAGCATTGTTTTTAAGGAGTTCTTCGTGAGTACCGACCGATGCGCAGCCGTCATCAAGCACGATTATCTTATCGGCATGCATGATTGAAGAGGTGCGCTGTGAAACAATAAAAACGGCTGTATCGCCCTGCCACTCAGCAATCGCCTTTCGCATTGCGGCATCGGTTGCGTAGTCAAGAGCACTTGAACTGTCATCAAGGATAAGGATATCTGCTTTTTTGATGAGTGCCCTTGCGACCGTAAGTCTTTGGCGCTGACCGCCCGAGAAATTACGTCCGCCCTGCTCAACGGAAGCATCAATGCCGCCGTCCTTCTGCATAACAAATTCCGCAGCCTGTGCGGCTTCAAGTGCTTTCATTATTTCCTCATCGGTTGCACCGGGTTTGCCCCAAAGCATATTTTTTCTTATTGTACCTTTGAAAAGTACAGCCTTTTGCGGCACAACGGAAACCGCCGCACGCAATTCTTCAAGAGGAATTTCGGTTACATCCGAACCGCCGACCAGCACCTGACCCTTTGTCGCTCTATAAAATGCAGGAATTAGATTGACAAGCGTTGTTTTACCCGATCCGGTCGAGCCGATTATACCGACGGTTTCACCTTTTCTAGCCGTAAAGCTGATATTTTCAAGCGAGTAATCGCCCGCACCGTCATAGGCAAACGAAACATTGCGGAACTCAACGATATTCTCACTTTCTGCGCTGATTTTTTCTGTTCCATCATCGTTTTCAACGGGCGTTTCAAGAACAGCGCTTATTCTTCCTGCGCATGCAACAGATTTTGTAATACTTATAATGAGATTAGCAAATTTTACAAGCTCAACAAGAATCTGCGACATATAGTTATAAAGCGCAACAACCGCACCCTGCGTAAGCAGACCCGCATCAACTCTTATTGCGCCTGCATAAATCAGCACGGCAATTCCGATATTTACAATAACACATGTAATCGGATTCATTAGAGCTGAAATTCTGCCCGTATATTCCTGGATTACTGTCAGAGCATCATTGCGCTCTTTAAATTCTTTAACCTGCTCGTCTTCTTTGCAAAAGGCTCTGATAACTCTTGCGCCCGTAAGGCTTTCCCTTGCCGTGCAGAGCACCTTATCAAGTGCAAAACGTACTTTCTTATAAAGAGGAATGCAGAAAAACATTATTCCGAAAACTACAACCGAAAGCGCAGGAATAATAACCGCAAAAGTAATTGCAGCTTTACTGTCAACGGTAAATGCCATTACCATTGCACCGATAACAACAAAAGGCGAGCGCAGAAGAAGGCGCAGAGTCAGATTAAGTCCGTTCTGAACACTGTCCATATCTCCCGTCATTCGGGTTATGAGTGTTGAAGTGCCTGCGGAATCAAGCTGTGTATAAGAAAATTTACCGATATGTTCAAAAACGGCGTGTTTGAGTCTTTTAACAAAGCTCACGGATGCCTTTGCAGCAAAATACTGTGCCGTTACAGAAAAAGCAAGACCCACCGCACCCAAAAGGACAAGAAGCAGACACATTTTTATTATGTAATTTTTATCGGAGGCAGCTATACCTGTGTCAATCAATCCTGCAACAACCAGCGGCACAAACAGCTCCAATATCGCTTCAAACATTTTAAACAGCGGTGCAAGAACGCATTGCAGCCTGCTGCCCTTGAGATATACAAGCAATTTTTTCATCTGAAAAACCTTTCAAAAAGCATTATTTATATATTTTATCATAATCAAAACATTTTGTGAAGAGCAAAAGCCAAAACGGTTAAAATATTAATTTTTTGCTAATATTCTTATATAGAACAAAGTACGTTTCTCTGTATGGTAGAATTTATGTAAATATAAATTCAGACAGGAGGATTCCCCCTATGAAAGCAATAAAAGAAACCCATTTCGGCATAGCCAGAAAAATCGTTGCAAACATGACCACCGAAAGCTGGGAGACCATCCCCCACAGCTCTTTCATCTACGAACCCGAGGTTTCAAAATTCCTTGATGTTCTCAAAGAACTCAATGCATCGGGCAAATTCCCCACAAAAATCACCATCAACACCATTATGCTTAAGGCTTTTGCTGAAGCATTTAAGGCTGCGCCCCAGCTCAACGCCCATATCAACTTCAACCGTAAGCTTGTCAGAGGTAAGGTTACACAGTGGGACGAGGTTCACGCAGGCATGACATGGCTTCTGCCCAACGGCGAAATGATGACAATCAATCTTCACGATATTGGCAATAAGAGCCTCGTTGAGCTCACAGAGCATGTTGCAGATACATCAAGAAAAATCAACAACACCAATTTCACAGAGGTTATGTTCGAGGTTTCCTTCAATGACACAATCGAAAAGCTCAAGAAGGGCAAGATTATGAAGGCAATCTATCGCCTTGTAGGTGCAAAGACCGGTAAACATAAGATCAAGACTCTTTCCGGTCAGGCTAAAAAGGATTATTATTCAATCCCCGAAACTGACAGACTTACCCCCAAGGATATCAAGCAGGGCACTGTTACCATCTCCAACGTCGGTCCCCTTATCAGAGGCGTCAACGGCAGAGTTGCTCTTCTTTCAATCATTCCTCCCCAGGTTTTTGTCTGCTGCTACGGCTCTGTAATGAAAAAGCCCATTGTCAAGCAGGACGAAAACGGAAATGATATCATCGTTGTCGGCAACGAGCTTCCCATTGACCTTTGCTTTGACCACAGAGCAGTTGACTTCGGCGATGTTGTTCCCTTCATCAAGAGACTTGAGGATATCTTCCAGAATCCCGAGCAGATGTATAATTGGTAATATATTAACGGCTGTTTCGCATTCTTTGCGGAACAGCCGTTTTTGTTTACAAATTGGTTTCAATATGTATTTTAATCTTTACAATTTGTTCATACTGTGTTAGAGTGAATGTGACAAAAATTTCAGGAGGTTGAAAATATGTCAAAGAAAAAATTTGATATCGGCGAAGGAATTTACGACGCAAAACAGCTCGGCTATCCCAAAATGGCTGTACTCGGTATTCAGCACATGTTCGCAATGTTCGGTGCAACAGTTCTTGTTCCCGCACTTACAGGCTTGAGTGTTTCAGCAACTTTACTTTTCGCAGGCCTCGGCACGCTTCTTTTCCATTTTCTTTCAAAAGGTAAGGTTCCCGCATTCCTCGGCTCATCCTTCGCATTCATCGGCGGATATGCAGCAATAACCGCCATCACAGATGAAGCAGGAAACACAACTAACGACTACAGTCTTCTTCCCTATGCTTGCTTCGGCGTTGCATGCGCAGGTCTTCTTTATCTTGTTCTTGCAGCTCTTATCAAGGCCTTCGGTGCAAAGAAAGTTATGAAATTCTTCCCGCCCATCGTTACAGGTCCCATCATCATCGCAATCGGCCTCACCCTCTCTTCAAGCGCAATCGCAAACTGTCAGGCAAACTGGCTCATAGCAGTTATTGCAATTGTTATTATTATCGGCTGTAATATTTGGGGCAAGGGTATGATAAAAATCATTCCTATCATGCTCGGCGTTCTCGGTTCATCGCTCGTTGCTGTTATTCTTCACTTTACAGGTGCCATGGAAGTTCTTGACCCTGCAAAGCTTGAAGCGTTCAAGACCGCAGATTGGATTGGTCTTCCCTTCCAGATGAAAGATACCGTCTTCGGACTTTTCGCAGGTGATTTTGATAAGAACCTTCTTGTTTCCGCAGTTATCACAATCATGCCCATCTCGCTTGCAACAATGGTTGAGCATATCGGTGATATTTCTGCTATCTCCTCAACCTGCAAGAAGAATTATATCGCAGATCCCGGTCTCCACAGAACTCTCCTCGGTGACGGTCTTGCAACAACAATCGCATCTCTTTTCGGCGCTCCTGCAAACACCACCTACGGCGAAAACACAGGCGTTCTTTCACTCTCAAAGGTTTTTGATCCCAAAGTAGTAAGAATCGCCGCTTATCTCGCTGTTCTCGTTTCATTCTCACCCAAGTTTGCCGCTCTCGTAAGCCTTATGCCCACAGCAACAATCGGCGGCGCATCGCTCGTTCTTTACGGTATGATTTCAGCGGTCGGCGTTCGCAACGTCGTTGAAAACAAGGTTAACTTTGAAAACACAAGAAACGTTATTATCGCTGCTCTCATCCTTGTTCTTTCAATCGGCGTCAACTATGCAGGCGCTATTCAGATTCCCATCGGCTCTGTTACAATCAGCCTTTCCGGTCTTGCAGTCGGTGCTCTCGTAGGTATCATTCTCAACGCAATCCTTCCCGGAAAGGATTATGAGTTCGGCACAGACGAAAAGGGCGATAAATCGGTTAATTTCAAAGTATAATCCTCATTAATGACATTATAGAGACAGGCAGAAATGTCTGTCTCTTTTTATATAGTCTTTATTACCAAAAAAACGTTGCGTTTATTGTATGGATTTCATAAAAAATATTTGTGGTATTGTAAATGTATTAAGAGTATGTTAGTATAATTTATATATTTTAAGATAGGGAGAGATACTATGGCATCTGAATCAACAGCCAAGGTTGTTGAAGAGAAGGCACCAAGCGCCGTTCCCAAAGACAGGCGCTACGTCGGCTCAAAAGAAACCTTCGCATACATACTTGATGATATTGCCCAAAGCTTCAATATCGGTAAATACGACGACGTTTTCAGAATGAACATTCTCAAAATTGACCTTGTTCTTCAGTCGGTTACCAATGGTATTATCACCGTATGGGATATCATCAACGACCTTTTCCTTGCAGCTATCGTTGACAAAACCCGTACGAGATGGGGTAAATTCAAGCCGTGGCTTGTTGTTTATGCAATTCCCGGCGTTTTTCTTACAGTCGTTTACTGGGCACTGCCTATGTTTATGGGCACCGAAGGTATCGGCAACAATATTCCGAGGTTTGCGATTTATCTGCTGCTTCAGATTTTCTCAAATCTTGCGACTTCTCTGATTTCGATTGTCCGCCAGGGTATGACTTCAACAATAACCCCGAATATTATTGACCGAACCAGGCTTATAACTTCGGCAAACCTTCTTTCGGGCTTCGTTGAAAAAGCACCCGAAATCCTTATGGGTCTTCTGATTGATATTTATATCAACAGCCCTGCAAGAGATGCTCTTCAGATTGCAAACCCCGATGCATATCAGATGGGCTACAACAGAATGTTCGTTCTCGGCGGTGTTATAACAGCAGTTGTTTCCGGTCTTTTCGCACTTTTCTATGCATTCGTTGCAAAAGAAAGAGTTATGCAGACTGTTGACCGTCCCAGCATTTTCAACGGTATCAAGTCTGTTATTACCAACAAACCGCTTCTTCTTATCACTCTTTCCGAGTTCCTCGGCGCATTCAGCCTCAATTCAGGCACAAACCTTTACTACATCGAAGTTCTCAACCTTGCATCAATGGCAACAATCGTTGGTATTCCCGGTGCGGTTGTTTCACCCATTTCCTATTCATACGTTCCCTGGGCACGTTCCAAGTTCTCAACAAAAGTACTGTGGATTGCAGGCTCCCATGTTGATAGCTTCCTGATGCTCGGTGTTTATGCCGCAGGTAAGTTCATCAACATCGGCGGCAAGAAGGGCTATGAAAGCCTTGCAGTCATGATTCCTGCATTCATGCTTCGCGAAACTATCTGGATGTTCTTCTGGGGTATCAGAAAGGTTATTCCTGAGGAAATGAGAAATGAAGCTATCGACTACGGCGAGTGGAAGAACGGCTTCCGTTCCGAAGGTATGACAGGCGTTGCAAAGGGTCTTGTCACCAAGATGGTTGGCGGTGTCAAGAATGTTATTCAGCCCCTTCTCTTCAAGGCATTCGGTTACGACAACACAAAGAATCAGGGTGCACAGACTCCCGAAGCACGCTATGCGCTCTTCTTTATGTGCACACTTCTTCCCGTTGTCACAGGTATCCTCAGCATCGTTCCCCAGCTCTTCTATGACCTTCAGGGCGAAAAGAGAGACAGAATGTATATGGAGCTTCGTGAAAGACGTAAGGCTATCGCAGCCGAAATTAAAGAGTTTAACGATCAGGCAGGCGAAGACGCAACAGCAGAATAAACAAATAAAGCCCCGACCTCTTGTCGGGGCTTTAAAATTAACAGGTGCAGATTATGAATCATCTCATAAATCAAATCACAGAATTACTTGAAACAAAATCAAACGCCGTCATTGCGATTGACGGAATGTGTGCCTCGGGCAAAACAACCTTTGCAGAGCTTTTATCCGAACGTTTCGGCATACAGGTTATTCATACAGATGATTTCTTTCTTCCCTTTGAAATGAGAACCGATGAAAGGCTTTCTCGAATTGGCGGGAACATTCATTATGAACGATTCATTAAAGAAGTAATTACTCCTATAAATGAAAGGCAAGACTTTGAGTACCGCATTTTCGACTGTTCTACAGGAACCTATTGCTCCCGCAAATCAATTTGCGCAAACAAGCCGATAATAATAGAGGGTGCATATTCCCTGCATCCCGAATATCCCGATATATATGATTTAAAAATATTCTTTCAAACCAGCAGCGAAACACAGCTTACACGCATTGAGAAACGCAACGGTTCGGATGCATTAAAGACATTTAAAGATAAATGGATTCCTTTTGAAAACCGTTATTTTGATGCCTTTAAAATCAAAGAGAAATGTGACATTACAATAGAAAACAGATAAAACAAAAACAGACCGAGTCATCATCGGTCTGTTTGCTTTTAAAAATTAAAATTACTCTGCAAAGCCTGATTCAACAAGCTTAACAAGTTCAAGAACAGCCTGCTCTTCGTCGGGGCCGCCGGCGATAATACGGATATCTGTTCCGCCCATGATGCCGAGTGAAAGAACACCAAGAAGGCTCTTTGCGTTAACTCTGCGCTCTTCCTTTTCTACCCAGATTGATGACTTGAATTCGTTTGCCTTCTGAATGAAGAATGTTGCAGGACGAGCATGAAGTCCAACCTGATTCTGAACGGTTACATCTTTAACAAACATAATCTATATCTCCCACGATGAAAATTTTCTTACTGATACAGTATATTATATCATAAATCTGTGCTTCGTCAACATTTTTAAAGCGAGTTTTAAGCCTCCGGGGAATAATTCAGCTTGTCGGCCAAAGCTCGGGCTTTCAAAAAAATTTGTTTTGGTAAAATTGACGATGGACAAAATAACTTTTTGTTACACATGAACAGAAAAATACTGTTTTCAAGCAACACTAACAGTTTAATTGGAAACGCCAAAAAAGTCAATGTGCAAAAGTGATATTGTTTAAATTCCAAAAGGCTCCAACTCTATCATTTTTTACAAATTATTTTCAGATATTCAAAAAGCAGCGCTGTTGCAAGGCGCTGCTTTTAATTCTTTTAGTTGAGAACATAGATTTTAACGTTTCTGTTACCCCAATCATAACACATATCCTCGTTATCCATGTAAAGGTCAATGTCTGTATTGCCCATCTTAACGAATCCGCCTGTGTCAGCTGCTACGCAGTAGCCATAAATATACTTGCCGTCTGCAGAAACAACATAAAGCTCTGTTCCGTAAGGGAACTCTTTGGGGTCAACCGCAATATGACCGGGCATAGGCTTTCTGCCTGATGCGGTTTCGGGGTCACCCGTATAGGCTGTTGCTTTACCTTCAACGCAATATGCGTAATCAACGGGAATACCGTTTTTATCAAGCTTAAGGTCTGCGGGAACAGCAAGATCGGAAATCGGTGCTTGATTGTTTTTGTGGGAAGAGAGAGTTGCCCTCTTCTTTGTGCCAACCTTAACGACTTCGTTAACAGGCTTCTTTGTGACCTTCTCTTTTTCAAAGATCATTTCATCAAGCTCACCGTCAACGTATTTTGCTGTGTAAAAAACGGTTTTTTCGCCCTCAACACCGGAAGTTACAACTTCTTTTTCGTCGATATACATATCGTCACTGTAAATAACTTCGGTATCGTATTCAACGGGCTGTTTTTCAAGCTTTGTGTCATACTTAACTCTGAAAATCTTGATTTTGGTCAGACCATTTACGGGTGTATCAAGCGAAGGAACAACTATATCATCCTTGCTGACCGAAATTCCTGACTTTTCAATTGCATCTCCGACAGTGCCTTTTGCCATAAAAACCTTTTGGGATTCACCGTCGGATTCAACGCTGACTCCGAAAGCTCTTTTGATAAAGACTCTCATATCATCAAAAATATTTTTTGACGGGTCTGCGTTAATTTCATCATCTTCGCCGAGGGTGATGCCTTCTTTGCTGAAAATGTCCCCAAGGGTATCGCCATAGCCGACAAAATAAGATATAATACCGCTATCCTCAATTCTGATGATGTTAGCTCTCTCGATAACAATTTCGCCGCCTTTGCCTGCGGTGTAAGCTGAAAGGTCGAGTTCATCGTTCGCACCGAGCGTGAAGCCTGCCTGCTTGACAATATCACGGGGATCGGTGGTCTTTGCTGATATGCTTACCGATTTTTCTCCGTCAGTAACCGTAACTTCAAAATCGTTCGTTGCAGCAAACGTTGTTACTGTTACCGAACAAACAAAAAGAACTGTAATAAAAGCTGTCAGAAATCTGAAGCCTTTTTTTCTGGTCCCTGCGTTTGCGGATACAGAATTTGTAATCATAAAACACTCCTTATTTCGCGCATTAGTAGTTTTTTGGATGCCTGTTTTTGGGGCAAACCTCGATTTCCTTTTGCAACGCGTCACATTATATTGACAAAAAATTAATTTGTCAAATTTTTTTCAGAACATTTTTTGTTTATTTTGCACAAACACTTTTTACTTTTCTGCTTTTACCGAACATAAAGCTTTTGATTATCCTATTGTATTTTGTCAAAAACTGTAAATTTCTTTGTGAAAAACAGAAAAAGTTACAAATGGTTACAGAGAGGCAAAAATCAGCGTTATTTTTCCAAATAGTAAAAATAATTCGATGTTTTTCTAATAATTAGTTTTAAGGAATAAATTTACTTCTTTTCTATTATTGACCTGTTTTGGGTTTTTAAACCAAAAATTGCTCACCTGAAAAATATATGAACAAGCTTCACATTAAATTACAGTAAAAAACGCTCGGACAATGCACCCTTTTTGCATTATCCGAGCCTCTTTCGATATTCATATATATAATGTAATAAAATATATAATATTATATACATTATATATACCGTTCTACGGTAAATTCTGTCTGTCAAAATGCAGATTTTACGGTATATTTTTCAGTTGCCGCTTTAAAGTTAATTTAAACACTTATTTTACTATATCGGTAAAAAATATTTATGTTGTACTTTTCCTGAAGATATGATACAATATCTATGTAATAAAAAGGAGGATGATTCCAATGGCAAGATTTACTCTCCCCAGAGATCTCTACCACGGCAAGGGCTCTCTTGAGGTACTTAAAACTATCAAAGGCAAAAAAGCAATCGTCTGCGTAGGCGGCGGCTCAATGAAGAAGTTCGGCTTCCTTGATAAGATTGTCGCTTATCTTGAAGAAGCAGGTCTTGAGGTTAAGCTTTTCGAAGGCATCGAACCCGACCCCTCAGTTGATACCGTTATGAAGGGCGCAGCCGTTATGGCTGAATTTGAGCCCGATTGGATTGTTGCAGTCGGCGGCGGTTCACCCATCGACGCAGCAAAAGCAATGTGGATTAAGTACGAATATCCCGAAATCACATTTGAAGAAATGTGCGTTGTATTCGGCATTCCCGAGCTTCGCAAAAAGGCTCGCTTCATTGCTATTCCCTCAACCTCAGGCACAGCAACAGAGGTTACGGCATTCTCGGTTATCACCGACTATGAAAAGGGCATCAAATATCCCCTTGCTGACTTTGAAATCACTCCCGATATCGCTATCGTTGATTCAGAGCTTGCAGAAACAATGCCCAAAAAGCTTGTTGCTCACACAGGTATGGACGCTATGACCCACGCAGTTGAAGCTTATGTTTCAACCGCTAACTGCGATTATACCGACCCTCTTGCTCTCCATGCAATCGAAATGATTCAGGAAAACCTTGTTGATTCATATAACGGCGACAATGGTTGCCGCGAAAAGATGCATAACGCACAGTGCCTTGCGGGCATGGCATTCTCAAACGCACTTCTCGGCATCGTTCACTCAATGGCTCACAAGACAGGTGCTGCTTTCGCTGATTACGGCAACGGCGCACACATCATCCACGGCGCTGCAAACGCAATGTACCTTCCCAAGGTTATAGAATTCAACGCAAAGGTTGAATCCGCAGCAAAGCGCTACGCAAAGATTGCTGACAGAATGAATCTCGGCGGCGAAACCGTTGAAGAGAAGGTTCAGCTCCTTATCGCTTATCTCCGCGGTATGAACGATAAGCTCAACATTCCCCAGTGCATCAAAAACTACGGTGCAGACAGCTATCCCTGCGAGCAGGGCTTTGTTCCCGAGGAAGTATTCCTTGAAAGACTTCCCGAGATTGCAAAGAATGCTATCGGCGACGCTTGCACAGGCTCCAATCCCCGTCAGCCCAGCCAGGAAGAGATGGAAAAGCTCTTCAAGTGCTGCTATTACGACCTCAAGGTTGATTTCTAATCAAAAAAATTTGCAGGGAACGAAAAACGTTCCCTGCTTTTCTTTTTAAAGAAACGGCTTCATCTGTTCTTCGAGCTTTGCTTCAAGGCTGCTGATTCTGTTTGCGAGATTCATAACCTCGGGTGCTGCAGCAGGATACTGATTCATATATTTATGAATGGATTTGATTCCCATTCCGCAGCCATCGGTGATAAGACTTGCAGCCTGCGATGCAGTAGGCTTAAACGCCATTTCAGCATTGGTCTTGATTTTTGACATTCCCTTTGCCATAAGATTAGGCTCTTTGCCGTCACAATCCATCTTGTGGAGTGTGTTGTCAATATCCTTTTCAAGATCCTTATGCTCGGTTTTGCTTTCCTTGAGCACCTGCACCATCTCTTTGTCATTCAGATAGGGCAGAACATCATCAATTGACGCAACTGCCATTCTGATTCCCGCACTGCATTCTTTAAGCAGTAAAACCGTGTCTTTATTTTCCATGTCAATTCTCCTTAACGTTTATTCGTTATTATTATTGCCCGAATAATTACGGATTTTATTGACAAATTTTTTCATTTAATTTATCATGAAATCAAGGAGTGATAAAAATGATTTTTGCAAACCATGCTCATGTTTTCCCGAAGGAATTAAGACCTGAAGGCACAGCCGCAAAACTCATTGAGTTTATGGATGAATGCGGAATTGACAAGGCTGTTGCTTTTGCTCCGTTTGACGACAGATTCCACGAGGGCGGCTTTGAGGGCAGCCAGAACACCTGGCTTGCAAACGAAATAAAGGGCATGGACAGGCTTGTCGGCTTCGGAACGATAGATTTTAACAATAACCTGCGTGATGAGGTTGACAGAATTGCCGATTTAGGACTTAAAGGCATAAAAATGCACCCGCCCTATCAGGAGTTTGTCATTGACGGTCCGGAGGCTTTTCAGGTCTATGAAAGAGCGCAGGAGCTCGGACTTTTCATATCGTTCCATTCGGGAATGCATTGGCACAGACTGCGTGACAACAGAGTTTTGCTCTTTGACGAGGTTGCATGGAACTTCCCTGATTTGAAATTCAGCATGGAGCATATTGGCGGCTATCATTTCTTCAAAGAGGCTCTTGCCGTTATGTGCAACAATTCAAGAAGAGGCGGAAACGTTTTTGCGGGCTGGACAAGTGTCAGTAACCGCAAGGGCAAAGGAGATGAATGGGCGCTGACCGATGATGAGCTTGAGATTGTTGTTGCACAGACAGGAGAAGACCAAAGCATTTTCGGACTCGATTTCCCCTATTCAAAGCCCGAGCATATCAAGGCTGATATCGCAAGAATAAAAAGCCTCGATATCAGCGAAAGCTGTAAAGAAAAGATTCTCGGAAAGACACTTGAAAGAGTGCTAAAATAACAAAAAAGACCCCTCGGGGTCTTTTTTTATTCGGCTGTATTCATTGAATTTCTGTAAACCACGAATCGGCAGTAAAGATATTCGGTAACAAGATTAATAAGCATTGTTCCCGCTTCAATAAGATATTCATTGATGCCCAGGTCAGTAAGCTCATGAGTCCACCAGGTTGAAAGAGGCGCGAAAACGCAGTAGAAAAGTGCAACCTTGACCATTGCAACAGGAATGTTTGCTGCCGACTTAAAGGTGAATTTCCTGTTGAAAGTAAAATTCCAGAGCACGGAAAGTGCAAGAGAGATTATATAAGCGAGAGTATTGTTAAGCCCTGCAACCTCAAAAAGCAAGGTGAACGATACAATCTGAATAATTCCTGCCGATGCAGAAAAAAGTGCAAATTTTATTACCTGTATAATATTCTGCTTTTTTGTAAGTGTCTGTTTTTCTCTGCTCATTTCCGGTTCTCCTTTGCTTTAATGAAAAGATTTGCCACGCGGCACGCTCTGTTGTATGCCTCGGCAATATATCGCTCAATCGGCATGTCGGAATATTTATCATTCTCGTGCCTGCCGGGCTTGCTCTTTGTGTTGAGTTCAAAGGTGAGCGGACCATCAAAGCCGCATTTTGCGAGCTTTTCAGCTATTAAAGTCCAATCCGATATTCCGTCAAACGGCAGGAGATGCAGGTCATCAATAAAGGTTATTTTACCCTCATAATCCTTGACTCCGAGATTATCGTTGAGATGAGTGACAAAAAGCCTGTCACCGAACATCGCCATGAGGTCTTTGCCTCTGTTATAGCAAAGCTCATGACCCGTATCCCAGCAGAAGCCGACGGATTTTTCGCCTTTGAATGCTTCCATAAGAGCAAAAAGATATTCTTCGCCCTCGGTATTTTCGAGCGCAAGCTTTACTCCGAGCTCATCCGATCTTTTGGCAAGCCTGCCGTAGCGTTCAATACCGATTTCGGTGGGAATATTGTCGCTGTCAAAACCGATAAAGGTGTGCGCAACCAGAATCGGAATTTCATGCTCTGAGCAGATTTCAAGATACTCAAGAAGCTCATTCACGGCAATCTCGCCGATTTCACTATTCATCCACATATCGTCGGATTTATTGAACGGTGCATGAATATACTCAATAAATATGTTTTCTTCTTTTGCAAGCTTTGCAAGCGGCGCAGGGTCAACATTTCTTCCGCTCATGTCTATCGCAAAGCCCTCAAAGCCCGTTTGCTTAAAAAGCTTCAGCTGTTCCTCGGGAGAAATACCAAACTGACCGTTCATTGCAAGGCAAAGCTTTTGTTTATACATTTTAATCACCAAATTAATGTTAAATCAAAACCAAACGAATGTCAAGCGATTGACGGATTTAACTGCATATGATAAAATTAATTAAAAAAATTAAAGGTGATTTTATGGGAATTATTATAGGCGTAGGCGGCGGAAAATACAGCGATAACGAAGTTCTGCCGATTTTTGAACATATCGTTTCACTTTCAAAGAAGAAGAATCCGTCTGTTTTGTTTGTGCCGACAGCAGGATTTGATGATATAAACGGCGATGAGCATATTTTCAGGCTCTTTATCGGGCTGGGCTGCAGCGTTTCAGCTCTCTTTCTGACCGATAAATCCCTCACAGAAGAAGAAATCGAGGATAAAATTCTTTCCGCGGATATTGTTTATGCAGGCGGGGGAAACCTTGAATTTCTCATGAACACATGGAAAGAAACAGGTGCCGACAAAGCATTTATCAAAGCATACGAAAAAGGGGTTATCCTTTCGGGCTACAGTTCAGGCTCAATGTGCTGGTTTGCGGAAGGCTATGATGACTGCGGCGAAAACCATTCTTTTATGTTTGTTGACTGTCTCGGACTTCTCCCCTATTCTCACTGTCCGCATTTTGAAGGCGGAAACTGGGCAAGCTTTGCAGATGCAGTCAAGGGCAGAAAATATTCGGGTATTGCTGCCGATGACGGTGCAGCTCTGGTTTATGATAACGGCAAATATTATACTCTTCAAGGCAATGATGGCGGAGAAGTCTACTTCTTTGATGCAGAAAAAGAGCATGAAAAAAGTCTGTTTGAATGTAATAAAACATAAAAAAACAAGGGTCGCACAAGGGAGGCACTTCATAAGGAAGTTGCCTCCCTTCGGCTTTTGTGTACAGTCGGAATGATTGAATTGTATGGATTATCAATCTATTACGGAGGTTTACAAAATGTCTGGTTTTATTGAAGACTTTTATTATGGCAACATTGAACCGCAGGAATGCTGTTCAGAGTTAAAAAGTAAGTTAAAGAAAAAGTTAAACTCTCTTACAGAAAAAGAAGAATCATTAACCTCAAGATTAAGTGGTGAAGAAAAGGATTTATTCGTAGCTTACACAAATACATACAATGATTTTCTGACAGTCAGCATAGCCGATAGCTTTATTTCAGGCTTTCGGCTTGGGGCGAAGTTTACACTCGACACATTTGTTACTGATTGAAAGGAAGGTTGGTTATGAATAAATCATCATTTGAACAGAATGGTGGCACATACAGAATGGTTGGCGATTACAGAATTCCAAACATTACATTACCTGCCGAAGCAAGCAAACCTCTTGGTGTATGGGGACTGAAATACAAAGATTACCTTATGAAACATAAACGAGTTCAGTTCAACATTATGCTTATGACAGGCACATTGTTGACTCATCTTGCAGAGATTGATGAACAGGCATCTGCTATGTTCTATCGGCTGGTAGAACAGATGAAAGTTAATGAGGGCATAACAGAAAAGTTTAAGGCAGATGACCAAATGGAGTGGGTTGCCCGTATGAATAACATTGAAGCACGGGCAAAAAAAATTGTTAATCACGAGCTGATTTTCACAGCATAATCATTTCTAAAAAACATAATCAGGTGCAACGGGATATACTCCTGCTGCACCTGATTTTATCTTTTTATATAAACTTTTTCTTCGGGGTCTAAGGGGGTAAAAACCCCTAAAATGTGGATTTGTACGTTCAAATCCATTGCTCGCTAAAACAAATGCCAGCCACGAATTACTATTATATTTCGGATGTTGATTTTCCATTGTATGTTTTGCAAATTAAAAGGTAATTCGAGCAAAGTTTAGCTTGCGGTTTTCATCGGAATACCGTTTTCATCTGCAGAGAAAACAGAATCTGTTGAGCCGTCATAGACAGAAAGCAGAAGATTTTCGGGGTCTGTGGGCAAGGCAAAAACATTATTGCCTCTGTAAAGCAAACTTGTGTCCGTTTCGCTTACCTGTTTGATTTCACCGTTTTTGAGGCTGAATACGCACAGAATCATCTGGCGGTCTTCCGTTTCGCTTTCCTCGCTGAAAACATAGAGGAAGCTGTCACCGTCTGCAGTTTTTACATAATACGGATTCAGGTCATAGGAAAACCAATCAACCTCATAGCTTGAACTTTCGGAAGAAATGGCGAGCGTGTAATAATATCTGCCGTCAGGGTCATAGTTACCCGAAACAGAAAGCTCATCTGCACGCTTGTCACCCGTGATGTCGGTAAAGAACGGTGACGATAAGGGCAGGTTTACAACATAGGCATCGGGCACGGCAATATATTTTTCTTTGAATAAATCGGGATGCTCCGCAAAGGTCACCGTTGCTGTCTGAATACCGAAATTTGTGGGAGCAACAGCACCGGGCTCAAAATAAAAGGTTATGCCGTTATATTCAAGCACCCATGTGATATCTTCTTCCGGTGTGTTTTTGAAATAATCGGGAATGGCAGTTTCAACGTCAGATTCTCCTTGCCATATGCGGCTTGTAACTTCTTTTTCAACGATTGCAGGAAGCTTTTCAATATCCGATACAACATCGGAAAGAGTAAGCAATTTTCCGCTTTCTGTGTCGTAATTAAGACAGTTGAAAGATCTTTCCGTTTCCGAATTATAATCTTCAACAATACTGACTGCAACACTGTCGGCACGGCGTACCTGAACATCAAGAGTCGAAACATAGGTTGAAAAAACTTCACTGTCATTCAAAAATTCTTCGGTAGCAGTAACGATGAAATTATCCTTTTCTTCTTCCATTGTTCTTCTTCTCATAACGGAAGTTTCCGTGAGAGCTTTGGCAAGATGTGGATATTTTTTCTCTATTGATTTATCAAGGGTAACATCCGTATATTCGCTTCTTACAAGCATTTCGGGATAATCTTCATACCATTCATAATGAGAGATATATTCTTTGTTGAGTGAAAGAACGGTTATTTCTTCACATGTTTCATTTTTGACAGTCTGTGTTGTTTCATTTGGAGTAACCTCCTGCGGAGAATCTTCTCCGCAAGAGGTAAAAGCAACCATGAAACATAAAATCAGTAATATGCAGATAATTCTTTTTAACTTATCCATTAACATCAAAATCCTTTGACAATGAACGCTACAAGCTCGGTTGCCGAACGGTCTTCGCGTTCATCTGTCATAATTGTAATTATGCTTCCGTCATCAAGAACTGCGGAATCGCAGAACCACGGATAATTTGTGTTGAAAAGGTCAGAATCGGATGTCTCGGCAATAAAATTACCGTTGTTATCCCAAAGAAGAACATCCCTCATATTTCCGTCAAAAGCAATGTAGCCGTTGGAGGTCTGTGTAACAAATGTCACGCTGCCAAGGCCTTCGCCTTCAGCGTTGCAGAGAGTTTTCTGAAGAACACCGTCTTTGTTGTAAATGAAAACCTTATGTCCGCTGTCGTCTGCGGCATTTGCACAGACATAAATATTGTTTTCATCAACGCACAGATGCATTATTGTATCTGCTTTTTTGAAGGTTACGGGAGTTGAGGTGTATGCATTGCCGCTGAATGTAACAATCTCACATTCATTTGATGTAAAATAATTAATGCCCCATGTACCTGACGGATGAATCGCAAGAGAATCAATATCCTCATAAGTTGCAATTACATTACCGTCCTTGATGCAGAGAATGTCGTTCATCGAGCCGCTTACCCAGAGCGTGCCGTCTGCAGTTGCTTCAACTCTGTCATAATCGTCTTCGGGAAGCTCAATTTTTTTAACAAAGGCAAGAGTTGTACCGTCATAGTGGCATTCGCTGAGTTCGCCGTCAACAAGAACATATACTCTGTCGCCGATTGCGGCAACGGAATGGTCGAAGGTTTCAAAGGTTGTAACGGGTGCTTCAAAAGGAACAAATGTTGATGTAACGGTAAACGAACCTGCATTTACGCTTGCAGCGTCTGCCGAGAATCTTTCGCCTTCCCATTCCCACGGACCGTCTTCATTACCGATATCCTCAAGCTTGAAGGTTATACTGTCAAGAAGAGCCTGAATACGGCTGTCGTTGATGTCGGTTGCGTCAAACTTGACATAAACCGATGCGTTTGCGTTTTCAACACGGTTGAAATAAACGAGTGTGTCGTCACCGTCGTCATACTTAAGAAGGTCAACGCCGCCGACCTTTACAGTTTCATAAGCGTTGTTTACTTTGTATTCATACTGGTTGAAGCCGTAATATACAAGATCCTCACGGAAATCGTAGGGCTCGTCAATCTCAACGCTAATTGTTGCCTCGACCAAGTAATATTCGTTGTCCTCGGGGTCAAGAATCTGAAGAACAGCTTTGGAGTATCCTTCTTCATTCTTGAATTCATCTTCAATGTTTATCCAGTCGCCGCCAAAATCAATGGTAAAAAATGAGGCTTCAATGGTTGCATCGGAATTGGCAGACGGCTGTTTTGTGTTGTCGGGCTTTTCGGGAGTATTATCACCGCAAGCCACAAGCGAAAATACCATTAAAAGTGCAAGAAGCAATGCGAATAATTTTTTCATATCTACATCTCCTATAATTTATTATGCCCAAGGGTCTTCCTCTACGGGCACACGGATATCCGAAAGGCATTGGATTTCAACAAGGAACCACTGACCTGTTGAGGGCTTTCTGCGAAGCTTCATCGGTCTGGGGTTATCTGCACCTCCGCTTTTAACATAGAGCGTTGCCCAATCTGCATTATCGAAGGAATAAGGGTTTTCGATAACGGAAATTTTATAGGGCACATCAGGCTTATAGCTGTTCTGCGGAGTTGCGCCTTCAAAATATGAGCGAGCTTTATAGCCCTCAGAGCCGAGATGCTCTTTGATAAACTGCTTTTCAAAGCCGCTGACCTCTGCAGGACCTTTTAAGAAATTGAGCATTTCAATTGTTGCATCGGGATTTTGCTCGTAATGGCACAAAGCCGCAAGGGTGAGCGCCGTTGTTTTGAAGGCGGAATCAAGGTTTGCTTCGGGTAATGCCTGAAGCTCGGCAACATTTGTGGGAAGTGAAGCAAAGGTAAAGGTTTCGGTGTGGTTTCTGCCCTTGCCTACTGACTGCACGGCATTGTTCACCGCCTTGTTAATGCCCTGCGAAACCTCTCTTTTAAGTGCGGATTCTGCCTGTCTTTTGAGAGAATCAAAAAATCCCATTGGTATTACCTCCTTAATTCTTCTCTGTTTGCTTCGGCTTTTCTCTGCGTTCGACGTTGTTATAAAGGAAATTGTCCGCACTTCCCGTTATAACCATACTGCCCGGTCGGGTATATACGGTTGCATTTTCCTGCATTTTAACCGACTTGTTTTTTGAGGCGATGCCGTTAATGATGAGGAAGCCGACAAGCAGACCAATCAGAAGCGAAACGGGCAGCCATATAATTGAAACGCCGCCCTTTTCTTCGCTTGCGTCTATTGTATCGGTATCGTTATTCAAAGGCTCTCCGTCATAAACATATCCGCCGGAATAGCCGTTTTCAAGGTATTCTTCCGCAAGCTCATAGCAAGCATATATTCCGCCGTAATAGCTGTCGTTGCTGTCATACGCATCAATCATGCTGTCAACGGCGGCATCGCTGAAAACTTCATCTGCATTACCTGAAATAAAAGAAGAATATGCTTTGTTCCATTCATCGTGAACGATTATTATACCGTTTTCGTTATCTGTATAATCTGAATATGTTCCTGATGCAAATTCAGCTGCGGTTACATCTCCCGTACCTTCGGTTATGCAGAAAAGCACGGTAACGCCATAAGCCGACTCGAGCTTTTCGGCAAACAAATCAAGCTCTTCAATTTCACTTGAAGAGAGCTTATCAGCGTAGTCTATTACATACTGCTGAGTGTAAGCAGATGCAGAGAATACGAACGAAACACAAATCACAACTACAATAATTATTGCAAAAATCTTTTTAGTCATATTTTCCGCACCTCCTTAAAGCAGCTCAATCAGCCACATAAGGCCGTAGATAACAGCACCTATGCCTGCACCGAGAAGAAGTGACGCTTTTGTGACGGATTTTTTATCCGTGGGAATATTACCGACGAATTTGCCCGTCTGTCCGTTCATTGCAAAGGTGAAATTCTCACCGTTCCACTTTGTGTTGAGAAGCCATACGGGATAGAGTGCGTATTTATAAATGCCGTTGGCAACGTTCATATTTGCACCCTGATTTTCAACCTCGTCATAGCCCTTTACGGTTTCTTTGAACGAATCAATAATGCTCTGTCTGATTCTTTCATTCGCTCTCGGCATACTTTCTTCAGCTGTTACATCGTATTTATCCGCAAGATAGCCTGCGAGATATGCAGTATTGAAATCAACAGCCTGCGTCAAATCAAAGGGTTCAACGGATTCCATAAGATCGTCGGGCATTTTTGTTGAGCCGTCAACGGGAATGTTGTCAAATCCTATATTGCCGCTTCTGTAAATGTCGAAATACGAGATTTCGGTGTATTCGTAATTTTCGTCAGACCATGTCTTTACCTTTTTGGCTTTATAGTTTGCGTTGCCCATTGCATCGCAGGTGAAGAGCCAATGCGGCACATAAACGCCCTTTATTTCTTCAAGACGGTTGTCGGTAAGGAATGATTTGGGCACGAATTTTTTTGTTGAGATATGCTTTTTAAGCGCTTCCTTTGCCGCTTTTTTATCGAGTTTAAAAGGAATAACAAGGTCAGGCTTTAATGCGCCTGAAAACTGTCCCTTCATAACAACCGGATTACCACAATAAGGACAGGTTGTTGCACCTGTTGTTGTATCGGCAACGATTTCGCCGCCGCAGGAATTGCAGACATAAACGCTCATACCGTCTGTTTCGCCTGCACCCCACTGTGCACCCTGCGAATTCCAGTTAATCTGCTCAACCTGATTTGATGTATCTTCGGGCATAGCGGTTATATCAAACTCAGTATCACAATAGGGACATTTCAGCCTTTGTGCACCGGTGTTAAATTCAACCGCACCGCCGCAGCACGGACATTTCTGTTCAAGAATTGTTGACAAGGTTAATCATCTCCTTGCTTATTTGTATCTGTCTGAGAATAAACCATACCGTTTTTATCCGGTACATAGAACTTGGTTTTGTAATACCACACGCCTGCTGCAATGGCGAAAATCAAAGCAACAACCGAGATTATGATTATCACAGCCTTCATTTTGTTCATTACTGTTTAGGTGTGCCGCAGAATGCACAGAATCTACCGCCATCGTTATTTGCCTGACACGAGGGACATACCCAATTCTGCGATACAGGCTGCTGTACGGGAGGCTGATTATACTGATTCGGCTGAGCATAGGGATTAGGCTGTTGCTGTGCATAAACATTCTGCTGTGCATAAGGATTGGTCTGACCGTATGCACCTGCAGGAGCATAGCCCTGATTCATAGGCATACCGTTATTCATAGGCTGGCTAAATCCATTATTCATCGGCATACCTGTATTGCCGTTTTGTGTGAGGTTGTTGATAATCTGCTGTGCCATCTGCTGATAGCGGTTATATTCCATTGTGCCCATACCCTCAACATCGCTGTCGTTGAGTCTTGCGGTAATTTCGTCAAAATAGGGATTGTTTATCTTGATGTCAATATAGAAATCGTATGTAAACTTGTATCTGGGAGGATTGTAGCTTACCTCCTCGCCGTCCTTGCCTTGAGTATAAATTTCTTCACGGTCTTCATCTACCCTGAGGTTACAGCCCGTAACACTTGAAAGCGGAATAACATCGGGGTTTTCATCGCTCCAGCTGCCGGGATTGCGACGTGAAACAACAAAGCTCTGCTTCATCGGGTCGATGTAGATTTTATCGTCCTCACCGAAGGTGAACATAGCGGAAAAGCCGGCAAGAATCTGCTTGTTTTGCTCTCTGTAAGCAAGCTGCTGTTTGATTTCTGCAACGGTTGAGCTTCTTCTGTCGCTGAAGAAGGGCGAAAGCTTCTTTGCACAGTCCTTACACATATTGCCGTCTTCAAGCTTTCTGTTGCCGAGCAGTCCGATTTTGTCGCCGCAGATGTCACAATATTTCTTGTCAAAAAGTCCCATAATTAAAATCTCCTTTATAATAAATTATTGAATATCGCTTGAATCAAAAGTGTCGCCGCACTCAGGGCAGAACTTTGGGGGATTGTGGGGATCTTCGGGTTTCCAACCGCACTTATCGCACTGATAAAGAGGTGCACCCTCGGGCTTCTTCTGTCCGCAATTGGGGCAGAATTTTCCTTTGTTAACCGCACCGCAAGCACAGGTCCAGCCGTCTGCCTCCGGCTTCTTCGCTCCGCATTCCGTGCAGAATTTTCCGCTTACCGTTGCACCACAGGCACATTTCCAGCCGTCAGCAGAAGTTGTCGGTGCGGGAGTTGACTGCTGCTGTTGCTGTACGCCTGCCTGATACATCTGTGCTGCATTAAATCCGCCGTTAGCACCCATAGCCATATTAAAGCCCATAAAGCCGTTCATTGCACCGTTGGGGTTGTTTGCCGCTGCTTCCATTGCGCTTGCCTGTGCATCGGTCATTCTGCCTGCCATCATAAAGGGATTTGAGCCCATTGTTGCAGCATCTTCCATCTGTGTAATCTTCTTCATATCCTCTTCTGTGAGGGTAATCGGATTAAGCGCAATGGACTCAACGGAAATACCTCTTCGGTCTGTCCAGTCAACCTTGAGTGCCGCATTCATTGCATCCTTAAGCTCGGCAGTGTGTGCAGGAATCTGTGCAGGGCGAAGCTCCAGCTCTGTCAGCCTTGCAAATGCAGGCTGAAGCGCAGAGATAAACTCTGTCTTGAGCTGCATATCTATTTCTTCTCTTCTGTATTCGTCGTCAACGTTGCCTGCAATCTTTGTGTAGAAAAGAAGCGGGTCAGTGATTTTGTATGAATACACACCGTTGCATCTTACCTGAACGGTTCTTGCCATACCTATTCTCTTGTTGACTACCTCGAACATAAACGGGTTGGGTGTGCCGAACTTGTTGTCGAGAATTTCCTTTGTGTTGAAGTAGTAAACTCTCTGGTCCTTGCCCGTGTCGCCGCCATATGTAAATCTTTTTCCAACCAATTTGAATGTTTCTTTGATGCTGTCACCAAGCTTGCCCGAGAAAATACTCGGCTCTGTTGATGAATCGTAAGTAAATTCACCGGGCTCTGCACAAACTTCAAC
>JAFQSY010000067.1 GCA_017409265.1 Clostridia bacterium
AAAAAATCCGAACCCATTGCCGATTGGCATTAAGTTCGGATTTCTCCATTGTGGTGGAAGAGGGTGGATTCGAACCACCGAAGTCGTTGACGGCAGATTTACAGTCTGCTCCCTTTGGCCGCTCGGGAACTCTTCCATATTTAATTGGAGCTGGTGGACGGACTCGAACCCCCGACCTGCTGATTACAAATCAGCTGCTCTACCAACTGAGCTACACCAGCATTTCTGCTGTGTTCCGCAGAACGCTCGATTAATATATCATAATTTTTTGCGTTAGTCAAGCCTTTTTTTGAATTTTTTTTAAAATTATTTTTTTCTTTCTGATATTTGCTTTTGCGGCAAATATCTCCAATCAATTTTCGGAAATTCTTGACTTATACTATCTTAATATGATAATATTAACTCATTATGAATATAGGAGTGATACCTTTGGATTTCAAAGAAAACACCTTTATGTATGCGCTTGCCCTCGGCGTAGTTGCATTCGTAACGCTTCAGTCTGTGTTCTTTATCGTTAAATCATGGAAACACGCAAAAGAACTCGGAATTGAAAAAGAAAAGCTCAAGAACACGGTCGTTTCGAGCATTCTTTTCACGGTTGCGCCCGCAATTTCAATTCTCGCAACAGTTATTGTTCTTGCAAATGCTCTCGGTATAGTTCTTCCCTGGATAAGACTTACCGTTATCGGCAACCTTGCTTATGAAACAACAGCAGCGCAAACTGCGGTTGAGGCAATGGGCGGAACTCTCACAAGCTCAATTTCCGACTATCAGCAGTTCTCAACAGTTACTTGGGCAATGACAATCGGTAGCATTGCTCCGCTTATCATGCTTCCCTTCGTTTGCAAAAAGCTCCAAAAGAAAATCGGTAGTGCAGTTAACAAGAATGAATCAGCAGCAAAGCTTGGCGACGCAATTTCAGCGGCTGCATTCATCGGTATTATTTCGGCATTCATCGCAAGAGCAATTGCAGGCACAACCTCCGACGGAGCAGGCAACGCAGGTTTTATGTCAATCAGCGTTCTTGTTGTTGCAATAGTTGCGATGGTTATTCTTGAAGCAATCTGCAAGAAGTGGAATCTCGAAAAGCTCCGCCCGTTCACAATGCCTATCGCAATGTTTATCGGCATGGGCGCCGCAATGCTCTTCGAGGCAGTCCTTCCCGCAGAAATTGTTAATTTTGTTTGGAGATAAAAGAAAGGAGACACTGAATTATGCAGAAGAATTATTTTGACAGAGTTCACAGATGGGGCATCCTCTGGAACATCGGCGCACTGCTCATGCTCCTCTCAATCCCCGTTGCAATTTCAGTTTATTACGACGCATGGCCCGAGATTAATGTTCTTTGGTCTGTTTTAAGCAAGCTCATGCTTCTCTATTGGGTGACAGCAGTTATTGAGGTTATAACATATGTTCCCATGCTCGGTGCAGGCGGAACTTACTTGAGCTTTGTTACAGGTAACATCACAAATCTCAAGCTTCCCGTAGGTCTTGCAGCAATGGAAAACGCAAAGGTCAGAGCAAACACCGAAGAGGGCGAGGTTATCTCAACAATCGCTATCGGCGTTTCTTCGATAACAACAACAGTTATCATTGCTGTCGGCGTTCTCGCTTTTTCACCCGTTCTTCCTCTCATTACAGCGGAAGGCTCGGCTTTTAAGCCCGCTTTTGAATGGGTTCTTCCCGCACTCTTCGGTGCACTCGGCGCAAGCTACTTTGCAAAGCATTGGAAGCTTGTTCCTCTTCCCGTTATCATTGGCGTTATTGTTCTTATCTTTTCACCCACAATGGGCGTTGGTACACTTATGTTTGTAACAATCGTTGCAGCAGTTCTCGGCGCATTTGTTATGGTTAAGAAAAACTGGATATAATAAAAACGGTAAATTTGAATTTGTTGTGCAAAATTACACTTGATATCAAGAAAATTTTAGGTTAATATATTAAAGGTTTAAAATTATCATCTCTTCTGAAAGGAGAAATTCAAAATGATTAACTATTCACGCGAAGTACAGGAAATGTGCTGCGTAGCCAAGGGTCCCCATCACGGTCCCGCTCCCATCCCCGAAGAGGGCAAGTGGGTCAAGGCTTACGAAATCAAGGATATTTCCGCTTTCACACACGGTGTTGGCTGGTGTGCTCCCCAGCAGGGTGCTTGCAAGCTTTCACTCAACGTTAAAAACGGTATTATCGAGGAAGCTCTTGTTGAAACAATCGGTTGCTCGGGTATGACTCATTCAGCTGCTATGGCTGCTGAAATTCTCCCCGGAAAAACAATCCTTGAAGCTCTCAACACAGACCTTGTTTGTGACGCTATCAACACAGCTATGAGAGAGCTCTTCCTTCAGATTGTTTACGGACGTTCACAGTCCGCTTTCTCTGACGACGGTCTTTCAGTCGGTGCAGGTCTTGAGGACCTCGGCAAGGGACTTCGTTCACAGGTTGGTACAATGTACGGCACAAAGGTTAAGGGCGTTCGTTATCTTGAAATGGCTGAAGGCTACGTTACAAGACTTGCTCTTGATGAGGACAATCAGGTTATCGGCTATGAATTCGTTTCACTCGGCAAGATGACTGATTTCATCAAGAAGGGCGACACACCCAACGATGCATACAACAAGGCAATCGGCACTTACGGCAGATTCGCAGATGCTGTTAAGTACATCGATCCCAGAAAAGAATAATTGCAGGAGGTAAAGAAAAATGGCATTATTTGAAAGCTATGAAAGACGTATTGACCAGATCAATGCATGTCTTAAGGAATACGGCATTTCTTCAATCGAAGAATGCAAGGAAATCACTCTTGCAAAAGGCGTCGATTGCGACAAGATAGTAAGAGAAACTCAGCCCATCTGCTTTGAAAACGCTGTTTGGGCTTACACAGTAGGTTGCGCTATCGCTATCAAGACAGGCTGCACAAAGGCAGCAGATGCAGCAGCAGCTATCGGTATCGGTCTCCAGTCATTCTGCATCCCCGGTTCTGTTGCTGACAACAGAAAGGTTGGTATCGGTCACGGTAACCTTGGCAAGATGCTCCTTTCAGAAGAAACTGAATGCTTCTGCTTCCTCGCAGGTCACGAATCATTTGCTGCTGCTGAAGGCGCTATCAAAATTGCTCTTAACGCTAACAAGGTAAGAGTTAAGCCCCTTCGTGTTATCCTTAACGGTCTCGGCAAGGATGCTGCAATGATCATTTCAAGAATCAACGGCTTCACATACTGCAAGACAGAGTTCGATCCCTATGCTGAAACTGTTACAGTTGTTGAAGAAAAAGCATAGTCAACAGGCGACAGAGCAAAGGTAAGATGCTACGGTGCAGACAATGTTCCCGAAGGCGTTGCTATCATGAAGCTT
>JAFQSY010000068.1 GCA_017409265.1 Clostridia bacterium
AAGAATGTCAGCAAACATCAGCTATGAGACAATGATGGTTTTTTCAGTTGCCAACGGCGAAGAAGCTGTTCAGCCTCTCATGGAGAAATTCAAGGCTATGATTGAAGCTAACGGCACTCTTGAGAGCGTTGATGAATGGGGTAAGCGCAAGCTCGCATATCTCATCAACGACGAAGCAGAGGGTTACTACGTTCTCTTCAATTATCAGGCAACACCTGAATTTCCCGCAGAGCTTGACCGTGTTGTAAAGATTACAGACGGCGTGCTTCGTTCACTCATTGTCAAGAAGAACTAAGGAGGTCGCAAAATGTTAAATAATGCCGTAATTATGGGCAGACTTGTTGCAGACCCCGAGCTCCGCACTACCGGAAGCGGTATTTCCGTAACATCGTTCACCGTAGCCGTTGACAGACGCTTCAACCGTCAGGGCGAAGACCGTCAAGCAGATTTCATTGACATCATTGCATGGAGACAGACTGCAGAATTTGTCTGCAAATATTTCCGCAAGGGTTCAATGATTGCAATTCAGGGCTACATTCAGACCAGAATGTATGAGGATAAGAACGGCAACAAGAGAAAGGCTGTTGAAATCGTTGCAGACAACGTAAGCTTCTGCGGCTCAAAGAGCGAAAGCGGAACAGGCTCGTTTGCAAGAGAGGACAGCTTCGCAGCTGCTCAGCCCGCACCCTCATATTCAACTGCGGACGAAGGCGATTTCAAGGAAATCCCCGAAGACGATCTCCCGTTTTAAGAGATCGCAAAAACTGAAACTGAAAAGGAGGTTTAATCCATGGCTTACGATAGAAGCGAAAGAAGACCCAACAAAAAGGGCCGCAGAAAGGTTTGCGCTTTCTGTGTAGATAAGGTTGAATGCATCGATTACAAGGATGTAAACAGACTTAACAAGTTCACTTCAGACAGAGCAAAGATCCTTCCCCGCCGTGTTACCGGCACTTGCGCTAAGCATCAGCGTGAGCTGACAACCGCTATCAAGCGCGCACGTCAGATTGCTCTTCTTCCCTACACAAGTGACTGATTATAAAAATTGACTCCGTACCTTCGGGTACGGAGTTTTTTTATTGCGGAATTTCTTCAATCTGCATTCTTCTTTCCTCGCCTATATTTTCAAGACAAACAAACTGACCGCCGAGAGTGCAGGCAGTTTCACTTTTGGCGGCAGAAAGTTTTGACTCCTCAACCTTAAGATGTTTAAATTCCCCTGAACACCTGTCAAGAAAACGCAAAGCGGCAAGCATTTCGGTTTCCGGCTGAGAAAGAGTGATGTTTTTCTCTTCATAAACCGTTTGCGTGCATTCGGTAATGCTCACGGGAAGAGTTACGCCGTTTATAAAAATTTCCCGTTTTTCTTTGTAAGCATTCTCGGGAATCCTGCCGAGAGGAATTTTAAAGAAAAGAAACTCTATAATATAGCTTTTCTTTTCCGATACAGCCTTCATGGCCGTGATTTTACTGTTTTGAGCAACATTGATTTGTCGGTTTGTTCTCGCAACAACATAGCCCTTTGCCTTGCAGAAGCTGACAGTCAAATCCCTGTTTTCCTCAATTCCGCTGATTAAAAGGTCACCCTTAAGAACGGGATTTCCGATTTTCTGCTCCTGCGTACCGTTGAACGGGCGCAGAATCACTATTTGTCCGTCTCTCGCCGCAACAATATCCGTCGGGGTGTTGTCATCATCGGTATCTGGTGAAACAACTCTTTCTCTGACCTCAATGAGCGCCGCACTACCGTTTATGTTTATGTTAAGCCACGTTATGTCGGGCAGCTTTTTCAAAGCCGAAAGCTCGACTGAATTTATATCGACTTTTTTGCCTGCAACACCTTTTTTTACTCCAAGTTCTTCAAAAACGCCTATGATTTCTTCCGATGAAACGGCAGTATTTCCGACAACATCTATGCTCCAGATTCTCGTCGACAGAATGCAAAGCACCGCCGCGCAAAAACAGATTCCGACTAAAACTCCCGCTCTTCGGCTGTGTCTGTTAAGAAAAAACGGCAGACCGTATTTTTTCTTTATTCTCACTCTCATTCCCGATTTTTTTGCAACGGGGCGGATGCTGCGATAGCCGGCTCGGTCCGTGCAGGCAATGATAACCCCATTTCTGCATTTAAGCTCCCACAGCAGAATCCCTCTGTTTTTGCAAAGGTTTATAAATCTCTCGGGAAAACCTCCGCACGCCGTAAAGCACACATACCCGAGAACAAATCTTATCAGTTTCAGAACAAGCATATAATTCTCCTAATTGCAATAATCAACGCCCGTTATTGTACCTTTTATTATCGCCTGACCGTTCTGCATTGATACTATCGTCAACCCACAGCCGCAGACTCTCACGGTCAGACGCCCCGTATTGAGCGCAATAAGATTGTCGCCGTATTCAAGCACACCTTGGCACCCCTCAATTATCGCCTCTCTGTTGCCGCTGATTTCAATATGTGCATAGCCCGAAACCGCATCCTGCGGCAAATCAAGATTGCGTGTTATTGATTCTATTATGCGTTCTCCCCTGTTATTGCTTTTCCTTCGGTTTCTCACTCACATTCCTCCTTTTTTAGTATCCTATGAATATTTGTAATTAAAAATGACCTGCAATTCATAGAATTGGATAAAAAAGGAGTGGAGTATTTGAAGAAAAAAGGATTTACCGCCGCCGTTTCGGGCATTATTTTTTTTGCTTTTTTATTTACTTTTCCAAAAGAATTTTCATCAGGCTTTACAACGGGACTTGTAAACTGCGGAAATGTCGTTATTCCGTCTCTTTTTCCGTTTCTTGTTGCATCATCGCTTGCAGGCTCAGGAGAATTGCCGAAGGCTCTGAAAAAAGTTGCAGAGCCGATAACACATCGGCTGTTTCACCTGCCTGCCGATGCCCTGCCTGCAATAATTCTCGGTCAGCTCGGCGGATATCTTTCGGGAGCAAAAGCCGTTGATTCACTTTATTCCTCGGGAATCATAAACCGCACGCAGGCGCAAAAACTCCTGCTTTTCTGCGTAAACTCGGGCATCGGTTTTTCCGTAAATGCCGTCGGCAACGCCCTGCTCAGCTCAAGAAAAGCAGGAAGAATCCTTTTGATTTCTCTGTGTATTTCATCAATCTTAATAGGGTTTTTAATCCGTTTCATTCCCGATAAAAGTGAAGAAACCAAGCCGTTAAATATTCACTCTGTACCGTTTTCCTCCGCAGTGGTAAACAGCGTTTCTTCAGCGGCTTCGGCAATGCTCGGCTGTTGCGGTTTTGTCTGCATTTTTTCAGGCATAAGCGCCGTAACAAGCAGTCTTATCAAAAATCAAATCTTAAATCTTATTTTCGGATGTATTCTTGAGGTAACAAGCGGCTGTGCCTCTGCCGCATGTAAGGTTTCTCTGCCCGTTATCGCTGCCGCCTGCGCTTTCGGCGGGCTTTGCGTTCACATGCAGATTATATCCGTTTCACGGGATTTCGGAATAAATCTTCCGCTGTTTTTTCTTTTCCGCATTCTTCATTCTGCGTTTGCTTATGCTGTTTGCAGAATCATTCTTTATTTTCACCCGATTGAAGAGCAGGTTTTTATTTCGGTTTCGGAAAACATTCAGCTCTGGTCATTTTCCGCACCTGCTGCGATTTCTCTTCTGTTTCTCTGTTCTCTGCTGATATTAGACCTTGATAATAACAAAAAGATATGTTAATATTCTAAATGAAAGGTTGTTGAAAGATGAGAAAGAAGCTTTTTGAAAAGAAGAAATATCCGTCGATGTGCGAGCATTGCGTACACGGCAGACTTTCGCCCGATGAACAGTCTGTTCTCTGCATTAAAAAAGGCATTGTTGCAACTGACGGAAAATGCAGAAAATACATATATGACCCCTTAAAGCGCAGACCGCAAAAACCGCTTATTATTGAAAAGGCTGACCCCTCTGAATTTGAACTTTGAGGTAATTTATAATGAAAATTTTAAAAGAATTCGTCTGTAATCCTCTTCCCACGGCAAACTGCCACGCATCAACCGTTCTTCCTCTGCCCGACGGCAGCGTTCTTTCGGCATGGTTCGGCGGAACGAAAGAGGGCAAGACCGATGTTGATATCTGGTATGCCCGCAGAGATGAAAACGGCTGGGAAGAACCCAAAAGAATAACCTACAACAGCCGCATTCCGCATTGGAACCCCGTTCTTTTTCTTCGAGAGAACGGCGAAGTTGTTCTCTTCTTCAAGGTTGGAAAAGAAATTCCCTCGTGGCGCACCTTTGCCTGCGTTTCAACCGACGGCGGCAGAACCTTCGGTAAGCCCTATGAGCTTGTAAGCGGTGACAGAAGCGGCGGCAGAGGGCCCGTTAAAAACAAGTGCATCCGCCTTTCCGACGGACGCATTCTCGCTCCCGCATCGAGCGAAAACCGAGGCTGGAATTGCTTTATCGACACCTCGTTTGACGAAGGCAAAACCTGGAAAAAAGGCGCAAAAATAAAAACAGAGCGTGTCGCTCCCATTCTCAACAGTCTGAATAAATACACTTCAAATCTCATCCCCATGATCCAGCCCACTCTTTGGGAATCCGCTCCCGGCAAGGTTCATATGCTCACGAGAACGGCTGTCGGCAAAGCATACAGAAGCGATTCCGAGGATTACGGCGAAAGCTGGTGTCAGGCATACGAAACAAGCCTTCTTAACAACAACAGCGGTCTTGACGTTGTCAAAACACCCGACGGCTGCTTATGGCTGCTTTCAAATCCCGTCGGCGAAAATTGGGGTGAACGCTCTCCGCTGACCCTTCAGAAGTCCTCCGATAACGGAAAAACATGGGAAACTGCCGTTGTGCTCGAAGAAGAAAAACTTGACAGCGAATTTTCCTACCCCGCAATCGAATACTATAATGGGGCGCTTTACATAGCATATACTTATGAAAGACTGAATGTAGCCTTTGTTAAAATCGAGCTTTGATTCAGCCATTAACATCAATTTAACCGTTTGTTAAAATAAACGACTTGCCAAAAGCCCTTTTCGCTGATATAATGGCATGGTACGGCAAAAAACAAAAAATAAAGGAGAATAATTAGATGAAAAAGATTATCTGTATTTTGCTCGCACTTTCAATGATGTTTGCTTTCGCAGCATGCGGCGGTAACGGTGAAAACCCCGACGAACCGCAAACCATAACTGATGCTCCTGCTGCAGAACTCACAGGCACACTTGAAGAAATCGCAGCCAATGTTTATTCAAACGCAACAAAAATCGAAATGATGCTCGGCGAGCCCATGGAAATTGACCTTGCAGACGTTGATGCTGCAAACTACTACCTCGGCGTTGCATCAACAGCTTCAATTGCAAGAGCTGTTTTCTCCGAGCCCATGATCGGCTCAATCCCCTACTCAATGTGCCTTGTTACAGTAGCCGACGGTGCTGACATTGAGGCTCTCAAAAACGAAATTCTTGAAGGCGTTAATTACAGAAAGTGGATGTGCGTTGCAGCTGAAAAGGTTCTCGTTACAAACTGTGGCAGCACAATCATGATGGTTATGGCTCAGGAAGAAATCGTTGACGATGTTTACAACGCATTCAACATCGTTGCAAACGGTACAGCAAGCACTCCCCTCACCAAGGCAGGCGAAGTTCAGGAAGAACTTCCTCTCGGCGATGAAGCTGCAGATGCAGGCGATATGCCCGCTGCAATGCCCGGCGAAGACGAAGGCATTATTCTCGGTTAATTAAAAATTTTTTCAGGGCGGGACTTGCTCCCGCCTGATTTTTTGAAAGGGGGCCGCCGATGCTTTTCTCAAGTTTAACATTCTTGTTTGTTTTCCTGCCTGTTGTTATGGCGGGATATTATCTGCTGCCGATGAAGGCAAAAAACATCTGGCTTTTGGCGGCGAGCCTTTTCTTCTACTTTTACGGTGAACCGAAATATCTTGTGCTCATGCTTGCGGTTATAACCGTCAGCTACATTTTCGGTATTCTTACCGAAAAAACGCAGGGAACCGTGCGCAAAATCATGCTTGCTGTTTCAGTTTTATTAAGCCTTTCAGCGCTGATTTGTTTTAAATACACAGACTTTTTTATTTCCGTAACAAATTCAATTTTCGGCTCGGATATCGATTTGCTCGGAATTGCCCTGCCAATTGGCATAAGCTTCTTCACCTTCCAGTCAATCAGCTATAACATTGACGTTTACAGAGGTGACGTGCCTGCACAGAAAAATCCGATTAACCTCGCACTCTATGTTTCTCTCTTTCCGCAGCTTGTCGCAGGTCCGATAGTCCGTTATCCCGACGTTGAGCGTGAGCTTCGCACAAGAAAGCACACGCTTGACGGCTTTGTATACGGCGTAAGAAGATTTGCAGTAGGCCTCGGCAAAAAAATCATGCTTGCAAACTCATTCGGCAGCTTCTGCGAGATTTTCAGAGAATCCGATGAAAAATCAACCCTGTTCTTCTGGGGATATGCGGTTGCATATTCGCTTCAGGTTTATTTTGATTTCTCGGGTTACAGCGACATGGCAATCGGTCTGGGCAGCATGTTCGGCTTCAAATTTCCCGAAAATTTCCGCCATCCGTACATTTCAAAATCTGTCACGGAATTTTGGAGAAGATGGCACATTTCGCTCGGCAGCTGGTTCAGGGATTATGTTTATATCCCCATGGGCGGCAACAGAGTCAAAACGCCGAGATTTTTCTTTAATATTCTAACCGTATGGTTCTTAACAGGCTTTTGGCACGGCGCAGACTGGACCTTTATCATCTGGGGTCTTTATTTTGCGGCTCTGCTCCTGATTGAAAAGAGCATTCCGAAAAAAATCAAGGACAAGGCTCCTACCGTTATCAGCCATATTTATCTTATCTTTGCCGTTCTTATCGGCTTTGTTATCTTCAACGCAAACGGTGTAGGCGGAATCGCATTTGACCTCAAGGGAATGTTCACCGCCGCTTATCCCGCATGTACCCAAACAACTCTTTACTATCTCAAGAGCTATGCGGTTCTTTTTGTTATCGGTATAATCGGAGCAACCCCCGCAGTCAAAATTGCCGCCGAAAAAATCAACAACGGCAAAATCGGCTCAAAAATCTGCTCCGTTGCAGAGCCCGTTATCATTCTTACGCTGCTTGTTGCTGTCACCGCATATCTCATCAACGGCTCATACAATCCGTTTCTCTATTTCAGATTTTAAAAAGGAGGTTTCCCATGGGTAAAAAGATGCGCAACATTGCGTGCACAGTCTGCTTTGCGGCATTTATTATTGCCCTCGGAGCAGCCTGCTTTTTGAGAGAGCCCGTACAGATTCTTGTTTCGGAAAGGCGCAAGGCAACACAGATGCCCGAATTTTCCGTTGAAGCTGTTATGGACAAAAGTCTTTTTGACGATTTTGAAAAATATCTCACAGACCAATTTCCGCTGCGTGACGGCTTCCGTTCAATCAATGCGGCAATCCGCATGAAGCTTTTCCGCCAAACGGATAACGGCGGAGTTTATCTTGCCGAAGGTCATATTTCCGAGTTTCAGTCAACACTCAACGAAAACTCGGTCAAAGCAACTGCCGATAAGCTCAATTCAATTTATGAAAAATATATCAGCGGCAAAAACGCCAAGGTTTACTGCTCGGTTGTTCCCGATAAGAACTATTATCTTGCCGAAAAAAACGGCTATCCGTCGCTTGATTACGATAAAATGCTTGAGATTTTCACCTCAGAAATCAAGAACATGGAATATATTGACATCTTCGATTGTCTGACCATTGATGACTATTATAAGACCGACTCCCATTGGAAGCAGGAAGAAATAAGTGCAGTTGTCGACCGATTAAGCGAGAAAATGGGATTCAAAACCAGACCTTTCAGCGATTATAAAAATCAGAAGCTCTCCGATTTCGAAGGCGTTTACGCTCCGAGGCTTGCACTCGGCAGCACAAAAGACGAAATAATCGCTCTTTCATCGCCAGTTACGGATTCCGCAAAGGTCTTTAACCTTGAAACGAACAAAACGACGCAGGGTGTTTATGATATGTCAAAGCTCGACGGCTATGATAAATATGAGGTGTTTCTTTCGGGCGCCGCCGCATTCCTGACAGTCGAAAATCCGCTTGCACAGGAAAAAAGAGAGCTTGTTATCTTCCGCGATTCTTTCGGCTCATCGCTTGTACCGCTCATGCTTGAGGGCTACAGCAAAATCACCGTTGTTGACATCAGATATATCTCTCCGCAGATTCTCGGCGAATACGTCGATTTCACAGACTGCGACGTTCTTTTTATCTACAACACGCTTATTCTTAATCAGAGCAATATACTCAAATAAAAAAAGCGTAAGGCTGACATTGTTTCAACCTTACGCTTTCTCTGTTTTGCTTTTTACTTTTTAGTCTTTGGAATTATAATACAGCCTGCGATAACCGCAACCGCCGCAACAACCGCAATAATAACCCATACCATCGGCTGACTGCCCGTATCGGGTGCAGGTACGCCTGCATCTGCGGCAAATGCCGTAAGCGCCGCCGTCGCAACGCCGAGAATCATTATAACGCAAAGGATTATCGCAACTATTCTGACTACTATATTTCTTTTCATAATTTATTCCTTTATATTTTCAGCAGTTTTTTCATCGCTTCGCCGAGATTTTCGGCAAGCTTTTCTGCCCCTTCCTTTGTTTTTTCGCAGCCGGTAATATAGACCTTGATTTTCGGCTCTGTTCCCGAGGGACGGACTATCGCAAAATTGCCGTCTGGCAAGGTGTATGCAAGAACGTTGGATTTGGGAAGTCCGATATCTCTTTTTTCGCCCGTTTCGGTGTTTGTAATCGTTCCTTCCTCAAAATCATGCACCTCAAGAACTTTGAGTCCCGCAAGCTCTTTCGGCGGATTTTCTCTTGTTTCGGTCATGATTTCCGCCATCTTAACCATTCCGCTTGCGCCCTCAAACGCAAAATTATAAAGACGGTTAACATAAATACCGAACTCGGCATAAATATCATTGAGAACATCAACAAGAGTTTTGCCCTTACTCTTATAATAAGCCGCCATTTCACAGACCATAAGCGATGCGGCAACAGCATCCTTATCTCTTGCGTGAGTGCCGATAAGATAGCCGTAGCTTTCTTCAAAGCCCATAATAAAGCGGTGGTCATCACCCGTTTTTTCAAGCTTTGCAATAAATTCGCCGACATACTTAAAGCCCGTAAGAACATCAACAACCCTGCAGCCGTACTTTGCGGCAACTCTGTTGATGAGCGGAGTTGAAACAAACGATTTCGTCATCAGCGGATTTTCAGGAAGCATGCCCTTTTCTTTTCGCGCGGAAAGCATATATTCCGCAAGCAGAACGCCGACATCGTTGCCCGAAAGAAGAACACATTCATCTCCCGTAAGAACTGCAATTCCCACTCTATCGCAGTCGGGGTCGGTTGCAAGAAGCAAATCTGCTTTTTCGGTCTTTGTCATTTCAAGAGCGCACTCAAAAACCTGTCTGATTTCGGGGTTGGGATAGGGGCAGGTCGGGAATTTGCCGTCGGGCATTTCCTGCTCTTTTACAACCGTAACATTCTTAAAGCCTGCTCTGTCAAGGATAGTTCTGACGGGAATGTTTCCCGTACCGTTGAGCGGCGTATAGATTACCTTAAGGTCGCTTGCCTTACAGATTTCGGGGTTAATCGGTCTTTGCATTACAAGCGCATAAAACTCCTCAACAATCTCATCCGAAATATATTCGATAAGACCTTTTTCCATCGCCTCGTCAAACGGCATACGCTTTATATCCTCAAACATATCAACCTTCCGAATAAAGCCGTAGGTTTCAAGTGCCGCCTCATCGGTCATTTGATAGCCCGAGGGGTCATAGCATTTATATCCGTTATATTTTGAGGGATTATGGCTTGCGGTGATAACAATTCCGCTCTGACATTTAAGACGCATAACCGCATACGAAAGAAGAGGAGTCGGCATAAGTGTCGGGAAAATATAAGCTTTGACGCCGTTTGCGGCAAGTACCTCGGCACATTGCTTTGCAAAAACATCGGAATTAATTCTCGAGTCATACCCGATTGCAACGCTCGGATTTTCTTCCTTGCTGTTAAGATAATCCGCAAGACCTTGTGTAGCTTGACAAACGGTGTAGGTATTCATTCTGTTTGTGCCTGCACCGAGAACACCTCTCAAGCCTGCCGTGCCAAATTCAAGGTTTCTGTAAAACCTGTCAAGAATTTCTTCATCATTGCCCTTTATTGCAAGAAGCTCTTCATTGATTTCGGAATCTTCGGCAGTCCTTTCAAGCCAGAGATCATAAAGCTGTTTAACATCGTTCATCGCCATTCTCCTTTCAATATATCTCCATTTTATATATTAACCATTTTTTATTTTATTGTCAATCTTAAGAAAACATTCTTATTTATATTTGACGATTAGTGCATTGACTAAATTATTCTGATTTGGTATAATTTTTTATTATTCAAGTTGAGGTGAAAAAGATGACTGCTTTTCAGCTTCTGATCAACAAAATTCTTTCGGTTGTTTTTGCCGTTATTCTTATTCCGTTTTCGGTTCTGACTCACGGAATTGACCTTATTTCGGCAGATGAACGCACCGACAGCGAAAAAACAAACGTTATCGGCATAGGAGCATATTTCCGCTCGCAGGGCATGGCATCCGACGGTGAAACCCTTTATTTTTCATCCAAAACAACTCTTATCCGCACCGAGGATGATGCAAAAACACTCATCAACGCCAATTATTTTGCGATTCCCGATGAGCTTAAGGAGCTTGGCATTGCACACATCGGCGGATTGAGTTGTTATAACGGATTTATTTATGCCGGCCTTGAGGACAGTAAGGTCTGGGATTACCCCATAGTCGGTGTTTTTGATTCAGAAACACTTGAGCTTGTTGACTATTACATTCTTGATGCAGAGCTGATAACAAGAGGTCTGCCGTGGGTATGTGTCAATCCCGAAAACGGCTTGCTTTACTGCACAGACCATTCAAAGAATCCCACAAAGCTCCTCGTTTATGACACAAAAGATGAAATGTCGTTTGTAAAAGAAGTTTCCCTTGAAGAATCTCCTTATGCGATTCAAGGTGCAGAATTTTACGGCGGTACAATTTACGCAGCAACCAATGACGATACACAGGCAATTTATAAAATCAATCCCGACAGCGGCAAGGTTGAAAAACTGCTCGACCGAAATCTCACAGCAGGCAGCGAGGGAGAGGGAATGACTTTCATAGTCAAAAACGGAGCTCCTGTTCTGATAGCCATGGATATGGGGCCTTTGTTCATAAACGCTTTTGTGCGCGAATATAAATTCTCATAAAGAATTTGGAGGAAAGAAAATGAAAAGCAAATCACTAACCGTTGCCGTAGCAGGAGTTGCGGTGGCAATGGTGTGCATCGTTGCTGTGCTTGCTATCAAAATGAACGGCACCGGCAAGGTTCCCGTTGCAACCGACCCGACGGATTTATATGCACAGGCAACAACACAGGCAGAAACTTATCTCGTTTATCTTGACGAAAAATATACTTCTTTGCCCGATTTTTCGCAAAGCAATCCGTATTTTTCCTCAACAGCGGCAACAACTCAAATTCAGACAGCCGTTGAAAACACAACCCTTAATGCAACAACCGTTCCTGCAATAACCGAAACCGCAACCCTCACACAAAAAGTAACCGAACTCGCTACTGTAATCAACAAGGCATTCAAAGAGGTTTTTACTCTTCCGAAAGCACCCAAATATATTCCGCCCGAAGCAAGCATCGATTATGAAAAAGTTAATCTCGCATCCTATCGCTATGACGGCGACGGCAACTACTATTACACCGACGATAAGGACTGCTGGCAGAAAAACTTTGGCTTCAACGAAGTCTATGATAACTTTGCTCCGCTGACCATGATGTATTACGATACGGTCAGAACTACATTTGAATACGATGGCAAGGAATGGCTCATTCAGCTGTGGAAGGGCCAGTACGGAATGGTATTCGTCGGCGGCGAAGTCGGTGTTTACACCAGGTCACTCGGCAGCAGCGGAACTCATTTTGTCTGCGCAGATAAGCCTGACTGGCTCAACATGGAAATGGCTTTCATGTGGGACGAATATTCAAACGGAAATTACAGAGCGGTTTTCAACCGTGACTACGAAAAATACTGGTGGTGCACAGGCTTTGTCGTCGGCTTCCCTAACGGCAGCCTCAGGCAGACTCTCAAGGAATTTCGCCTTGTTCATCATATAACATTCAAAGATACCGAAATGGCAAATGCCTTCTGTGAAGCATTTGAAAGAAACGGCTTTAACAGAGTTTCAAAGCTTGATAACAACACACCGGACACCTTTGTGCAGGTCGGCGCCGATGTAGGCTTTGTCTGGCAGAATATCAATCATAAATAATAAAAACGCATTTCAGAGCAAAATTCTGAAATGCGTTGATTTTTATTTGCTTTTAAAAACAAGAAATTCCGCAGCCTTTTCAACATTGATTAAACGGCAGAGAATATCCGAAATCTCCTCAATCGATTCAACCATTCCGTTATCAAACCAACGCTTGAACACAGCAAGAACCGCGCCGACATAAAACGGAACAGCGTATTTGCCTGCATAATCGGCAAATGCAACGGGAAAATATGTATAAATCCTTTCGGCAAGCATATCCGTCAGCCTGTGTGCAAGGCCTGCATCATAGATCGCTTTGATAACACCTGCGTTCTCTTGGAAGAATCCTGAAACAATCATTATCATGCCTCTGAGATCGTCGGCGTTCTCGCCGTGAAGCTCGCTGAGAAGCTGTTTTTCACGGTCAACAAGATGATTTATCAGAATATCATCTTTGCTTTTATAGTTGCGGTAATATGCCATTCTTGAAACGCCGGCAAGATTGGTTATATCTGTTATCGAAATGCTTGCATAGCTGTTATTTTCCATCAGCCTCATCAGTGCAGTTACGATACATTCTTTTGTTAATACATTTACTTCGTTAACCTTTTCCATTACAAATCCTCTCATTTTGTAACGTTTTGCCATTTAAAAACAATTTGTTGATGATTTATTCATAAACTAATGTTACAATCGTTACTGTTACAAGTGTAACACCCAAAAATTACTTTGTCAAGAGGTATTTTTTATGCTGAAACTGAAAAATATTGTTAAGGAGTATCCGACCGGTGACTCAAAGGTTGTTGCGCTCAAAAAAGTCAACATCGAGTTCCGCAGAAACGAATTTGTTTCAATTCTCGGTCACTCGGGCTGCGGCAAAACAACTCTTCTTAATATCATCGGCGGTCTCGACCAATACACATCGGGCGACCTGATAATCGAAGGAAAATCAACCAAGGATTTCAAGGACGGCGATTGGGACGCATACCGCAACCATTCGGTCGGTTTTGTTTTCCAGAACTATAACCTCATACCCCACCAGAGCGTTCTTTCAAACGTTGAGCTTGCCCTGACTCTTTCGGGTGTTTCGAAGAGCGAAAGAAAGCAGAGAGCGAAGGAGGCACTTGAAAAGGTCGGTCTCGGCGACCAGCTGGGCAAGAAGCCCAACCAGATGTCCGGCGGTCAGATGCAGAGAGTTGCAATCGCAAGAGCTCTCGTCAACAACCCCGAAATTCTTCTTGCCGATGAGCCCACCGGTGCTCTTGACTCTGAAACAAGTGTTCAGATTATGGAGCTTCTCAAGGAAATTTCAAAAGAAAAGCTTGTTGTTATGGTTACTCATAACCCCGAGCTTGCCGATGAATATTCAACAAGAATAATCCGCCTTGTTGACGGCAGTATTGTTGATGACACCAATCCCTTCACAACCGAGGATATTTCAAAACAGGAAAAAACAAGAGCTGAAAAGAAAACAGAGAAAAAAGCAGCAAAGAAAAACAGAAAGCCTTCAATGTCTTTCTTCACCGCTCTTACTCTTTCGCTCAACAACCTTATGACGAAAAAAATGCGTACCTTCCTCACATCATTTGCTGGAAGCATCGGCATTATCGGCATCGCTCTTATCCTTGCTCTTTCAAGCGGATTCCAGGCATATATTGATTCTATTCAGCAGGAAACACTTACCTCTTACCCCGTTATGATAGAAAAAACCGCCATGGATATGAACGCCATGATGACAGGCATGGCAGGCGTTACTCCGGGCGAGGTTGACCATGCACTTGATAAGGTCTATTCAAACACACTCACATCAAGCATGATGGAATCCTTCAGCTCGGAAATCTGGCAGAATGACCTCGGCGCTTTCAAAAAATATCTTGAAAGCGATGCCTGCATGATTGACGATTATTCGAGCAGTATAAAATATACCTACGGCGGATCACTCAATATTTTTGCATCTGATACATCAAACGGCTTAAACCAGGTTTTCCCCAGCCCCGTTATTTCCATGATGGAATCAATGATGGGCAGCATCAACATGGGCGGCATGAGCTTTGATACATCAATGATGGCTTCAATGGAAACCATGATGAACTCATGGCAGGAGCTTATTGATAACAAGCAAATGCTCGAGGACCAGTATGAAATCGTTCAAGGCAAATGGCCCGAGGTATATAACGAAGTTGTTCTCATCGTTGATAAAAACAACGAAATCAGCGATATCGCCATTCAGGGTCTCGGTCTTATGACGAGTCAGGATATGATGCAGGCATTCATGGCTGCACAGGGCGGCGAAAAATATGAGCCCAAGAAATTTGAAATTGAATATAACGATATAATCGACAAAACCTTCAAGCTTGTGCTTGAACCCGATTATTACAGCTATGACGAAGAAACACAGACCTGGATTGACATGCGCGGCGATGACCTCTACGTTCAGCAGCTTGTTGAAAACGGCGAGGAAATCAAAATAGTCGGTATCATCCGACCTGCCGATGACTCGATAATGGTAACAACCATGGGTGCAATCGGCTACACAGCAGAGCTTACCGAGCATGTTATCAACGCAACCAATGAATGTGAAATCGTTAAAAAGCAGAAGGCAAATCCCGAAATTGATGTCTTCACAGGCATTCCTTTTGAAAAAGAAGAGAGTACCGAAGATAAAACAACCGCTCCTGCCGCTTCGGGCGTGTCGCTTGACCCGCAGATTAATGTCGCATCTGCCGAATCCTTTGCACCCACAGCAAGCCCGATGATGCATACAGGCAGCTCGCTCAAAGCATCACCCACCGCAACGGGAATGCCAGATTTCAGCCAATTCCCTGCAATCACCGAAGAAGAAATCTACGCTTCCATCGACAGCACTTACAGCGGTGAAGAAGCCGAAATGATGAAGCGCACCGTTGAGCTCATGCTCAAATCCATGCTTTCATTAAGCGAAAGACAGGAGCTTATCGGCTATCTTGATATCATGCTTGAGGGTCAGGAAATCGAGGGCATGGGTCAGATAAGCGGCGAACAGGCTCTCACCTTCCTCCAGATGATGGATAGAGAAACCAAGCTCAAGATGCTCAACGCAATTATGAGCGGCGAAATGGGCGATATCGCTCCCGGAACAACCCAGGGAGAAACAACGGAGCCGGACACCAACAGCGAAACAACCGAGCCCGGTACAACAACAGGCTCAACACAGCCCTCAACAACCGAGCCTGCTCCCGAACCTGAACCGGAACCCGAACCTGAACCCGAGCCCTTCGCCAAGAGCTATGACGAAGCTCTCTCGCTTCTCGGCGTTGCAGACCTCGAAAACCCGCAGTCGATTTATATTTATCCCCTTGACTTCGAGTCAAAGGATCTGATTTCAGAGGAAATCAACAAATATAACGCAGCTGCAACAGATTCGGGAAATGAAAGCTATGAAATCAAATATACCGATTATATCGGACTTCTTCTTTCATCGGTAACAACAATAATCAACATTATCTCTTATGTTCTTATCGCTTTCGTGGCTATTTCACTTGTTGTTTCCTCAATCATGATTGGAATTATCACCTATATTTCAGTTCTTGAAAGAACAAAGGAAATCGGTATTCTCCGCGCAATCGGCGCATCAAAGAGAGATATTTCACGAGTATTCAATGCAGAAACGCTGATTGTCGGCTTTGTTTCGGGCGCACTCGGAATACTTTCAACAATCCTGCTTATCATTCCCATCAACGCTCTTATTGAGCATCTCACAAAGCTGCCCAACATCGCACAGCTGCCCACCGACGGAGCAATTGCTCTTGTTATTATCAGCATGACCCTCACATTCATCTCAGGTCTTATCCCCTCAAGAATAGCATCAAAGAAAGACCCTGTTGTTGCGCTCCGAACAGAATAAGATATAAAAAAGACCGATGCACCGCATCGGTCTTTCCCCATTGTATATCAAAAACCGCCCGAATCATCGGGCGGTTAATTTTTATGTATTAGTCGTCTGCTTCAGCCTTTGCGTCTGCGATAACCTTCTGTGCAACGTTTTCAGGAGCTACTTCATAATGGTCAAACTCAAATGAGAAATAGCCTCTGCCGATTGTTACGGAGCGGAGAACGGTTGCGAAATCGCCCATTTCAGCCATGGGAACTTCAGCTACAAGCTCTTGCATCTTGGGATCTTCCTCGCAGGGACCCATGCCGAGAACGCGTCCGCGTCTCTTTGTGATGTCGCCCATGATGTCGCCGAGATTGTCGCCGGGCATGTAAGCCTTGAGTGAGCCATAGGGCTCAAGAAGCTTGGGAGCTGCGTTGGGCATACCGTTCTTATATGCGATGATGGCAGCCATCTTGAATGCCATTTCGTTTGAGTCAACGGGGTGTGATGAACCGTCATAAAGAGTTGCTCTCAAACCAACAACGGGGTAGCCTGCAAGAGGTCCTCTGAGGATTGCTTCGCGAAGACCCTTTTCAACTGCGGGGAAGAAGTTCTTGGGAACGGAGCCGCCGACAACTCTCTCTGCAAATTCAAAATCTTCTGTGGGAATAGGCTCAAATTCAACCCATACATCACCGAACTGACCGCTGCCGCCTGACTGCTTCTTATGACGTCCCTGAACAGCAACCTTCTTGCTGATGGTTTCTCTGTATGCAACCTTGGGAACGGAAAGGTCAACTTCAACGCCGAACTTTGCCTTGAGCTTTGTAACAACAGAGTCAAGATGCTGCTCGCCGAGACCCGAAATAATCTGTTCCTTGGTTTCTGCGTTTGTATAGTAGCTGATGGTAAGGTCTTCTTCTGCGAGTCTGTTAAGACCTGCTGCAACCTTATCTTCCTCGCCCTTCTTACGAGCCTTGACAGCCATGGGAAGGCAGGGTGCGGGGAAGCTTACGCCCTTAAGCTTGATATCTGCCTTGGGAGCACAGAGAGTATCGCCTGTCTTGAAGCCCGAAAGCTTTGTTACGATACCGATATCGCCTGCAAGGATAGCGGGAGCATCTTCCTGCTTGCCGCCCTTGGGGAAGAGGAGCTTACCCATTCTCTCGGTTTCGCCTGTACGCTCGTTATATGCGGGTGTATCGGGAGTGATTTTGCCCGAAATAACCTTGAAATATGACATCTTACCAACGAAGGGGTCAGCAACGGTCTTGAAGCAGATAGCTGCAAGAGGTGCATTTTCATCGCAGGTAACATCTCCCTCTGATGCAACGGAAGCGGCGTCGGGAGCAGACTGAACGATACTGTTGTTGATAAGGTCAACAGCTTCAAGCTGATAACCCGAGCAAGCATAAACAGGACAGATATCGCCTGCAAGAATGCCTGTTTTAAGACCTCTGTCGATTTCTTCATCGGTGAGAGGCTCGCCGTCAAAGAATTTCATCATAAGATCTTCGTCAGCACTTGCAACTGCTTCGATGAAAGCTTCCTTCATTCTGTTTGTTCTTTCATCATTCTCGGGCATAGGAGCGTCCGAACGCTTGCCGTCTTTATATGAGAAAGCTTCGTTTCTGGAGAAGTCAACATATGAAATAACCTTATCGCCTTCAACATAAGGAACAACAACGGGGCAAATCTTGTTGCCGTATTCTTCCTGAAGCGAATCAAAAGTCTTATAGAAATGAGCATTTTCAGCATCGCACTTTGTGATAGCGAACATCTTGTTGATGCCTCTGTCGGTAGCTGCCTTGAAAGCCTTTTCTGCGCCTACATCAAGTGTGCTGCCCGAAGCAAGAACGATAAGAACTGCACCTGCTGCGCGCATACCTTCGCTTACGCCGCCTGCAAAGTCAAAAAGACCCGGGGTGTCTATAATATTAATCTTTGTATTTTTCCATTCAAATGAAGCAATAGCGGAAGCTATTGAACACTTTCTTCTCTTTTCCTCTGCGTCAAAGTCGAGAACTGTGTTGCCGTCTGCAACTCTGCCGAGTCTGTCTGTTGCATTGGAAATGTAAAGCATTGCCTCTGCAAGAGTGGTTTTGCCTCGTCCGCCGTGACCGGCAAGAACGATGTTTCTGATGTCTTTTGCGCTGTAAGATTTCAATGGGGGTTCCTCCTTTATCTGCTCCTCTGCGGTGCACACCGCAAGGGATTAAAACTAATATTGACAGTTTAAAACGCCATATTAAATAGAATTATATCACAAAAGTTTTCCCATTTCAATGATTTTTTTGTTGTTTTTTATAAAAAACCAATAAAAATTCAGACTTTTTTCTGCGAAAAAGGCATCCTTAAGCCTTTTTCACACTTTCCTCTTGGTCATTTTTATTGTTTTTCCGTCTGTCAATGCTCCAAAGGTGGATAATTCCCTCTTCATTGAGCACGTTTATCATAACAAAAGTAATCGGCAGCGCAAAAAGACCAACCACTCCGAAAATCTGAAGTCCGAGATACATGCCTGCGAGAGTAACGATGGGCGGAAGTCCGACATTCATTGCAACGAGCCTCGGCTCAAGAATCTGGCGGATAACCGTTATCAGAGCATAGATGACAAGAAGTCCGATACCGAGACCTATATTACCGCTGAAGAAGCTGATTACAGCCCACGGAATAAGTACGGTGCCCGTACCGAAAACGGGAAGAATATCAAGAAGCGCGGTACATATTGAAATTGCAACAATATATCCGCCGTCATAAACGCCGATAAGCTTGAGTATATTCAGACCGATAGTAATTTCACAGAAGGTGACAAAAATAATCGTCGCATAAGATTTTATCATTTTGCCGATTATATCGCCGAAAAGCCTTTTGACCTTAATAACTGTTGCCTCGTGCTCTTCTGTAATGTGGTTTTTAACAAGATTCGAAAGACTTTCATAATCACAAGTTACAAAGAAACATGCTATAATACTTATTAGGGTTGCGGTTAAAATTGCAGGAATGTGCTTTGCAGTCGAGAGGATTCCCCCGAGCGGAGTTGTTATCAGCGAAAGGTCGAAGCCATCGGTACCGAAATCCATTCCCTCGGCAGCTTTGCCCTGCTCAACAAATAGAAGCAGGTTATCAACCACTCCGCCGATGGTTTCTGCCGTTGCATTTTCAATGGAATCGGGCAGAAACGCAAGATGGCTTATAATCCAGTTTTCGGCAGTTTTGATAAGCTCGGGTATATCCTGAAGCTTTGCCCACAGATATGAGCCGAGCCCCTTAAATTCGTTGACCAGACGGTATCCGACAAGCACAACCGCCGTTACGATTGCAGAAAGAATAAGGAAAACCGATATTGCACCGATAATGCTTCTTTTTATTTTTGTTTTCTTTGATATTGCCCTTATCGGTTTCTGAAGAATCAGCGCTACGGCAAAGGCAAGAATAAACGGTGCCGCCAGCCAGAACGCATATTTCAAAAAGAAATAATACGCCGCAACAATAACAGCGAAATAAGCAAAATTTATGAGCTTTGCTCTTCTGCTTTCAACCAAATTCATTTTATACACCTCCCGAACACCTCTGAAACGTGTTCATTTATTGTTTAGTTTACACCTTTTTAATGTAAAACGCAATTATTGTTATTAAAAATACACAAAAATTTAATAAAAGTTAAAAATAGGTCTTTATTATTTTGAAAATGTGTGATAGAATTTAATCTAAATACATTTTGTTTTAAAGTCAAAGCATAAAGGAGCGCTTTACATGTATGTTGCTATAATGGGATATGGCGTGGTTGGCTCGGGTGTTGCAACCCTTCTCAAAAAGAACCACGAGCATATCGTCAAAAAGAGTATGCAGAGCGAAATGGAGCTTAAATATATTCTTGACCGCCGCACCTTTCCCGGTGACCCCTATGAGCATCTTCTCATAACCGATTTTTCAAAAATCGTTGAAGATGACGAGGTTAAGATTGTTGTTGAAACCATGGGCGGTCTTCATCCTGCATATGAATATGTTCTTGCAAGCCTCAAGGCAGGCAAAAACGTTGTAACCTCCAACAAGGAGCTTGTTGCCGCAAAGGGCTGCGAGTTGCTCAAGGTTGCAGACGAAAACAATGTTAACTTCCTGTTTGAAGCAAGCGTCGGCGGCGGTATCCCCATCATAAGACCCATCAGCCAGTGCCTTGCAGCAAACGATATTGATGAAATTGCGGGTATCCTTAACGGCACCACCAATTTCATTCTCACAAAGATGATTACCGACGGCATGACCTTTGATGAAGCCCTGCTTCTTGCCCAGAAAAACGGCTATGCAGAGCGCGACCCGTCTGCCGATGTTGACGGCTTTGATGCATGCAGAAAAATCTGCATTCTTGCCGCTCTCTGCTTTGGTAAGCATGTCTATCCCGATGCTGTTTACACCGAAGGCATCCGCAAGATTACCCTTGCAGATGTTGAATACGCACGCTCATGGGGCGGCGTAATAAAGCTCATTGCAAGAGCAAAAAAGATGGAAGACGGCAGAGTTTCCGTTATGGTTTCCCCTGCTTTTGTCCAGAATCACAGCCAGCTTGCATCGGTTGACGATGTTTTCAATGCAATTCTCGTTCGCGGCGATGCTATCGGTGATGTTGTATTCTATGGCAAGGGCGCAGGAAAAATGCCCACCGCAAGCGCCGTTGTTGCAGACGTTATCGACTGCGCAAGACACATGGAGCGCAAAAAGTTCTTCGGCTGGCAGGACAGCGAGGACGGATATGTTGCCGACTATCTTGAAACAGAAAATACTTTCTATATCAGAGCAACAACCGAAAATGCCGCAGCAGCAGTTGCGCAGTTCTCCGAATTTTTCGGCGATATCAGCCTTCTTGCCCGTCAGGATGCACCCGAAGGTGAGTTTGCATTCGTAACAAAGCCTCTTTCAGAAAAAGAGATTGCAGAAAAGCTTGCTCTTGTTAAGGAAGCAAACGTTGAATCTGTTATCAGAATCACAAATTATTAATTTTTGCATTGTTTATTATTTACCCTTATAGGAGGATATTATGGCACTAATTGTTCAGAAATTCGGCGGCAGCTCCGTTGCAAATGCCGAAAGAGTAATGAACGTTGCGAGAATCGTTACCGATACATATAAGGCGGGCAACGACGTTGTTGTTGTTGTTTCAGCCCAGGGCGATACAACCGACGACCTCATTGCCAAAGCACAGGAAATCAATCCCAAGGCTTCAAAAAGAGAGATGGATATGCTCCTCGCATCGGGCGAGCAGATTTCAATTGCACTTCTTGCCATGGCTATCGAAAGCCTCGGCTACCCCGCATGCTCGCTTCTCGGCTGGCAGGCAGGCTTCTCAACAAACTCCGTTTACGGCTCCGCAAGAATCAAAAAGGTTTCGGCAGACCGCATCAAGATGGAGCTTGCAAAGAAGAATATCGTTGTTGTTGCAGGCTTCCAGGGTCTTAACAAGTATGACGATATAACAACTCTCGGCAGAGGCGGCTCGGACACAAGCGCCGTTGCAATCGCCGCTGCAATGCATGCAGACCGCTGCCAGATTTATACCGACGTTGAAGGTGTTTACACCGCTGACCCCAGAAAGATTAAGGGCGCAAAAAAGCTCAATGAAATCACATATGACGAAATGCTTGAGCTTGCAACCCTCGGCGCACAGGTTCTCAACAACCGTTCGGTAGAAATGGCTAAGAAATATAATGTTAAGCTTGAGGTGCTTTCAAGCCTTGTGCGTGCACCCGGTACAATTGTCAAGGAGGTAGCAGATATGGAAAAAATGCTCGTCAGAGGTGTAACTAAAGATACAGATGTTGCACGTATTTCAATAATCGGAGTTCCCAACGTTCCCGGAATCGCTTACAAAATTTTCGGCAAACTCGCCGCAAAGAACATAAACGTAGATATCATTCTTCAGTCTGTCGGCAGAGGCGACACAAAGGATATCGCTTTCACAACAACAAAGTCAAATGTTAACGACACAGTTGAAACTCTCAAGAATCTTGACCTTCTCAGCGGTCTTGAAATCATCTGCGACACCGATGTTGCAAAGGTTTCCGTTGTCGGCGCAGGCATGGAATCACATCCCGGTATCGCTGCAAAAATGTTCGAAGCTCTTTTTGAAACAGACGTCAACATCCAGATGATTGCTACCAGCGAAATCAAGATTTCGGTTCTTATCGACGTTAACGATGCAGACAAGGCTGTTGCGGCAATTCATAACGCATTCATCCCCGAACTCGGTTAATTATTATTATAATGTATAAAAAAGACGGCTTCGCTTGAAGCCGTCTTTTTTGTTGTTGCAAATTACACGCCGTAATAAAAACCATCATCGGGGATTTTACCGCCGATTAACTCGGGATTATTCTGATTAAGGATATCAAGGATTGCATTAACTGCAGGTTTCATCTCTTCTCCGCCGATAAAGGCAAGGTTGCTGGCAGGAATAATGTAGGTTGCAAGAGTGGCTGTTTCACAGAAGCCTTCATCCAAAAGGAAAACCGGTGCGCTGTAAATGTTCGTATTGAGATAGTTGATTGAAATCTTGTTATAAGAAACAAATTCTTTTATGATATCGGGATTTGCGTCAATATATTCGCTTCTTGCAACGACAACGCTCTGAACAAGCTTATTCTCGCTGATTTTATTCCACTCGGCATTGATATCAAGCGCTCTTCTGTATTCCTGATTGTTTGAAAGCACCTTGGATGCATAAGGTTCTGGAAGAATAAGGATTTCTGCGGTACCGCTGTCGGTAAGCATTGCCGCTTCAGCATTATCCGCCTTGAACTGAATGTCGATATTCTTTTCGGGATTGATGCCGTTTTGCTCAAAAATATAGTTTATGACATTTTCATAAGCCGTTCCCTGATATGCAGCATAGACGGTCTTGCCCTTAAGGTCTTTTATACTCTTGATTTTTTCGCCTTTTTCAACAACGCTGAAAAATCCGAGAGAATTGACCGCAAGAATTTTAACTGCACCGTTTGTTTCGTTATAAAGCTTTGCGGCTGCATCAATTGGTAAGGTTGCAATATCTGCCTGACCGTTTTTGAGAAGAGCAACAACCTCGTCTGTTGTATCATAAAATGCGGTTTCGTAGTTATATTCTCTGTCAATCGAAAATTTTGTCAAGCCGAAACCAACAGGACCGTTAAGAGCGGCAATTTTCGTTTTTATTTCTCTGATATAGCTTGTGGCTGTTTCGGTAAGTGCTTCGGTTGTTTCTTCACCCGAACCACCGCCGCACGCAGCAAAGCCGAAAAGCATAATCAGAGCCATAAGCGCAGCTGCTGCCTTTTTAAGATTATTCATATTGTTCAACCTTTCTGTCAGTTTTTATAGCATCATTATACATTTCACTGTCGGTATTGTCAACAGCACGGCTCTGCGCAAGAACAGCATTGAGATATTCTGCGATTCCGCTTTTTTTAGCCTTCAGTTTAAGATAATAACGGTTGGAATATTTATCCTTGACCGAAGTGAGCATTCCTTCGCTGTCAACAGTAATTTTAACAGGCTTTGAAAGTGAATAATAATCCCCGCAGCCCTCAAAAGCATAGTGAACAGCAGTCAAATCCCAACTGTCGCGCAGCATTGGCGGTTCTTTTTTTTCGAGATATTCCTTATAGCAATCATAAACGGGACTGTCATTTTCAGGTACTTCCGAAAAACCTGTCATCATGCCGTGACCGATTTCGAAACCCGAACAGACAATGACATTTTTGAAGCCTTCAAAAACAGTTGTTGCCGCCTTCGGGTCGCATTCAATGTTGAACTCCTTGCCCGAGGGAAATTTGCCTGCCATGGCAACGATTGAATTGACCTTTGAATTGAAAAGCTTCGGTTCTTTTTCAAGAATTTCCGCAAGATTTGTGAGCGGACCGACAGAGATTACCGTTACTGAATCATCGTCTGCCTTTGAAAGAAGTTTTTTATAAAAGTCAGCAGCAAGGCTTGCGTTTTTCGCTTTGATATCATATTTTTTTGCGAGCGGTTTATTATATTTATCGCTGTCTTTGAGAATTTCATAGCCTTTATGCTCACCCAGAGGAATATCAAGCCCGAAGTGTTCCGAGAGCACAGCAAGAGCATCCGTACCATATGGATTTGAGGTACAGTTTGCTGCGCCGAGAATTTTGATTCCGTGCTTCTCCGCCATATGAGCCATAACGGCAAAAGCACCCGCATCGTCGCAGTCGGGGCCGATATCAGTATCAAAAATAACGCTTCGCTTGCTGTCCTTGAGAGGCTCAAACGGCGGTTTGCCGTATTCATCCTCTTTTTTCTTTGATTTCATTGCGTATCTGACAACCCATATTACAAGAGCAATCGGGAGAAGAATTGCGGCAATGCCTACAAGCTGCTGCATGGGCACATAGTCATAAAGTCCGTCGCCGAGGATGGTGAAAAGAATAACTCTCGGCAGTATTCCGCCGAGCGAAAGCAGAATATAGGGGAGAAATCTCATTCTTACCGCTCCGAGGAAAAGGCTGACTATGTCAATCGGAAAAACGGGAAGTGCACGGATTGCAAAAATTGCCGATAGCTTGTTTTTTCCGTGAAGCTCCAAGATTTTATCGCCGTATTTGATTTTTTTGAGTTTATTTATGACGTACGGTCCGCCCATAATAAGACCGAAAAGATATGTCGCAGAAACCTCAATAAGAATGCCTACAGCATTGATAAGTATTGCCCAATGAGTGGGAAACGCAAGCCCTACGGCTATATAAATCAGCGAAGCAGGCACAACAAAAACAAGCGATTTGAGCAGATATATGCCGAGAATTGCGGCAACTGCGGCAAAAACACCCGAGCTTGCCTCAATAAGCGCGCGTATATCAATATTTTTAAATTCATCATATTTCCAGATAATGACTGCAATTATCAACACCGAAACAATAATTCTTACGGCAAGACCCATCGCATGAGAACTGCGGAGCAATTTTTCTTTCATAGGAATACCTTCTTAACAAATTTCCAATAATATATAACATAATACTATTTTTGACCGCATAAAGCAAGAAAAAAACAGATGTTTACAAAATATTAGTAGACATTGGCCGTTTGTTGTGATATATTAATATAGTATATGGTCATAAAAAGGAGGGAAGATTCCCATGATGACCGCAAAAGAGAAAATAGAAAGAGCTACAGCTTCGGTGGCTTTTGACGGCATATATAAATATGTTAAGAAAAACCCCGAAGAAAACATAATAAAGCTCATTGACCTTGCCCAAAAGCTTATGGGAGGAGCGTTCCCCGAAAAAAACTTTGATTCCTTCAGAAAAGCTATTCAGGATAAGGATAATGTCTGGCACACTTTCGCAATGAACATCCTTAACAATGCTGACGGCGAGGTTATCAAGAAAATGCTTCTTGCTCTCGGACTCGGTGCAGGCGTTAACGGCACAAAGGCTGTCAGAGCAAACAGAGAAAAATATAAATGCAACATTCCCTTTATCATGCTCTTTGACCCCACCAGTGCATGCAACCTCAAGTGTAAGGGCTGCTGGTCCGCTGAATACGGTCATAAGTCAAACCTCTCGCTTGATGAAATGAGAAGCATCGTCAATCAGGGAACAGAGCTCGGAACTCACCTTTATATGCTTACGGGCGGTGAACCGCTCATAAAGAAAAAAGAAATCCTCACTCTTTGCCGTGAGAATCCCGACTGCGCATTTCTTGCTTATACAAACGCAACCCTCATCGACCAGGCATTCTGCGACGAAATGAAGGAAGTCGGAAATCTTACCCTTGCATTGAGCATTGAAGGCTCGGAAGAAAGCAACGACTACCGCAGAGGCGACGGCGCATACAAAACAACAATTGAGGCAATGGACCTTCTGAAAAAGAACGGGTTGCTTTACGGAATCTCGGTTTGCTATACAAGTAAAAACATTCCGTATGTCACAAGCGACGAATTTCTTGACCTCATGGTTGAAAAAGGCGTAATCTTCGGTCTTTATTTCAACTATATGCCCGTCGGCAAGGATGCCGTCGTTGAGCTTATTCCGACTCCCGAACAAAGAGTGTTCATGTATAAATGGCTCCGCAAGGTCAGAAACGGAAAAACAGGCAAACCCATGTTTATCATGGATTTCCAGAACGATGCGGAATATGTCGGCGGATGCATTGCAGGCGGCAGAAACTATTTCCACATTAATTCCGAGGGCGACATGGAGCCCTGCGTTTTCATTCATTATTCGGATTCCAACATCAGAAACAAAACAATTGTCGAAGGTCTTAAAAGTCCTCTTTTCCAGGCATATTGGCACAACCAGCCATTTAACGATAACCACTTAAGACCCTGCCCGATGCTTGAAAATCCCGAATGCTTGCGAAAGATAATTGCAGAAACGGGCGCAAAATCAACCGACCTCATCGAGCCCGAAAGCGCCGAAACACTTTGTGCAAAATGCGATAAGTTTGCGGCGGCGTGGAAACCCGTTGCGGAAGAACTCTGGAATTCAACCAAGCACCCCAACCCCAAAACACAGTTTTACCGCGACACTCCCGAAGGACGCGCAGAACTTGAAAAAAAGAATAACCAATAAAATCCGATTTAAAAATAACACACCCCAAAGCCTTAAGCTTTGGGGTGCTGCTTTGTGTATAGCATTATTTTTTAAATGTAAGACAACTTACAAAACCGACAGCCTCTGCCTTTGTGCCCTTTGCTTCACACTCTGCAAAAGCAATGTCGCCCGAATTTGTTGAGCCCGCAACAAAAATTGATTTGCCGTTTGAACAGATTGCACGTGCATTGTCGGCGCCTGAACCGTTAAATGTATAAACGTCCTTTGTTGCGCCGAGGTCTGTGATAATGTAAACATAAGCGTCATAATCACCACTGCCGGGCATCATGTCGAAATCTCTGTTGGTTGATGCGGTATAGCCGGAAATTGCAAAGCCACCGTTAATCTTTGCGATGCCTGTAATAAAGTCGCTTTCAAAGCCGCGAAGCGGGCAGGTCCAGCCAACAACGCCTTCACCGTTTGAGCCTACAGAGTTAAACTTAACAAGCATACCGTCAGCAGTGCCTGCGTTACCCGCGTTATGGATTCCCTCAAACGATCCCATTGTGTTGCCGTTACGACCTGATGTATATTGACCTGCAACAACACAGCCACCATCAATCGAAACTGCAACTGAATGGAGCGCTGTCATTCCTGTGCCGTAAAGCGTCTTATACCATTCGAGATTGCCAGCCGAAGAAAGCTTAAGAACAATAGTGCATTTTGAAACGCTGTCTGCCGTGCCCTTAAGCTCCTTATCGCCGTAATATGTAGTACCTACGCATTCAACAGTCGCATAAATGCTACCCTCATCGTTGATTGCAAAATCATGAACAATAAGACCTGTTCTTGAATTAAGAACCGAACGCCAGACGATTGCTCCGTCCTTTGTGCATTTGTAAACAAAGCACTTTCGGTAGTTGGGAGTGTTGAGTCCGTCCATATCGCCGTCAACGGATTCACTCTTTCCGCCGATGACATATCCACCGTCAGCTGTTGCCTTAACCGAATAAATCATGTCGTCAGCGCTGCCGCCTACAATTTTGATGTTGCCGATAAGCTCTCCCTTGGAATTGAATCTTGCAACAATACCCTCGATTGTTCCGGGACACTTGAATTCGCCTGCTCCGTCAAGTGTATCTGACGCTGTGTAGCCGACAGCTATGATTGAGCCGTCGGAAAGAACATCAACGCTCTCGAAGGTTGTTGTTTTGTCACTACCTATAATCTTGCTCCAATCAACTCTACCGTTTTTATCATACTTAACGATAAGAGCCGATGAAACGCCGCCATCATCAAGATTATCCGAAACGCTTGCATATGTAATACCGACTGCTGCAACGCCGCCGTCATTTGTCGCTACTGAATCAACAAAAACATCGTTGTCGGATTTTTTGAAAGTCGAGGTCCAATCTCTTGTTGAAGCAGGAATTGCTGTTGTTACGGGAGGCATAGGAGCAACAGTTCCGGGAATAGGAACAGGCTTATAAACAACCGTTGTTACAGGTGCAGGCTTTGTTGTTTTGCCGGGCTTTGCGGTTGCGTTTGTTATCTGCTGCGCTGCGGTGGGAGCTTTTGTTGTAGGCGCAGGCTTAATAGTTGTTACGGGTTTTACAACAACAACCTCGTTCTTCTTTGTTTCTTCTTCATTTGCGTTGGTCACTGCAGGTCTTGTTGCAATAATAAAACCTTCGCTCTGCGCAACCTGTGAAAGTCTTTCATACTCCTCATCGGAAAGATTGCTCGGGTCTTTAACCGATGCTTTTGTCATAAGCTGATTGATTTCGTCCTTGGACGCCTCGGAGGTTACCATTTCCTCTTTTTTGATAACGGTATTTCCGCTCTGATCCTTCTCAACGGTAAGACCTTCGTTCTTTGCGTGCTCCTCAACTTTTTCAAGCTGTTCGGGAGTCAGCGCATTCAGATCTCCGTTCCAATCGTCGCTGATTTCGTCGCCGAGAGCATCCTTGACAAGGTCAACAAGCTCAACTTTGCTGATTGTTATTGATTCATAAACATAATCCGCAATACCCGGAGTCCATGAATTATCGGGTGTAAGAGTTCCGAGCGTTGTATTTTCGCCGTTCTTGTCTTTAACACTGCATGCCGCAAACACAGAAAGAACAAGTATCGCACACATAAGGACACTCAAAACACCTGTGAATTTGTTCTTCATAAGGTTATCCCCCTATTTTATTAAAATAAGTAAGTATATGCTACCATAAATCGCCCTTAAAATCAACTGTTTTTATTTGTAAGTAATAAAAATTCATATTTATTTTAAAAAGACTCTTCATTTTCGACATTATTTATTATATAATTGGATAAGAGATTCAGGATTTACAGGAGATGTTTTTATGACCGAAAAAGAAAGAGCGCTTCTTGCAGTTGAAGCACTCAAAACCAAATATCCCGACAGTCTTTGCTCTCTTAATGCCGAAAATCCCTTGCAGCTGATTATTGCGACCCGTCTTTCAGCGCAATGCACAGATGCAAGGGTTAATCTTGTTACTCCCGCACTGTTTGAAAAATATAAAACAGTTGAGGATTTTGCGGCGGCAGATGTTGCCGATATTGAAAAAATCATTCATTCCTGCGGATTCTTCAGAGCAAAAGCCAAGGATATTGTTGAAATGTGCAAAAAGATGATATCGGATTTCGGCGGAAAAGTTCCCGACAATCTTGATGACCTCACAAGCCTTCCCGGCGTCGGAAGAAAAACCGCAAATCTTATAATGGGTGATGTTTACGGTCAGCCCGCCGTTGTTGCAGATACCCATCTTATAAGAATCTCTAACCTTCTCGGGCTTGTTTCATCCAAAGATCCATTCAAGGTTGAAATGCGTCTGTGCGAGCTTCTTCCGCCCGAAGAAAGCAATGATTTCTGTCACCGCTGTGTGCTTCACGGCAGGGATACCTGCGTTTCCGGCAGACCTAAATGTGCAGAATGCGTTATGAATGCCTTCTGCAAGCACGCATCAGAAAAATGATGTCAGCAAAAAAACAAAACCGCTGACAACCGCTCCCCCGCACGCCGCAGCACACATACTCAAAACCATTCGTACTCGGTTTTTCTTCAGTCTTGCGGCAGGCGGCATTCCCGCACTCTGGGCAATAATCGTTGCCCTCTCCTTCAAATCACCCTCGCTGACGGCAGAGTATTCGGGCTTTATGAAAAAAAGCACCTTTTCAAAATATTCGCATTGGGTCTGCGTTATCTCCACAACCTGTCTGTTGACTCCTTTAATCAAATCCAGTGCCCCTTTTTATTTTATTTCCCTGTTATTTTTGGCATGGAAGCGCTTGTTTATTCTGACATAAAACACAATAAAAATATACTTTTTGAAACAGCAACCGTATATGGTTTTGAGCGAAATATTTTTGTCCCGTCTGCGTTAAAAATCTTTGAAATTATACTGCTTGTATAACGGGCTTTTCAACCAAAAATGTGGATAACCGTGTGGAAAAGGTGTATAACTCGGGTTAAAAAGCCTTGTTTTGTTGGGTTTTTGAGTGTGGAAAACTTTATTTTTCTTTTTTAGAATATACAAAAGGTTGTGTATTCTTTACAATTTGTTGGGTTTTGTCGATAAAATTATGGCGATTTTTGAGTGCCGAAAAACAAATATATTACAGATTGGAGAATTTTATGATAAGCGAAAAACAGCATGAAATTCATACCGGAAATATTGCTATAAATACCCCCTGCTTTAATCTCGGGCTGACACTCGACTGCGGTCAGGCCTTCAGATGGAGTCAAGATTCTGACGGCGATTGGCATGGAGTTGCCTTTTCAAAACCACTCACTCTCCGTCAAACCGGAAACGGAATTGAACTAATCGGCACGTCAGCAGAAGACTTTGAAAATATCTGGAAGCCTTATTTTGACCTTGACCGTGATTATGATACACTCTGCAAAAGATTTTCAAATGATAAACAGCTCAAAAAAGCGGTTACGGAGTGCTACGGAATCAGACTTCTCAAACAGGAGCCTTGGGAAGCTCTTTGTTCATTTATAATTTCACAGAATAATAACATTCCCCGAATCAAGGGAATTATTGACCGCCTTTGCCGTCTTTTGGGCGAGTATCTCGGCAGAGATGATTACGCATTCCCGACTCCGCAAAAGATTGCCGAAGCAGGCGTTGACGGACTTGCTCCGATAAGAGCAGGCTTCAGAGCAAAGTATATAATTGATGCCGCACAAAAGGTTGCAAACGGCGAAATTGATTTTGAAAATATTCTTTTGCCGTCAACAAGCATTGACGAGGGCAGAGATGAATTGATTAAAATCAAAGGTGTCGGCGAAAAGGTTGCGCAATGCACTCTTCTTTACGGCTGCGGCAAGGTTGATGCCCTGCCCATTGATGTCTGGGTGAAGCGTATTCTTGCAGAGGATTATCCCGACGGATTCCCCGAATGCACAAACGGCGTGCGCGGCATAGCACAGCAATATTTATTCCATTGGAAACGCACACAATAAAAAGTGCTTGACAATCACCAAAATTGCGTATATAATGTCATCAACAAAGGGGTGCTGCCTTTCGGCGGCTGAGATTATACCCTCAAACCTGATCCCGGTAATGCGGGCGTAGGAAGCATACGGAAAGTGTTTTTACGCCCGACGTTTAATGCGTCGGGCTTTTTGTATGCTTCTTTCTTTTAGGTTAAAAGAAAGGATTGAAAAATGAGAAAAAACTTATCAAAAACACAGATCCTTGCCGAAAGTGCAATAATGGTTGCGCTTTCAATCGCCGTTTTCCTCGTTTCGGATTTAATTCCGTGGCCGTTTCTCTACGGCGGCGGCTTCAGCCTTTTCGGTCAGGTGCCGCTGATTATAGTTTCTTATCGCCACGGCATCAAAAACGGTATTGCCGCATCACTCGCTCTGGCAATCTTTGAAATGATAATGGGATATAAGAACTTTGTTCACGTAACAGGTCTTGCCGCCTATCTCACCGTTGCGCTTGCGGATTACATCATCGCTTTCGGATGTCTGGGACTCGGAGGCATGTTCAAAGGAAAATTCAACGGCAGGCAGTCATTGGAGCTTGCCTTGGGCGGTACGGTTGTCTGCATAATCAGATTCATTTGTCACTACATCAGCGGCGTCACAATTTGGAAAGACTACTGCCCTGAGGGAATGGCTGTTGAACTTTATTCGTTCTTCTATAACGGTTCATATATGGCTGTTGAACTCGTTCTTACAGTTATTGGTCTCATTGCCGTCGGAAAATTCATTAATCTTGACAAGAAAAAGCTTATATAACAAAAATCCGCTCTGCAAAAAGCAGAGCGGATAATTTTTTAATTATCAGTCGTCGCAACAATCGTCGCAGTCGCAATCGAAATCAATTTCAAACTCGAGAAGCTCGTTGCACTTGGGGCAGTTGATGCTGCCTTCTTCAAGAATATCTCTGTCAACGCAGATTACTTCGCCGCAGCTGGGGCATTCAACGTCATAATATTCTTCCTCGTCTTCGTCGCAGCAATCATCGCAGCAGCAATCATCGAGGTCTTCGTAAACATAGCCTTCAAGCTCATCAAGGTCCTCATCAACAGCATCAAGCTGCTCGCTGAGAAGATCCATGCCGTCCTCAAGATCGCTGACTGAAAGAGCGATATCATCGAGAACATCCATCATAGCCTTGATAATCTTTACTTCGGGCTTTGACTCGTCAAGAGCAAGACCCTCTGCAAGACCCTTGAGGTATGCAACCTTTTCAGTAATGGTCATTTCTTTGTCCTCCGTTAAAATAATTTATGCACTTGATTATGCACGGCTGAGATATTCGCCTGTGCGAGTGTCAACAACAATCATTTCACCCTCGTCGATGAAGAGAGGAACCTTAACCTCTGCGCCTGTTTCGAGAGTTGCGGGCTTTGTTGCGTTAGTAGCTGTGTTGCCTGCAAAGCCGGGATCGGTCTTTGTTACCTGAAGAGTAACAGAGTTGGGGGGTTCAACACCGAAAACGCTGCCCTTGTATGAAAGAACACGGCAGGTTTCGTTTTCCTTAACAAACTTGAAGTTCTCGGGAAGAGTGTCTGCACCGATGGGAACCATGTCATAGGTTTCGGGGTCCATGAAGTAGTAAAGACCGCCGTCCTCATATGAATATTCCATTTCCTTGCGCTCAATATAAGCGGTGGGGAACTTATCTGTGGGGTTGAAAGTACGCTCAACAACAGCGCCGCCAATAACGTTTCTGATCTTTGTTCTTACGAAAGCTGCGCCTTTGCCGGGCTTAACGTGCTGAAATTCGATAATCTGATAGACCTGGCCTTCCATTTCGAAGGTTACGCCGTTTCTGAAATCGCCTGCTGATACCATAAAAATATTTCTCCTTATAATTGTTTATATGTTGTCACAGATATTTTATACTATTCATTATTATTTTTCAAGTGTTTTTTAATAATTATCGCTTTACTTTAAAGAATTATGAGCTTTTTTTCGCAATTTGTGAGATTTTCACAGCCGTTTTCAGTTATGAACGCCATATCTTCAATACGTACGCCAAATTCTGAAGGCAGATAAATTCCCGGCTCAACCGTCACAACATCGCCGATTTGCAGAGTCTGTGCACTCTTCGGCGATACCCTCGGCTCTTCGTGGATTTCGATTCCGACTCCGTGACCGGTGCCGTGACCGAAAAATTCACCGTAGCCCGCCTTGGCAATTACATCTCTTGCGGCGGCATCGGCATCCTTGCATGCAACACCCGCCTTAAGAATTTCAAGGCTTTTTTTCTGTGCGTTGAGAACGGTTTCATAAACCTCTGCCTGTTTTGACGAAACACCGCCGACTGCAACAGTTCTTGTCATATCGCTGTGGTATCCGCCGACTACCGCACCGTAATCCATAGTTATAAAATCGCCGTTTTCGATTTTTTTATAACTCGGAACACCGTGGGGCATTGAGGAGTTTTTACCGCTGACGGCAATCGTTTCAAACGAAACGCATTCGGCGCCGTTTCTGAGCATGAAAAAGTCAAGAGTGAGGGCAATTTCGCGCTCCGTTACCCCCTCTTTTATGAACCCGAGGATATGGTCGAATGCCTTTTCCGCAATAGCCTGCGCCTCAAGGATTTTCTTTTTTTCTTCTTCACATTTTGTGCGACGAAGAGCATTTACCGCTTCATCGGTCTTTTCGGCTAAACATTCGCAGGGCAGAATCTTCTGCATTTTCATAAATTCCGAAACACTTAATTTTTCGGACTCGGTAAAAACTTTTTTAATGCCGAGTTTTTCAATATATTCAGGCATTTGCTCCGAAAAGGATTTGAGAAGTACGATTTCGCTGCATTCCTTGATTTCGTTTTGTGCTGCTTCAATGTATCGGCTGTCAATTAGAAAAACCGCTTCGTTTTCCGTGACAAGCAGATATCCGTCAGACGATGCAAAGCCCGTCAGATAACGGCGGTTTTCGGGTGATACAACAAGAAATGCTTCGCCGACATTTAACTGCATTTGTAATTTTTTAATATTCATAAAACTCTCCTGAAAAAAGATGTACTGCCGAATGTGTGCAGCATTCGGCAGTACGTTGGGGAAAGAGAAAATAAAAATGAAAAAAGAAGTTGTCAATACAAATAATAACCGTACATTTGGTTATCTATTTGTATAATATTGTACGAATGCTTTGCATGTGTTGTAGAAATGTTAACAAATTGTAAACAAAATCTGTTTTTCTTCTTTTTTCGTGCTTTACTGCTCTAAAAATGCTTTGAATCCTTTATATGCCATATATACGTCAAGCTTTGCAACGACCTCAAACGGTGCGTGCATCGAAAGCACGGGAACGCCAACGTCAACAACCTCAACGCCGAGATTTGCAACGTATTTTGCAACGGTTCCGCCGCCGCCCTCATCAACCTTGCCGAGCTCACCTGTCTGCCATGCAACCTTTGCCGAGTCAAAAAGATTTCTCATCTTTGCCATAAATTCGGCATTTGCATCATTGGTGCTGCTCTTGCCTCTTGAACCTGTATATTTTGTGACAACGATTCCCTTGTTAAGGAATGCTGCGTTCATTTTATCGTGAACAGAAGGATATGTCGGGTCAAAGCCTGCGTTTACATCGGCTGAAAGGCACTCCGATGCACGCAACACATCTCTACCCTCAAGACCCTGCGTTTTTGCGATATCCGCGATAAAATGCTTGAGGAAGGCCGAATTAAGACCCGTGTTGCCGTCAGAACCGACCTCTTCCTTGTCGGTGATGACAGTAACACTTGTATATTTTGGAGCCTTTGCCTCAAAAGCGGCAATGATTGACGGGTATGCGCACACTCTGTCATCATGACCGTATGAGCCTATCATGCTGCGGTCAAAGCCGATATCAACAGCCTTGAAAGCAGGCACCATTTCAAGCTCTGCCGAGAGGAAATCCTCTTCGATGATACCATATTTTTCGTTGATAAGTTTCATGATATTGAGCTTGACCATTTCGCTGCCGCCGTCGGTACCGAAAGGACGGCTGCCGACAAGAATGTTGAGATTTTCGCCTGCAATCGCCTCATCAAGAGGTCTGCTCGCCTGCTTTTTATCAAGATGGGGAAGAAGGTCTGTAACAACAAAAACAGGGTCGCCCTCATCCTCACCGAGTCTGACATTCACGCAGCTTCCGTCACGGCGGTAAACAATGCCGTGAAGAGCAAGAGGAATTGCTGTCCACTGATATTTTTTGATTCCGCCGTAATAGTGAGTCTTGAAGAGTGCAAGCTCCGCATCCTCATAAAGCGGATTGGGCTTGAGGTCAAGGCGGGGTGAATCAATATGCGATGCAACAATTTTTGCACCTTTTTCAAGACTCTCCTCGCCAAAGGTGCAGAGAATAAGTGCCTTTGAACGGATATCATAATAAACCTTGTCGCCTGCTTTATAGCTTGCGTTGGGGTCAAATTCGACATAACCTTCTTTTATTGCAAGCGCCTTTGTATAAGCGGCGGCTTCACGCTCAGTTTTGCATGCATCAAGAAACTTTTTATAGCCCTCGCAAAACTCATCAGCCTTTGCAATTTCGTTTTCTTCGCAGGTATAAGCAGCATGCTCCTGCTTTGCAAAAAGCTCTTCCTTTAATATTTCTGCCTGTGTTTTTTCACACATGACCGTCATCCTTTCTTAATAGAGATTATTATAAACATTCAATGCTTTGTTTACTTTTTTAACGTAATGCGCAGTTTCGGGAATGGGAATTTCATTGAGAGTTTTGCCGTCAGACGATATCTTTTCATCCTCAAGCCACCCGTTGACTCTTCCTCTGCCTGCATGATAAGCGGCAAGGACCGTATCGGTATTTTCAAACTCATCGAGAAGATAACCGAGAAAAAACGTGCCGTATTTTACAGACGTTTCGGGGTCGTAAAGACTTAAATCCTTATCCTCTTCGCCGAGCTTTGTTTTTATCCATTCAAATGTTTCGGGCGTCATCTGCATAAGACCAACTGCGTCTGCATCAGAAACGGCATTCGGATTAAATGAGCTTTCGGTTTTTATCACGGCATAGACAAGCTCACTTTCAACACCGTATTCTCCGCTGTATTTTTCAACATATTCGGTGTATTTCATCGGATAGGCAAGCTTCATGAGCGTTTTGCCCGTCACGGAAAATGCAGCGAATAAAACAGCGGCGGAAAATAAAATTATGATTGCTGTTTTAATTTTGCCTTTTTTCGTCATAAAAAACCTTTCAGGGATTGTTTAATGTAATATGCCGATTATCTGAGCTTCAATATCCGTACCGACGTTGTTATTAATAATGATATCCGATTTTTCGGTGTAATATTCCGTCGAGGGCTGGGCATTTATGCGCAGCCTTGCATCAGATTCCGATATCGAATCACGCTTCATTATTCTTTCAAGACGTGTTTTCTCATCGGCAACAACGCAGATATTCTTTTCACATACCGCAACAAGCGGACTGTCAAACAGCAGCGCCGCATCAATCACAGCCGCCTTTGCACCGCTCTTTTCGGCGGTATGTATCTCTTCGATTGCAAGGCGTGTTATTTCGGGATGGGTTATTGCACTCAAAGCCTTTGTGCCTTCGGGAGTCGAAAAAGCCCGCCTTGCAAGCTCACGTCGGTCAAGAACACTGTCTTTGATAATATCCGCACCGAATCTTTTTGAAAGCATGGCAATAACCTCGGGGTTTTCAACGGCTTTTCTTGCGAGAATATCGGTGTCAACTATATGACAGCCTTTTTTTAATAGTATTTCTCCGACGGTTGTTTTGCCTGCACCCGTCTGACCCGTAAGCCCGATAACGGGAATGCTTATATCCAAATCAATCACACGGAAAGCGGCAGAGCGCAAAAGTCTGTTATAGACAGCAAGACCGACTCCGCTTGTAATCGGGCATCTTACAAATGCTTTTTCGCAGCCGATTGCATCAACCTCACGCAGAGCATCAAAAATCATGTGTGCCTGCGAGATATCGTCATTCTCTTTTCCGTATTCGATATATTTCTCAAAGTGCTTTCCCTCTCCCTCAAAGCAGACGGCGCAGACCGTTTCTTTTTGGGCAAGAAGGAAATTTTTATACTGTTCAAAGCTGCCTTTAATTATCGTGACCTGTGCAGCAGGAGCATAATGCTTATATTTCATGCCGGGGGACTCCGCCTTTTCACCCTCACGGAGCTTTTCAAAAACAGCAGGTGAAATCTGAATTGCACCAAGCACCGCTTCAAGCTGCTCGGGGGTAATTCCGCCGGGTCTTAAAAGAGTCGGCGGCTCTGTTGCGAGAGTCACAACAGTTGACTCAACGCCGACGGAGCATTCTCCGCCGTCAACAACGGCATCAATTTTTCCGTCAAGATCCTCAATAACGTGCGATGCCTTTGTGGGGCTGGGTTTTCCCGATGCATTTGCACTCGGCGCCGCAAGCGGCAAGCCCGATTCCATTATGATTTCCCTTGCACATTCGTGCGACGGCATGCGTATTGCAACCGTATCAAGCCCTGCGCTGACCTCATTCGGGATAAGCGCCGATTTTTTCATTATAACCGTCAGCGGACCGGGCCAATATTCTTTTGCAAGCGAATATACTCTCGGGTCAACCTTTTCAACAAGCGGCTCAATCTCCTCAAGCGATGCAACATGGACAATCAGCGGATTATCCTGCGGTCTGCCCTTGGCAATAAAAATCTTTCTGACCGCTTCGCCGTCAAGTGCATTGGCTGCAAGACCGTAAACAGTTTCTGTGGGTATGGCAACAAGACCGCCGTTTTTCAATATTTCGGCAGCCGTGCTGATTGATTTTTTATCATTGGATTTCAAATAAAGTGTTTTCATCTTTTACTCACTTTTTAATTTTTCCGCTGTATCGGCGGTTATCAAAGCGTCAATAATCTCATCAAGGTCACCGTTGAGGATTGCCTCAATTTTATAAAGGGTGAGATTGATTCTGTGGTCGCTGACTCTGCCCTGCGGATAGTTATAGGTTCGGATTCTCTCGCTTCTGTCGCCCGTGCCGACCTGCGCCTTGCGCTCGCCCGCAATGGCATCATGCTGCTTTTCTCTTTCAGCTTCAAGAATTTTTGAACGGAGAATCTTCATCGCTCTGTCTTTATTTTTATGCTGACTGCGCTCATCCTGGCATTCAACAACCGTTCCCGTCGGAATATGCGTTATGCGGATTGCACTTTCGGTTTTATTGACGTGCTGGCCGCCTGCACCGCCCGAACGGTAGGTGTCAATCTGCAAATCGGCAGGGTTGATTTCAATATCAACCTCTTCCGCCTCGGGAAGAACGGCAACCGTTACCGTTGAGGTATGAATCCTGCCCTGACTTTCGGTTTCGGGCACTCGCTGAACTCTGTGCACTCCGCTCTCAAACTTGAAGCGTGAATATGCGCCCTCTCCCTCAATCATAAAGCTGATTTCTTTAAATCCGCCGAGCTCCGTGGGATTGGAATTGAGAATTTCGCTCTTCCAGCCCTTTGCCTCGCCGTACATTGAATACATTCTGAACAACACGCCTGCAAAGAGCGATGCTTCCTCGCCACCTGCGCCGCCTCTTATTTCAACGATAACGTTCTTATCATCGTTGGGGTCACGGGGCAGAAGAAGAATTTTAAGCTCCTCACGGAAGATTTCAACCTGCTCTCCCGCCTGTTCAAACTCCTCCTGAACCATTTCACGGAAATCCTTTTCCATTCCGCCTGCATCAAGCATCTCCCTTGCCTCCTGCAAGGTTGCCTGCGCAGCTTTAAGCTCACGGTATTTTTCAACAATCGGGGTTAAAACCTTAAGCTCCTGCATAAACTTTTTATATTGCGCCATATCCGAAACAACATCGGCTTCGCAGAGCTTTTCGTTTATAAATTCAAAGCGTTCATCTACTTTTACAAGTTTATCAAGCATAAATTATTCCTCATCACGGATTATTTTTTTGATGTTTTTTTCAACCTTGACTCTTTCAAGCATAACCTCTCTGCCGCATCCCACGCATCTTATGCGGAAATCCGCACCGATACGCAAAACGGTAAACTTATCCTCGCCGCAGGGATGCTTTTTTTTCATTAAAAGTATGTCGCCTACTCTTACATCCATAAATAACACTCCGAAATTTATTAAAATAATATAACACAAATTATAATTAAAGTATATGCATGTGTAAAATTTTTTGGAATTTTCCGGCAGTTAAAGCCATATATTTTAACATTGAAAAACAGCCGTAAAGGCGGAATGGTGGTCAGAAATGAGAATATTCAAACCCGAGGGGCAAATTATAACAACAGACGAAAACAAACGCTTTCTTTCAAATCCGTTTGCTCTGCGAGATGCTTTTTATTCCGAAGCAATGCTTGAGGGGCGTGTCACACGCTGTGACAGCGAGCATAACCTTCACGTTGATTTGGGCTGCATGAAAGGCATTATCCCCAGAAACGAAGGCGCTGTCGGAATAGAAGAGGGCACCGTCAGAGATATCGCTCTGATTTCAAGGGTCAACAAGCCCGTTGCCTTTGTTATCACAGGCTTCCGTTCCGACGGAAACGGCGGCACACTTGCTCTTTTAAGTCGAAAAAGAGTCCAGAACGATTGCTCACGGGAATATATTTCATCGCTTCGTGCAGGCGATGTTATCCCCGCAACAGTCACACATATTGAGGGCTTCGGCGTTTTCTGCGACATCGGAGCAGGCATAAGCGCACTCATGCCGATTGACAGCATTTCCGTTTCACGCATTCCGCACCCGAGTGCAAGATTCATGCCGGGGCAGAATATTTTTGCAGTTGTGAAAGGCATTGACGAAAACGGAAGAATTACCCTTAGCCATAAGGAACTGCTCGGTACGTGGGAGGAAAACGCCGCCATGTTCTCCGTCGGCGAAACCGTTCCCGGAATAGTCCGTTCGGTTGAAAAATACGGAATTTTTGTTGAGCTTGCGCCTAATCTCGCAGGGCTTGCCGAATTTTCCGACGGAGTTGAGGCAGGCTGCCATGCGAGCGTATATATCAAAAGCATTATTCCTTCAAAAATGAAAATCAAGCTGATTATCGTTGACTGCTTTGATGCGGATTATCCTGTTGAAGCTCCTAAATATTTCATAAAAAGCGGCAGAATTGACCGCTGGATTTATTCGCCTGAAATAAGCGATAAGGTTATTGAAAGCGAGTTCTGATATCACTGTTGCAAAGCAACAACAATCCTTCCTCCGCCGACAACAACATCGCCGTCATAGAAAACGGCGCTCTGTCCCGGAGTTACGGAGCGCTGCGGTTCATCAAAAATAACGGTAACGCTGCCGTCATTGTTCGGAGTAATCAGCGCAGGCTGTTCTTTTGCCTTGAACCGGATTTTTACGTTTGCTCTTATCGGCTCCGTCAGAGCCTCAACAGAGATAAAATTGGTTCTGTCAGCAACAAATCCAATGCTGTACTGGCTACCGTTTTCGCCGATTGTGACGGTGTTATCCGCAGCATTCATGGCGGTTACAAACATCGGCTTTCCGAAAGCACCGAGTCCCTTGCGCTGACCGATTGTATAGTTAATTATGCCGCTGTGTTCGCCGAGAACGTTGCCGTCTTTATCAATGAAATTCCCTTTCGGCGAAGATATGCCGAGAGAAGAAAGATATGCAATATAATCATCATTCGGAACAAAGCAGATTTCCTGGCTGTCGCCCTTTCGGGCAACGGGAAGTCCTGCTTTTTCCGCTTTTTCACGGATTTCGTCTTTTTGCATCCCCTCAAGAGGAAAAATTGCTCTTGAGAGCTGAATTTGGCTGAGTCTGTAAAGAAAATAGCTCTGGTCTTTTGCGCTCTCAGAGCGTTTAAGCAGAAATCTGCCGTCTTTCTCTTCAATTTTTGCGTAGTGACCCGTTGCGATTCCGTCGCAGCCGATTTCGAGCGCATAATCAAGAAGCGTTCCGAATTTTACGGCACTGTTGCATTCAACGCAGGGGTTCGGAGTCCTTGCGGCAAGATATTCACTGACAAACGGCTCAATAACGTTTTTTTTGAAATAATCACGACGGTCAAGAATCTTCAGCTCAATTCCAAGGCAGTCAGCAATTCTCTGTGCATCGGCGATATCGGAATCCGCATAATTTCCGGGCTTCAGGCGCAGGATAACACCCGTAACATCATAGCCCTGCTCAAGCAAAAGCAACGCCGCCGCGCTGCTGTCAACACCGCCGCTGAGTCCGACTGCAAGTCTTTTCATTTTCGACCCTCCGTTATTTTCTTTGCTGAAATTTAAGAATATTATTATAACACATATAAAGCAAAAATCAAACCTATTAACAAAAATAGCAATAAAATAATTAAAATTTATACAAAAAATTTTACTCTTAATTCAAAAAATACTTGCACAAAATTTACTGTTGTTGTATAATTATTGTATATTAGGAGATTGTGCGATTTTTTGAAAGAGGTAAAGATTATGCCATCAGATTTGCATTGCCACACCAAACTTTCTGACAGCTCAATGGGTATTGATGACCTCATCGTACTCGCTCAGAAGAAAGGATTAACCACCATCGCCATAACGGACCGCGATTGCCAGGCAGGCACAGTCCGCGCAAAAATTATCGGCGAACGCAGAGGAATAACAGTCATTCCGGGAGTTGAGATTTCGGCAACCGACTCAAAGTCGGGCAAAAACGTTGAAATTCTCGGCTATCTTTGCGACAGCCCGGACAGGCTTGAGGGCCTTTGCCACAGAAACGTTGTTTCTCGCAAAAAGGCAAGCCAGCTTATGACTCTTAAAATCGCCCGTAAATATCCCATCTCTCCCGAGCTTGTTCTTAAATGTGCAACAGGTTCAACCGCCGTTTTTGAGCAGCACATCATGCACGCTCTCCTTGAATGCGGAATAACAGATAAAATTTACGGAAACATATACCATGAGCTTTTCTCCCCCGAAAGCGAAGAAAATGTTCTTGTTAAGGTGAACTATCCCGAACCCTCCGAAGTTATTGAAGCGATTCACGAAGCGGGCGGAATTGCCGTGATTGCCCATCCCGGTGCATCGGGATGCTTTGAAATTCTTGAAGAGCTTCTCACTTGCGGAGTTGACGGTGTTGAAGTATGGCATCCCGAAAACACTCCCGAGCAGGAAGCCGAGCTTCTTAAATTTGCACGCGACAACGGTATTCTCGCAATCGGCGGAACGGATTTCAAGGGTATGTATTCAAAGAAAACGATCTGTGTGGGTGACTGTGCAACACCCGATGCAGACGTCAAGGCTCTTATGAGCTATAAAACAAAAATGAAAAAGAAAAAAACTGCAACGGAGAACAAATAAAAATGAGACCTAATGACGACGACATTAAAATCTTTCATCCAAAAAAGACGGATGCCGCAGGAGCAGACCTTGCAGAGCTCGCTCTGCTTGTTGATTCCTACCGCAGCAACGGCAACATGGAGAAAGCAATAAAGCTCGGTGAAGAGCTCGCAGGTCTTTCACCCGAAAGCTTCTGCCCCGAGGATGCCTCAAAGCTCACCACCAACGAGGTGCGTCAGCTTCGCGCGCTGATGGTTTTTGCATCGCAGATTGCTCTGCATAAATATCTGCCGCACACCATGCTGTCCTCACAGGCAATAAACGCAATGTATTCAAGGTTAAGTGAAACTGCCGCAGGCTTTTTTTCAAACATTACCGACGGCTCATCATTCACTTTCTATTATCTCACCGTCAGAAAAAACAGGGATGTTGTTGAAAACATCGGCAAGAACTATGCCATGCTCTGCGACAAGGATGAGGATGAATTTCTTGTTTCGCTCGGCAGTCGTGTTTTCTCGCAGGTTGATGTTTATATCTGCGATATGATTGAAAAAGCTGAATTTGCAGAATAAAAAGGAGTTATAAATTATGTGGCTTGCAATTAAACAAATCATCGCGCTTATCGTTTCGCTTCTGATGACGGTTTTTCCCTCAAGCGAATTTCTTGCAGGTTTTGAAGCTCTTGAACTCGCAACAAAAGAGGACGACTGCCTTCTGAATGCATCAATCGTTTCCGATGTTCACATTGATGTTGATTGGCCCATCGGCGAATGGATTTGGGCAAACGGTCTCAACGACCTTGAGCGCTCAAAAGATACCGTTGATGCCCTTATAGTTTCGGGCGACCTTACAAACTACGGCGACGGACCCTCTATGGAGAGTTTTTTCAGAATTATGGCGGACAGCTCCTGCGCCGAAAATTGGGTGACCGCAATGGGTAACCATGACGTCGGTCACGTTGAGGACACAACACAGGAAGGCGCAAGACAGAGATTTGTTGACCTTTATAACGAGCTGAATCCCTCGGGCCAGCAAATTGACAAGGCATATTATAAAATGGATATCAACGGTTACCGCTTCGTTGTTCTGGTTGATGACGGTGAGGATACCTGGGATCATCCCGATATGGCTGAAGAACAATATCAGTTCCTTGACGATGCTCTTGCAGAAGCTACCGACAGAGGGCTTCCGATGTTTGTAGTCTGCCACGTTCCCGTTGAGGGCGTTAACGGTCAGGATAAAATCTGGGAGGACGGCGGTCTCGGCGATTGCAGCGACAGAGTGCAGTCCATTCTTGAAAAATACGAAAACGTATTCTTCATCAGCGGTCATGTTCATACCGGCATCAACGGTCCACTTGTAGAAAATGCTTTCGGCTTCTCATGCGTTGAAACCATTAACGGCGTTAATTACATAAATCTTCCCACTTACATGATTGTTAACAGATACGGTGTTCCCTGGGGCGGCATGGGCTTCCAAATGGAGGTTTATGAGGATGAGGTTCTCTTCAGAGCAAGAAACTTCGGCTCATCAAAATGGTACCCCGTTTATGACCACACAGTTCCACTTGTATAAAACTTCAGCGGTGTCTTCAAAAAGAAGATGCCGCTCTTTTAAAATTACTGTTGACTTTACAGCCCAAATATCATAAAATATATGGTAGCAAGTTTCATAATTTAATATTAATCGGGGTGTGGCGCAGCTGGTAGCGCGCGTGGTTTGGGACCACGAGGCCCAGAGTTCGAAACTCTGCACTCCGACCAAAAGATGATAATCCGAACCCTCTCTTCAAAGTAGGAGATGCGTTCGGATTTTTCATTTCTTATAGTCTTTTAGAATGAGAAAACGGGGATGAAAATTCATCCCCGCCGAATTAAGATTTATATTAATCTGTACTTCGTTCTCTTTCGGCTTTCCACTTTTCAAAAGCTTCTTTGCCTTCTTCGCTTTCGTAGAATGCCCTGATTTCCG
>JAFQSY010000069.1 GCA_017409265.1 Clostridia bacterium
ACCACGATGTTTCTTGAGGTAGGATATTCAAAAACCTCGCCGCAGATGATTGCCAAGGAGTTGAAAGTTTCAACAGGCAATCTGACTTATTATTATCCCACAAAGGAACATCTTCTTGCGGTGCTCACGGATTTGCTGTGCAAATATCAGTGGAAGATGATAAAGGATGAAGCTGAAGACGGTATCAGTTTATTGCTTGCAATTTGCCTTGAACTTATGACTATGGCGGCGGCATGTGAAGAAAGCGAGGTTGCGAAAGACTTTTTCGTTTCGACTTATCAGAGTCCGAAGTGCCTTGAAATTATCCATAACAATGATACAGCCCGAGCAAAAGAGGTTTTTGCGGAATACTGTCCCGATTGGACAGATGAGCAGTTCAGAGAAGCGGAAATTCTTGTGGCGGGCATTGAACACGCAACTCTGAATGCCATTGATAAAACCGTACCGCTTGAAATACGGATTTCGGGAGCACTGAATACTATAATGATGATTTATAACGTGCCTGAAGAAATTCGCAGGATAAAGATTGAAAAAGTTCTTGCAATGGATTACCGTTCAATCGGCAAACGCATTTTCAACGAGTTCAAAGAATACGTTGAAAAAGAAAATGCTTTTTAATTACGTTAATAATTTGTATTCACATACAAAGGAGGAAACCCTATGAAAAAAACAAACAAACTCATAAGCATACTGCTTGTTATGGCGATGCTTTTGTCAGTTACACCGCTCAGCTTTATTACAAGTGCGGCAGCAGAGATAACTCCGACAGAACCGACATTGACAACAGACAAGTATGATGTAAACGGTGATGATACAAAGGATGCGGTTTACGAAATTACAACTGCATCAGAACTCTATTGGTTTGCCGGACTTGTCAACGGCACACTAAGTGGTGTTACGAAGAACAACTCCGCCAATGCCATACTGATGAACAACATCACGGTAAACGAGAATGTGATCGTCGATGGCGCACTGACTACTGACATATCAAATTTGGTTGTGTGGACGGCTATTGGGAAAAGCTTCAGCTCAACTTCTCAATTCAAAGGTCACTTTGACGGTAATAATAAAACCATCAGCGGTCTTTATGTTAATGACACCGTAACTTATAGAGGTTTTGTTGGTTATTTAGGCGGTTCGGTAAAAAATCTGACCATAGCAGATTCTTACTTTTACAGTACAAACACTTCCCTTGGTGCTATTGCGGGAAGTGCTGCTTCCGGAAGCAGCATTGAAAACTGTAAACTAACAGGAAGCATTGTAAGCGGCAAAGGTTCTGTCGGTGGCATCGTCGGTTATGTTGCGGCCGGTGTAACTTTGACGAATTGTCATACATCTGAAAGCGAAATATCGGGTACTGCTGACAAGATAGGCGGTATTGTAGGCTCGGCAGGAGGTAACAATTCAAGTAATAAATCGTATATCAGACTCTGTGCTATTACCGATAGTAGTGTAAACGGTGCATCTGATGTCGGCGGTATTCTCGGACGTGGTGGCAGCTTAAGCTACACCTATATCAGCGGTTGTTGCAACTATGGTACAGATGTTACTGCTACAACAAAAAATGCAGGCGGTATCGTTGGTTATTATGCAGCAATATACTCCAGCTTCAGCAGTGCAAAAGTTTCTGCACCAACAAAGCAGGGACCTTTTTATGGTGCTTCAGGCAATGCCTATGCCAGTGCGTATGACAGCACGGTTTATGGCGAAGCAATAAATTATGCGAGCAGTAAAAGCTATACAACAACGGAAATCGAATCCGGTGTTGCTGCGTATTACCTTGCAAATTCAACCTCAAGCAGCACTAATGCTTACTCACAATGGGGACAGAAAATCGGCGAAGATGAGTATCCCGTGTGGAACGCTGATAACAATGCGGATTATATTGTATATCGTGAAGATGACCCTGATGCGGAGGGCGGATATCGTTACTACAACGGTGATGCCGCAGCAGCTTACGAACCCAATGAGGACGGTATTTATGAAATTACTAACAGACTTGATTGGTATAAGTTTGCCAAAAAGTCAAAGGAAGACCCTACGATCAATGGCATTCTGACAGACAATATTGATTTTTCTGCTGTGATTTCCGATAAAATCGGTGATTACCGTATTGGTGAGGATGATGCCTACACCGGCAGTTTTGACGGTGACGGTTATACCGTCAGCGGACTGCCACAGATGGAACTGCCGTTGTTCGATACTATCGGAAGTGGCGGTGAGCTGAAAAATCTGACACTTTCCGGTGCTACCGTCAACTATATAAGCTCTACTCCGGCAGTTGGTTTGGTTGAGAACAATAACGGTACGGTTTCTGGCTGTGCAGTATCGGATATAACCATTATCGGCAGTACAAGTTCTGCTATGATTGGTACGAATAGGGGTACGGTAACCAACTGTACGGCAACTAATATTACTGTTGCAGGTAAATCAGCTGCAGCAGGTATCGTGTATTTAAATACCGGAACTATCGAGAAATGTAATGTTGTTTCAGGCACAGTAAAGGCAGTTCATACAGAAAACTACGATTCACATGCAGGCGGTATTTGTGTGCGTTCAGGTGCAGGCACGATTAGAGAGTGCTCTAATAACGCAGATGTTACCGCAGAAAGCAGTTCTACGGTAATATATGCCGCCGCAGGTATTGTAGCCGCCCCAAGTGATGGCAACGGAGCATCGGTGCAGGTAATTAAATGCTTTAACTCGGGTGATATCAAGGGTGGTTATGCCGGTGGTATTTCCGGTTATGATAATACATCAGCATATGTAAATATCTCCCTTTGCTACAATGAAGGCGCGATTACCGGCGACATTGCCGGCGGTATTGCTGCCTCTGGTTCGTATAATGCTTCTGATAAAATTCTTAACTGCTATAATGCAGGTGATGTAAATGCCACTTCAAAAGCAGGCGGCATTGCGGGTGAACAAGGCAATTGCATTATCGAAAACTGCCACAACTACGCAAAGATCGTTTCCAGTAACGTAGGTGCTTCTATCGTAGGCTATAGTTCAGGTGTCTGGCCCGGTCCGGATAAGCTTATCAACAACCATGCCATTGAGGGCAATGTTGAGGCATCATATGTCAGCCCTTATCTTGATACGAAGGGAGCTGCATCAAACTTCGACTCTATCACTGTCGGAAGCACCCGAGAAGAATTTGCTGACGGAACAATTACCGCTAAGCTTAATGCAGGCAACAGCGAAACTGTATGGTATCAGCATAGTGAGTATCCCATTCTTGAACAGCGTCATATGCATAAGTGGGAATATTCCTTGGTCGGAACAGACTCCATTAAAGCAAAATGCGTAAATGCAGGTTGTGACCTTGATAATAATGACGGCGGCAGTATGACTATTGTTGCTCCTGCTGAACTTGTTTATGACGGCACCTCCAAAGATGCTGATTGCACCTATAATGAATGGAAACCCGGTAAACCCGCAATCGTCTATAATGATATTGACCGCACAAATGTTACCGGTCAGAATATTGTTGCTTCTGTTACTGCGGGAGAAGCAACAGCAAGTGTTAGCTATCAGATTCAGCCCTGTGAAATCATTGCTTCAATGGTAACACTTTCCAAAACATCAGTTTCATATAACGGAACCGAACAGAGTACAACTGTTACCGTTAAGTATGATACAAATACAACACTCACCGCTTCCGTAGACTATGAAATCACAGGCACAACCTCTGCAACAGAAATCAGCACGGGTGACGGTTATGCTGTTACCGTAACAGGTAAAGGCAACTATATCGGAACGGTTACGAAATATTGGAAAATCAACAAGGGTTCTCTCAGCACTCAATTAATACTTGAGGGTTGGAATTATCTTGATACTCCCAACGAACCCTATGTTACAAACAATCCCGAAAATGCTGAAGTGACATACACTTATTATATTTCCACTGGCAGACGTCCGGTTATGACCGGATCTGCTAACGGTGCAGAAACAGAAGGCGGTGTTCCGAGTTATGCAGGCACATATTATATCGGAGCAGTTATTGCCGCAACGGAACATTATAATTCGAAAACAATAAGTCCTGTAGCATTCACAATCGCCCCCAGAGAAGTAAACAATCCTGATTTTGAAGGCTTGCAGGAAACCTATCTCTACGATAACGGCAACGAAATAAAACCTGCCTTTACATTAAAGGACGATAAAGGAAATGTAATTTCCGATAGCGAATACACAGTAGTCTACAGTGATAATACAGATGCCGGTGTAGCAACAATTACAATCACCGACAATGCAGGTGGAAACTATAATGTAAGCGGAAGTACAAAGTTCACTATCATAACACACCAGCACGATTGGATTTATTCTGCAAATGGTGACACAATAACCGCAACTTGTGCTAACACAGATACAGGCTGCCTCGATACAAACGGCGGCACACTCAAAATCTTTGCCCCTGCAGACCTTTATGCAGACGGCATAACCGCAAAAGAAGCAACCATTGAAAACAACCTTGTTGACACTTCGGTTGCAATCAGTGATATTACATATTCAGCCCCTTACGGCTTGCCCCCTAAAGATGCAGGCACTTACACCGCAAGCGTAACAGTCGGCGGTGCAACGGTAAGCGTTGAGTTTGAATTGGTTAAGAGAAGTGCAGCAGCAGACAACTTTATTTACACTGCTCCCGAAAACCTTGTTTATGACGGCACGGCAAAATATGCAACCGTTGAAGTTTCTCCCGAAATTACGGGTATGGGTGCAATAACCGTTACTTATTATAAAGACGGCGAAGCTGTTGAACCCGTTGACGCAGGTACATATACCGTTAAGGTATCCACGGCGGACAGCGATAAATATTATGCAATAAATGATGTTGAGCTCGCTTCCTTTACAATCAACGCAAAGGATATTTCCGACGGATTTATCATTCTCGGCGATGCTCTCACCTACAACGGCAAAGAGCAGACACAGACCGTTGAAAAGGTTATTCCGACGGGCACAGCTCCCGAAGCAACATTCACCGTAAGCGGCAACAAGGCAACAAACGTCGGCGTATATCTGCTCACCGTAACAGGTACGGGCAACTTCACGGGCGAAGCAAAAATTGCTTATGAAATTGCAGTTGATATGAACGGCGTTGATTTTGAACAGTTGCACTGGGGTAATGTAAAATCAACGGATAAAGAAAGAATCGAATATATTTACAATCAGGTTGACAATGCGGTAACAGATCTTGCAAGCGATGAGAAGAAAACAGAATGGAATAATCTCAGATCGACTTGTGTTGAATTGCTCAAGATGATTGAAAGCGTAACAGATCATCTTGACAGCTTCAAAGAAGAAGTTGCGGGATATGATATTGATACAGTCACATCGGATGATTATGACTATTTGGAAAACTTGTCCGAAAGCGAAGGACAGTGGTTATATGATCATAGTGAAAATTATACCGAAGAAGAAATAAAAGAATTTTCAGATGCTCTTGATGATGTTCAAAAACTTGAAATCAGAATCAGCGATGTTGTAGAAGAAATCACAAGAATAACAAACGCTGTAAACGGCTATGACGAAGCAACCGTTAAGTACAGCGACTACAAAGATATTTTACAGCTTATTGATGATATCGAGGCTCTCACAATGGGCAAAAATATCACCGATTTTGAAAGAGCAGATCTTGAAGAGCTTAACGCAAAGGCGAATTTACTTGCTGCGAAAATCAGAAGCACGACAGATGAAATTGCAAGAATTACAAGGGCAGTTAATGCTTATAACATTGACACCGTAAAATCAAGCGACAAGGCAGATATTGAAAACCTTATCGCAAGAATCAAGAAACTCACCGACGGCGATAACATCACCGCTGACGAAAGAGCAAACCTCAACGAACTTGATTCAATTCTTGACGCTCTCCTTGCAAAGATTGATGAAACCGCAGACGAACTCGCAAGACTTGAAGCAGAGGTCGGCAAGTATGACGAAGCAACCGTCAAGTCAAGCGACAAGACTGACCTTGAACAGCTCAAAGCAGATATCAAGGCTCTTACCGACGGTCAGAACATTACCGCAGACGAAAGAGCAAAGCTCGAAAATCTTGATGCAACCGCAGATGCACTCCTTGCAAAAATCGCAGAAACAACCGCCGAATATGATAGAGTTATCGCTGCTGCAAACGGCTATGACGAAGCAACGGTAACAAGTGCAGATAAGGATGCTCTTGTTCAGCTCAACGATGATATTTATGCTCTTGCTCTTACCGATAACGTAACCGCAGAAGAACTTGAAAATCTTGAAAATGCTCACAATAAGGTTCTCGCTCTGCTTGATAAACTCACAGATATCAGCGACGAAATCAAGCGTATTATCGAAGCAGTTGACAAGTATGTGTTTGAAAGCGTGAAGTCAAGCGACAAAGCTGACATTGAGCAGCTTATCGCAGATATCAAAGAACTTCTTGATACACATAATATTACCGCTGACGAAAGAGCACTTCTTAAAGGTGCAGACGAAACCTGCACCAAGCTCATCGAAAAGATTGATGAAACCGTTGCAGAAATCAACCGCACAAACGTTGCAACAAATGCTTATGACGAAGCAACCGTAACAAGTGCAGATAAGGCTGATATTGAAAAGCTCCTTGCCGATATCAAGGCTCTCACAGATGGCGATAACATCACCGACACAGAAAGGGAACAGCTCAACGGCAACGAAGCAACACTCAAAGCACTCCTTGATAAAATCGGTGCAACAGCAGACGAAATCGCAAGAATTGAAACTGCCGTAAACGGTTACGACGAAGAATCCGTCAAGTCAAGCGACAAGGCTGACCTTGAACAGCTCATTGAGGACATCAAGGCTCTCACAGATGCAACAAACGTCACCGAAGATGAAAGAACAAAGCTCGGCGAACTTGATGCAACTGTTGATTCACTCATCAAGAAGATTGATGATACTGCAAAGGAAATTGAAAGAATTGAAAATGCGGTAAGCGGTTATGATGCAGAAACAGTAACATCAGCTGATGTTCCCGAACTCGGCAAGCTCATCGAGGATATCAAGGCTCTTACTGACGGTGATAATCTCACCGAAGATGAAAAGGCTGCTCTTGAAGAAGCAGACAAGGCAATAGATGAACTCGTAGAAAAGCTCACAGAGGTTGCAGAGGAAATCAAGAAGGTTGATGAAGCTGTTAAATCCTATGATGAAGAAACAGTCAAGTCAACCGACAGCGATGAACTCGCACAGCTTAAAGAAGATATTCAGAATCTTATCGACAGCGACAATACCACCGAAAACGAAAAGACCGCCCTTGAAGAAATGATTAAGGACATCGAAGGTCTTGAAGAAAAGATTGACGAAACAGAAGAGAAGCTTGAAGAAATCAAGAATATCGAAAATAACTTCAATCCCGAAACCGTTTCAAGCGACGACAAGGCAGCTATCGAAGATAAGATTGCTGAAATCGAAGCGGTTAACCCCGATAACCTCACCGACGTGCAGAAGGCTGAATATGAGGAAATCAAGGCAGGCTTCGAATCTCTCCTTGACAAGATTGAAGAGGCAAGCAAGGCTGTTACCGATATCGCAGTTGAGCTTGAAATGTTTGACGAAGAAAGAGTAACAAAGTTCTGGGAAGATGATATTGAAGCTCTCAAAGCAAAGATTGATGAACTCCTTGCAGACGAGAATATGGGCGAGGCAGAAAAAGCAAAGCTTAATGAATACAAGGCTCAGGCTGAAAAGCTCATCAAAATAATCAACGCTCCCAAAGAATATTTCTCGCTCCGCTTCTTCTACCTCATCTGGGATTGCCTCACTTGGAAATACAACGGCATTCTCTGGCTCTTCTCAAAGATTTTCGGTTGATGTAATCAACAAAGTAACAACCGCATAACACCAAAGCCGACGGACTAAACCCCGTCGGCTTTTTTAATGATATTATCTGTAAACTATTTCGTTGAGAATGATTTCTTCGATGGCGCTGATGATATTATTTATCCTTCTTACCCATTCCATCTGGTTGGTTGCTTTGAGTTCTTCTGTTACGTCGTATCTTTCACAATAGAGAGGAAGAAGAGTATCAAAGCGAATCTGTGCTTCGAAATCGATTTCATGAAGGTGGTCATCGAGCGTATCTTTTAAAAGGTATCTGTTCCAGAGTGCGGGTCGGTGATTTTTGAGATAATCTTTTCTCATTCTGCCGTATTTTCCGAGTGGTTTGTGTTCTTTCTCTTTGAGTACGATGTCGGGGATAAAATAATCTCCGTTTCTTGTATATGTGATTTCAGTCATTGCAATTATCCTTTCTTTCAACAAAAGTGTCGTATGTGAACCGTGCGCCGAGTCTGAAGCCTGCAATGAAGCTGTCTGCGTTGCAGACGCTTAAGAATCTGATGTATGTATCAACGTAATCGTTAAACAGTTCTTTATCTTCATCGTTCAGAGTGTCAAACAGGTGCTTTTCTTTTTGGGCGATTTCGTTCAGACATTTCATAACTTTCGGTTTAAGTTCGGTTGTGCATTCCTGTGGTTCGATGTTTCCGTAATAAAATTCTTCAATAAAGTCTGACATTGTTATTCTCCAATTCAATGTTTTTACGGAATGATTGACTGAATAATCGTTAAAAAATTAGATTGTTTAAACTTAACGCACGCGGTTTTTGAACAAAAATCATGAAAGAAAAAATTGAATTTTTCAGAATGATGCAGTCAGCAAATTGTGAGAAGTGGCAGAATTTGGCATTCTTCTAACACGGCTTCTAACATCCTTCTAACATTTGTGCAAAATTTCTGCACAAGAAAAATAACGGCATCTAAAAAACGGTATGTTTTTGTTCGATTTGCACAAATAAATAAACTATATAACACTGTATAACAGCAAATAGCACTAATTATAATTCTTTTAGAGAAACTCCAAAACCGCGTGCCGAGGGTTCAAGTCCTTCTGCCCCTGCCACGAATAAGTCCTGAAACCGTTGATATATAAGGGTTTCAGGATTTTTCTTTTGCTTTTTTCAAAAATCGTTATTTTTCTAAATTAGAATCATTACCGCAAAATATCGCATATTTTCGAGGACTATGTGCCCCTTTTTTGAAGGCACAAAACACCCGAAAACCCAGACAGCATAAGGGATTTCCCAACCACTGTCTTTTCATTTGTATGCAATTTTGTGCTTTTTCTGATGTTAAATCAGCTTTTTAGGGTTATTTTACAGCTTTTAAAAAGTTGTTTAAATACTCATTCTGAAGACTTGCCGCTGCAACTTTCAAATCATTATCTCCGTGGGTGTATACATTGGCAGTAACTTCATAATCGTTATGACCCATGAGTTCCTGCGCCGTCTTTATATCGACACCTGCCCATTGAAGCATAGAACAATATGTATGACGAAGTATATGAGGTGTAAATTCCTCAAATATATTAGCAGAGATTTGTTTGCCTTTCATAACACACCGTGTTATGGTGTTAAAAAAACAAGCTCAGAACCCAGAAGCGTTGATATATAACGGATTGCAGCAATTGTTTTTGCTTATTTCTGAATTGTCCGAAAATGTCAAAAACGAGTAAAACAGAGAATAAGTGAGAAAATGAGAGTTTGTTATAACACGCCGTGTTACAAACTTTTTTATTTTCTACTTTTTGCACAAATCCTTGACTGAGTTTATGGTAGCAGATGTTTTTGAGTTTGTCGTTTCACGCCGTGCATTAACTAAAAATATTGCACAAAAGCTTGAACCCCTTGATATTATTCACTTTCAGGCGATGCAATCAAAGATAATTAATAATATCAAAAAATGAAAAGTGAGAAAACGGGAGTTCATTATATCGCACGGCGATATTTTAATTTTATTTTCAGCGTTTTGCATAAGTAAACTCCCTCGGCGATTACCGAAGGAGTTCGACAAATTTGAATTTATCGCTCTGATTTCAGCAAAGAATAATAGCTGACGTCACAAATGCCTTGATTATTTCTGTCTGCACTTCGCAGAGTGCCCTCGTATTTCATTCCGCATTTCATCATTACTTTACCTGAATTTGGATTTCTCGTATCATGTCTTGACTCAATTCGGTTAACATCAACAACGTCAAATAAATAATCCATAACCGCTTTGAGTGCTTCGGAAGTAATTCCTTGATGCCACCATTTTCTGCCGATGCAGTATCCTATATGCACCATCGAAACATCTTCGTTGATAAGTACAACGTCAATTCCGCCAATCGGTTCATCGCCGTTTTCTTTTAAAACAATAGCCCAATGGTAATAATTATCGTCAGAATACCGTTTTAGCCAAGATTTTACCGCTTGTTTGCTTACCTTTTCGTTCGGATGAATCTGCCAAGTTAAGTATTTTGTTACTTCAGGATCGGTTGCCCAATTCTTATATACTGCTTCAGAATCTTCTTTGACAAATCTTCTCAGAATCAGTCTTTCCGTTTCCAGTCTTTGTGTTCCGCAGTGTTTCATAAAGATTCCTCCTTTGATATTTTCGGTATCGGACTGAATTGGTATTTGTTTTACCGTTACCAGATAAACGGAATCAATCGGTATCTGACTTTTTGCTTATACTCACGATAGCCGTCAAGTTCTTTTTCGAGGAATTCTTCCTCTCCTTTTATTCTTTTTGCAATAATAAAGGGATATGAAAGAAAAATTAAAAATGAATATATTGACCCTAATACAAGCGGCATTGATAAAAACAAAAGCAACGTTACGCTGTACATAGGATGTCTGACGATACCGTATAAACCCGTATCAATAACCTTTTGATTTTCCTGCACTTCAATGGTACGGCTAAGATACGTGTTTTCTCTGAGTACTTCGGCATAAAGGATGTATGCCACAAGAAAAACAATCGCGGCAACGATTACAACGCCTTTTGGCAGCGTGAGCCATCCAAAACGAAAATCCAAGCCCGCAACAATGAAACCGGACATAAACATAAGACCGCTCAATTTTACAACAATGCTTTGTTCCCGTTGCTTTTCTTTTGCATCAAGTCTGCTTTTTAACAGATCGGGATTTTTGAACATCATAACAATTCCCGCTATAAACATCGGTACAAACAAAATTCCCGTAAACAGCCATCCGTTAAAGAATGATAAAGTACCCGCAGGCAGAAATATCATTAACCCAATCAAAACAAATCCGAATAAAAACTTGGTTATTGCTTGGATAAACAACTTTATTGTCATAACAATTCTCCGTTAAATTCTTATTTGTCGAACTCAATCAAGCTCTGATATTTTCTCTTCAAGCTTCTGAACGAACTGACCAACGAAATATCCGTCAATGAATCGGTGATTTACATCGAGTGTCATATTGATAATGTACTTGCCGTTTTGCTCTGTATATTTACCCCAGACGAGAATCGGAGCCGTGTCGTCTTTGAGTTTCGGGTCGGTGTAATCACGCTCGTTTGAGCACATTGTAATATCCGCCCAAGGGATGCACGAAAAGACAATCTGCGATTCTCTTAATCCGCCGAGAGAATATACAGACAGAGGATTGTTTTCACTTTCCAT
>JAFQSY010000005.1 GCA_017409265.1 Clostridia bacterium
AACAGCTTCTTCGCCGTTGGCAACTGAAAAAACCATCATTGTCTCATAGCTGATGTTTGCTGACATTCTTAAAGCACCTCCTTCTGGTCTTTGGCCACGGTGCATCCGTGGCAAGGATAAAAATTCGATTAATCCTGCTGTCTTTTCACAGCGGTTTATTATTTTAACAGAAGAATATAGAAATGTCAAGAGAAAATTTTCGGGTATTGCGAAAAACATTTTATAAGTATATAATATGTTCGGAAAGAGGTGAAACACATGAATGAAAAACTTCCTTATCTTCGCAAAAAATCCATGAGCCTGCCGCTCACGCCCGGAGTTTATCTTATGAAAAACAAGAAGGGTGAAATTATCTATGTCGGAAAGGCGAAGGCACTCAAAAACAGAGTCAGCTCATATTTCGGCTCGCAGAATAATCTTTGGATTAAGGTGCGTCGAATGGTCGAAAACGTTGAAGATTTCGATTATATCATGTGTGACAGCGAGTTCGAGGCGCTAATCCTTGAATGCTCCCTCATCAAACAGCACAGCCCTAAATATAATATTCTTCTCAAAGATGATAAGGGTTATCACTATATAAAAATCACAAAAAATGGCTGGAAAAATTTTTCTGCCGTCAAACAAAGGCTTGATGACGGAGCGGAATATATCGGGCCTTACACAAATTCTTACGGCATAACGAATGCGATTGACGCCGCAAAAAAGATTTTTCTTCTGCCTCAATGCTCAAAGGTTTTTCCGCGTGATTATAAAAAGAGCCGACCCTGCCTTAACTATTTTATCGGTCAGTGTGCGGCTCCTTGTGCAGGCAAAATGACCGAGGAAGCGCATGCGGAGGCGGTTGACCAGGCGATAGATTTCATCATAAACGGTTCGGGCAAGGCGGTTGATGCGCTGACTGAAAAAATGCTCGAAGCATCGGAGAATCTTGAGTTTGAAAAAGCTGCAAAAATCAGAGATAAGATAAATGCAATCAAAAAGATTACCGAAAAACAGAAGGTTGTTGCCGCATCGGTTGAGGAGCAGGATGTTTTTGCCGTTGTCTGCGCAGAAACCAAAGCCTGCCTTTCGGTTATCCGATTCAAAGATTCGCGTCTTTATGACACGGAGCATTTCATAATTGATTTGCCCGAGGACATGCCCGAGGCAAGGCATGAACTGATAAGAAGCTATTATTCCATAAGGGATTTTGTGCCCAAAAGAATTGCTGTTGACGGTGAGGTTGCGGACAGCGAGGTGCTTTGCGAATGGCTTTCATCGCTTGCAAAGCGCAAGGTGACCATCGCAACTCCGCAGAGAGGCGAGCAGCATTCACTTATGGAAATGTGCCGTTCAAACGCTGCACAGAAGCTCGGAATTTATCTTGGTAAAACAGGGAAGGCGACTGCCGCGCTCGATGAGCTTGGAACCCTTCTCGGACTCAAGGCACCGCCCGAATTTATTGAATCATATGATATTTCTCATACCGCAGGCAGCGAGAATGTTGCGGGTATGGTTGTATTCAAAGGCGGAGTGCCCTACAAAAAAGCGTACAGACGTTTTGCAATCAAGGGCTTTTCGGGTCAGGATGACTACGCATCAATGGCAGAGGTTATTGAACGCAGAATTTTGCGATATTTTGAAGAAAAGGACAGCGGCGAAGGCTTTGGCAGACTGCCCGATTTAATTCTGCTTGATGGTGGCAGCGGTCAGGTCAATGCCGTAAAGCCTGTGCTTGAAAAATATAATCTTGATATTCCGCTTTTCGGTATGGTCAAGGATTCCCACCACAGAACAAGGGCGATCGCACTCTCGGGCGATGAACTTTCTCTGACCTCAAAGCGTGCGGCATTCACTCTTGTTTCGACGATTCAGGAAGAGGTTCACCGATTTTCTGTTGAATACCACAGAAGCCGCCGAAAAAAATCGACACTTTCATCAACGCTTACTTCGATTGAGGGCATAGGTGAAAGCCGCTGTAAGGCACTTCTTAAACATTTCAAAACGGTTAAAGCGGTTTCAGCGGCATCGGAAGAAGAACTTGCCTCGGTCAAGGGCATGAATAAAAATGCCGCCAAAGCGGTTTTTGAAGCGTTTCACGGTAAAAATACAGATAGTTGACTTTTGATTTAGCAATTTTTTTACCTTATATTAACATTTTATCTTGACAATCAATCGTATTTGGTGAGATAATAAATTGATAATACTCTGCGGAGGATTTTAAATGAGAGTAATAACAGGCAGTGCAAGAGGCATGACCCTCAGAACTCTTGAGGGCGAAAATGTCAGACCCACAACGGACAAGGTTAAAGAGGCTGTTTTCAGCGCAATTCAGTTTGAACTTGAGGGCAGAAGAATCCTTGATTTGTTTGCAGGCTCGGGACAGCTCGGAATCGAAGCTCTCAGCAGAGGTGCCAAAAGTGCGGTTTTTGTTGATGCGGATAAAAATGCAATCAAGGTTGTTAAAGAAAACCTTGAAAAAACAAAGCTCGCATCTTCCGCGATTGTCGCCCAGTCGGATTCGATTGCTTTTCTATCAATGACAGATAAGATTTTTGACATCGCATTTCTTGACCCTCCCTATGAAACGGGACTTCTTCAGAAAGCACTCTCAAAAATTGACGAGCACATTGCAGAGGGCGGCGTTGTTATCTGCGAGCATCCTTTTAAGGAAGAGCTTGAAGACGAAATCGGCAGACTGAAAAAATACAGAGAATATAAATACAGCAAAACTGCCGTAACCGTTTATCGGAAGGACTGATTGAATGAAAACGGCTATCTGCCCCGGAAGCTTTGACCCCGTAACAATAGGTCATATTGATATTATTCACCGAGCTGCAAAGCTTTTCGATAAGGTTATCGTCTGTGTGATGATTAACCGTAACAAGTCAAACGGATATTTCACCGTTGAAGAGAGAGTTGAGCTGCTCAAACGCAGCCTGACGGATGTTGAAAATGTTGAAATTGAAATGCATTGCGGTTTGCTTGCGGAATATGCAAAAGAAAAAGGCGCATGCGCCGTTGTAAAAGGTCTGCGCGCAGTTTCGGATTTTGAATATGAATTTCAGCAGGCATTGACAAATAAAAAGCTCAATCCCGAGCTTGAAACGGTGTTTTTAACCGCAAATGCGGAAAACATGTATCTCTCCTCAAGCGTTGTTAAACAGGTTTGTGAGTTCGGCGGAGATATCAGCGAATTTGTCCCTGCCGAGATATGTGAAGATATAATCAGACGAATTAAAGAAAGGAACAGGTTTTCGAAATGAACATTGAGAATTTACTTGACCAGATTGAAGATATTCTTGAGGCGGGCTCCAAAGTTCCCCTTTCAAGCAAAATTGGCGTTGATGCAAACGCCATCAGAACTGCGATTGAGGATATCAGACTCAATCTGCCGAACGAAATAACACAGGCAAGAGCAATCGTTGCTGACAGAAACAATATTCTCATCAAGGCAAAGGACGAGGCTGTCAATGCCGTTACAGGTGCGCAGGAAAAATCAAGAGCCCTCATTTCCACAGCAGAGGATAAGGTAAGAGCTCTTGTTCTCAAGACCGAGGACTATTCAAAGAACAAGGTTGCAGAGGCAGAGGCACAGGCAAAGCAGATTGTCAATGCTGCAAACGAAGACGCAAAAATCATCAGAGCCAACGCACAGCTTGAGGCTGCCGCTATGGTTGACAGCAGCGAAATTGTTGTTCAGTCAAAGGCAACCGCAGAAGCAATTGCAGCCGCTGCGCAGGAAGAGGCAGCATCAACAATTGCAGGCGCAAAGGCACAGGCTGAAAACATTGTCAATGCCGCAACAGAGCAGGCTGAAAGAACAATCGAAGAAGCAAGACGCCGCTCCGATGAAGCAATTGACAAGGCAAACAAGTGGTCTGCAGAAATCAGAATTGCTGCGGGTGACTTTATTGAGGACATAATGAAAACCGCAGACGAAGCAATTTCAACAAGCCTTGCGGAAATTCAGAACGCACGCAACAACATCAGAAATGTAACGGGCAAAATCGAATCTCCCGCACAGTCTGACACAAACGAATAAAAAAATAACCCTCTGCTGTTTCGGCAGAGGGTATGACTTTGCAATTTTAATCTTTTATCTTACTGTCTTCGGCGGCAATGCGCTTTGCGAAGTTTGTGATTTCATTTTTGCGTATGCTTTTTCTGAAGAGAGCGAGAAGCTTCAGTTCTTCGCGTGAAAGGCTGTTTTCGGCTTCGGCATCCGATGAAGACGCCTTGGAAAAAGGTCTGACGTTTTTTTCGTTTATGACGCAGTTGGAATAATCGCCGAGAAATTCGTCAACCGAAACGTTATAAAGTGCGGCAAGTTGAATGACGGTGTCAAGTTCAGGTCTTCTGTCTAATTCGTATTTGGTGTAGGTTGAGCGGTCAACTTTGAGATAATCGGCAAGCTGTTTCTGCGTATATCCGCCGTTTTTTCTGAATGTACGAAGATTTTCGCTTAATATCTCCTGGCCGGATTTAACAATCTTACTCACAACCTTACCCCCTTTTTACAGACAGTAACCATATTATACAAGCTTTTTTCACAAATTTCAGCAAACGTGGCAAATGGTCACATTATTTTGAAGATAGCAAAGGAGTTTTTTATGAGCAGCGCAATTTTTAAAAAAACGAAGTATTTTATCATTGATATGGACGGCACATTTTATCTTGACGGGAATATTATTGACGGTTCCAAGGATTTTATTGATAAAGTCAGGGAAAGCGGCAGAGATTTTTATTTCTTTACCAATAATTCGTCAAATAACGTTGAGGTGTGCAGGGCAAAGCTCGAAAAAATGGGATTCCCCGTTGATGAAAACAGAGTAATTATTTCTTCTCATGTTGCGGCGGATTATCTCAACCGAAATTATGCAGGAAAAAAGGTTTTCCTTCTCGGCAATGAAAGACTGACGGGCGATTTCAAGGCGGCAGGCATCAATCTTGTTGATGCTGACCCCGATATCGTTGTTCTCGGCTTCGACACAACTCTCACATATCAAAAGATGTGGGATGCGGTTAAATATATTGACAAGGGTGCAATCTATCTTGCAACCCATCCCGACCTCAACTGCCCCACGGCTGACGGCTACATGCCCGACACAGGCTCGATGATTGAGCTTTTTGCCGCTTCAACAGGCAAAAGACCCGTTGTTCTTGGTAAGCCCATGACGGCAACGGTTGATTATATCACCGAAATGCTCGGCTGTGAGTGTGATGAGCTTGCGTTTGTTGGCGACAGACTTGCAACGGATATCGCCATCGGCATGAATCACGGCATTCCTTGCGCTCTTGTTTACAGCGGAGTTACAACCCCCGAGGAATATGCAAATTCAGATATCAAAGCAAGCGTTGCGGTTGAAAACCTCAAGGCTCTTGCAGAGTATCTTTGATATAGACAGAGCAAAATGTCAGTTCGAAACCTTCCTGACAGATGCCTGCTCGGCATCAAACAAAACTAAAGGCGCTGCACGGCAGCAAAAGGAGCATTAAAAATGAATAACAAAAAAATCATGAATCTCGTTCAGGGAGCATTGATTGCGGCAGGATATGCCGCGGCAACCTATGCAAGCGCAGTTATGGGCATAGCTTACGGACAAATTCAGTTCCGCTTTTCGGAGGCGTTAACCGTTCTTTCGGTTTTCACTCCTGCGGCAATTCCGGGGCTTACAATTGGCTGCATTCTTGGCAACCTTTCAAGCCCTTTCGGTATGTGGGATATCGTTTTCGGGTCGCTCGCAACTCTGCTGGCGGCGGTCAGCGCACGGGCGTTGCGCAAAATAACGGTCAAAGGATTGCCGATTCTCTCGATTATCATGCCCGTAATTTTCAACGCATTGATAGTCGGTGCGGAGATAACCCTGCTCATGCCGAGCGGCGAAGCAAGCATCGGCGCGTTTGCAGTTGCCGCACTTGAAGTTGGCGCAGGTGAGCTTGCAGCCTGCCTTGCAGGCGGAATACCTGTTTTCTATGCGATAAGAAAAACGAAGATTTTTAAGTGAAAAATGCCGTCAGGTTTCAAAATGAATCCTGACGGCATTTGTGTTTATTCAGTTATCTCGGAGCTTGGTTGTTCTTCTTCAAGAAATTGTTCGGTGGTTTCAGTTGTTGTTTCTGTCACAATCTCCGCTTCACCGTATTTCGCAATGATTTCGGCTTCCAATGCCTCAACATCAACCCATTCTTCAGTTTGTGAGGTATATTCTCCTCTTTTAACTGCCGCTTCATATTCAAAATCAGTTCCTTTCAAGTCTTATACAGGTTACAGAGTATGCAGGCACGGTGTAATTGAAACTTTCCGAGAATCCGTCAACCGTAAATTCTTCCATGATACAGTCTTCTTCTGCTCCGAGAATGTTGTCGTTATCAAGGCTGTCACCTGCAACCTGATGAACGGTTGCGGAGGATTTGATATCCGCATTCTTAATATCTACGGCAAAAACTCTGCTTGTTTCGGTTGTGTTGACTATTTTAACAATGATATCGCCTGTTTCATCTGTGCTGACAACATGATATGCTTCGGCTTCAGCCTCGCTGGCAAAATCATAATCAACATAGAGAACGTCGTCAATGTAGCATTTGACCTGAGTTCCCGAAATAACAATCTTGAGATTATAGGTTTTGCCCGTTTCGGCGGTAAAGGGCATCTGTGTGCCGTTTACCTGACCTGTTTTAACTCCGTTTTCAATCTGCTGAAGAGCGGAAACCGTATTGCCCCAGCCGCCTATATTCCAGAAGTAGCAGTTTTGCTTATCCTTGACGGCAAAGGGAATAATGAAGCCCTCTTCGCCGTCAAGCTTTGTTGCTTCAAGGGTGTAGGTATAGTCCGACCAATCGTCACAGCCGAAATATGCAACCATACCCGTATCGGAATAGGGCATCCATGTGTTGGTCTGGACAAGCTTGCCCTTTTGAATTTTAAAATCCTTGCTGCCGTGAACATTATCCCAATTCCACCAGAAATCAGTAGGCAGGTAGAATTTCTGTTCGCCGAGAACCTCGCCTGTTTCGTTGTCGGTGATTTTGATGTTGTCAAACTCGGCGGAGGTATACCATGTACCGATGCCGATTCTGCCCTGAAGCGGTTTCTGCTCGATTTTTGCACCGTCAAGCATGGATTTGAGAAGCTTTGTGCCTTGGTTTACAGAGAAAAGCTTCTGCACATAGTAGCTTATCGAGCCTGTCACCTGATGGTTATTGAACCATATTAGGTCGGGTGACCAGTGGGTTGCGGTGAGGTTGCCGAAAAGGGGAGCATAAGCCGCCATTCTGACTATATCGCCGTTGCGTTCAAGTCCCGTCATATATGCAGCTTCTGCAAGTACTGCACTTAATCGGTTTGACCTTGCGGCGTATTCGCCGAGGAAAACCTGAATGCCGCCGCCGTAGATTGTGTCTGTCATTTCATCAACTGAGCGTTTGTAATTATTTTCATCGTAGTAGTCTGCGTTTTTGAAAAACCATGAAGGTTCGTTATAGTAATGATGGTCTGTTGCGCCTGCGAAATCGGTGGCGTTATCCGAATTGCCGAGCTGCTCTTTTGCGTATTCATATGAGGGGAGATACTGACCGCTGTGAGTACCGTCTGATGCACCCGAGGAATAAATCAGCTCAAGGCCTTCATAGAGTTGGGGGTTTTCTGACTTTGCAGCATTGAATGAATCAAGGAAGGCCTGATAACGCTCAAAATAGACCTCTCCCTCCTGCTCATTGCCGATGCCGATATATTTCAGCTCAAACGGCTCGGGATGACCGAGAGATGCACGAACTTTACCCCATGTTGAATTTACATCGCCGCGGCAAAATTCGACAAGGTCGTGCATATCCTGAATATACTGTTTGAACTCATCACTTTCCATGTCAACGGGCCCCCTGCCTCTCATTTGGCAGTAAAGACCGCAGTTGATAACGGGCACACCGACTGCGCCGATATCTTCGGCAAGCTGAAAACACTCAAAAAATCCGAGACCGTAGCTCATAAAGCAAGGGTTGGGATCATCAGTTGCGGCAATGTTTGTCCAAAGATTTATTCCCTGCTTTCTTGCGGCAATATCGCCGTATCCGCCGTCAAATTCAAGCGGCAGACCGTTGCTGCCTGTTGCGATTGAGTCTTTCCAATTATATGCGGTTTCATAATCATAGCCTTCGATTACGCAACCGCCGGGGAAACGCAGGAATTTCGGTTCAAGCTCCTCAAGTATTTCGCCCAGATCCTTGCGCATTCCGTTTTTTCTGCCCTTGAAGGTGTCATCGGGGAAGAATGAAATCATATCAAGTGCAATGCTGCCTTTATCTGCAAGCACCTGAAGAGTAACATTTGCAGATGCGGTTTCATCGCATGCAAATGAAAGCTCATATTTTGCCCATTCGTCAGTTATGTTTTCAATTCTGTCTTCACCTACTGTTTTATCACCGACGCAGAGCTTTACATAAATTGAGCCTGTATATCCGTCAAGGGCTTTTGCGTAAACGGAGAAATTATATTTTGAATCTTTTTCAACAGCCATTCCGTCAAGAAAGCCTCGGTTTGCAACGCCTGCGGGGGAATTTGAATTGTTAGCAAAGGTGAGATAGCTTGTGTTGTTTTCATTGAGTGAGGATGATTTATCGTTGATAACCTTTAAATCCGCACCGCCGACGGCACTCCACGCATAGAGTGAATCTCCTGCGGCAATTTCAGTGTATTCAAACGAGCGGTTTGCAACCATTTCTGCGTAAAGTCCGCCATCAGCCGCAAAATTGATATCCTCAAAGAAAATTCCGAAAAGCAGATCGCTGATATCGTGAATTTCATCCTCTGCATCAATTGAGAGAGAATAGTCCGCAGTCTGTGTATTGTAAGAGGTAACGGTGTTTGCATCGGGTCTGTTTTTGTCGGGAGTGTCCTTATCACCGAAAATTCCGCCCGTGAGTGTCATTATTGCTGACATTACAACTGCCAATGCTTTTTTAAAAAACTGTAAAATTGCATATTTCATGCGTTTCACCTTCCTTGAATCAAAACAGTAATATCAGGCATCATCGCCGATGAGTCGGTCGAGAAGAGCTTCGCAGCCGTCATAAATATCGCGGTATGCAATGTCGAATCTGCCGCTGTACCACGGGTCGGCAACATCGCCGCCTCTGTCGGTGTAATCCATCAGCTTACGAATTTTGTATTCGGGGTCAGAGCCGAGAATGCGATACATATTGCGAATATTTGCGCTGTCCATTCCGATGAATAAATCATATTTTTCATAGTCGCTTTTCTTAAGCTGAACGGCGTGCTTTCCTTCACAGGATATGCCGTGCTTTGCAAGCTCCGCTTTCGCAGGAGGATAAACGGGATTGCCGATTGAGCCCCAAATTTCTTCCGTGCTCGTTGCGCAGGACGAAACGGAAAATTCACCGCCAAGCTTCTGCCGATTTACCATATCTCTGAATATAAATTCCGCCATAGGACTGCGACATATATTGCCGTGGCATACGAACATTATTTTTTTCATTGCTCATGCTCCTTGTTTTTGTGACGATATTATAGCATATAGTTATCAATTTGTCACGCATAACAAAAATTTTTAAAACTGCTTGAAAAGCAGGTCTGATGGCTTTATAATTATTAAAAACAGAATCGGAGGCGTTTAAATGAGATTTTCGGGTTTGAAAAAGGTGCTGGCAATGCTGATTGTGCTGACTGTTATATTTTCGGCTGTTCAGACGGCCTTTGCAGAAACGGACAGTGGTATTTTTGATGTCGGCACACCGTCCGATATCGGTACTTCGGGAGATGCATCAACGCCGTCCGATGCAGGAACTTCAAGTGATGCGGATAAAGTCATTGCAAGACTTTCGGTATGCTCCACCATGCCGATTCCCCCGCTTCTCGGGCATATGTTTCTATATGTTGAGAATCTCTCCGATAAGCCCATACAGGTCGGTCTTTATGAATTGTCTGTCGGCCAAGGCGTATCAATCGGCACTTTTTCGCTCACCGTATGGGACGGCTGGGGAATCTACTATAATGTTGAGGCATTCCGCGAAAACAAGAAGGACCGAGAAGATATACTTTGGGCAAAGAGCGCAGATATAACCGAAGAAGACCTTGGAGTTTTGAGTAAAAGGCTCACAGGCTATTTCAACTATTGGGATTTATTCTTTAACTGCACATTTTTTGCTTATACAACATGGAACAGAGTAACGGGTGGATTTTTGGTTCCTCTCTTATTTCCCGTGCTTTCCCATCTTGTGGTTATGATTGCGGGCGGAGAAAAGGGAACGCTTGATATGTATTATCCCGAGGGAAATCAGGTTTTTCGTCAGAGAGGGTACGGCGATTCGGCGTATCTTGAGCCCGTCAGACAAGCGACACTTGACGAATAATATGCAGACGGTAAAAGCAGCTCTCGAAAAGCTCGGGCAGTCAAAGTTCCGTTCGGGTTTTCATTTGAGCGAAGAAGATAAAAAATATGTTAAAGAAAAAGGGATTGAATCGGTCAGAAAGCATGCGGAGGATTTTATCCGTTCACGGCTTGCACCTGCGGTTATCCCTAATGACGGAAAGCAGACCCCGATGAAGGGTCACCCTGTTTTTAAGGCACAGCATGCCTGTGCGTGTTGTTGCCGTGGCTGTCTTGAAAAGTGGTACAAGGTGCCGCAAAGGGTTGAGCTTTCTGAAACTCAGCAGCAAAAAATTGTTAACCTGCTTATGGCATGGATAGAAAAAGAGATGGAGGGAAAATTATGAAAGCATTTTTTTTGGCACTCATAGCATCGGTAATTGCGTTTTTCGGTACGGTTTCCGATTCGGTTATTGATGCCGTAAATAACTATGAGTTTACCGTTGATGTAAGCGAAACGGGCGCGGTTCTTGCAAATCCTGCCAGCAATGTCAATGTCTGGTCGATAGACGGAAACCCGTTTGTCGGTGCAAAAATAAATGAGGAAAACAATATTTTTGATTTTGTCAACTATGTTCAGTTCATGCAGTGCACGGGCGGAAATGCTGAAAGAGATTTGTTTGTTGACCCTTATGACAGAACCGTGCTTGACGATTACGATTTTACCGTTCTCATCGAAAACTGCAGGGGAGTTGTTAATCTCGGTGCAAAGCCGTTTTTAAAGCTCGGAAGCGTACCTCTTAAGTATTCATCAAAGGCGAATACAGATGCCATGTTCAGCACAAACATCTATCCTCCCGATGATTATAACGTATACTATAATTATATTGCCGCAATTGCGCAGGCGCTTGTTAATGAATTTGGAAGAGAAGAAGTTCTGACATGGCGTTTCGGAGTCATGACCGAATATGAAAATTCCGCATGGTTTATGGCAAACAGCGAAACCCCCGAGGATTCAGCCGTTGAGTATTGCAAGCTCTATGATTACACGGTTGCGGCGCTTGAAGATGTTATCGGCGAGGTTTTCGTCGGCGCTCATTCAATGACTGTTACAGAGGGCCTTTGGGACGAGGCTTTGTTTATAAAGCATTGCGCAAACGGCACAAACTTTAAAACAGGCAAAACGGGAACACGAATCTGCTATCTTTCCGCTTCGTTCTATGATTCTGCGCCGGGAGAATTTACTGACGGATACACGCTCCCCGAAACAATTGATTATATCAGGAGAGTTGCCGAAAAAGAGGGGCTTACAAACCTTATTTACGGTATTGACGAAGGCAGAATTCTTTGTGGTAACGTGAGCGGTACGGACAGCGATGAGCTTCTTTCAAGAACCTGCGGCTACACATATCAGGCGGCATATGATGCAAGAATATATAAGCAGATGTTTGAGAATGATATCAATTATTTCTCGTCATGGTATTATCTTTCAAACGGACTTTTTGAGGGAAACCCGACGGTCAGCTATCATGTTGCAAGGAATGCCGCAAAATTTGGCGGTGCGAAGCTTGCACAGACAAAGATGAGCCGTTTCGGTCTGCTTTTATGCTCGGAGGTTGATGCGGTTTCGGCTTATGATGAAGAAAACGATACCCTGCGCATTATGGCATACAACTTCAAGAACGATGTTGACTACAAAGCAAATGCGGATTTGAAATTCAGAGTAAAAGCTCCGCAGCTTGACGGAAAACAGGTAAAGATTACTGCATACATGATTAACGACGACTGCAATTATTTTGACGAATGGATTGAGGACAGAGAAAAATACGGAATCGGCGATGACTGTTTTGCCTGGTCACCCGATGATCCACTGCTTGATAATCCAGTAACTCTTTCGAATCCCAAGGCAAGAGAGATTTATAAGAATGAGCTTTACGATAAATATACCGAATGCTCAAAGCTTGTTCCGACGGAACAGACGGTAACGGTTGAAAACGGCGAGATTATTCTTGAAGCATCGCTTGACCCGAATGCGGTTGTGTTTTATGAAATAACTCCTTGTTAAATTGTGGATTTTCAAAAAACAGCTTGCAATATATGCAGATATCTTGTAATATAAGAAGAATGTTGGTAAAAATACATACAAAAGGAGAAACATATGCAGGATAACAATCAGTTCAAACCCTATGTTCCCGCAAGCAAGGTAACGCCCGAATTAACCGTAACATCCGTTGTTATGGGTGTAATTCTTGCGGTTGTTTTCGGTGCGGCAAATGCATATCTCGGTCTGCGTGTCGGCATGACGGTTTCGGCATCAATCCCCGCCGCCGTTATCGCAATGGGCGTAATCCGTGTCATTATGCGCAAAAACTCAATCCTTGAAAGCAATATTGTTCAGACTACGGGTTCTGCCGGTGAATCACTCGCCGCAGGTGCGATTTTTACTCTTCCCGCTCTTTATCTCTGGGCGGCAGAGGGTAAGATGGAAAAGCCGGGCCTTGTTGAAATAACTCTTATCGCTCTTCTTGGCGGACTTCTCGGCGTGTTCTTTATGGTGCCTCTTCGCAATGCGCTTATTGTTAAAGAGCATGCAACTCTGCCTTATCCCGAAGGCACGGCATGCGCCGAGGTTCTTCTTGCAGGTGAAAATGGCGGTTCAAATGCTTCAACCGTTTTTGCAGGCATGGGTTTTGCGGCTTTCTTCAAGCTTATTATTGACGGCCTTAAGGTTGTTCCGGGAGAAATTTCATTCAGAATCAAGGGCTATGCAGGTGAAATCGGAACACAGATTTATCCTGCTGTTATGAGTGTCGGCTATATCTGCGGACCGAGAATTTCATCATACATGTTCGGCGGCGGCATTCTCAGCTGGCTTGTGCTCATTCCCATGATTGTCCTTTTCGGTGAAACCCTTGTTCTCTATCCCGGCGATGCACCCATCGGTGAGATGTTTGCTCAGGGCGGAGCAGGCGCTATCTGGAGCTCGTATATCCGCTATATCGGTGCAGGAGCGCTTGCCGCAGGCGGTATCATAAGCCTTATCAAGTCGCTCCCTCTTATTATCCGCACTTTCCGAGATGCAATCAAGGGTATGTCAGGCGGAACAAATGTCGGTTCTGACCGAACCAATCAGAGCATCAGCATGAAGATAGTTCTTATTGCAATTGCCATACTCACAATTCTTGTGTGGCTTGTTCCTGCAATTCCCGTTTCGCTTATCGGCGCGGCAATTGTTGTTATCTTCGGATTCTTCTTTGCAACCGTTTCTTCAAGAATGGTTGGTCTTGTCGGCAGCAGCAACAACCCTGTTTCGGGCATGGCTATCGCAACTCTTCTTATAGCAACGGTTATTCTTAAAATAACAGGCGATACGGGTGCTCACGGCATGAGAGCGGCTATCGCCATCGGTTCAATTATCTGCATTGTTGCTGCTATCGCAGGCGACACCTCGCAGGACCTTAAGACGGGATATCTTCTCGGCGCAACTCCCAAAAAGCAGCAGGTCGGCGAAATTCTCGGCGTTGTTGCGGCGGCTCTTGCAATCGGCGGTACACTCAATCTTCTTGATTCTGCATGGGGCTTTGGCGGCGATGAGCTTGCAGCTCCCCAGGCAACACTTATGAAGATGATTATAGAAGGCGTTATGGACGGCAATCTTCCCTGGGGACTTGTTTTCATCGGTGTGTTTATTGCAATCGTTGTTGAGATTATCGGTATCCCCGTTCTTCCCTTTGCAATCGGTGTTTATCTTCCCGTTCAGCTTAATGCGTGTATTATGGTCGGCGGACTTGTGCGCCTTGCTGTTGACAAGCTGAAGAAGCCCGAAGAAGACAAGAAGAGAATTACTAACGACGGTATTCTTTTCTGCTCGGGCATGATTGCAGGTGAAGGACTTGTCGGCATTCTTCTTGCGCTTCTTGCGGTATTCGGAGTTGACAAGGTTATTGACATTTCGGGTTATCTCAACCTTCCCGACGGCGTTGCAAAGGTTGCGGGTCTTGTTGTTTTCGGACTTGTTATCCTTTCACTTCTTAAGTTCTCCGTATGGAAGAAGCAGAAGAATAAATAAGCCATGAAAAAGAAAAACGATACTAATTATCTCGATAAAATTCCCGTTCATCCCGATATTCTCTGGAAAACGGATGAAAACGGAATAGTGACCCTTGAAATTGAGAATAAGGGCGCTATGAACAGAATTGCGCAGAAGCTTTTCAAAAAACCGAAAATCAGCTACATTCATCTTGATAAAACGGGTAGCTTTGTCTGGCCGCTTATTGACGGAAAAAGGAGCATTGCAGACCTTGCAAAGGATGTTGATGAGCGTTTCGGTGAAGAGGCGCATCCGCTTTATGAAAGACTTGCACAGTTTTTTAAAGTGCTTGACAGCTATAAATTTATAGATTGGGTTGAATGATAAAAATCCTCGGTTTTTCAAAACCGAGGATTTTTTTGTTGCAATATTTTCATATTCGTGTTAATTTAATAGTGTAGAAAGGGGTAATAAAATGAAAAACATAAAAAGAGCCATAGCATTTATTTTGGCGATAGTGCTTATCGCCGCATATCCTGCAGGTGCATGCGCACTTTCACTTGAAGGCGGAATTGAGCCGATTAAGGAGCAGTTTGTTTTCGGAGAAGGTCCTGTTGCGGGAGAATATTCGGTTGATTACCGCTATTTTTCACCCGTCGGAAAGAACGACACTAAAAAATATCCGCTCGTTGTCTGGCTTCACGGTATGGGCGACGGCGCAGAGGAAGGCACACAGGTAAAAAAGAGCAACATAGCCTATTGGGCAAGTGATGAATTTCAGTCGCGCTTTGAGCCTGTGGGCGGAGCATTTATTCTTGCCGCACGTTCAAGGGAAGAGGATAACATATTCTGGAGCCATGAGCTTATTGAGCCTTTGCGCGCAGCGATTGACGATTTCATCGCAAAGAACAAGGCAAACATTGATTTGAGCAGAATTTATATCGGCGGATATTCTATGGGCGGAAAGATGACCTACAAAATGGCGGTTGCCTATCCCGAACTTTTTGCGGCGGCATTCCCGATTTGTCCTGCATGGTCGCCCTCCGATGAAAAGCTTGAGTTAATTGCAGATATGCCGATATGGCTTGTTTCAAGCACACGCGACCCGCTTGTCAACTATCATCTTGCCGTTTCGCCCACGTGGGAAAGGCTTTGCGGCATATCAAACGTTCCCGAAAAATGCAGATTTTCAACCCTCACAAAGGTTTGCTATGAGGACGGAACAAAAACATCGAGCAGCCATCATGCATGGTTTGCAGTTAATCACGATATGTTTTCTGCCGAAAACGGAGATTATCCTTACATGACAACCGTTAACGGACTCGGAGAAGAAGTTAAGCTTGAGTATCCCAACGGAATGATTTCGTGGCTCTCAAGCCACACTTCCGATTATGACGGAGCGAAGGGTGTGGGTATGGGCAACGTCAGCCTTGACGATTCAACCAATCTGATTGAATGCGACGGAATTTTCGGCTTTTTTGAGTTGCTGTTTAATGCACTTCTCAAAGTTATGAAAATTAAATAAAAACAGAACCGCTGTGGTTTTTGATGCCACAGCGGTTGATTTTTTATTTCTTGAGTCTTATAACATTCCAGCTGAAGGGCTTGAGTTCAACCTCAAGCTTTGTGCCGTCAATGGCGGGGACAGGATTGTTATGAGGCTTGACCTTTACATTATCGAAGAAGTTTTCGTCCTTTTTATGATAGCCGTCCATTGAAATAAACTCACAGGGCTTGTAGCCGCCGAAATCCATGAGGTTAACATCAAGAACAACGCTTTCGTCAAGGTTTTTGTTGACGCAGAAAATTGCCATTTCTTCGTTTTCTTCGTCGTATGTTGCGATTGTTTCGATATACGGAACATCAGTGAATGCCTTACAGTCATATTTCGGGCAGTCAACAAGGGGTAGAAGTGCGCTGCCTCTGCCGTAGTTTGAAAGATGCATGAATGGAAAATATGTTGTCTGCTCAAAAACTCCGCCGCCTGTTTTTGTGAAGATGGGTGCGATAACATTGACAAGCTGTGCAAGGCAGGCAATCTTGACTCTGTCGCAGTGGCGAAGAAGGGTTATAAGAAGAGAGCCGACAAGGAGAGCATCCTCAAAATTATAGATATCTTCAAGAAGTGCGGGAGCCATGCTCCATTTTTCGAAGGGCGCATTGTTTGAGTGATACCATACGTTCCATTCATCAAAAGAAAGATTGATTGTTTTCTTTGAGCGTTTTCTTGCTTTTACGTAGTCGCAGGTGCAGATGATTGAATATATGAAATCATCAACCTCAAGGCTTCTTGCAAGGAAGCTCATAACATCGTCGTCATGGTTACCGTAATACTGATGAAGAGAAACGTAGTCGATGCTGTCATAAGCAATTTCGAGGCTTTCGGCTTCCCATTTTGCAAAGGTTGCCATGTTTCTGCTTGATGAGCCACAGAGAACGGTTTCAATTCCGGGACTTGTCCACTTCATAAGCTTTGATGCTTCAAGTGCAGCTCTGCCGTATTCAACAGCGGTTTTCGCACCCATCTGCCAGCCACCGTCCATTTCATTGCCGAGGCACCAGAGCTTGATATTGTGAGGTTCTTCAACGCCGTGTGAGCGGCGGAGGTCTGACCAGTATGAGCCGCCCTTATGGTTACAGTATTCAACAAGGTTTCTTGCCTCGTCTGCACCTCTTGTGCCAAGGTTGACAGCCATCATGCATTCCGCATTTGCCTTCTGACACCATTTCATAAACTCGTTTGTGCCGAAGGTGTTGGGCTCGGTTGTTCCCCATGCGAGGTCGAGCTTCTTGGGTCTGTTTTCAACGGGACCTACTCCGTCCTCCCAATTATAGCCTGAAACAAAGTTGCCGCCCGGATAACGTACAACGGGTACATTCAGCTTTTTTACCATATCAATGACATCCTGACGGAAACCGTTTTCATCTGCCGTGGGATGACCGGGCTCGTAAATTCCGCCGTAAACGGCTCTGCCGAGATGCTCGATGAATGAGCCGTAGATGCGCTTGTCAATATCGCCTATTCTGAATTCTTTTGCAAGAGTAATTTTAGCTTTCATATTATCACCTGCTCTGTCTTATTTGCCGTTTTTGCCGAGCATTTCATGCTTGAGGTCCCAAAGCGGCTGTGAAAGGTCAACATAATAGTTATGGGGATTTTCAAATCTTGTAACTTCATCCCAAAGAGTGTCAACCTGCTGTTTGCAGTATTCGCGTATTTCCTGCGTTGATTTTCGGTTGAAAACGCAGACACCCTTATCAAACACAGGTTCAAGAAGCTCTCTTGCTGTGTAATCAGTAATTGTCTTGCGTTTCCATGTAAAATCGGGGTCGAAAAGGTCATAGGGCTTTGAATCGTCAACAACCTCATCGACAAGAGTTATGAGGTCGGCGGCAGCCTTGCCTGTTTCTTTGTCATAAAGACGGTAAACTCTTTTGTTGCCGGGTGTTGTGATTTTTGCAACGTTTTCGCTGAGTTTTATTTTCGGGATAATCTTTCCGTCTTTCTGAACTCCGCAAAGCTTATAAACTCCGCCGAGCATGGGGCTTGATGAAGAAGTGATAAGTCTCTCGCCGACGCCGAAAGAATCGACCTTTGCACCCTGCATGAGCATATCTCTGATGATATATTCGTCAAGTGAGTTTGATGCGACAATTGAGCAGTCGGGATAGCCCGCATCGTCAAGCATCTTTCTTGCCTTGCGTGAGAGATAGGCGATATCGCCGCTGTCGATTCTGATGCCCTTCGGGCGTTTGCCCATGGGTGTGAGAATTTCATCAAAAACCTTTATTGCATTGGGAACACCTGATTTGAGGGTGTTATATGTGTCAACAAGCAGAGTACAGCTGTCGGGATATTCCTTAGCATATGCCTTAAAAGCATCAAGCTCGCTGTCAAAGAGCTGAACCCAGCTGTGAGCCATTGTTCCGAGAGCGGGAACGCCGAACATCTCGTCGGAAATCGTGCATGCCGTGCCTGCACAGCCGCCGATATATGCCGCTCTTGCGCCGTAGATTGCGCCGTCTGCGCCCTGCGCACGTCTTGAGCCAAATTCCATAACTGCTTTTCCGTTTGCTGCACGGCAGATACGGTTTGCCTTTGTTGCAATAAGGCTCTGATGGTTTATGCAGAGAAGCACCATTGTTTCAATAAATTGCGCCTGAATGACGGGACCCTTGACCTTGACTATCGGCTCGCCCGGAAATATGGGAGTACCTTCGGGTATTGCCCATACGTCACAGCAGAATCTGAAGTTTGCAAGGTAATCAAGAAAATCCTCGCTGAAGCCTTTGCTTCTTAAATATTCAATATCATCGCTGTCAAAGGTGAGGCTTGAAAGATAATCAACAAGCTGTTCAAGACCTGCCATGATAACAAATCCGCCGCCGTCGGGCACTTTTCTGAAAAACATGTCAAAATAAGCAATTGTGTCCTTGAAACCGTTTTTGAAATATCCGTTTGCCATGGTGATCTCATAAAAGTCGGTCAGCATGGTGAGATTTCTTTGAGATTTAGTAAATTTCATGAAAAACATCTGCCTTTTTCAAAATTATTCGGCAAAGAGCCGTCATTAAATGATATTATGCAGCATAATTCAAAATTTTACAATATAAAAAAACGAATAATTTTGAATATTTTTGCAGTTATGCAGAATATATGCTCCGTAACATGACCGGGAAATTGCTCAATCGGAAAAATTATAAAAATGTAAACATTTTGTTTATGTTTCGTTTAAATTTTAAAAAACAGTTGCAATTTTGCTTTTTGTGTGTTAAAATGACTGCCGATGACGCAAACAGTGTCAATTTCTGCGCTTCAGGAGAAGTGCATTATACAAAATGTATAATTTTGAAAACAAAATAACCTGACGTAAATATTCTTAGGAGGATTCAAAACATGAGAATCAGAAAGCAGGCACTTGGTGAAAGAAACATCGTAGGTGCAAGAATCGAAGCAAGACGCAAGGCAATCAACATGAAGCAGAAGGATTTGCTCACACAGCTCCAGATTAAAGGCATTGACCTTAATGCATCAGGTCTTTCAAAGCTTGAGGGTCAGCTTCGTTATGTTACCGATTTTGAGCTCAAGGCTCTTTCGGAGGTTCTCGGCATGACTGTTAATGAGCTTCTCGGAATCGACGAATAATTTCAACAACTTCTCACCCTCTTATATACAACTCCTCAATGAAGCCGCAGTTTTAACCGACTGCGGCTTCGCCCCTTTTAATCTCGTTTTAACTTTTTCCTAACAAATCTCCGTTATATTGAATGACGGAGATTTTTATTTTTTGCTTGCAAATCCTTCGATATATGGTAAAATTAAAATGTATTATTATAATCGGGAGGAATGTCACCGTGATAAAAGAATTTATGGGCAGGGATTTCCTGCTTGATAATGAGCCTGCAATAAAAATGTATGAGGCAGCAGAAAAGATGCCGATTTTTGATTGGCACTGCCATCTTTCCCCCAAGGAGATTTACGAAAACAAGCAGCCTGAAGATATTGCATGGCTCTGGCTCGCAGGCGACCATTATAAATGGCGTGCGATGCGTTCCTGCGGTGTTGATGAAAAATATATAACAGGCGATGCAAGCGGATACGAAAAGTTCAAGGCTTTCGCAGAGATTATGCCGAATCTTATCGGCAATCCCATGTATCATTGGTGCCATCTTGAACTGAGAAGATACTTCGGAATAAACGATATTCTCAATGCCGAAAATGCAGACAGCATCTGGGAAAGAGCAAATGCAGCCATTAAGGCAGGCGGATTTACTCCGAGAGAGCTTATCGAAAAGTCAAACGTTTCGTACCTTTGCACAACCGATGACCCTGCCGATACTCTTGAATATCACAAGCTTATCGCCGCAACGGATTTCAAGTGCAAGGTGCTTCCTGCGTTCAGACCCGACAAAGCGTTAAGCATCGACCTGCCTTCATGGAGACCCTGGCTTGCAGATATGGAAAAGGCGGCCGGCAGAGAAATCGGCGGCTTTGCAGAGCTTTGCAAAGCGCTTGAAGAAAGAATTGATTTCTTTGCATCAATGGGCTGCCGTGCAAGCGACCATGCATTTTCATATGTTCCTTGTGAAGAAGCAAGTGCAGAGGAGCTTGAAGAAATCTTTGCAAAGGTCAAAAACGGCGGAAATGCTGATGTTCTTGAAACCGATAAATTCAAAACCGCTCTTCTCGCATTCCTTGCGGCGGAATATGCAAAGAGAGATTGGGGTATGGAGCTTCATATAGGTCCCATGAGAAACAATAACACACTTATGTTTAAGAAAATCGGACCCGATGCAGGCTTTGATTCAATTGATGACAGAGAAATTGCAGGCAAGCTTTCCCGCTTCCTTGACAGCCTTGCAGTCAAAGAACAGCTCCCGAGAACAATTCTTTTCACACTGAATCCCAAGGACAATTATGTGCTCGGTACAATGCTCGGCAACTTCCAGAGCAGCGAGGCGGAGAGCAAGATTCAGTTCGGATCGGCATGGTGGTTCAACGATAATATTGACGGCATGAGAGAGCAGATGAAGGCTCTTGCTAATCTCGGCGCAATAGGTAAATTTGTCGGAATGGTAACGGATTCACGTTCATTCCTTTCATATCCCAGACACGAATATTTCCGCAGAATCATGTGCGGGCTTCTCGGCGATATGGTTGCTGACGGACTTTATCCCTATGACGAAAAAGCAATCTGCAAAATCGCAGAGGATATTTCATATAACAACGCCATCAAATATTTCGGCGTAAAATAAAAGGAGGATATATTATGGCAAAATATGTTCTTGCACTCGACCAGGGCACAACAAGCTCAAGAGCAATTATCTTTGACAAAAAAGGCAATATCGTCAGCAAAGCACAGAATGAGTTTGAACAGATTTATCCTCAGGCAGGCTGGGTTGAGCATGACCCGCTCTCAATTCTTTACAGCCAGTTTCAGGCGGTTTCATCGTGTATCATCAGCGGAGGAATCAATACTGCCGATATCGCAGGTATCGGTATAACTAACCAGAGAGAAACAACAATTCTCTGGGACAGACAGACGGGTAAACCTGTTTATAACGCAATCGTATGGCAGTGCCGCAGAACAGCGGATATCTGCGAAGAGCTTAAGGCGCAGGGTCTTGAAGAATATATAAAAGATAAAACCGGACTTCTCATAGATGCCTATTTTTCGGGTACTAAAATCAAGTGGATTCTCGACAATGTACCCGAGGCGAGAAAGCTTGCCGATGAAGGCAGACTACTTTTCGGTACGGTTGAAACGTGGATAATATGGAATCTTACGGGCGGCAGCGTTCATGTTACCGACTATTCAAACGCATCAAGAACAATGCTGTTTGACGTTGATAATCTTTGCTGGGATAAGTTCCTTTGCGAAAAGCTCGGAATCCCTATGTCGATTCTTCCCGAGCCCGTTCCGTCGAGCAAGGTTTATGGCAGAGTTTCAAAAGGCATTCTCGGCCTCGAATCGCTGGAGGGTATTCCCATCTGCGGTGCTATCGGCGATCAGCCTGCGGCTCTTTTCGGTCAGGGTTGTTTTGAACCAGGTCAGGCAAAGAATACCTACGGCACGGGTTGCTTTTTGCTGATGAACACAGGCGAAACAAGAGTTAAGTCAAAGAACAATCTTCTTACGGGTGTTGCATGGGGTATAGGTAACAAGGTTGAATATGCAATCGAAGGCTCGGCTTTCAATGCGGGCTCAGTTATAAAGTGGCTGCGTGATGAGCTTCATATGATAGACAGCGCAAAGAGATGCGATGAGCTTGCGGAAAGTGTTCCGGATTCAAACGGAATCTATTTTGTGCCTGCGTTTACGGGCCTCGGTGCACCGTATTGGGATATGTATGCAAGAGGAACTCTTGTCGGAATAACAAGAGGTGTCAACAGAGCTCATATCGCAAGAAGTGTGCTTGAAGCCATTACATATCAGATGACGGATTTGCTTGAAGCGATGAAGTCCGATTCGGGAATTGACTTTACGGAGCTTCGTGTTGACGGCGGCGCAAGCGTAAGCGATATCATGCTTCAGATTCAGGCTGACATGATAAGATGCAGTGTCAACCGTCCGAAAAATGTTGAAACTACCGCTCTCGGTGCAGCATATCTTGCAGGTCTTGCAGTCGGTCTTTGGGAGAGCACGGAAGAAATTCAGAACAACCGTGAGGTTGAAAAGGTTTTCACTCCCAAAATGGATGAAGCAAAGCGCAACGAGCTTTATGCAGGTTGGAAGAGAGCTGTTGAATGCTCAAAAGGCTGGGCAAAATAATTAGGAGATGCAGAAAATGGATTATTTGAAGGAGTCATTAAGACTCCATTATGAATGGAAGGGCAAGCTTGAAACAAAAGCGAGAGCGAGTGCAAACAGTAAGCAGGATTTGTCTCTTGCATATACTCCCGGTGTTGCCGCTCCTTGCCTTGAAATTCAGAAAGATATAAACAAAAGCTATGAGCTGACAAGAAGATGGAACACCGTTGCCGTTGTAACAGACGGAACGGCGGTTCTCGGTCTGGGCGATATCGGTCCCGAGGCAGGTATGCCCGTTATGGAGGGAAAGTGCCTTCTCTTCAAATCCTTTGCGGATATTGATGCGATTCCTCTTTGCATCCGCTCGAAAGATACCGATGAAATCGTGAATGCCGTTTCTCTTTTTGCGGGAAGCTTCGGCGGCATTAATCTTGAAGATATTGCAGCTCCGAGATGCTTTGAAATTGAAAGAAAGCTCAAGGAAAAATGTGATATCCCCGTTTTTCACGATGACCAGCATGGCACGGCGGTTGTTGTTCTTGCGGCGGTGCTCAATGCACTGCGCTGTGTCGGAAAAAAGCTTGAGGATTGCACCGTTGCAATGAGCGGTGCAGGCTCGGCAGGCTCGGCGATTGCAAGGCTTCTCCATGCGTGCGGAGCAGGCAATATCATAATTAGCGATAAGCAGGGAATCATCTGCAAGGGGCAGGAGCTTTCTCCTGCTTTTGAAGAGCTTGCGGAGTTCACAAATAAAAACCGTATAACAGGCACTCTTGCCGACGCAATGAAGGGCGCAGATGTTTTTGTCGGCGTTTCTGCAGGCGGAATAGTCAGCAGAGAAATGGTTGCATCAATGGCAGAAAGTGCTGTAGTTATGGCAATGGCAAATCCGACCCCCGAAATTATGCCCGATGAAGCGCTTGCGGCAGGCGCTGCGGTTGTCGGCACGGGCAGAAGCGATTATCCAAACCAAATAAACAATGTTCTTGCGTTTCCCGGAATTTTCAGAGGCGCGCTCAATGTAAGAGCTTCTGATATAAACGAAGAAATGAAGCTTGCGGCGGCGCATGCGATAGCAGACCTTGTTTCACAAGACAGTCTCCGCTCTGATTACATTCTTCCCGAAGCTTTCGACGAAAGAGTGGGTCCTGCGGTTGCGGCGGCGGTCGCAAAGGCAGCTCGTGATTGTGGAATTGCACGAATTTGACGATTGATGTTTGTTGGTAATTCACAAAAAGTTAAAAGAATTTTTTAAATCTTGCAACTTTCTATTGCTTTATTTTAATAGTTGTGTCATAATTACAAAGCATATTGGAGCAGAATGCGGTTTAGCATTCTCTCTTGTTGGGGATTACCCCGGACTTTAGAAAATTTTAAAGGAGGAAAATCTATGTCCACATTCAAAAAGGTCATCAGCTTGGTGCTTTGCGTAGCAATGCTCGCAGGTTCCTTTGTTTTTGTTGGTGATCTCGCTGCTCCCGAAGCCTCGGCAGCAGAAACAACAGCAGGAATTGATTCCTACGCAGACCTTGTAGCGAAATACGGTCAGGGAGATGACGGTTTCATTTATGTCGGTACCGAATTTTACGAAGAAGACGGAAGACTCACCGACTATTATGTACAGCCCGGTGATAAGCTCACGGTAAAGCAGTACATAAAGAGTAACATGTATACTGGTGAAGTAAAAATCATGACATTGTTTGATAAGACTTTCTTTGATGCAAAGATTGTTGCAAACGATGCACCGACAGCATCAACAGGTTACACATCAAACTGTCAGACAGGTGTCAAAAACACAGATCACCCCATGATAGCCAGAAATAACCCCACACATACACTTACCAGTGGTGCTATTCCTGATGTTGGCTGGATAAAAAATGTATGCGGTTTTTCACAGGATTATCTTGACAAGACCGACTACGTACAGTCAACAACAAAGTCAGATATCAACGCATCAACAGTAGCATATGAGCTGGAATCAGATCTTTGGCTTTTGTCATATTATGTAACAGTTCGGTCAGGACTTGCAGACGGAACAAAGGGTATAGCAGATTCACCTGATGACCTTTGGCCCGTTATGCTTACTAATAAAGGTAAACACGATACAAACAGACAGAACAACATGAAATGTCTGAACAAGGCTCTCGCAACCACAGTGCCCACAGTTACCAGTGGCCTTAAGACAATGGCAGCTCATCTTGACAGTGGCGATCTTGATTACTTCCTCAACGAGGATATGTATCACGAGTTCACAATCGGTGAGCCTGCTGAAGCTGTTAAGTATAACGTATCGTTCTACGAAGCAGACGGCACAACACTTATCGGCGAAGTTGGAGAGTATGAGGAAAAAGAGGTTGCTGAATTCCCTGAAATGATTGAGAATCAGATTGGTTGGGCTATTATCAAGGATGGTAACAACACACCCGGTACTCTTGTTGAAGCTGATGCAGACGGCAATTACAGCTACACAGTTGAAAAGAAAGACGCAGCATTTATGCGTGTTCTTTCAACAAGCACATATAATGTTGAAATTTCACTCGGAAACAACGTAACAGTTGATGAAAGCAAGCTTCCCGAAAATGTTACATACGATGCAGAAAAGAAGGCTCTTGTTATTGCTCTTCCTATTGGCGGATCATTTGATTTGAGCACAATTCCTGCAGATGCACTTTCAACAGAAGGCAAAACACTTTCAGGCTGGGATTTAACAGGTGTTGCAGCTCCTTCAACCGTTGAAGGTACTGTCATTACTCTCGGAAACACCAATGGTGCAGCAAGCACAGCTATTACAGCAAAGGTTGTTGCTGAATGGAAAACAGGTGTTTATAAAGTAAGATATTTCCTCACAAAGGAAGATTACGAAAACGAAGAAGCTCCTGTTTATGAAACAGAGATTGAATACCGTGCATCTGCCAGCTACAAGCTTGAAACATCTTTTGAAGGCATGAAGTTTACAGGCTGGCACAGAGCCGATACAGACGAAATTGTTAACAACGGTAATGTTGCTGTCGGTAGTTACACCTATTCCAAGGATATGGACTTCTATGCAAGCTGGTCACCCTATGTTAACACTGCAACATTCATGATCAGAGATTATGAAAACGGTGAAGGCTGGAAGGAAGTTTATACTCACTTTAACAAAAATGAACCTGTTGATGAAAGTAAGGTTACCTCAAACGAGATAAGCAAAGATGAGCTTACAGCTATCAAGGATGCAGCTTTTGCAGGTGCAGAAGTAACATTGAATGCTCTCCTTGATGTAAATCCCGATACACTTGAAGATGGTGATTCAACAGCTAATCATATCGTTTCTCAGGCACACAGCGGCAAGTTCCTTCAGAACATTGAATATACAGGTCATAAGGTTTATTATATCATTACAGCTGTTGATTACACAGTAACCTGGAAGATTCCCGCTTTTGATGAAGCAACAGGCGAATTTGACAGTGCAAACTGTGAAGAAAATGTTGAAAAGGTTTCAACTGCAGCATATCTTTCAAATACTCTTGATCCCTATTATGCAACATCAAAGCTTACAAAGGCTATCACAGTTCCCTTAGGCTATGAGCTTGTAGGTTGGATTGATGAAGCAACAGGTGAACCCGCAGAGCTTACAGCTGATGGCAGATATAAGATGAGCGGTCTTGAAGCAAGAAGGGCAAGCCTTATTGCTCAGTTCGATCTTATTGAGTATACTGTTGCTTTCAACATCAGAAACAGCGATAACCCCGATATCGTAACAATGGTTGACACAGTTACACTCGGCGAAAGCATTGTTATTGACGGTGCAAAATTCACCTTTAAGGGTGAAGATTCAGCTATCCCTGCAGTCGGTCTTGAAAATTCAGAACAGGCTGACGGCGGCTATACTCTTCCCGACGGCTATAAATTTGCAGGCTGGACTTGCGGCTACGGCGCATATCTTACAGAAGCAAGCTTCCCCTTTGAAATAACTGAAGATGTTATCAGAAATTGTTATGTTAACGGTGCTATCACCTTTGACGGAAAATGGGAAGCAAAGGATTTCACACTTACCTTCTACATCACAAACGCAAGCGGTGAAGAAGAAGTGTTCAAGAAGTATGATGCAGTTAAGGTTGGCAGCAATCTTGCAGAATACAAGAAAGTAACTGATGAAATCAGAGATGCTATTAACGCAAAGGCTCCCGCAGGTCAGGTGTTCGGCGGCGTATGGATTGATAAGAGCACAGGTCAGTCGGATACTTTCACAAAGATGCCTGCTCGTAACATGGAATATACTGCATCATATGTTGCAGATTCCGTTAAGGTTTATGTTGACTATAACTTCCTTGAAGAGCAGGATCTCAGCCAGACAATGAAGGAATTTACTACTGTTACTCTTATCTACGGTCAGGACACAGCAGAGATTAAGAGCGAAGATCCCTACTTCGAGCGTTCGTTTGAAACTGTTGTAAAACGTACACCTATCAGCGATATTAACAAGCCTGTCGAACCTGCAGAGATTGTTGATTGGAATATTTATCACGTTGACTCAGGCGATGCATTTGATCCCAAGAACTGGGAAGCAGGTATAAATGACAACGGTACAACAACTGCAACAACAACTCTTATCTTCCAGCCCGTATGGGTTGCTCATAAGGATATGCTTTTCAGAGTCTATGATACAGATGACAAGATCTTCCTTGCTCTTGGAAAGAACCTCAAGCTCTACTACTGGAATTCAGGTAATATAGTTGACAGCATCTGCGATACACAGTATAATACGAATCCCGAACTCAATGTTGTTCTCTTCTTTACAATAAAGATTGAAAACTGGAATTGGGATGAGTTCTTCAACATTGATATGTGGTCGAGCCTTACCATCCGTTATGATGCATTCCCGATTCCCAAGTCAGTATTTACTATTGAGGGTATGATTGGTATCTTTGAGATGCTCAAGAATCTCATCGGCAGCCTTTAATAATTAAGGGTAGCTGAAACAAAGCAATAATTAAGCCCCTGTGCTTCGGCACAGGGGCTTTTTTTATGAACTTTAACAGATAATTAAATTTGCTGTTTGGTTAAAGTATATCCTCAAACTCAACAACCTTGTTTGTTTTGCCTGATTCAAAAATTGCTTCAACAAGGCGCATGAGTCTGCGCTGCTGATCATGGGTAACGATGATATCTGCTTTTCCGTTAAGATAAGCAAAGATATTTTTATAATATTCGCCCCAATCCGCTTTCTGAACAGGAAGAGGATAGGTTTCGATTGTACCATCGGTTCTCGGAGCCATGGTTTTGGTTATGCCTGCACCAGCAACTATGGGAACGGCATCTCTGTTTTCCCAATCGGAAACCATAACGATTTTTCCGTTGCAATCCCAATCATTGACTACCGCGGTTCCGTTTTCACCAAGCATATACCAAAGCGGAAGCTCAATGAAATTGCTTGTTGTAACCTCAACATAGAAGGAAAGTCCGTCGTCAAAAATGAGGGTTGTGCGGAAACCGTCATCACAGTTTTCGTTGGTGACATTTGTAAGCTCCGCATAAACTGTTTTCAGCTTTCTGGGCAAAGTCATCATGAGCGCCTGGTCGAGAAGATGGATTCCCCAATCGAAAACCATTCCGCCGCCATGCTGCGGCTGATTTCGCCAATCACCGGGAACACCTCTTGAGCCCTGAACTCTTGATTCAATTCTGAAAACATTTCCAAGAGTGTTCTCATCAAGAACTTTCTTCATTGTGAGATAGTCTTCATCCCAGCGTCTGTTCTGATGGACAGTGAAAAGCTTTCCCGTTTCTTTTGCGCAGGCAATCATCTCTTCAAGGTCTGCTGTGCAGAGGGTAACAGGCTTTTCGCTGATGACATTCTTGCCGTGACGCATCGCATCAATTGCGATTTCCTTATGAACATCATTGGGAGTTGCAATAGTTACAAGGTCAATACGGTCATCGGAAAGAAGCTCTTCCCTTGATGAAAAGAAATAAAAGCCTTTTTCATCTGCAACTTTTTTTCTGTCGGGGTTTATGTCGAAAACGCCGACAACCTCGGCATATTCGCCCATTTCCTCTTTGATTTTGCGGGCATGCCAGCCGCCCATTCCGCCGTAACCGATAACGGCACAGCCGATTTTATTGTTAATCATGGTATCGCTTCCTTTTATTATTAACACGCCGAAGTCGTATATCGCTGTTTTGTTTCGCTGAAACTCATACCCACCACATCTCGCCAGTGGATTCGGTAAGAATAATGTTTTTAAGGAATGAAACAGCCTTTGAAAGACCTTCGTTCTGACTCATAAGAGAATCTTCATGCTCAATGCTTATTGCGTAGTCATAGCCGACCATACGAAGATTTGAAATAATCTCTTTCCAGTATGCGTTGTCATTTCCGTAGCCGATTGTGCGGAATATCCATGAGCGGTTGATTTCGTCACCGTAGGGTTTGTTGTCGAGCACACCGTTGACAGCTGTGTTATATTTGTCAATCTTTGTATCCTTTGCGTGGAAGTGGAAGATTGCATCACCGAGCTTGCGGATACAAGCAACGGGGTCCATGCCCTGCCAAATAAGATGGCTGGGGTCAAAGTTTGCGCCGATTTCTGGGCCTACCGCTTCACGCAGACGGAGAAGCGATTCGGTGTTATAAACACAGAATCCGGGATGAAGTTCGAGAGCAATTTTATTAACGCCGTGAGCCTTTGCAAACTCAACAAGGTTTTTCCAATAGGGAATAAGAACCTCATTCCACTGCCATTCAAGGATTTCACCGAAATCGTTGGGCCAGGGGCAGGTTACCCAGTTGGGATATTTTGCTGTTTCGCAGTCACCCGGGCAGCCCGAGAAGGTGTTAATCTGATGAAGTCCGAGCTTTTCGGCAAGAAGAATAGTGTTTCTGATGGTCTTATCGTAATCAGCTGCAATTTCCTTGTTGGGGTGCACGGGGTTGCCGTGGCACGAAAGTGCACTGATTTCAACATCATATTTTTTAATGAGAGCCTTGAACTCTTCAAGCTTTGCATCGTCATTGAGAAGCTCTTCGGGATTTGCATGAGCATTGCCGGGATAGCCGCCACAGCCGATTTCAACCATCTCAATGCCGAGTGATTTGAAATATTTGAGCGCCTCTTCAAGGGAGAGGTTTGAAAGTAAGGTTGTAAATACTCCGAGTTTCATTTGAGTTCTCCTTAATCTAAAATGAATTGTAGGGCGGCTTTAAGCACAGCCGCCCTGAATTGTTAAATTATGCTCTTAAGATATTTGATGCTTCTGGCAATATCCTCAAGTCCTGTGGGCACCGGGTCATCGTTTTCAACAATAAGCCATTCCATACCGACATCCTTTGCGGCCTTAACAACCGTTGCGAGGTCGTTGTTGCCTTCTCCGAGAGCCTTGGGTTTGCCGTCGATGCCGTCCTTAACGTGAAGAAGAACAATGTTATCCTTCTTTTCAGTGATAAGCTTATAGTTATCCATGCCTGCATGGAAGCTCCAGTATGTATCAATTTCAAGCGAGCATCTCTCACCGATAACATCAATGGGATAAAGTCCGTTTTCAAGAGCAACGAACTCCTCACAATGATTATGATAGTAAATTTTTATGCCGTATTTATTCATAGCATATTTTTCTGCCGCACCGAGAACATCACCTGTGTTGACAGCTTCTTCCATTGTTGAATGGGGTGCGCCGCCTACACCGACAGCCTTTGCGCCGAGAGTGTTTACAAATTCGATTGTTTCGGCAAGCTTATCTTCTTTAAAATCGTCAAGACCCATGTGCGCACCTACGCATACAAGACCTACCTCATCGAGCTTTGCCTTGATTGTTGCAGCATCGGTATTGAAATATCCTGCAAACTCAACGCCGTCATAACCGATTTTCTTGATTTCTTCAAGGGCTTTGAGAAGCGTTTCTGAATCATTTATATGGTCTCTGACAGAATAAACCTGAACAGCAATTTTCATTTGGTTTTTCTCCTTAATCGTTGTTGATATATACGGGCTTGCCTGTCTTTGCAGACTCATAAATAGCTTCGAGAATCTGTGTAACTACCATTGCCTGTTCGGGCTTTGTGCGAAGCTCTGCACCGTTAAGCACTGCATCATAAAACGCACGGCATTCAAGCTCTTCGGGTCTGTCGCTTGCACCGTCATAGAAAGCAACGCCGCCTGCATCGAAATTGGGCGTTTCAATAACCTGTCTGCCGTTTTTTACATAGTTGACACGAAGGTCGTCACCGAGCATATCAGCGCCGCCCTTAACGCCTGCGATAAGAGTGGAAGCCTCGCAGGGGTCTGCAATGTTGAGCGCCCATGCGGATTCAACGCTGATTGTTGCGCCGTTTTCCATAACAACAAAGCCGAAAGCCGAATCTTCAACAGTATACTTTTCGGGATCCCAGTCACCCCATGCGTTTGCTGTTCTCTTCTGATCGCCGAGCTTCTTATATGTTGTGCCGACTACCATTTTGGGCTTGTAGTTGTTCATCATCCAGAGGGTGAGGTCGAGAGCGTGTGTTCCGATATCAATAAGCGGACCGCCGCCCTGCTCTTCTTCATTGAGGAATACGCCCCATGTGGGAACGGCTCTTCTGCGAAGAGCAAGAGCTCTTGCATAATAGATTTCACCAAACTCGTCGTTTTCGCAGCATTCCTTAAGATAGAGCGAATCGCCTCTCCAACGTGACTGATAACCGATTGAGAGAACCTTGCCGGTTCTTACCGATGCTTCATACATTGCCTTTGCTTCTGCATATGTTTTTGCCATGGGCTTTTCGCAGAGAACATGCTTGCCTGCCTCAAGTGCATCAATTGTTATAAAGCTGTGGGATTTGTTGGGAGTACAGACATGAACGGCAACAATGCTCTCATCCTTGAGAAGTTCTTTATAGTCTGTGTAAATTTTTGCGTTCTCGCCGCCGTATTTTTTAGCGGTTTCAATTGCTCTTTCTTCAATAATATCGCAGAATGCAACGGGCTCAAGAAAATCAATGCTTGAAATAGCGCGGAGATGCTTTCCGTTTGCGATGCCGCCGCATCCGATTATACCGATTTTAACTTTTTCTGCCATTTTTTAAATCTCCTTAAAACAGATTGAGGATATTTCCTCTTTTAACTCCATTATACTGTTTTATTTAACTATTTCAAGAAAAAATAATTTTATGGGATGTAAATTTTAAGGCCAAAAAATTGTTGATTTTTAACAAAAATATTTATATAGCTTACTTGACGGATTTTGCACAGATTGATATAATCAAAATACATTTAAAAATGAGGCGATAACTTTGAAAATTTATAATAATGCAGCCGAAGTAATCGGCAACACACCTCTCATACGCTTTTCCTCATATGCAAAAAACGCAGGCGTTTCCGCTGAAATTCTCGCAAAAGCGGAATATCTCAACCCTGCTGGAAGCGCAAAAGACAGAGTTGGCTATGAGATGCTGCGCTCTGCTATGGAAAGCGGGAAAATAACGAAAAATTCTGTTATAATTGAGCCTACAAGCGGTAACACGGGTATCGGGATTGCATCGGTTGCGGCGCAGATGGGACTTAAGGTCATCATCACTATGCCTGAAACAATGAGCATCGAGCGAAGAAAGCTGCTCGCCGCTTACGGTGCAGAGCTTGTTCTTACCGACGGCTCAAAGGGTATGGCAGGTGCAATCGCAAAGGCAAATGAGCTTGCAAAAGAAATTGAGGGAAGCTTTATTCCCGCGCAGTTTGACAATTCGTCAAACCCCGATGCACACTACAAAACGACGGGCCCCGAAATCTGGAACGACACTGACGGTAAGGTTGATATCTTCGTTGCGGGTGTCGGCACGGGCGGAACGATAACAGGAGTCGGCAGATACCTTAAGGAAAAAAATCCCGACATAAGAATTATTGCCGTTGAGCCCGAGGATTCGCCTTTTCTTTCAAAAGGAACAGCAGGTGCTCACGGCTTGCAGGGCATCGGTGCCGGATTTGTCCCGTCAATACTCGACACAAAAATATATGACGAAATAATAACCGTCACAACAGAGCAGGCATATGAAGCCGCACGTTTGACTGTTAAAACGGAAGGTATTCTTATCGGAATCTCTTCGGGTGCGGCGCTTCATGCGGCAACTGCTGTTGCTTCGCGCCACGAAAACGCAGGCAAAAAGATTGTTGTTCTGCTCCCCGACGGTGGCGAAAGATATCTTTCAACACCGATGTTCAATTAAGAAACGAGGAAAATTATGTCACAAACCTCAAATATAAAAACCAATCCGAATGCCTGCCCGCTTGCAAAGAAATGCGGCGGCTGTCAGCTTCAAAATATGACCTATGACCGTCAACTCAAGTGGAAGCAGGCGAGGTGCGAGATTCTTCTCAAAAAATTCGGCAAGGTTGAAAAAATAATCGGAATGGAAAATCCGTATAATTACCGCAACAAGGTTCAGGCGGCATTCGGCAGAACAAAAAGCGGCAAAATCATCTCGGGTGTTTATCAGTCGGGCAGTCACAGAATCGTTTCGGTTGATAACTGTATGACCGAAGACATAATCGCAGATAAAATTATTGTTGATATCCGTGAAATGCTTCCTAAATTCAAAATTTGGACTTATGATGAGGACAAGGGAACGGGCTTCCTTCGCCACGTTCTCGTAAAAAGAGGCTTCACAAGCGGCGAGGTTATGGTTGTTCTGGTCGGAGCAAGCGGATATTTCCCTATGAAAAAGAAATTCACCGCGGCGCTTCTTGAAAAGCACCCCGAAATCACAACCGTTGTTCTCAACATCAACCCGAAAGATACAAATCTGGTTCTCGGCGACAGAGAAGAGGTTCTTTATGGCAACGGATATATTGAGGACACCCTCTGCGGATGTGTTTTCAGAATTTCTCCGAAATCGTTTTATCAGATTAACCCTGTTCAGACTGAAAAGCTTTACGGAAAGGCAATGGAGCTTGCTGAACTCAACGAAAACACAGGTGTTCTTGACGCATACTGCGGAATCGGAACAATCGGACTTGTTGCCGCAAAAACGGCAGGCAGGGTTATCGGCGTTGAGCTGAATCCCGATGCTGTTAAGGATGCGATTTCAAACTGCAAGCGCAACGGAATGGATAACGCACGTTTTTATTGTGCCGATGCAGGAGATTTTATGCAGGAGCTTGCCGAAAACGGCGAAAGATTTGATGTTGTCTTTATGGACCCTCCCCGTTCCGGAAGCAGCAAAAAATTCATTGAATCTCTCGTTGCCTCTGCTCCGAAAAAGGTTGTTTATATATCCTGCAACCCCGAAACACTCGCAAGAGATTTGAATTTGCTCACGCATAAAGGCTATAAAGTAAAAAAAATCTGCCCTGTGGACATGTTCCCTCATACAAATCATATAGAATGCGCCGTGCTTCTGGTGCGGCATAACGGAGGTTGTTCGTTATGATGTACGGACTTCTTACAGCTGCTGCGCTGCTGTTTGCAATGCAGTTTTTGTTTAATCAGCAATTCAGAAAGCTCAATGGCGACGGTGACGATTCAACAGTTATTTTCGCGGGCTATACCCACGGAATCAGCTTTCTCATTATGCTTGTTTTAAGCGGATTCAAGCTTGAAATAACATGGTTTTCGATTCTGATTGCCGCAATTTATGCAATTGTTGTGCTTGGATATAACTTTGCAAGCCTTAAATCGTTTGCAACTGCAAATCTCTCGGTATTCTCTATTTATGCGATGCTCGGCGGCATGCTTCTTCCACTTGCATACGGTGTCATTTTCTGCAATGAAAAGCTCAACATTTTTAAGGTTTTCTGCATAATTCTGATTGGCATTGCAACATCCCTGAGCTTTGAAAAAAGCACAACAAAGGGCAACAACCTTAAATATTATTTTGCGGTTTTCATACTTAACGGCATGGTCGGTGTGCTTTCAAAAATTCACCAGTCAAATTCGGAGCTTGCGGTTGACAGCAAGAGCTTCATGGCAACTGTCAACGCCTGTGTTTTTATAATCTGCATTACATATCAGATCATCAAGAACAAAAAGCTTGCAAAGCTCTCATTGAAATCGCTCGGAAGTGTTTCGGGACATGCCTTCTGCAACGGAATCGGCAATCTCTTCTGTCTTATTGCGCTTGTGTCGCTTCCTGCATCTGTTCAATTCCCGATAACAACAGGCGGTGTTATGGTTTTTTCAACGATAATCAGCCTTATAAGAAAAGAAAAGCCATCGGTTAAAACTCTCATTTCAACCGCAATCGCCTTTGTTTCGACGGTTTTGATGATGTTTTGATTTTTGCTTTTTTTAAACCTATGTAATTACCTTTTAATAAAGTTTAAATAATGAAAAGCTGACGGGAAACTGCACAGGTCCGTTTTTAACGGACCTGTGCACTTTGATGTAAAACAGTTTCTTTTTTATTTTATTTATTGCCATATCCGTGCATATATGGTAAAATAATATAAATACACATCGGAGGTTAAACCATGATAGTTAAAAATGTTTTCGGAACAACTGCAGACGGAAGAGCAGTTGACTGTTATACTCTTAAAAATACGTCGGGAATGGCGGTTGATATCATTACCTACGGCGCAACGGTAAACAGCATTTATGCGTCCGATAAAAACGGCGTTTTTGCCGATGTTCTTGCGGGCTTTGATTCAATTGACGGCCACGAAAACTATTCCGATTATGAGGGAATGACTGTCGGCAGATATGCAAACCGAATTGCAAACGGCAAATTCAGCATTGACGGTGTTGAATATGAAGTTGAAAAGAATGAGAGGGGAATAACTTGCCTCCACGGCGGTGCAGAGCTCTCAACTGCTGTCTGGAAAGCGATTGTTATTGACGATAATTCGCTTGAAATGAATTACACGAGCCCCGACGGTGCGATGGGCTTTCCCGGCAAGGTCGATTTCAAGGTGACCTTCACTCTTCACGAAGATAACGCATTGAAAATTGATTATTATGCCGTAAGCGATAAAAAGACGGTTATTAACATGACTAATCACGCTTATTTTAACCTTGCAGGTAAGGGCGATGTTCTCGGTCATGAGCTTATGATTAATGCCGATGCATATACTCCGATTGACGAAAACAGCATTCCTACGGGCGAAATCAGACCCGTTGAGGGCACACCTTTTGATTTCAGAGAGGCAAAGCCAATAGGCAGGGATATCGGCGCAGATGATGAGCAGATTAAAATCGGCAGGGGATATGACCATAACTTCTGCCTTAATGACGGCGACGGCCCTGCGGCGGTTGCTTATGAACCCGAAAGCGGCAGATTGCTTGAGGTTTTCACCGACCTTTGCGGCGTTCAGCTTTATACGGGTAACTTCCTTGACGGAACGATAACCGGCAAAAACGGTAATCCGCTCATTCAGCATGCGGGCTTCTGCCTTGAAACGCAGTATTATCCCAACACACCTAACATGCCTGAATTTCCGCAGTGCACCTTTGACGCAGGCGAAAAATTCAAATCCTGTACGGTTTTCAAGTTTACGGTTAAATAAAATTATAAACTGTTTGTTATGACTGATGAGAAATGATGACGGATGATGTTTTTTTGCTTGAAGGCGTATCGGCTATACGTCAAAAGTGAAAAAACATCAAATGAACATCGTATTATTAAGGGCGATTTACGAATCGCCCCTACATCGAAAAATGTTTATGTTCCGTCGCATTTATCACAGTCAGATTTAATGATTTGTTCATTTTTGCGGCTTAAATGTAACAGATTATTATTTGCTAATTCATAAATTTGTTAAAAAATAGCGTATAATTATAGATGTAGACAAAAATAGGAGGGGGATATTATCATGGCAGCAGAAAAAATTCTTGTTGTTGATGACGATACTAATATTTGTGAGCTTTTAAGACTCTATCTTGAAAAAGAGGGATACGAAGTCGCTATTGCAAACAGCGGCTCAAGTGCCATTAAGATTTTTCAGGATTTTTCGCCCAGCCTTATGCTTCTTGATATAATGCTGCCCGTTCTTGACGGCTGGCAGGTGTGCCGTGAAATCAGAAAGTTTTCGGACACACCCATTATCATGCTCACCGCAAAGGGCGAAACTTTTGATAAGGTGCTCGGCTTTGAGCTTGGCGCAGATGACTATGTTGTTAAGCCCTTTGATGCAAAAGAGGTTATGGCGAGAGTCAAGGCTGTTCTTCGCAGAAGCGGTTCGGCAGCACAGCCTGATATCAAGGAAGTGCAGTATGATAAGCTCTCAATCAATCTCACAAACTATGAGCTGCGTGTTGACTCAAAGAAGGTTGACACTCCGCCCAAAGAGCTTGAGCTTATTTATCACCTTGCAAGCAATCCCAACAGAGTTTTCACAAGAGACCAGCTTCTTGATGAGGTATGGGGTTTTGATTATTACGGCGATTCAAGAACCGTTGACGTTCATGTTAAGCGTCTTCGCGAAAAGCTTGAGGGCGTTTCCGAAAAATGGGAGCTCAAAACCGTCTGGAGTGTCGGTTATAAGTTTGAAACCAAGGATTAATGCAGAGTTAACGGGAGTGTTTTAAGGTGGCAAAGAGAAAAAGCTCCGGTCTTTTCCGGAAATATTTTCTTGTTACAATTTCAATCATTCTTGCAAGCTTCGTCTTTTTGGGCGGAGCTCTCTTGCTTTTGGTATCAAAGCTCTGGATGGATGAAAAAAATGAGCTCCTGACCGAAAACAGTGTCAGCGTTGCGCAGAATACAAGCGATGTTCTCAAGTCTGATTATCTTACGAACAGCGGACGGGGCTCGGTTATCGTTATCTGTAACACTCTTCTTCAGATTTCAAATGCAATTGAGGCGGATGTTTTTATAACTGACCTTGACGGCGATATTGTTTACTGCAAGGAAATACTTCAGTCAAACATGGCTCTTTATACGGGTAACTGCATTGTGCATAATCAATATAAAATCCCAAAAGATATTATGGATGCAGCTGTCAACGGAGTTCACAGGTCAACGGGAAATCTCGGCAATTCTTTGAGTGACATACATTTTATCGTCAGCGCACCTATTGTCGTAAACGGTCAGACGGTGGCGGTTGTTTTCACAACCCAGCCGATTGTTGACGGTCTGACACCTTATATTATGGGAATATTCAGAATGTTTTTCAGCGCGGTGCTGTTTGCGTTTGCGATAACATTCCTGCTTGTTTATCTTGTTTCTTACAGACTGACGAAGCCTTTGAGAGAAATGTCGGCAGCGGCGAAGCAGTATGCAACGGGTGATTTTTCGAAGAGAATTACTATCAAGCACTCAAAAATCCGGATTTTCGGGCAGGACGAAACAGACGAGCTCATTCAGGCGTTCAACAGCATGGCGCAGGCGCTTGCGACCCTTGAAATGTCAAGAAGGAGCTTTGTTGCAAATGTTTCTCACGAGCTTAAAACTCCGATGACAACCATCGGCGGCTTCATCGACGGAATCCTTGACGGAACGATAGAAAAGGAAAAAGAAGCGCAGTATCTGAAAATCGTATCGGATGAGGTCAAGCGACTTTCAAGACTTGTTACGGGAATGCTTAATATGAGCAAGTTTGAAGCGGGCGAGCTCGATTTGAAGCCCGTAAAGTTTGATATATCCGAAATGCTGTTCAGAACTCTTCTCGGCTTTGAGCAGCTTATAGATAAAAAGCATATCGAAATCAGAGGACTTGAAACTATGGCGGTCAACATTCTGACTGCCGATAAGGATATGATAAACCAGGTTATTTATAACCTTGTTGATAATGCCGTTAAATTTACTCCAGAGGGCGGATATATTGAGGTCAGCTCAAAATCCGATTCGGAAAAGGTTATTATTAAAATCCGCAACAGCGGAAAGGGCATTCCGAGCGAAGAAATCGACAAGATTTTTGAAAGATTCTATAAAATTGATAAGTCCCGAAGCTATGATGTCAAGGGTGCGGGAATGGGTCTTTATCTTTGCAAAATGATTGTTGAGCTTCACGGCGGTCAGATAGCGGCGAGAAGCGAAATCGGAGAGTATGCGGAATTTATCTTCCAATTACCGATTAACGGATAATTTCAATATTTTTGAAATTATATTAAATCAATGTTCAAATCAGCGTAACAAACGCATGTTAAAATAAATCCATCAACAACATCGGAGGCAAAACTCATGAACGAAGAATTTGAAAACAACATCGGTAAAGAGGAAGAGAATATTACCGAACAAGAAAACGAAATGATTCCCGAGACCGTCGAATCGGTTTCAGAAGCGGCAGAAGAAGAGATTCCGAGCGTTGAGGCACAGCAGGTCGAAGAGCCTGAACAGAAAGAGCCCCAACAGACATATTACGGCTACACACAGAGCAGCTATAATCAGAGCTACGGCTCATATCAGCAGAATAATCCCCGACCGAATTATTATTCATATCCGCAGACGCAGCCCGACAACTCGTCAAACACCAAAAAAGATAAGAAGGGACTTAAGGTGTTTGTCGCATCAATCGCTTTGATTCTGGTTTTTGCTCTTGGCTTCGGAGTTGCATCAATAAATAAATACTCCGATAACGATAAATCAATAGTTTCATCGGATAAAAAAGAAAAAGGCGACGGACCCGAGCTTAAAATCAACGAATCTCCCGTAACACCAACAAAGGTTTCTCTTGGCGGAGTGCTTACTCCTGCCCAGATTCATGCAAAGCTCAGCAAGAGCAACGTCGGTATTGTTGTTTACACTCAAAACTCAAATTCCTCGGCAGGCGAAGGCTCGGGAATTATTATGGGTGAGGATTCAACGGGAACTTATACCTATATCATCACCTGTGCCCATGTTATCAACGATGCAGGTGTCAGCGTCAGAGTGCAGACGGAAAACGGCATAACCTATGATGCTGAAATCGTAGGCTTTGATACAAGAACAGACCTTGGTGTTCTCAAAATCAAGGCAAAGGGACTTCCTGCAGCAGAGTTCGGCGACTCAAGCTCTCTTGTTGTCGGCGACCCTGTTTATGCAATAGGCAACCCCGGCGGAATTGAATTTTTCGGTTCTCTCACGGGCGGTTTCATCTCTGCGATTGACAGACCCGTCAGCAGTGAAATCGGATATACCATGAAGTGCGTGCAGCACAGTGCGGCAATCAATCCCGGCAACTCGGGCGGTATGCTTGTCAATGCTTACGGTCAGGTTATCGGTATTAACTCGCAGAAAATCGCTGCAACCGATTACGAGGGTATGGGCTTTGCGATTCCCATCACCTCTGCAAAATCAATAATTGAGGATTTGATAAATTACGGCTATGTTCCCAACAGACCCAAGCTCGGAATAACCTATTATCCCGTCAGCGCAAGTGCGCAGTACAGCATGATTGCGCAGATTAAGGGTCTTCCCGCAGGCACACTTATCATCAACGATATCAGCAGCGACGGTTCGCTTGCAAACACCGAGGCAAGAAAGTATGACATGATTACAGCGGTTGACGGCAAGCCTCTCACAACTGCCGATGTTCTTCTTGAAAAGATTGACAACGGCAAGGTCGGTGATAAGATGACCCTTACTCTTTGCAGAGTCAACAGCAACTATTCGATTGATGAATTTGATGTTGAGGTTACTCTTGTTGAGGATAAGGGCGGCTCGGAGCCCGTAACAACAACCCAGGCATATTATATCGACCCGTTTGAATATTTCAATCAGTTCGGATTTTAATTAAACAAACAAAAAACGCCGCCCGGAAGAGCGGCGTTTTTTGTGAAAAATGTTATGAAGAGTTAATTGGCAACTCCTTTTTAGGAGGAAGAACTTAATATGTTTATGCGGTTAGCTTTAACTAACTGCATAAACATAATAACATACAGTTAAGGTTTTGTCAACACTTATTTTCAAAAAATTAACGGACGTAAAAACGTCCGTTAATTTTATCCGAATGAAACAAAATTTGATGTTATGCTTATCATCATAAGCAAAGCGATTATCATGGGAAGGGTAAAGATGAATGTGCGTATTTTTTTCTTTTCCGTCATTGCCGTGAATGAAGGCATAAGCTTTCTGCGGCGTTTGAGAATAACAAAGACAACCGAGCCGAGAATGGTAATTGCATAAATCGCCGCCGTGATTGCAAGATAAACATTGTCAACGGTCTGAACATCGCTTATATCTGCCACGATAAACTCAATAATAACCGAGTAAAGATTATTGCAGAAGTGAATAAGAACGCCGGTCCAGATGCTATTGGTTATGCAAACTGCGTAGCCGATGCCGATGCCCGCAATAAGAGCAAAGGGCGCCTGAATGAGATTGCCGTGCATGACGGCAAATATCAGAGCGGATGCGAGAATTGCAAATTTATCGCCGTATTTTCTCAAAGGCTGAAGAATTACGCCTCTAACCGCAAATTCCTCAACAAGGGCAGGCACAACAGCAATCGAAATCGCATAAATTATTCTGCCGGGAATATCGGAGGGAGGAGAATATTCGGGAGCAGTAAGCGTAACTCCGCCCGATTCCATCATGCTGACGAAAATGCTTGTAACATAATTTCCTGCAAGGCAGATAAAGAATCCGAGGCAGGATGCCGAAAGCATCAGCGAAATGCTGACGGGTCTGTCAAAGCTGACCGCAGGTTTGTTTGTCTTTTTTGAGAGAAAATATCCGCCGATTCCGAAGGGAACAAGTATTCCGAGAACAGAAAGAAAAACGGTAACAACGCTTTGCATCGTCAAATCATTCTGATAAATTTCGCCAAGCGGAGAAAGATAGATAATGATTGACAGAATGTTCTGAACAAGCACATATGCGATAACGCTCAATCCTGCAGTAATGCTTATTCTTTTTATCTCTTTTTTCTCGTTTTCCTGCTGAACGTATAATGATGCCTGCGGGTCATAAAAATCGTACAAATCATCACCGACTTTGTTGGTTTTTTGCAATTCAACCAAAATTTTTTATTATTATACCGCAATTTTCTAACTCTTACAAGCATTTTAAATTAATGAACTGTTAAAAATTTGTTGTAATAAATTAATTTTTAGTGTAAAATTATAAAGTATAGTTTTTATAGGTAATTATAGGAGGATGAAATAAATGGCAATTACCAAAAAACAACTCGAAGAAATGATTTCTTCAAAGCTTTCGCATTTCTTCGGCGTCAGCCCCAAGGATGCTACCAATGAGCAGTTTTACAGAGCTCTTTCTATGATAGCAAGAGATATGGTCAGGGATTCGCGCAGAGAGTTTGATAAGCTGTCGCTCGAAAAGGGTCAGAAGAAGGTTTATTATCTTTGCATGGAGTTTCTTATGGGCAGAACCCTTAAGAACACTCTCTATAATCTTAACCTTACTTCAACTGCGGAAAAGGCTCTTTCAAGCTTCGGCATAAAGCTCGAAAAGCTCTATGACTGCGAGCCCGATGCGGGTCTGGGCAACGGCGGTCTGGGCAGACTTGCAGCCTGCTACCTTGATGCTCTTGCAAATCAGGGCTACAGAGGCATGGGTTACTCAATTCTTTATGAATATGGTATTTTCAAACAGAAAATTATTGACGGCTGGCAGACCGAGATGCCCGATTTCTGGCTCCCCGGCGGAGAGGTATGGCTTGTCCCCAGAGAGGATAAGACCGTTGATGTCAAGTTCGAGGGAGAGGTTGTTGACAGCTGGGAAGGTCCCTTCCATCAGGTAGAGCTTGTCAACTGCAAAACGGTCAAGGCTGTTCCCTATGACATGATGGTTGCAGGCAAAGACGGCAAGGGCGCAGCGGTGCTTCGCCTCTGGTCGGCAAAGGTTGACGGTCTTGACATGACGATGTTCAATCAGGGCGATTACATGAGAGCCATGGAAGAAAAGGCTATGGCGGAGGTTATCAGCAAGGTGCTTTATCCTGCTGACAACCATCCCGAGGGCAAGAGCCTTCGTCTGCGCCAGCAGTATTTCCTTGTTTCCGCATCCGTTCAGGATATCGTTCAGCGCCATTTAAGAGATTACGGCTCGCTTGAAAACTTTGCGGAGAAAAATGCAATACACATAAATGACACTCACCCCACAATGGCGATTCCCGAGCTTATGAGAATTATGCTTGACGAATGCGGCTACGGCTGGGATGATGCATACAGAATCGTTGAGGAATGCTGTGCATACACTAACCACACGGTTATGGCTGAAGCTCTCGAATGTTGGGGAGAGGACCTCTTCAAGCGCCTTCTTCCCAGAATCTATCAGATTGTCAAGGAAATTGACAACCGATTCAGAAAGAAAATCTGGGATGCAACAGGCGATGCAGGCAGGGTTGAAAGAATGGCGGTTATCTCAAACGGTGCAGTCAGAATGGCAAACCTCTGTGTTGCTGTTTGTCACAAGGTCAACGGCGTTTCAGCTCTTCACAGCCAGATTCTCAAGGATACTATTTTCAATGAGTTCTATACTCTTGAACCCGATAAATTTACCAATGTCACAAACGGCATCGCTCACCGCCGCTGGCTCTGTCAGGCAAACCCCGGTCTTACCGATATGCTGACAGGTCTTATCGGCAAGGATTTTGTTTATGACGCATCAAAGCTTATTAAGCTTCGCAATTATGCAGATGATGCATCGGTTCTTGAAGAGCTCCGTAATATTAAGCTTGCAAACAAAGAGAATTTTGCAAAAATCGTTAAGAGCAAAACAGGTATCAGCCTTGACCCGACCTCGATTTTCGATGTCCAGGTCAAGCGTCTTCATGAGTATAAGCGTCAGCATCTCAATGCTTTCAATATTCTTGCAAAGTATCTTGAAATCAAGGCAAATCCGGGCGGAAATTATACTCCGCACACATATATTTTCGGCGCAAAGGCAGCTTCGGGCTACTTCATGGCAAAGAAAATTATCGAATTTATCTGCGCACTTGCAAATCTTATCAACAACGACCCCGATGTAAAGGACCTTCTCAAGGTTGTTTACATGGAGGATTACAACGTAACAATGGCAGAGGCTCTTATGCCAGCAGCCGATATCAGCGAACAGATTTCGCTTGCAGGAACGGAAGCAAGCGGTACGGGCAATATGAAGCTCATGATTAACGGCGCTGTTACCGTAGGCACAATGGACGGTGCAAACGTTGAGATTTATGATGCAGTCGGTGCTGAAAACATTCTTATCTTCGGCATGAGCACTCCCGAAGTCAATGAGCTTAAGAGAAGCGGCTACAATCCGCAGAATTATTATAATAATAATGTCGAGCTCAATAACCTTATCAACTTTATCAATAAGGGCATCGGAGGAAAGATGTTCGGCGAAATCGGTGGCACAATCACTCATCATGATCCCTATATGGTGCTTGCGGATTTTGCTGATTACAGAAACATTCAGAAGCAGGCAGAGGAAATCTGGGCGGATAAGGACAGATGGACAAAGATGTCACTTATGAACATTTCCGGCGCAGGTGTTTTTGCAGCTGACCGTTCAATCAACGACTATGCAAGAGATATCTGGCACGTTGAAAAAATCGACCTCCGAGGCAAAAAGAAATAATTATTCACAGGCGGCTCAATCGGGTCGCCTTGTTGATTTGAACAGAATCAAGGTGATTTTATGACCGATACATATTTCATGAATCTTGCAATTGAACAGGCAAAAATCGCTGCAGGTGAGCTTGAGGTGCCCGTCGGCGCGGTTATTGTGCGTAACGGCGAGGTTGTTTCCGTCGGCAGAAACCGACGTGAATACGGCAAAAATGCTCTTGCACATGCTGAAATCGAGGCAATTGACCTTGCATGCAAAAAGCTCGGCGGCTGGCGTCTGTGGGAATGTGAGATGTATGTCACCCTCGAGCCTTGCCCGATGTGCACGGGTGCGATAATCAATTCAAGAATCCGACGCCTTGTTTACGGTGCATCGGATTTAAAGGCAGGCTCGTGCGGTTCGGTTGTAAATCTTTTTGACTTGCCCTATAATCACAAGCCTGAGGTTGTGCCGAGCTTTATGGCAGAGGAGTGCGCGGCGCTTCTTTCGGATTTTTTTACAGATTTGAGAAAAAGGAGAAAAGCCGATGAATGTTGAAAAAATATTTTTTGCCATCGAGTTAATCGGAACTGTTGCGTTTGCGATAACGGGCGTTATAACCGCAATTGAGAAGAAATTCGATGTTTTCGGCGCCCTTGTTCTCGGAACGGTGACGGCAGTCGGCGGCGGTATTGTGCGTGACCTTATTCTCGGTTACACTCCGCCCATGGCGTTCCGCAAATCGGTATATGCGATAACTGCAGTCTTAACTTCACTTGCCGTGTTTATCATTGCGTATTTTTTCGGGAAAAAGATTCAGAAGCATTTTGATGTTTATTCGCAGGTTATAAATATTTTTGACTCTATAGGACTTTCGGTTTTTGTTGTCGGCGGTGTCAACAGTGCAATTGCGTGCGGATTTGAAGAGAATATGTTTCTCTCGATTTTTGTTGCTACCTTAACGGGCATCGGCGGCGGTGTTATGCGTGATATCATGGCAGGCAGAGTTCCGAAAATTCTGCGCAAAAGGGTCTATGCTCTTGCGGCGATAGTCGGCTCGGTGATTTATTATCTGCTTATTCATTATCAGCTCTGCTCATCGACGTTGGCAATCATTCTCGGCGCAGGTTCAGTTCTTGTTATCAGAATCCTTGCTACGATATTCCATTGGAATCTGCCGACAGTTAAAAATTTGGATGAATAAAAAAACAAGGCTTGTATGGAATCCCATACAAGCCTTGTTTTTTTACTGCTTTTCACTTACGGATTCAAGAACTTCTTTCTTGAAATCGCCGAAAATCTTATATTTCTTTGAGAAAATTATGAGAGATGCAATCATCATTGTGGGCGGAACGATAAACATAAGGAATGATATTGCACTTTTTGCCTGCGCGGTCTGAACAACAGCTTCGCCGTCGTAGCCTGTAACGGTAAAGGTGGCGTACATGATAATTGCCTGAACGGTGTACGCCATCTTCTGAAGGAAGCCCTTCATTGAGAATATTAGGCTTTGGTTACGGCTGCCTGTTTTATATTCGCCGTAGTCAACGCAGTCGGCAAGCATAACCGTCTGGTTAACGAACATGCTGCCCGTGCCGAGAGAGGTAAGAATGTAGAAAATTCCGAGTGCTGTAACATTGCCGCCGAAAAGATATCCGATAACAGCCATGCCGATATAGCCTGCTGCCGCCATGCTCAAGGAAAGCTTATAAATTGAGCGGTTGTTCATGAATTTTGAGAATACGGGAACAACAAGGATTGAAAGCACGGAGCCGATTGTTCCCATAAGATTGAATTTCGACTGAAGGGTAAGGTCGCCGAGAACAGAGGTGAAATAATAGCTGCTGATTCCCGAGGTCATGTAGAAGCCTGCGTTTGAAATCATTGCAAAGAGCATGAAAACAAGAAGCTGGTCATTGCTCTTGATAACATTAATCGCTGCTCTGAATGAGAACTTTTCTTTATTGACGATAATGCGTCTTTCCTTTGTTGAAAGAACGCTGATAAGTGCAAACAGAATAAGACCGCCTGCCATAATCAATGACCATTTTCCGAAGCCTTTGCTTAATGTGTCAGAGGTCATTGCATCAAGCTTGCTGCCTGCAACGCCGCCGAAGAATGCAACCGCCATGGGAGTGAAGATTGAAACGATTCCCTGACCCAGACCCGAAAAAGCTCTTGCGATGGTCGAAACAAGGTTTCTGTCCTTTTCTTCGGTTGCGAATGAAGGCACCATTGACCAGAAGGGGATATCCGCGAGGGTGTTTGTCATGCCCCAGAAAACATAGAGAACTGCGGCATAAACGTAAAGTCCCGTTGAACCCGATGCAAAGCCGGGATTGTTGAACAGCAGGCAGAGAACAACGGCATTCATCAAAGCGCCCATCAGTATCCATGGTCGGTATTTGCCCATTTTGGTTTGAGTTTTGTCAACAATCATTCCCATCATCGGGTCGTTGAAGCCGTCCCATAGTCTTGCAAGCGGAGTGATGATAAGAAGGAATGCGGGGCTGATACCGAGTGCGTTTGTAAGATAAATTGAGAGATAGGAATAGAACATTCCGTAGCTTAAATCAAGACCTACGGCGCCCACACCGTAGCCGAGCTTTTCGCCGAAAGAAATTTTTTTCATTGCTTCACATCCTGAAATTATTTGTTGACGGTTTTATCGTAGCTGTATCTTCTTCTGCTTTCCGTGCCATTGCCGTACTGAATTGCTTCGGTAGGGCAGCAGTTGATGCATGCCGTGCAATGCTGACACTTGGATTTTATCCAGACAGGTTTGCCGTTTTTTATTTCAATTGCGCTGTCGGGGCAGTTTTTTGCGCAAATGCCGCATGAAACGCATTTATCGTTTGCGTAAAAATTCTTTGTGCTTCTGAATGCGTTGTAAAGCTTTGAGATAAAAATGCTTTTAACTTTTCCCTTTGTGCTGCCTGCGCGCTTTTTTGCGGAGGCATTTATGTCTGCACAAACTGTTTCAAGCTCCTTATCTGCATGGGCGAGAAACTTCTGTGCCTTTTCTTTGGGACTCGGGTCGTACATGACAACATAGTTATCGGGCATTCTTAAAGAAAAACTGTAATCAAGCTTTCTGCCGAGCGATTTTGCGAGCATTTTGTCGGCCGAGCCCGTTGTTGCGCCGCAGGTGATGACGCAGTAAACATAATCTCCGAGAGAATTTTTAACCTCGGGCATTGATGAAAACCGCTTGATTATTTCGGGCAGCCCCCAGAAATAAACGGGAAAAACAAAGCCTGTTTTTTCACTTTTTTCGTTGATTTGGGTTTTCCCTTTGATAATGTCAACAATGCTGACTGCTGTATCACCTGTTTTTTCGGCAATGACCTGCGCGGCGTGTTTTGAGTTGCCTGTTGCGGAAAAATAATAAATCATAAAAACACCTTTATTTTATCATTACAGAAATTGTATCATCACAAAAAATTTTTGTCAATAAATAATGAGGGTCTATTTGTGCATAATAATGATGAACCGTGAGTTCAAAAACAATTCATTAAAGAGAGGAACCTCGAAATGGAAAACAATAACAGACAGAATAATCAGCAGAACAATAATCAGAATAACAACCAGAACAACAATCAGCAGAACAAGAACCAGCAGAACAAGAAGAACAACAACAGAGAAAACTTCTAAAAACGAATCGGGCGGTATAATTGCAATACCGCCCAATCTTTATGCCTTTACATATTCAATTAAAATCAAAATATAATGATAAATGACAGGTAAAATCAATGCGGGAATCATGTTGAGGGTTTTGAATTTCTTTTCAAGCAGGAAATTAAGACCGATTGCCATGATTATTGCATAGCCGACCATGCAGACCTGCTCAAGCAGCTCGCCCTGAAGGATTCCGTTGAGCGTTCCTGCGAGAAGGGAAATTCCACCCTGATAAATCAGCATCGGAATGCATGTGAAGATAACGCCGAAGCCAAGAGTTGCGCCGAAAATAACGGCGTTGACCGCATCAAGCGCGCTTTTAACGAAAAGAATTGAGCTGTCGCCGGTAAGACCGTCGTTGATTGAGCCGATAATTGACATTGCGCCTACGCAGAAAAGAACCGTTCCGTTGATAAAGCCCGAAGCAAAGCCCTTTGCCTGAAATTTATTCTCAATTTTATTGCAGAATCTGCCGAATCTGTCATCGAGTTTAAGAAGCTCGCCGATAAGTGTGCCGATGACGAGAAAAACAACCAGCAAAAGCTCGCCGTTGCTTGAAATTTTTTCATTTTCAACCGTAAACATATTTGCAATAACGCCGTTCATGCCGATGATGAATACGGCAAGCCCGAGAGCTCTGTTTATTGAATCGGCATACGCAGGTTTTATTCCTTTTTTGAAAAGCAGCCCGATTAAGCCGCCGATTATGACTGCGGCGCAGTTGACCAATGTTCCCGTCATTTCTGTTTCCTCCGAAAACTTTTATATCCTGCATTTTAATACTTTACAACGCAAAAGTCAACAAAAACCTGTAACTCTGCAAAATTCCGCCGTAATCATGCAGGCAATAACGCCCATTAAAGTCGGTAAAGCAGCGGCAAGGAGGGTATATTTTATGCTGCCTGTTTCTTTTTTTACCGTTATAAGAGTGGTTGAGCAAGGCCAATGCATGAGCGAAAAAAGAATCATGCAGAGAGCCGTGGCTTTGGTCCAGCCGTTTTCAATCAGCAGAGCGCCGATTTCGGCAGAGGTACCGAGGTCGGGCAGAGAGCCGAGCGAAAAATAAGCCATGAGCATTATGGGAATAACTATTTCGTTAGCAGGAAAGCCGAGAATGAATGCTATAAGGATAACTCCGTCAAGACCCATAAGCCTTGCAAAAGGGTCAAGAAAATCTGAAAGAATCCCGAGAATGTTTGAATCACCTGTGCTTATGTTTGCAAGCAGCCAGATTATCAGACCTGCAGGTGCGGCGACTGCGGCGGCTCTGCCGAGAACGAAAAGAGCTCTGTCAAATATCGAACGTACGAGAGTTTCGGCAATTTTCGGCTTACGGTATGGCGGCAGCTCAAGCGTGAACGATGACGGAACACCCTTGAGAACCGTTTCGGACAGCAGCTTTGTTGCTGCGAAGGTCATAAGAACTCCGAGAACGATAACTGCAGTAAGCGCTGCGGCGGAAGCAACGGATGAAAATAAGCCTGAAGAAGTACCAATAAAAAAAACGGTTATTATTGTTATCAGCGTCGGAAATTTGCCGTTGCACGGAACAAGGCTATTGGTGAGTATTGCAAGCAGGCGCTCACGGGGCGAGTCGATTATCCGGCAGCCGACAACTCCCGCCGCGTTGCAGCCGAAGCCCATGCACATAGTCAGCGCCTGCTTTCCGCAGGCATTGCACAGTCTGAACGGCTTATCAAGGTTGTATGCAACTCTCGGCAGATATCCCGAATCCTCGAGCAGAGAAAAAAGTGGAAAGAAAATTGCCATCGGCGGAAGCATGACGGATATCACCCATGCCAACACACGGTAAACTCCGAGAACAAGGCAGTCATGCAGCCATTGAGGTGAATTTAAGGCGTAAAACAATTCGGAAAGCTTATCCTGAATGCCGAAAAGAAAATCGGAGAGAAGCTGTGACGGATAGTTTGCGCCCGTGACAGTCAGCCAGAAAATCATAATGAGCATCAGAATCATTACGGGGTAACCCGTTAATCTGCTTGTCAGAATTTTATCAAACCTGCGGTCTGTTTTGCTGTAAGACTCTTTAATTTCAACCGCACCCGAGCAGATTTCATGCGCTTTCGAGAGAAGGCTTGAGGCAACGGCATCGCAGACCTTTTCGGGATAAAAACCGGATTTATCAAGTATGGCTTTTGCTTTTGAAACAGCAAGGCAAAGCTCTGCGTTTTCTGCAAATCCGCCTGAATGCTTATCTATTTCCGATTCGAGTGATAAATCGGAATCAATCAGTCTCAGGCTCATCCATCGGGGATTTATTTTTTTCTTTACCTCTTCGGGAATATTTTTTTCTATTATATTTACTGCTTTTTCTACCGGTTCGGGATAGTCAATTTTATAATAATTGCCGCTTTCAAGGTTATCCAATGCCGACAAAAGAACAGAAAGGCTTTTCTTTTTACTTGCGGTTACTCCGATAACGGATACCCCGAGCCTCTGTGAAAGCATGCCGATATTGATTTTTATTCCCTTTCGGTTTGCTTCGTCCATGAGGTTGATGCAGACGATGACGTTTTTTGATATTTCCATTGTTTGTAAAACAAGATTCATGTTGCGCTCAAGGCATGTCGCATCGCAGACCACAACAACCGCATCAGGTGAACCGAAACAGATATAATTTCTTGCAATTTCTTCTTCTGCGGAATGTGCCATGAGCGAGTATGTTCCGGGAATATCAACAAACATATATGAGCGTTTTTTGGTTGAACAGTATCCTACGGCGTTTGAAACGGTTTTGCCGGGCCAGTTGCCGGTGTGTTGATTCATGCCGGTAAGTGCATTGAAAACCGTGCTTTTGCCGACGTTCGGATTGCCTGCAAGGGCAACGGTGAATGTTTTTTCGTCAGTCTTTTTTATTTCAAATCCCGAAGCGGCTTTTTTGCCGACGGAGCTGTTGGTTATGCCCATTTTATCACACTTCAACGTAAATTTTGCTGCAATCCGATTTCCTGATTGCAACAACCGCACCGCAGATGAGATATGCAGACGGGTCTCCCATAGGACTTCTGCCGACGCATTCTATCTGTGAATTTTCTGCAAGGCCTATATCCATAAGCCTGCGGCGTATGCTTCCGCAGGTTTCAATTCTTCTGACAGTTGCTTTTTCATTTGGTTTTATTTTATCCATGCTTATCAGCTTTTTCATGGTTTATCCTCCAATCACGTGATGCACTTTTCTATGGTTATGATATTCATATGGAATAAAATAGGTTAAAAAAAACAGACCGAAAAAATTTTCGGTCTGTTTTAAGAAAAGTCGAATTATCCGCGGACTGTTCCGCCCTTCATCTTGATAAGTTCTCGGTAGCTGATAAGCTCAACGCCGTGGTCCTTGAGATATTTGTGAGTATATGGGTCTTTCATGAGTTGATATTCCCAGACTCTGTCCTGCCATCTGGCGGTGATGCCTTTAAGCTCATCGCTCTCAACCGAGGGATGAACGAAGGTTTCGGTTACGCCGTCGGGGATATCTGTCCAGATTTTAAGGATTGTTTCTCTGTATGTTTCGTAGTCCTTGCGCATTGCGTCGTTCCAATCGGGGAAAAGAAGATAGTCGGGGATGACAACGTTGTATTTCTTACCCCAATGCTTTGAAAGAAGAGTAACGGCGGCATATGCGATATAGGGTGTGCCTCTCGGGCAGATGCGCTTGTCATGAGCGGTATAAAGTCTGTAAGCATAGCCGTAATCACCGCAGACACGGAGAGTCATCTTTGAAAGACCGAGTCTGCCTGTGTAATGACCGTAGAGCGAGCCCATGTGATTGTCAACATGCGAAGGCTTCATGCCCATGCTGTGAGCAAGGTCAATCTGTGCGCGGATTTCAGCCTCAAGATCCTCATAGGAAGCATTTTTTTCAACCTGGTCGCTCTCATGCCACATATAACCCTCTTCATCAATAAGGGTCTTGCCGTTTGTGAGGGGCTTCCAGCGGTATTTGCCCCATTCGCTTGTCATTGTAAGGTGAATACCGATTGCATACTCGGGGTGGTCGTTTGAAAATTTAACTGCATCTGCAGCTGTGGGGCAGGGCATCATGATGGTTGCCGATTTGAGAAAACCGCCCTCAAAAAGCTCTGCAACAGCCTGGTTTGCAGCATTGCACATGCCGTAATCGTCTGCATTAACAATAAGATATTTAGCCATAATTCGTTTCCCTTTCGGATTGATTTTTACAGGATAATTATAACATATGTATAACCGATAATCAATCTTTATAAATTTATTTTTCTATCCTTGAAATAATATTCTTTATCGTGCTCACCGACCTCACGCAGAACCCTGCACGGATTGCCGACTGCAACAACATTTGAAGGAATATCCTTTGTAACGATGCTGCCTGCGCCGATAACAACATTATCGCCGATTGTTATCCCCGGGGTGATAACCGCGCCCGCACCTATCCAGCAGTTTCTGCCGATATGTATGGGCATATTATACTGATAAGCCTGCTCGCGGAGCTCGGGGTCGATGGGGTGTCCTGCGGTTGCAACGGTTACGTTCGGACCGAACATTGTGTAATCGCCCACATAGATGTCAGTATCATCGACCATTGTAAGATTGAAGTTTGCATAAACATTTTTGCCGAAATGAACATGCTTTCCGCCCCAATTGGCATGGAAGGGAGGCTCGATATAGCAGTTTTCGCCGATTTCGGCAAACATTTCTTTAAGCATCTGTGCGCGTTTTTCCTGCTCCGTGGGTCGGGTCATATTGAAATCATAAAGCTTTTCAAGGCATTGAAACTGCTCGTTCATGATTTCATCGCCGTTGGGCAGGTATAAATCTCCACTGTGCATTTTTTCTTTTTCTGTCATAATTTACCTCTTACAGAAATATTCTGCTGTATCTCGGCTTAATGTCAAGCGAACCGTCACCTTTGAGCGTTGTTACGGTAACGCCGAGTACCCATTCGCTTTCGGGTAAGCCGAAATTGGTGCCGTGATGGTAAAGGTAACCTCCGGGAAGGTTATACACAAAATAAACTCCCTTGTATATTGCGCACCAGTCATTAACGTGGTCGTGACCAACGAATATTGCTTTAGTGGTGCCTTTTTCTTCAATTGCAGCAAACATTCCGCTGTTATAGGGAGAACAGCCTACGCTTTCCCACTGCTCACCGTAGAGGACTTCATATTCTCCCGTAGGCTCATATCTTCCGCCCTCAACCTCTTTGAAAACATCTGCAAACTCGGGAATTGCAATATGCATATACATCATTGAATCGGCATGACCGTATTTCTTCATAAGAGCATCGGTTTCTTTTTTGTAGAAATCAATCTGTTCTTTTTTGAGGAAGTCGTAACCTTTGATGTCGGCAGGGAGCCCGTATGCGGCCTTGTCTCTGTCAAGAATATCTCTGCCCGAATCAAAGAGGAACAGAGTCTGTCTGTGCCTGCCGCCCTTGCCGAGAATATTTATTGTATAGTTACCGTAGCCGAAAAGCTCTTCGGGACCGAATTTACAAAGGCAGTGGTCATAGTCGGTGAAGCTTTTCATGAGAAGCCATTTATAAAAGCCTCTGTCCTCTCTTGTTTCGTGATTTCCGAAAACGGCAGCCCAGTAAACTCCGATTTCCTCCATCATCTGAGCGAATTGAATCGCTTCAATCTGCTGAAATTTGCCGAGAATAACATCGCCTGTAAGAATAACAAGGTCGGGCTTTACCTCTTTGATGTGTCTGGTGAAGTATTCAACGACTTTTCTGTTTTGTGCGTTGTCATCGCTGAAATGGAGGTCTGTACTTGTCACGATAACAAAATCGTCATCTGTCGGTTTTCCGTTTTTGTCAACCTTGGCGATAGTGGTTGAATAATCATTCTGAGATAAAATTTTAACATCTGAACCGATTTTGTGTGATTCATCACACTTGCAGTAGAGTAAATCAGGTTTTTTACCGCCCGTTATGCCGTAAACTGCATTTGCACCTGCAAGATAAACCTTTATTGCACTTTGTCTGACAAAGCCCCAAGCCTTATACATTCTGTTACCACCTTTGATTTTACTTGGCTTAATTATATTGCTAACCCTTCTTTTTGTCAATGATTAGGAATAATATTGCATCGGCATGAATAATTTTAAAAGGGAGTTTTATTGGACACATGATGGTGTACAATACACTCATAAGGTCAGATGACACCTGATATTTTGATTTTGTGAGGTGCTGAAATGAAATTGCAAAAATTCAAAAACGGATTGTAAATTTGAAATAAAAAGATTTTAAAAAAATCGTAAATTATGTCGGATGCCACAAATTGCGGTCGGCTTGCTTGACAGTACATATATATTGTGGTAAAATATGGTTACAAAAGAAAAGTAAAAAAATGTTCGAAAAATCGAACATTTGTCTTGACAAACGAACGTTCGTTTGCTATAATAAACTCACAGAACAAATGTTTCACATCTGTTCGCTAAAGGAGGATTTAAAATGGCTTTTGCAGAAATAATAAAAACATTTTTTGAGTTGGCAGCAGTTATACTGCTTATAATAGGATTCGTTAATGAAAAGAAGGTTGTTGCTTTTGAAGTTAAGCTTGCGAGAGCAATAAGAATCCATCTTCGCAACCGCCGCATCCGTAAGCAGAGAGAGGCAGCAAGGGCTTACAGAGCAAAGGTGCAGATGAGAGCGCCCGAAGAGGTTTATTTTGAAGAGCCCGTGCTTACGGTTGTTTCGGATAATAAGAGTTCCTATTACGTTGCATGATTTTGTTTCAAATTTTATTGCAGATAGAGAAAAAACAGTGCAGTCCATTAACGGCTGCACTGTTTTTTTCGTTAAAAAATGTTATAATATTATCAGATAATACACGAAATGTAAAAAATGTTTGATTTTGGGATAATAATAGTATATAATGTATTAGTTAGTCATGTGAAAGGAGTTTTTCAATGAAAAAAGTAATTTTATCATTGGTACTTGCAGTTTCAATTGTTTTGGCGTCGTGCCCGATATGCTTGGTAAGCGCTGAAGAAAAGACTTTGGAACCGAAAAACTTTGAGGAATATGCAGAAATTCTTGAAAGTGAAGGTTACACAATGCCGGAAAACGGCAAACAGGCAGAAAAAAGTGTCTTTTCGCGAAAGCATTTCAATTTTGTTACTGATGATGTGATTGGCGAAATCTGCAGCTATATCAAAGAGGAATCAAGCCTTGATATTCTTGGATTGATAACATCCGTTCCCGAAACAAATCAGGGAGTTGAGTTTGTCGTTGAAACATTTGATATTAATACGACAGTAATAAGAGATGCTCTTTATGAGTTGAGATATAAAATGGACGATCAAGGAAATCAGCCCATGGCGGTTTTGTTCTATTTTATGGGTCTGTATTTCAGCGTTATTGAAGAATGCAAGGCATACTGCGTTCCGCTCGAGGAAGAAAATGTTTATGAAATCGCTCTTGATATCAGACTTAAGGACGGAACGGTTGAAACGATAACAACCGGTGTTGTTTTCAACTCTGAAACAGGGCAGACTTACGGTAAGAGCGGAAACGGCATTCTCGGCACCGGATACGGATTCTCCATTCCCGAAGTGCTTCTTTATTCACAGGTGAACGCGTGGACAAGAGATTTCGGCTTCTGCCTTTTCTATGACATTTTTTCATACACAACACCGTTCTTTTTCTATAATACCCGCAGAATCAAGTTTGACTACGACGGACTTGAATGGATGATTCAGATATGGAAGGGTAATTATATTATTTCAAACGGTGCAGAAGTCGGAATATATTCAAGAGATGAAAGCAGATTCGGCACATATTATGATTGCGCAACCGATGAGCAGATGATGGAAATGTCGATGGAGCTTTATCACGGCGATGATTTGATATTCTCACGTCCCAAGCAGCTTCATTGGTGGCTGACCGGTTTCAGAATCACCGATAATCTTTATCCCGCCAAAACAATGACTCTCAAATTCTCGATTGATATGAAGGATGAAGAGATGCTGGATGCATTCTGCAATGCAATCGACAACCATTACAGACGTGATATGTCGTATACCGTTGACGGCCTTACGGTAAATGTAATATGGTAAATTTAAAAGGGTGTCCGTGAGAGGACACCCTTTTGATGTTTTAATATTTGAAATCAGAATAAGTTACTTTTGTTTCAAGATTTGCAGAAGCCTTGCCGACCTTGACGAAGGAATATTTGACGTTGTTGAGCACCGCTTTCATTTTTATGTTGTGTGAAAGTGAAATAAATCTGTTGTTTGCTGCGTTGATTTTTGCAGATATGGTTACGTTTGTTGTGTTGACGGTGAGCGATTCAACGCTTGCTCCGACATCTGCAAGACCCGCCTTGATTTCGTCAATGTCTTTGTAGTCCTTTGTGAATCTGCCGAGAGCGCTGCTGCCTTTTTTGGGATTTTGTTCATTCTTCACGGTGATATTAATGGTGTAATACTTGCCGTCGCTTGAAAGCTTGCAGGTTGCCGAGGTTACGTCGGAAGCCTTGAGGGTGCTTTTTACAAGTGAAGTTCCGTCAAATGAGCCTTTTTTGACAGTCGATGATGAACTGCCCTCGCCGAGGAAGCCTCCGACTGCATCACGCACAGCGCTTATGCTTGCAAGCGCACCCATATCAAGATTGTTGAGGACGGTTGTTGTTGATTTTTGGTATCCGGGCTTTGATTTTGCGGCTGCTGCTGCGGCGGCATTATAAAGCTTAACGATATCCTCTTTGCTTGTGGGAGCAACAACTTTCTTTTTGGTGGTTGTCGGTTTTTTTGTTGTGTTTGCTGCTTTCTTGGTTGTTGTTACAGCCTTTTTGGTTGTGGTGATAACCTTCTTTGTTGTGGTGGGAGCGGTGGTTATTGTTTCTATTTCTGTTGTTGTTTCCGCCTGCGTTGTTACCTCGGTTGTCGTTTCTGCTTGTGTTGTTGCTTCGGCGGTTGACCGTGCTGTTGTTTCAGCAACGGTTTCGGTGTAAAGGAGAATATCGGTTGTTTCTTCTTTTACAGTTTCTGTTTGAGTGGGAGCTGCCGTTGTTTCAGGCTGATTTTTGCCGTCACAGGCATTGAGTGCAAACAGGATTGATGATGCCGCAAGAACTGCGATGATTTTTTTCATTATATTCATAAATATACTCCTTTTACATGTGTTTCTCGATAAATGCCTTTACTTTTGCGTCATATTCTTCCTTTGCGTCGTAATAGCTGTAAGCATGGACTGCGCCCGGAACAGTGAAAATTTCTTTCGGGGTCGGACAGGCGTCATAAAGCTTTTGGCACATATCAAACGGAACAAAGGTGTCATCTTCGCCGTGAATAAAGAGAATGGGATTTTTTGCGTTTGCCATTGTGCCGATAGGAGTTGCATCCTTTTTCAAATCATATTTTGCAAAAGCTTTGCAGAGGATGTTTGTTGCAGCAGGGGTAATCCTGCTTTTAAATCCGAATATATCCGAAACAACTGCCCTGACCTCTTCGTATGCGTCGGTAAATCCGCAGTCCTCAACGATGAGCTTGACCTGCTCACGGGGATTGTTGTTGTTAACAAGCATTGATGTTGCCGCGCCCATTGAAATTCCGTGAAGCATGATTTCGATATTCTCGCCGAAACGCTCGATAAGATAATCAATCCATAGGTTAATATCTTTATAGTCAAGTGCGCCGAAGCCGATGAATTTTCCGTCGCTTCTGCCGTGACCTCTCAAATCTGGAAGCAAATAGTTGAAGCCCATGTCATTATGATAAAATCCGAAAAGATGGCCGCATTCATCGGGGCCGTTGCAGTTGTGACCGTGAACGGCAATAACGAAACGTTTTGTATCTTTTTCGGCAGGTACATACCATGCCTTGAGGCGAAGTCCGTCGGGCGAAATTATTTCCAAATCCTCGGGTTTATGAGAAAACAGATAAGCATTATTTTTCTTTCTGATTTCCGTGCGGAGAAGTCTTTTGGGGTCGGTGGGCGGTTTTTTGTTGCGGTTTGCAACGCAAGCCATTTTAAATCCGCCTGCGCCGAGAGAGAAAAAGCCGAGTGCGCCTATAACTCCCGCACCTAAAGCGACATTGCGTTTTTTCATTGCAGTCAACTCCTAAAATCATTTATAATTTCATAATAACACAGAGCGAAGAATAATGCAAGATTTGCATAGTTTTAACGGCTCTGAAAAAAACAATAAAAAATTTTTAAAAAAGTGTTGACAAAACTAAAATCTTATAATATAATAAACAAGCTCTTTGGTGAGGGCAGTTAAATGGCGGCATAGCTCAGAGGCTAGAGCAACCGGTTCATACCCGGTAGGTCGTGGGTTCAAATCCAACTGCCGCTACCAATTTTTTGGCCCGGTGGTCAAGCGGTTAAGACACCGCCCTTTCACGGCGGTAACACGGGTTCGATTCCCGTCCGGGTCACCAAACACTTGATATCCGAACTAATCTATGAAGATGGTTTAGTTTGGGTATCTTTTTTTCTTATCAATAAGTAAACAGTAAAAAAGACGGTAGTAACTTTGATTTGTTACTACCGTCTTTTTATGTATGGTTATGAGATTTTAATCTTCAAGATATTTTATCCACATATCCAGCCACAAAGCGATTATTTCTTTCCGCAATGTTTACAGCTTTTCAAATGCATAATCTTACAAAATCGTAAGATTCTTTTTATTGAAAAAATCACAGTATGCCCGTATAATAAAAATATATAATTAAAGCAATTCCCAAGGGATGATGAAATTATGAAACAAAGAATATTGCTTGTTGAGGATGATTCGTTTCTGCGTGACGGACTTACCGAAGTTTTACAGGGCGAAGGTTATGAGGTTATCAGTTCGGACAACTGTATGAAAGCCCGTGAACTGATAAAATTCTTCTCTTTCAATCTGATTATATTTGATGTTATGCTTCCAGACGGCAACGGTCTTGAACTTTGCACCGAGCTTCGTGTGGTGGGCAATAATGTTCCCGTTCTGTTTCTGACTGCCTGCGATGATGAAATTCAGATTGTGCGTGGTCTTGATGCGGGTGCGGATGATTATGTCACAAAACCGTTCAAGCTTCGTGAACTGCTTTCAAGAATCCGTGCATTGCTCCGCAGAACATCGGCTGTCACGGTTTACAACAGTGATGATATAACAATCGACACACTCAATATGTCTGTGCGAAAAAACGGTGAAAATATCTTTGTTACCCCCACGGAATTTCAGATTCTTTCCGTGCTTATCCGCAACGGCGGGATTATTGTCACCCGTTCACAGCTTCTGCAGAACATCTGGGACAGCGACGGAAACTACATTGACGATAACACGCTATCTGTTCACATGAGCCGTTTGCGTGATAAAATCGGAAGCGGTCATATTGCCACCGTAAGAGGTATCGGTTACAGATGGGAGGATTCAAAATGATTCCTTTCTTGATTTGTATAACGGTTATTTCGATTGTTACAACAATTATTTTAATTATATCGGATGCAAGAAAAAACAGACAGATAAATAATCTCAAAGAAAGCATTGAAAGCTTCGTTGAAGGCGGAGAAAAGGCAGAATACAGTACTGCCGACAGTAATTTTGCACGCCTTCAGAATGCCGTTGCCGAGCTTGAAAATCTGTTACTCCTTGAAAAAAGCAACTCCGAAGCACAGGTAAAAAGCAACGCAGATTTTGTTGCAGATATTTCACATCAACTTAAAACTCCGCTCGCGGGACTACGGCTTTACTGCGAAATGGAGCAGAGCTCAACGCCGACCGCTTACACAGAAAAAGAGCTTCAGCTGATTGCGAAAATGGAGAGTCTTGTTTTCAATCTTTTAAGGCTTGAGAAAATTAAAAGCGATGCATACGAAATGAAATTTGTCGAGCAAAGTCTTGATGAAATCGTTGGTGAGGTTATCGGGAATTTCAAACCGTTGTTCCCTGAAAAAGAATTCATTATAAACGGCACGGCGACTTTTCGTTGTGACAAGGAATGGATGATTGAGGCAATCGGAAATATTATCAAAAATGCGTGTGAACATACAGAAACTGACGGCAGAATTACTGTTTCTGTTTTACAAAATGAAAGCTCGGTTACATTTGTTATTGAAGATAACGGCGGCGGAGTGCCGAAAGAACAGATTCCGCTTTTGTTCAACCGTTTTTACCGTGCGGATAATGCCTCACCCGAAAGTGCAGGTATAGGTCTTGCGATTTCAAAGGCGATTTTTGAAAAACATCACGCAACCGTTACTGCCGAAAACGGTAAAGACGGCTTAAAAATTACTGTGTGTTTTCCGTTGATAAACGCAAATTTAAAAATGTAAAGTCCGAAGATTTTCTTCGGATTTTTTCTTATCTTACGAAATTGTAAGGTTATCGTCACCAATTTGAAAGAATAGGGGTTTATAATGAACTCAACAAAGATGCAAAGGAGCGATTTTATGAATATCATCGAATGCGTAGACTTAAGAAAAGAATATTTAAGCGGTGAAAATATTGTAAATGCCGTTGACGGAATAACCGTTGCTTTTGAACAGGGCGAATTCTGTGCAATAACGGGACCGAGCGGCTCGGGTAAATCAACACTTCTCCATGTTCTGAGCAGCCTTGAAAATCCCACAAGCGGTGATGTTATCTATAACGGCAAAAAGCTTTCGGGCTATAACGATAATCAGCTTTCTGTTCTTCGCCGCAGACGTTTCGGATTCGTATTTCAGGCATATAATCTTGTTCAGGAACTGACGGGATATGAAAACATAGTTCTGCCCGTTATGCTTGACAAGAAAAAGGTTGACGAAGCTTATATCAACAAGGTTATTGATGTTCTCGGAATCGGGGACAGACTTGAACATTTGCCGTCAGCACTTTCGGGCGGTCAGCAGCAGAGAATCGCTATTGCCCGTGCACTTGCGAACAAGCCGTCAATCCTTTTTGCCGATGAGCCTACGGGTAACCTTGACGGCAAAAGCGGACGTGAGGTTCTTTCACTTCTCAAATATGTAAGTAAAGAATTTGGAATTACCCTTATTCTTGTTACCCATGACCTCAATGTCGCAGAGCAAGCGGAGAGAATTATATCAATTGAAGACGGTAAAATCGTTCGTGACACAAAGGCGGGAGTTTAAGCAATGAACAAGAAAAAGCTCACCGTCAACCGCCTTGCAATGGGTAACCTCAAAGCAAGAAAAAAGCAGTACACCTTAATGATAATCGGCATTGTTCTTGCGATGATTTTTTCGTCGGGAGTTATGTTTTTCGGATTTACAATGCTTTCATCATTACAGGAGATAACAAATATATCTTACGGCACACAGAACATATTTCTTCACAATGCGGAGGAATTTGATTTTGATGCCGCAAAGAATAATAAAGTGATATCCGAATACGGTATTGCAGCTTCAATCGGGTTCATTTACACAAATGATGACGAGGGCGGCGGCACACCGCTTGCAAAACTTGATGACAAGGCAAAAGAAATTTCATATCTCACCGTAAAAGAAGGAAAATATCCCGAAAACAGCGGTGAAATTGCCCTTGAAAAGGATGCACTTTTAAGATTGAAATTGCTCGGTGCAAAAGTCGGCGACGAAATAACCGTCACAATGAAAATTGCTGACGGCGAAGGTTATCTCCCCGAAACCGTTGAAAAAACATATAAGCTTGTCGGAATTCTTGCCGATAAAAGATGCAATCTTGAAGATGCGTATTCAGGAAATAACTATCCTGCCGCATTTGTCTGCGACAGCGAAAAAGTTGAACTTGGCGGAAAAGAAAATCTTTCTGCATATGTCAAGTTCTATTCGAAAACAAACGGTTATGATAAATTCAAGGATGAATTTATTAATCAGGGTTTTAAAAATGAATATGGCAATGCCGATAATGATCTGTATTATTTTACATTTGCAAATCAGCACATTTTTTACTCTGGTACAGATGAAAAAAGCGATATTACTTTAACAATGATTTTTGCGCTTATTCTTGCAGGTGTACTGATGATCGCTTCCTGCACGGGAATTGTCAATGCGTTCAATTCAAATCTTCAGGAACGCAGAAAACAAATCGGTCTTATGCGTGCGGTCGGCGCAACAAGAAGACAGATAATAACCGTTTTCGGCAGAGAAGCTCTCATAATCAGTCTTATGACCGTGCCTTTGAGTCTTGTGGTTTCCTATTTTGCTTCAAAAGGCATTATCTCTCTTATGGGCGAAAACTTCATTTTTATTCCTAACTTTTTCGTTCTGATTGCGTGCGGAGCGTTCAGCGTTATTTGTGTTATGGCTTCGGCAATGATTCCTCTGTTAAGGGCATCAAGAACACCGCCGATGCAGGCTATCCGCAACACAGACCTTTCAAGAAAAATGAAGAACAAACAAATCTGTTCAAAGAAAAACTTCAATGCACCGAAGATTCTTGCAGGCAGAAATCTTATGTTCTACCGTTTCAAGCATGTCGGAGTAAGTGTTGTTCTTGCGGCAACAATCGTTGTATCATGCTTCGGTTTTCCCTGGATTACAAGTGAGCTTGAATGGTCGGAAAATTATATCAATGAGTCCGAGGATTATGAAATTGTTTGTTCCGGCGGAGCAATGAATTCCAATCTTATTAACCTGAATTTCAATTATTTTACAAGCGGATTCAGTGAAAATGACAGACAAGAAATTCTTTCCCATCCTTACGTCGGCAATGTTGAGGGCGTAAAAAGATGCAATGCCAACCTGCTTGTTGACGAATATTCCGAATATATGACCGTGCTCGATTACGGCGGTTCCTCACGGTATGATGATTCAGTTGACCGTTTATCAATTCCCTTTGAAGAATATAAAGAAAAATACGATGATAATATTAGTCCCGAATACTCCGCTGTCAAAGAAAAACTCAGATACACTCAGGAGCTTTTTCCTGTTTCGATTCACGCATTGGATTGTAATGAAATTATATCCGAAATTGACAAAGACAAAATTGAAGGTGAAATAAATATTGATAAGCTCAATTCGGGTGAAGAAATAATTCTTTATGTCTGCGATGAAATCGGTTTCTTTATTGATACCGAACAAGGCAGCAGGGGTGGCGGCAGTATTGACGGCGATGAAACTGAAGAAAGACTTGCTGCTTTGAAAGCAAGAGCCAAAAATGAATATAAAGTCGGCGATACCGTAACCTTGAGCGTTCTCAGAAGCGGAATATCCGAAGATAATTATGTGCCGAATTCAGTTCCCGCTGATACAACAAGAAAGGATAAGGAATTCCGAATCGGCGCGATAATCAAAGAATCGCCTTCTTCGATACATCATAATGATTATCTGGATTTTTACACAACCGTTGAAGGCTTTTCTTCTTTTGTTGATAATTATCCTTATCTTGATCTGGACATCACCTTGAAAGAAGAATGCACATCTGAAATTGACGGTGAAATGATGCAATTCCTCAATCAGTATGTTTCAGGCTCAAATCATTATCTGCGTTCTCAATTTGAGCGCAATGAGGAAAACAAAAACACCTACAGAGGCTTACTTATCGCTCTTCTTTCGGTTGTTATCCTTTTCTTCTCAATCTGTGCAAGCGTTATAAACAACTCATTGACCGCACAAATCCGTGAAAGCAAGAGAGAAATCGGTACTCTGCGTGCAGTTGGCGCAAGTGCAAGAGAGCTTACGCAGTCATATTTCAGACAGCTTCTTTCGATGTTTGGCTGGGGCTGCGGTGCAGGTTTCGGACTTTATAGTGTTATATGGATTATTATGTATTTTGCCGCAAAATCAACGGATATGAGTTTTGATTACAAATATCAGATCTGGCAGGCGGCACTCATCTGCATTGCGCTGCTTGCGGTTTGTTTTGTTAATCTTTATTCCAAAGTCAAAAAACAAATGAAATACAGTATTGTTGAGAATATCAGAGAATTATAATTTTTACTCCGATGAAAGGAGGATAAAATGAAACACAAAAATTTAACCGTAAATAAATTAGCTTTCGGTAATTTAAAAGCAAGAAGAAAGCAATATACATTAATGATAATCGGCATAATTCTTGCGATGATTTTCACAAGTGCCGCAATGTTTTTTGCGGTATGCAACGAGGATTCAGCACAGCAGCTGAAATGGCGTTCGGTCGGCAAGCAAGATTATATCCTTCGAAGATGCGACGGCTTTGATATTGAACCCTTTGTGAAAGACGGTTCGGTCAGAAGCTATGCAACCTTTGAGGTTATTGCCTACGGTTATTCACCCGATGATGATTTTGATGACGGTATGGGTATAGCTGTTCACAATGATAAATCAAGGGAAATGTCCTGCTTTTATTTCCTTGAGGGAAGATATCCCGAAACCGAAAATGAAATTGCAATTGAGAGCGATGCACTTTACAGAATGAACATCACCGATGTAAAGGTCGGCGATGAAATAACGCTCAATCTCCGTACTGTAAGCGGTGACAGTTTTCTTGAAAAAGAAACGCAGAAAACCTATATTCTTTCTGGTATACTCAAGGACAGACGCTATAACTACGAAGAATGGGCAGGTCTTGGGCTCGGGAAAGAATGCCCCGAATATCCTGCAGCCATTGTTTATGACGGAGCAGAGGTTGAAGTCGGAGGCAAGCCCGAAATAATAGCTCTCGTTGACTTTAATCACGAAGAAAGAATAAAAATCGGTTTTCACGACACACACAGAAACAACATTAAATTCAATGATGCATATAAAGCATATCTTTATCAGAGCGGAATCAAGGCGCTTTCGCCCGATGTTACCATTGATATCGACGGTAAGCCTCTTGTTTTGGAAAATATAGATGCCGGATATTGGATAGGTACAAGAGGCAACTCATTTTCGGACAACTATGTATATTACGGACTCCAAAGCGTTACAACTCTCGGAACGGTTCTTGCAGTAGTGCTTGCAATTGCATCCTGCTTCGGAGTTATAAATTCATTCAACACCAATCTGCAGGAAAGAAGGAAGCAGATTGGTATGCTCCGTGCAGTCGGTGCGACAAAGAGGCAGATAATCAAGGTTTTCGGCAGGGAGGCGCTTTTAATCAGTTTAATTTGTGCCCCGATAAGCGTTGCTGTCGCTTATTTGGGCTTGAAGCTTTTCTCGTATTTAATGGGTGAGGTTTTCATTTTTGACCCCGAGTGGTATTTGATAATCATCATTGGCATTCTCGGAATCCTTTTTGTTATGGTGGCGGCACTTATTCCTCTGTTCTATGCCGCAAGAGTAACTCCGATGCAGGCAATCAGAAACACCGAGCTCGGCAGAAAAATGAAGAATAAAAAAATAAAGTCCGTAAAGGATTTCAACGCACAGAAGCTTATTTCAAAAAGAAGCCTTGTTTTCCACCGCTTCAGGCAGATAAGCGTAAGCATTATTCTGATTGCAACCATTATCATCAGCTGCTTCTGCGTTTCGCTCCTTGAATATTCGGTCAATATTTATTCTTATGACTATGATTACAGAATATTTAAAGATGAAGCGGACAACGGTCTCAGCACCGCCTTTGCAAATTTTTATTACGATTATGACGATATGCTCGATAACGGCGATATCGATACGATTGCCTCAAACCGTTATGTTGGTACTGCAACGGGCAAAATGCAGCTCGCCGTCAATTGGCTTGTGGACGGTGACTACCCCGAGTATCTTAAGCTTGCGGAATTCAACAGAGCCGAAAATTATGACAAATATGAATATATGCTTGAAACGCACAAAGAAACTCCCGAAGAAATAATCGAAATCTATAACACTATGGATTATTCGGATGCATATAAGGAACTTATGGAAGTTGTTGGTTATGAAACTGAGCCGTTTGGCTCAAAAATCGAAACCGAGAGCGAAGAAAATATCAAATCGCTTGAAAAGCATCTGCTCGACGGCAAAATCGACATCGAAAAGATAAATTCGGGCGAAGAAATAATCCTTGTGGCACCTGAAGAAATCGTTTATGAGATAGCATACAGCAAAGACGGGTATCATATGAGCGCAGGACACCATCATATTAACAACGGACTGCGCGTTTATACAAGTGTAGGCGATTATGTTGAAATCTTCAGAGAAAAAATGCCGTTCAGGGCAGGAGATACGGTAAATCTAAGCATACTTATCTGCAATGAAAGAGAAAACACAAGGATTCCTGAATATCAAAAGGCATATGACTACAAATATTCCAGATATGACCGAGAGGTAAAAATCGGTGCAATTGTTTATCAGGGATATTTTGAACCTCAGATTATAAGCAATAGACCTTCATTCATAACAACCAACGAGGGTCTTTCTGAATTCGGCTGCCCGCTTCGCTATGAATTCATTGATGTTACCGCAAATCAGGAAATAACACCCGAAATTGAGGAGTCGTTTGGTGCCTTTTTCCGCGCAGCGGATTATGATACAGATTCGCAATACCGTCTTAATGAGTCAAATAAAACAGAATTAATTGCAACAGTTGCAGGTATAGCTTCAATCATTCTGCTTCTTTTCTGCATTGCGGCAAGCCTTGTCAATAATGCTCTGACGGCGAAAATCCGAGAAGGCAAGCGTGAAATCGGAACTCTGCGCGCCGTCGGTGCAAGCGCAAAAGAACTTACGATGGTTTATATTCATCAGCTGCTTTCAACATTCGGAATGGGTTGCGGTCTGGGATTCGGAATCTACACAGCAGTTTTCTTCTCGGCAAAGCTGATTTGTCTTTATTGTCTGCATATGGAGTTCCCGTTTGAATTCCGTATTCTTACAGCTGTGGTAATATGCCTTGTGCTGTTTGCGGTTTGTTCGCTCAACCTTTATTCAAAAATCAAAAAGCAGATGAAATACAGCATTGTTGAAAATATCAGGGAGTTATAATAACTATGAAAAAAATATTCATTTTAATAATGTGTTTGCTGTTTTGCTTTGCACCGCTAACTACCGCTTTTGCCGAGGAAATACCCTCACAGCCGAAGGTTATGGTTACGGACTACAAAACCGAAGGTGAACTCAAAGCAGGAAATACAGCAAAAATATCAGTCACCCTTACAAACAAAAGCAAAACCGAATATGTCAGAAATATGAAACTGACCTTTTCTGATTCAAGCGGCGACATCGTGCCCGTTGGAGTTGCATCGGGTTATGTTGACAGACTTAACGCAAAAAAATCCGTAACTTGGAATATTGATGTCCGAGTTTCGGATTCCGCTACCGACGGCAACCATGCCGTTAACATAATATGCGAGTTTGAAAGTGAAGCAGGCAGCGGTTCATCATCCGATGTAATCAATCTTAATGTAATCGGCAAAAAAGAAGTTGAAACAACAACATCGAATGACACGTCTCAACCCCGTCTTATGGTTACGGAATACACAGTTGAAAACGGCAGTATTATTCCGGGCGAAAGCAGAAAAGTGTACATCACAATCAAAAACACAAGTCCGTCAAAGGCAGTAAGCAACATAAAACTCTCTCTTTCCGATGACAGCGGTGAACTCAAAACGGATGGTATGGGTACCGCTTATGTAAAGAGCATTTCAGCAAACGGCACATACGTATGGACTGTCGGATTAACTGCCGTTCACACAGCAAAAACAGGTGAACACCCTCTGACTCTTTCAATGGAATATGAGGACTCAAATCATTCGGGATATTCTGCGAATGATACAATCAGAGTTAACATTAAACAGAGTGTTATGCTGAAATACGATTCCGCGAGACTGCCTTCAAAATCAATTCAGGGAGAAACCGTAACCGTCAGCATAAATCTTATGAATACTGGTAAAAGCACAATTCATAATGCAATGATTGACGTTGATGTAAAAGGACTTGACAGCGGCGGCACGGTGCTTGTCGGCGAAATCCCGCAAGGTGAAAGCAAAACGGGAAGTGTAAATCTTCGTGTCAGTAATGAAATTCTCGGTAAGGTTGAAGGTGCAATTACAATAAATTATGAGGATGACTTTGGCGAAACCTATACCGAAACAGTCGATGTTTCAACCGTTATCGAAGAAAAAGTTATCAAGACTGAAGCCGAAGAAGAGGAAGAAAAGAAAAATCCTCTCTGGTGGTTGTTTATGCTCATCGGTGCAATCATCGGCGGCTCTCTCGGCTTCGGAATACCTTATGCAATCCGTTCAAACAAACAACGCAAAGAAGATGAAAAGAGATTGTGATTGGTATATCGGTTATACGCATTTCTGCCTTTTGAAAATCAGATCCATTATGTAATAAAAAAACAGAGAAGCCATACGACTGATTTTAATAATGCCAATTTGTTGCATTGACAAAAGTTTATGTGTTTTGTGAAATTAGGGTCACCAAACACTTGATATCCGAACTAATCTGATGATTGGTTCGGATATTTTTTGTTTGTATATTGTCTATTTTGGTTTTATCTGTTAAACTGAAAATTATAATCCGTGGGAGGTATAGACAATGATAAAAATAGGTATATTCGGCGCAGGCAGAGGAGTTGACATTGCAAAGAATTTAATGCTCCTTGATTGCGAAATAGTTGCTCTTTGCGATTTTAACGAAAAACGAAGAAATGAAGGTCTTGAAAAGCTCGGCATTGACGTTGCTGTTTTTGAGAATTTTGATGATTTTATCGAGCAGGAAATGGATGCGGTTGTTCTTGCGAATTATTTCCATGAGCATACACCTTATGCCATAAAATGTTTTGAAAAGGGAATACATGTTTTCTGTGAATGCATCAGCAACGGTACAATGGCAGAGGGTGTTGAGCTTATCCGTGCATATGAAAAGAGCAATTCAATTTATATGCTCGCAGAGAACTATCCCCAGATGATATTTAACCGTGAGATGAAAAGAGTATGCGACGGCGGAAGTCTCGGAAAAATTCTTTATGCGGAAGGCGAATATAATCATCCCGTTCAGCCTGATGACCATGAGTTCAACAAAGCTGCCGTTTATTTTACCGACCATTGGAGAAATTTCTTACCCCGTTCATATTATTTAACTCATTCGCTTGCTCCGCTTATGTGGTCAACGGGAGCAACTCCGAAAAGAGTAAGTGCAACGCCTGTTTATGCACCTTTCAAGGAAAACGTAACCGCAAGACGTGTAGGGGACAGAGCCGCAATTATAACCACCGTAAATGATGATGACTCCGTTTTCAGAGTGACAGGTTGTGCTGCTTTTGGCGCTCACCACAATGCTTACCGCATTTGCGGCGAAAAAGGACAGATTGAAAATCTCCGTGGCATGGGAGATAAGATAATGCTCCGTTATAATGACTGGCATATTCCCGAAGGAAAAGAAGAGATTAACCTTTATGAACCCAAGTGGAACGATAATGATGAAGAATTTATTGAGAAGAGCGGTCACGGCGGCGGTGATTATATAATTGCAAGAATGTTCCTTGACTGCATCAGAAAAGGCGGTGAGCCGGAGCATCCGTACGACATATATTCTGCGGTTGCGATGGCATCAACGGCAATTCTTGCGCACCGTTCGATTCTTAACGGCGGAATGCCCTACGATATTCCTGATTTCAGACTTGAGGAATGCCGCAAGGAATATGAAAATGACAGGCAGACTCCGTTCTGCGGCACAGACGGCAGCAAGCCCAACATTCCCTGTTGCTCAAACCCCGATTATTCTCCTACCGAAGAGCAGATAAGGAAGATGGCTGAAATTTTGGAAAGTTGACATAACAAAAAAGCACACCTGTCGGTGTGCTTTTTTTCTGGCTGGGACGGCTGGATTTGAACCAGCGAGTGCGGGAGTCAAAGTCCCGTGCCTTACCGCTTGGCGACGCCCCAATATTATTTTTAATATTAAAATACGCAAAGCATCAAGCTTTGCGTAACTTCAAACTAAATGGGGTGGCTGATGAGATTCGAACTCACGACCTCCAGGGCCACAACCTGGCACTCTAACCAACTGAGCTACAGCCACCATTTGAAAGCTGCGAAATGATTCGCAGCTTTGGCGCGCTTGAAGGGACTCGAACCCCTGACCCACTGCTTAGAAGGCAGTTGCTCTATCCAGCTGAGCTACAAGCGCATAAAATGGAGCGGGTGATGGGAATCGAACCCACACAACCAGCTTGGAAGGCTGGGATTCTACCATTGAACTACACCCGCATATTTGGAACGAAAGCTATTTTATCATAAGACTTTTAAAATGTCAATAGCAATTTAATTTTATTTCCAAAATTATTTTATGCCGCTAATGTTTATTGATGCTTGACAAGAAAATTAAAATGTGATATTATCAAGAAAAATCAATAAAGATAAACCGTTGATGCGGAGATAACGGCAATCATGCCTTCACAGAGAGCCTGCGATGCTGAAAATCAGGCAAGAAACAAGTTGTCAAATGGGCCGCGGAGGGTGCAGTCAAATGAACGCAGTTTCAGAGTATCTGCAACGTGATGGCATACGTTAGTTGCCGGGGATATGTCAGTATTCCGCAAAGTGTGCGGCGTTTTGCCGCAAATCAAGGTGGCACCACGGATTTTTATTCGTCCTTGACAGAATAGCTTCTGTCGGGGGCGTTTTATTTTTGGAAGAAGGATTTTAAATGGTACTGTTAACAAAACGATGGCGATGCATGAAACAAACTTTACAATCGCTAATTAGTATTCTTATTTTACGGAGGAAATTACAATGAAATTCAACAATGTAGATTTTGACACATATTTTAACAATTATCCCGATGCAAACGGATATTTCGGAAAATACGGCGGAGTTTTTATTGATGATAAGCTCAAGGCAGCTATGGCTGAAATAACAGAGGCTTATTATTCGATCTGTCAGTCAAGAAAGTTCATTGCGGAGCTTCGCAGAATCAGAAAAGAGTTTCAGGGCAGACCCACTCCCGTAACTCATCTTGAAAGACTCTCGGATGCACTCGGCGGCAAGGTTCAGCTTTATGCAAAGCGCGAGGATCTGAACCATTCGGGTGCTCATAAGCTCAACCACTGCATGGGCGAAGCTCTTCTTGCAAAATATATGGGTAAAAAGAAGGTTATCGCCGAAACAGGCGCAGGCCAGCACGGTGTTGCTCTTGCAACAGCAGCTGCATATTTCGGTCTTGAGTGTGATATTTATATGGGCTCTGTTGATATCAAAAAGCAGGCGCCCAACGTCGCAAGAATGAAGATTCTCGGCGCAAATGTTGTTGAGGTTACTCACGGACTTCAGACTCTCAAAGAAGCTGTTGATGCAGCTTTTGATGCTTACAGCAAGGAGTATAAGGATTCGATTTACTGCATCGGCTCTGTTCTCGGTCCTCATCCCTTCCCGATGATGGTTCGTGATTTCCAGAGCATTGTCGGCATCGAAGCAAGAGACCAGTTCATTGAAATGACGGGTCATCTTCCCAGTGCAATCGTTGCATGCGTAGGCGGCGGCTCAAATGCGGCAGGTCTTTTTGCAGGCTTCCTCAATGACCCCGTTGATGTCTATGGAATTGAGCCTCTCGGCAGAGGCCCCAAGCTCGGCGACCACGCAGCAAGCCTTAAGTACGGTACAGAGGGTGTTATGCACGGCTTCAACAGCATCATGCTCAAGGATGAAAATGGCGACCCCGCACCCGTTTATTCGGTTGCAAGCGGACTTGATTATCCCTCATCGGGTCCCGAGCATGCTTTCCTTCAGGAAATCGGCAGAGTAAAGTATGATGTAATTGATGACGAAGAAACCATTGATGCATTCTATAAGCTTTCACGCCTTGAGGGCATCATTCCCGCAATCGAAAGCTCACACGCGGTTGCATTCGGCATGAAGCTTGCAAAGACTATGGACCACGGCTCAATCCTAATTAATCTCTCAGGCAGGGGTGATAAGGATATGGACTATGTAATTGAAAATTACGGAATCAGATAAGTTTGCTTTTTATGGTGCAACTCCGACGGAGCTGCACCATATTTTTTAAACAGCATTGCAAAAAATGGCATAATGTTGTAAAATATGATTAAAGTATGTTCAAAAAGGTGATTTCATGTTATCATCCAATGATATCATGCAGCTTGTAGGCAGCCTTATTTGGCTTCTTGCAGGCGTCGGTGTTTTTATTGTCGGCATGAATTTTATGGGCGATGCTCTTGAAAAAACTGCGGGCGGCGGAATGAAAAAGCTGCTTGAAAAGATAAGCAACAATCCTTTTTCGGGAGTAGGTATCGGTGCAGGCGTGACGGCTATTATCCAGAGCTCGTCAGCTACATCGGTTATGGTAATCGGTCTGGTAAACGCGGGTGTTATGACGCTTATGCAGGCAACCCCGATTATAATGGGTGCAAACATAGGTACGACGATTACCGGTGTGCTGGTTGCGCTGAAAAACGATTATTTCAATATGGCGATGTATCTTCTCGCATTTGCGGGAGTGATGATGGGTTTTTTAAAAAAAGAAAAGATAAAGCTTGCAGGTAGTCTTTGCTGCGGTTTGGGTCTTATTTTTGTCGGACTTAATGTTATGAGCAGTGAGCAGGCATTCGGAAATCCGCTTGTTGAGAGTCTGTTTACAGGAATTTTCAAAGCTATTGATCATCCTTTGCTTCTTGTTTTTGTCGGCGTTATTTTCACCGCACTCATTCAAAGCTCATCGGCATCTACGGGCGTTGTTATTACAATGGTCGGCGCAGGAGTACTTCCGCTTGATTTGGCGCTGTTTATTATTCTCGGTGCAAATATAGGAACATGCGTGACCGCATTGCTTGCTTCTGTCGGTGCGAACGCAAATTCCAAGAGGGTTGCTCTTATACATTTCACCTTCAATGTAGTTGGAACGGCATTTTTTGCTGTTCTCATCTGGATTTTCAGAGAGCCTGCTGTAAATCTTCTCGTTTCGCTGTTCCCGGGTGATGACCCGATGTCGCTCCAGATGAGAGTTTCTGCCTTCCACGTTATATTCAACGTGACCACAACCGTCTTGCTGCTTCCGTTTGTAAAGCTGCTGGTGAAGTATTCATGCACGATTATCAAGGATAAGCAGGAAGCAAAAGAAAGCCTTTCGCTCCGATTTGTTGACGAAAGACTGCTTTCAACACCTCCCGTTGCTCTTATGCAGGTAAAGAAAGAGATGGACTATATGCTCGGTCTTGTTGAAGAAAATATTGCTCTTTCGTTTACAGCTATGGATACGGGCTCGGCAGAGCATGGCGAAAAAATCAGAAAAAATGAAGAGATTATTGACTTTACCAACAGTGAATTAACAAAATTCCTGATTAATCTGTCTGTCAATATGGAACAGAGTAACGAGAAAATTGTCGGTTCATATTTTCATGTGCTGAATGATCTTGAGCGTATCGGTGACCATGCTGAGAACTTCCATGAAATCGGCATTGAAATGATTAAAAAAGAGATTTCATTTTCCCAAAATGCACGTGGCGAAATCGGTGCCATGCGTGACAGCGTGATGCAGATGTTTGACATTTCCAAAGATGCGTTTGAGAATCTGAACAAGCAGCAGCTTCCTGATTTGACTGCTTTGGAAGAGAGCGTGGACGTCAAGAAAAACGAACTTATTGCGAGCCATTTTGCAAGACTTGCAGACGGAAACTGTAATGTTGACGTAAGCCCTTATTATTCATCGGTTGTATTGGGACTTGAACGTGTTGCCGACCACCTTGTAAATGTCGGATACAGTATTCTGAATCCCACAGGCTCTCAAAAGGAAAGCTGACGGTATAATAAAACAAGAAAAAATCCTGTCATACATATGGCAGGATTTTTTTGAAAGTTTACAATATGTTAACCGATTACGTGAAAATATAATATAAAATAATATACAGAAAAATGCGGATTTGTGCGGAGGTCAGGGCGTGCTCGGATATGTAAAGGCTTTCAAGCCCGAAATGAAAATAAAGGATTATGAGCTTTACAGGGGCATTTATTGCTCGCTCTGCCGTGCACTCGGGCGCAATTATTCGCCGATTGCCCAGCTTTTTCTGAGCTATGATTTTGCGTTTGCGGCTGTTTTAAGACTTGCGGTTTCACAGGACTGCTGTTCGTTTACTCAAAAAAGATGCCCCTATAATCCTGCAAAAAAATGCATGATTTGCGGCAGCAGGGAAGAGCTTGATTTCTGTTCGCATGCGGTTATCATAACCGTTTTTTATAAAGTGCTTGATAATCTTCACGATAAAGGATTGAAATCAAAGCTTGTTGCAATGCTGATATATCCTGTTGTTTGGCTGATGCATAAAAAGGCAGTCCGCCTTGCGCCTGATGCCGAAAAAATCGTTGCGGAGTCAATGAAAATGCAGTCGGAAGCCGAAAATAAAAGCGGCGCAGGAATTGATGAGGCAGCTCATCCGAGTGCAGACGCTCTCGGTAAAATTATATCGCTCGGTTTTGAGGGCGAGAAGAAAAAATCGCTTTATTCCCTCGGTTATATGGTCGGCAGATTTGTTTATATTCTTGATGCTGCCGATGACTTTGAGGATGACATTAAAAGCGGCAATTTTAATCCTTTTAAAGAGAGTTTCGGCGATATTGAAAATTCTGAATGCAGAAAAGCATTTGCTCAAAAAATCCGTGAGATGCTGAATCTCACTCACAGCAATGCGCTTGATGCTCTTGACGAAACAGAGAAAAACAGATTTGAAGATATACTTGAAAATATTGTTTTTGACGGACTTGTTCACAGCTCAAATGCTGTTTTGAGCAAGTACACGGGAAAGACGGGAGAGAGGTGCAATAATGAGAAATCCGTATGACGTTCTGGGTGTTCCGCAGGGAGCATCACAGGATCAGATTAATGCGGCATACAGAGAGCTTATGCGCAGATACCAGGACAGCGGCGACAGCCGTAAAATCGACGAGCTTAACAGCGCGTATGATGCCGTTATTATGGGCGCGGGAAGCAGCTCCGGAGGATACAACGGTTACGGCCGCTCTGCGCCCGATTATTCAGATATAAGAGCAAAAATAAATTCCGGCAGACTTGACGATGCGCAGATTCTGCTTGACGGAATGCAGGAAACTTCGAGAGATGCTCAATGGTATTATCTTAAAGGCACAATTCAGCAGAAGAGGGGATGGCTTGAAGAGGCTGCAAAGAATTTTGCAACCGCAAGCAACCTTGACCCCTCAAATAACACCTACAAAATGGCTTATAACAAGGTTAATAACGCACGTTCGGGCGGTTACAGAACCGAAAGACGCCGTTCCGACGGTGACAAATCGGGTTGCTCGGGCTGCGATATGTGTACGGGTCTGCTCTGCGCCGATTGCTGCTGCGAGTGTTTCGGCGGTGATTTGATACCTTGTTGTTAAAGGAGAACGGTTTTGAAACAAAGTTCTAAATGTGCGATTGGCGGCATTGTTGCCGCACTGTCGCTTGTTATGATGATTTCGGTTGCCGTTATTCCGTTTTTGACCTATGCCTTGCCTGCGGCGGCAGGTATGCTGATAGTTTTTATGGTTGTTGAAACGGATAAAAAGTGGGCATTCGGTGTTTATTGCACCGTTGCGATTCTCGGCATGCTGCTTGTGCCCGACAAAGAGGTTTCGGTTATGTACCTTGCCTTTTTCGGATATTACCCGATAATAAAGGCAGTATTTGAAGCAAAGCTCAATAATGTTATCGGTTGGATTTTAAAAGTTTTCACTTTTATTGCAACAATGGTTGTGTCATATGCGCTGATGATGAGGTTCATGGGTGTCACGATTGACGAAACCGAAGAATTTGGTGTGATGGCAATTCCAATCCTTCTCGGCACGGGAACGCTTGCTTTCATTATGTATGACATAGCGATGACGAAAATGATAACTCTTTACATGATACGTTGGCAAAAACATTTTAAAAGATATTTTAAATAATATTGCGTTTTTTATTAATATGTTTTATAATATAACCGCTGAAATTTTCGGCGGTTATTTTGTTTTATTATAGTGAGGTAGCTATGAAAGAATTTGTTAATATCGGTATTATCGGTTTGAGTGGCAGAGGCTCGGGTATGCTCGGCGAGCTTCTTGACTGTGAGGGCGTAAGAGTGCCCGCAGTCTGTGACAAATATGAGGACAGAGCACAGCACGGCGCAGAAATTGTTAAAGAAAAAACAGGCACGGAGCCGCAGGTTTACCTTGATTATAAAGAGCTTCTCGCAAGAGATGATATAGATGCGATTTACTGCGCAACAACATGGATTACCCATTCGAGAATTGCAATTGACGCAATGAAGGCAGGTAAACATGTTGCAATGGAAGTCGGCGGTGCAGCAAGCATCGAGGAATGCTGGCAGCTTGTACGCACAAGCGAAGAAACAGGCAAGTTCTGTATGCTTCTTGAAAACTGCTGCTATGACAGAAACGAAATGGCAATTTTTAATATGGTAAAGCAGGGCCTTTTCGGCGAAATCATTCATATGCAGGGTGGATATCAGCATGACCTGCGCGATGAAATTTCACTCGGCAGAGAGAACAGACACGGCAGACTCTTTAATTTCCAGCACAGAAACGGCGAACTTTATCCCACTCATCAGCTTGGTCCTATCACAAAGGTTCTCGGTATCAACAGAGGCAACCGCTTTGTTTCTCTTGTTTCTATGGCAAGCAAGGCGAGAGGTCTTAACGAGTGGATTAAGAAGAATAAAGGCGAGGATTATGACCTTGCAAACTATAATTTCAATGAGGGCGATATTGTAACAACAATGCTCAAGACCGCAAACGGCGAAACCGTTGTTCTTACACATGACTGCTCACTTCCCAGAAACTATTCAAGAGCTTACAGAGTACAGGGTACAAAGGGTCTTTATATGGAAGACGGTGACTCAATTTATATTGAGGACAGAACAAAGAATGAGGACGGAAGCTGGATGCATCCCTCCGAGGACTTTGAGCCTTACCGTGATGAATATGAGCATCCCCTTTGGAAAAAATATCAGACCGAAGGTGTTCACGGCGGTCACGGCGGTATGGACTTCCTTGTTTTGAGCGCATTTGTTGAGAGCGTAAGGCTTGATGCCGCACCTCCCATTGATGTTTATGACACAGCGGTTATGATGGCTGTTACCTGCCTTTCAGAGCAGTCAATCGCTCTCGGAAGCGCACCCGTTGCATTCCCCGATTTCACAAACGGTATGTGGATTGACAGAGAGCCTTACAGACGCGGCATTTTCTGCCTCGATGAGGTTTGTAACGATTTCTTTGAATAAGGAGAATAAAAATGAAATATTACATAGGTGTTGACGGCGGCGGTACAAAAACCGCATTTGCGCTGTTTGATGAAAACAAAAAAATGCTTGCATCCGTAACTGGTGCAGGCAGCAATCATGAAAATATCGAAACTGCTTTCGAGGGCGCAAGTGACATTATTATCAAGGGTCTTAACGACCTTTGCGAAAAAGCAGGGATTTCTCTTGCTGATGTCAGCTTCACTCTTATGGGTCTTGCAGGTATTGACCATCAGTATCAGTATGAAATCATGTGCGAGATGCTCAAAAAGAAGGGACTTGCAAACTTTGAAGTTTTCAATGACGGATTTATTGTTGTAAAAGCAGGTGCAAGCGGCAAGAGCGCAATCGGCTATAACTGCGGTACAGGCGTTTGCTGCAATGGTATTGACCTTGACGGCAAGAGGCTTCAGCTTGCAGGTCTCGGCGATTTTTCAGGCGATATTTCGGGCGGCGGCAACATTGTTATCGAAGCCTTCAGACTTGTTTATAACGAGCTTTTCCTCGGCCTTGAAAAGACACTTATCACCGAAATGGTAAACAAAGAATTTGGCTTCACTTCAAGAGAAGAGGTTCTCGGTCTTATCGAAAAGATTGAGGGCGAAAACGGTGATGAATATATCCGTAAGATGGTTGCTTTCTTCTTTGAGGCTGTCAAGCAGGGCGATAAGCCCGCAACCGAATATTGCGAGAGAATGGCAACAAGAGGCGCACAGCTCATTTCCGCACTCGCAAATCAGATGAATTTCGGTGACGGTGAGGTTGAAGTTGTTCTTTCGGGTTCAATCAACGTTAAGCTTGATAACAAGCTTTATCTTGATATGCTTCTTTCAAAGGCAGAGGTGATGAGCGGCAAAAAGCTAAAATTCATTAAGCTTGAAGCAATGCCCGTAACAGGCTGTATCAACTGGATTATGCAGGATTATGCAAACTGATTGCAGAAGGGATAGATTAAAATGAAAGAAATTAATGTAGCAGTAATAGGTTCCGGCAGCACATATTGCCCCGAGCTTGTTGACGGTTTCCTTAAGGCAAAGGACAGCCTTAAGCTCAAGAAAATATCATTCATGGATATCGACGAAAGAAAAAGAACAATCGTCGGTGACCTTTGCGTAAGAATGCTCAAAAATGTCGGCGATGACTGCGAGGTTGTGTTTACAGACGACCTTGACACCGCTCTTCAGGGTGCAGATTTTGTTGTTACACAGATTCGTGTCGGCAAGCTTCCCTGCCGCCATCTTGATGAGAGCATTCCCAAGAAATATAACCTCATTGGTCAAGAAACAACAGGTATCGGCGGTTTCTTCAAGGCACAGAGAACAATTCCCGTTATCAAGAATATCTGCGACAGAATTGAAGCTATCTGCCCCGATGCATGGCTTATCAACTTCACAAATCCTTCGGGTATTATCACCGAGTTCATTCTTAACCACACAAACGTCAAAAATATCGGTCTTTGCAATGTTCCCATTGATATGCTTGACGATGTTAAGGAAATCACAGGCGAGGACAGCGAAATTACATATGTAGGTCTTAACCATTTGAGCTGGATTACCTCTGTCAAGAAAAACGGAGAAGAGCTTCTTCCCGGTCTTATTGAAAGCGGATTTTCACCAAAGGTTATGGCAAACATCAAGGATGACGGCTTCTCAATTGACTGCCTTAAGACAGTTCAGGGTCTGCCCTCCTCATATCTTCAGTATTACTATTGCCGTGAAGCAAAGCTTGCTCATCAGAGAGAGGATGACAAGACAAGAGCTGAAGTCTGCATGGAAATTGAAGAGCAGCTTCTTGAAATGTATCAGAACCAGGAAATCGTTACAAAGCCCGCGCTTCTCGATAAGAGAGGCGGCCATAAGTATTCGCTTGCAGCGGTTTCACTCATTGATTCAATCGCAAACGATAAGAAAGATGTTCACGTTGTCAACATCAAGAATAACGGAACTCTTCCTTTTATGGCGGATGATGATATCGTTGAAATTGCAGCGGTTATCGGTGCTGACGGCGCAACACCTGTTCCCGTAACAGAGAAGATTAACGACCATATCGTAGGTCTTATGAGAGTTGTAAAGACTTATGAAAAGTATGCGGTTAAGGCTGCAATCACAGGCGATGACGATTATGCAATCAAGGGCCTTCTTGTGCATCCGCTTGTCGGCGACTATGAGAAGACAGTTAAGTGCTTCAACGAGCTTAAAGAGGCTCATAAGGAATTTCTTCCTCAATATTTCAACAAGTAAAGATTTAAGGGTCGCATTGGGGTACCCTCCATAAGGAAGTTACCCCAAGGTGGCTCTTGCAGTAAAACTAAATAATGTTTTTTTAGAACGGTATAGCTTCGGCTATGCCGTTTTTGCTTTATGTTGTTGGTACGCTTCTTCCATTTCTTCAGAAGAGAGCATTTTAATTATCCCGGCACCATGATAGTAGATGTCTATTGTCTGATGCCGTTTACCGTCAATCTTCTCGGGTGCAGAAACAACTATTTTCTCAATGAACTCGTGAACTAATTCAGGTGTCAGCTCTGTCAGACGGGTTATTCTTTTAGCTCGTTCAATGAAATGCTGTAAGCCTTCACATTTGATTTCCGTTTCTTCCAAAAAAGTTTCAATGTCAGGAACTTTGTTTTTTAACTCCCGTTGTTCATCTTCCAAAGATTCAGAAAGTGTCGCAAATCGTTCATCGGATATTTTACCTTTTGTGTTATCTTCATACAGAGTCTGAATGATACGGTCGATTTCTGCAATTCGCTTCTTTGCTTTTTCAAGTTCCTTGCGTTTGAGTTTCAAATCTTTTTGATGATTCAAATCCAATTCTTCAATCTGCTTGTTTGCAAAATCTTCTTCAAAGCATTGCACATACCATAACACCCTCTGCATATTCTCAAGAACAAGATTGTAGATTACTTTCTCACGGATATGATTTCGGAAGAATACTAATATGACGTAAACCTCCTTTCTAAAAAATATTTTTCAAAAGGCGGCTTTTTTGAATGATTTTTCATAGGTGAACAACTGTGAAAAAAGAGTTTCATCTGACAGGAATTTTTGAAACGATGCAACTATAAATCAAACTCTCTCCAATTTGATTTCTGCATTTTTTACAGTCCTTAAGTAAATTTGAGCAAAACAAAAAAGCCGTCACACAGAAAGCATCAATCGGCGGGAGCATTTGTTCTCGCTTTTACAAATGATGTCTTATGTAACGGCTTTGAAATTTTAAAATAATCTCAAAGGCATACTGTTTTCTAATCCCGCATCACCTGAAGCATTCGCCACGTACAGTATCAACAAAGGTGAGGAGTGCGATAATTTTCGCTTAGCATATCGCCGGCTTTAGGCGGACTCATATCCGCAATCAATCACATCGTTATTCAATTGTCAAATTTAAATTTAACTTACTATACCACACGGAGCATTTGTTTGTCAGAACTTTATGAAAATATAGTTCTCGTAATAAATACCTTACATTAATTTTGTACGGAATATTCTTTTGCTTTTTCAAAAAGCTCTGCTCTGTTTGCAGTTTCGAGCTTGCGGTATATTGCTGCCGTATGTTTTTTGATTGTGCTTTCGGTTACGAACAGCGTTTCTGCAATAACCTTGCGTTTTTTGTTTTCGAGCAGGAAGCGCAGCACCTCTTTTTCTCTTTGCGAAAGAGTGTTAACCGCATTCCAATTTTTCATTATGCTTTCAATCTGTTCGCCTGTGAACGATTTGATTGCTTCAACCGTTTCTGCGTGCTGTTCGGTTACCGCAACAGCCTCCTTGGGCGTGTCGGTTATTCCGTAATCCTGCAAAATCGAATAGAGGAAAAGTATCATTCCTTCGGTTACGATATATGAAATTGAAAGGAATTCAAAGCTTGAATGAATCATATTTTCAACAAGCCATATTGCGATATTGCCGATAACAACAAACGCAAGAAACACGGTGTGTTTGCTTGAAACAACGGTTTTCTTGACTGCGGTATGAGCAATTACAGCAACCATTGCAACGAAATACGCAAAAAGGAAAACCTTATAAACAGGGTGAAATGGACCGTATTCTTTAATCAGCACGGGATAGCCGTCGACAAAGCCAAGCGACACATCTTTATAATATATTGGCAGAAAGCCTCCGCTTGCGGCAATCAAAAACATAGCTGAGTTTACTGCGACAAGAACTTTCGGTAACCATTTAGGATAAGTAAATCGTGACAGAGTCATTATCATCATCAGAAGCGAAAACGGAAGAAAGACATTGCCGAGATATGCAATTCTGTTTGACCAGAGTGCCGCATCGAGCGTTTTTGAAAGGGATAACAAGAAATAGCCAAAGTCACAAACTGCAACGGAAACAAACAACAAAAGCAGCCACTTGTCGTGTTTACGGTCAACGTAATAATAAACGCCGATCATAAGAAGCGAAACCGCCATTGCTAAACCGTAAATGCTTGACATATTATCCCTCCTTTATTCTGATTATTTATTATTTTATCATATTATGTCAATAGTGTCAAACAACGGAACACAAGGATGTTTTTGTAATTTTGCACAAATTTAAAATGCTGTTTTTGACACGGTAGCCCTAAAGGTAGCCCTTTTTTTAAGGAAGTAGCCTTTGGGGCTACTTATTTTTAAATATAAAAGAAAATACAATAAAATTACACATACACAGTATAAATTTAAATCCGAAAGGAGAAATATGATATGGGACTTATTAAAGCAGGCATAGGCGCACTCGGCGGAGTATTGGCTGACCAGTGGAAAGAATTTTTCTATTGCGATTCACTTGAGAATGATGTCCTTATGACAAAGGGTCAGAAGCGAATCAGCGGCAGAAGCTCCAACACCAAGGGCAGCGATAATATCATTTCCAACGGTTCAGGTATTGCCGTTGCAGACGGTCAGTGTATGATTATTGTCGAACAAGGCAAGATTGTTGAAGTTTGTGCAGAGCCCGGTGAATTTACTTACGATTCATCAACAGAGCCGAGTATTTTCTCGGGCAAGCTTGGTGACAGCATCAAAGAAACATTCAAATTGGTTGGAAAAAGATTTACATATGGCGGCGACACGGGC
>JAFQSY010000070.1 GCA_017409265.1 Clostridia bacterium
TTACCTGCAATCTTTGTGTAGAAAAGAAGAGGGTCTGTGATTTTGTAGGAATATATACCGTTGCATCTTACCTGAACGGAACGGAACAGACCGAGTCTTTTGTTGACAACCTCAAACATAAAGGGATTGGGTGTGCCGAACTTGTTATCAAGAATTTCCTTTGTGTTGAAATAGTAAACTCTCTGGTCTTTGCCTGTGTCGCCGCCGTATGTAAATCTTTTGCCTACAAGCTTGAAGGTTTCCTTGATGCTGTCACCGAGCTTGCCTGAGAAGATTGAAGGCTCTGTTGATGAATCATAGGTGAATTCACCGGGTTCTGCACAAACTTCAACAATCTTGCCCTGCTCAACGATAATCATGCACTGACCGTCAGCAACCGCAATACCCGAGCCGTTGGAAATGATGTTGTCACTGCCCTTGGTGTTGGAGGAGCGTCCGCCGACTCTCTTTGAGCCCTTTACCATAAGCACATCGTTTTCGAGTGATTCGCAGTAGAAAAATTCCTTCCATTGGTCTGCGAGTACACCGCCGAGTGCACCTATACCTGCTTTAATAAGCCCCATATTGAATTTCTCCTTTCGGATTTAATCTGTACTGTGTAATTTAATTGTATTTTCCTATATATATAAAATTAAGTAGCCCTGAAGGCTACTTCTTTGAAAACAGGGCTACCTTTAGGGCTACCGTCCCAAAATCAGCTTTGACTTTTTGTGCAAATCCACAAACGTTACTATGTATTCTGTTATTTGACACTGTAAGCAATCTATGATAAAATCATATCAATAAAAACAAGGGAGGGATAATATGTCAACAGTTTACGGTTTAGCTATGGTTGCTTCACTTCTGATGATCGGCGTTTATTATTACGTTGACCGTAAGCACGACAAATGGCTGATGTTCTTATTTGTTTGCGTTGCCGTTTGTGACCTCGGTTATTTTCTGTTATCCCTTTCAAAAACACTCAATGCAGCCCTCTGGGCAAACAGAATTGCATATCTCGGCAGCGTGTTCCTTCCGTTTTCGCTTTTTATGATGGTAATGAGTCTGTCACGATTCAGTTATCCTAAGTATCTGCCCCAAATTCTTATCGGCATCAATACCGTTATGCTGTTGATTGCCGCAAGCGGAGGAATTCTGCCGATATATTATAAAAACGTATCTCTTGATTTTGTCAACGGTTTACCCGTACTCATCAAGGAATACGGTCCGCTTCACGCAGTTTACAAGGTGTTTCTTTTTGCTTACTTTGCCGCAATGGTTGCGGTTATTGCATACACAGTCGTCAAGAAAACCGTTGTTTCAAGCAAGCACACCGTTTTTCTCGCCTTCGTTGTAATAGGTAATATTTCAATATGGCTTGTTGAAAACATGATTCATTCGAGCTTTGAGTTCCTTTCGATTTCCTATATCGTAACCGAAGGGATGATTCTTTTCCTCTATTCGATTTTGCAGGATTACGGTATAACCGACACTCCGCAGGAAGCTGTTGCCGAAACACAGCAACACGGTGAAGCACCTGAGGAAATCAAAGCTTTCAGCAATGAGCAGATTGATGAAATCATGAAAAGCTGGAATACGGTAAACACCCTTTCTCAGCGTGAAAAGGAAGTGCTCCGTTTCCTGCTTGAGAACAAAAAACGCAAGGTTATTGCCGATACACTTTTCGTAACCGAAAGCACCATTAAAAAGCACACTTCGGGAATTTACCGCAAGCTTGAAATATCAAGCCGTGCAGAGCTTTTTGAAAAGTCAAAAAAGTATTTGAACCAATAAAGCAGCTACACTCTGACGTGTAACTGCTTTTTGTTTTACCGTTGATGCCTCAGAAAAACCTATATAAAACATCAGCGGATATTTGGACTATATCACCCAAAAATGAATAACACAAATCCAACTGAACCGCCCGTGATATCACAAAAAACAATTCAGAAAAGGCATATTTATAAGCATAACCGGCGCAAAATTCAGGTTGTTTTTTGTTGCATTTATGATATAATTAGCACAATAAATAAGTATTTATAAAAAAGAGGAAAGCATATGTCCAAGCAAAATTCAACTATAGTCACAGACCTTACAAACGGCAGTGTCACAAAACTGCTGCTCAAATTCGCATTTCCGTTATTCGTTTCAAACGCACTTCAGGCTATATATAATATTGTTGATATGATAGTTGTCGGTCAATATATCGGCGGCGAGGGTATGTCTGCCGTTTCTATCGGCGGCGACGTTCTGCATCTGCTGACGTTTGTGGCCATGGGCTTCTCGTCGGCAGGTCAGGTGCTCATCTCGCAGAATGTCGGCGCAAAGCGTATGGATGCTGTTCAGAAGACAATCGGCACCATGTTCACCTTCCTGCTGGGTATATCGGTTGTTATTTCCGTGGGTTGTTATTTCATACGCAGTTTAATACTTGATTTACTCCACACCCCCGCCGAGTCCTACGCTTTCACTATGGACTATACCGTTACCTGTATTTTCGGATTGTTTTTCATTTACGGCTATAATATAATAAGTGCTATTCTTCGCGGTATGGGTGACAGCCGCCGACCGTTCGTATTCATCGCCATTGCCGCAGTAGTTAATATGGTGCTGGACCTGTGGTTTGTTGCAGGCTTAAATATGGAGGTTTTCGGCGCAGCACTGGCAACCGTAATTTCTCAGGGATTAAGCTTCGTTGCGGCACTTGCGTATCTGTACGTAAAAAAAGAAAGCTTCGGATTCGACTTCAGGCCTGCCTCCTTCAAAATCGACCCTCAGGCATTCAAAAAGCTGGTAGCTCTCGGTGTACCCATGGCAATTCAATCCGCCGCCATCAACCTTTCAAAAATTGTCCTTACATCGTGGATTAATCTTTACGGCGTCGTCTTTTCAGCACTTTCGGGTCTCTACAACAAAATCAATATGATGATAGGTATTGTTTCCCAGTCCTTCACCACCGCCGGCAGCACAATGGTTGGCCAGAGCCTCGGCGCAAAAAAATATGACCGTGTACCCAAAATTATGAAAGTTGTTTTGTTCAGCAGCGTTCTTATCTCCACCGTTCTTGCCGTTGCATTGTTCTTCTTCTCCGAGCCTATATTCAGAATGTTCACAGGCGATGAGGAAGTGCTCGCCATAGCTTCCATAGTTGTTGTTCCGGCAATTCTCAATATGTACGGCTCCGCCACACGTTCCATGAGTTTCTCCCTTATGAACGGTTCAGGCAATGCAAAGCTCAACTTTGCCGTTGCTATAATTGACGGTATGATAAGCCGTATCGGCATCTCAGCTCTGCTTGGCTTTGCGGTAGGAATGGGTTGCCAGGGCTTCTGGTACGGCGACGCTCTTGCAGGGTTTATGCCGTTGGTTATCGGTCTCGTCTTCTTCTTGTCGGGCAGATGGAAAAAAGATAAATCCGCTTAATCTGTCCACCGTTTTGTTGACGGATATTCAATAGGTCAGTTCGTTCGGGAGTTTGGGCAGAGCTTGAATAAAATCGGAAAATAAAAATTTGTGGTGATGTTAACATGGTAAGAGAAATTTATAGCAGTGAATTAAATAAACTTTTAGAGCTGTACTTACATTTACACGAGAAAGAAATACCGGATACAACTGAACACCTGAGCAAAACATGGGACACTATTACTCAAGATAAAAATCACCACATTATTGTAAATGAAGCAGATGGCAAAATCGTTTCTTCTTGTGTCTGTGTAATTATACCTAATTTAACAAGAAATATCAGACCATATGCATTTATAGAAAATGTTGTTACGCATAAAGATTATCGTGGCAGAGGATATGCAACACAATGTCTGAATTACGCAAAAAAAATAGCAATTAAAGATAATTGTTACAAAATGATGTTGCTTACAGGTTCTAAAGATGATAATACTTTGAGCTTCTATGCTAATGCAGGCTATAACTGTTCGGATAAAACAGCCTTTATTCAATGGCTTGAATAATGCAACAAATCATAAAACAAAGCATAAGGAAAACCCCGAAAACCGTGTTGGTGGTTTCGGGGTTTTTGATTGTTTTGAAATAATACGGATTATCTCTTTGAGAACTTGAGTGTGATTAAAGCATCTTGTTTTTACTTGCCATAACCTGCCGTAGCTTGTAAAATCGCTCAGATTGACATTGACAAACGGTCAAAAAGTCAATAAAAAGGCATTTGCCATAACTTGCCACAGTTTGTAACCGACCCAGAAAAAGTTCAAATATCCTGACTTGTTGACAAAATCAAATTTTCTCGTTAGAATATAAAAGTGCAAAGAACATTTGTTCGATGTACTTTAAATTTTTATGGAGGTAATTAATGACAAGTGAAAATTTCAGAACAAATCCTATGTTTCTGAGAAATCAGTTCAAGGGCGACGGAATATTTGACATTCCTTTGCTTCAGACTGATGAAATCGACCTTGAAGAAATTGAACTTATCGGTTATGATAAACTGTGTGACAACAAAACAGAAGCCATAGTTCATTTCTTTATGGACGACTACAAATTTGAAGCTATGTGGAAAGATCCCGAGCCGAGAATTGAAAGGCTGAAAGAATACAGGGCGGTGTTAACTCCCGATTTCAGTATGTATACCGAAATGCCGTTATCAATTAAGGTTTACAATACCTTCCGTTCCCGTTGGTGTGGCGCTTATATGCAAGATAAAGGGATAAAAGTAATTCCGACGGTTTCTTGGGGAGAA